>JBJDYV010000089.1:0-92999 GCA_051867655.1 Oscillospiraceae bacterium
TATTTTCAGAGCGAGGGCATGGTGAAACTGTCCAGAGGAGCGGTGGAAATTACAGACGCAAAAAAGCTGGAACAGCTGCAAGACGCATAAAGTGAAGAAATAAAAGAACATCCTCCTGCTGTCAATGCAGGAGGATGTTCTTTTTGCTTACCGGTCTATCCCGCAGGCGGTGGCTCCGCCTGCCACACTCATGTTCGCTTTTTCTCACAGCATGGCCAAAATCTGACTTTTGGGCCTTGCGCCCACCATCTGATTGATGATCTTGCCGTCCTTCATCACCACCAGTGTGGGGATGCTCATGACGCCGAACTGACCAGCCAGCTCCGGCTGCTCGTCCACATTGATCTTACCGACCTTGAGATCATTCCGTTCAGCCGCGATCTCATCCACAATGGGGCTGACCATCCGGCAGGGGCCGCACCAATCTGCCCAAAAGTCCAACAGGACGGGCTTGTCGGAATGAAGAACTTCCTCCCGGAAATTATCTTTTGTGATATTGACAACAGACATAATTTCGTCCTCCTTGATCGTTTTTGTTCGATGGTTTCATTATAGCCGCCATTGTCAATGGTTTCCGTGATATTGTCACAAAGTTCCGCTGGCAATTAAGAAATAAAAAGTACTGCTTGTCAACAGGAAAATGGCAAATATCTGCGCTAAATGCAGAAAATTAATAATATGTTCAATTTTGGTTTTGTTTTTGTTCATGTAAAAATACAATAATAGATCTAATTGCTGAAGCAAGCCTGTAAAAAGGGGTAGCCATCAAGCTGCAAAGCACGGCTGGCTGAACTTCAGGGAGGTGGGGAGACTGTTCGGGTATATCATCGCAAATGCAAATGACCTGTCGCCGGATGAAAAAAACCGGTACCAGCAGGTGTACTGCGGTCTATGCCGTGAGCTCGGCCGCCGGCACGGTCAGCTTTCCAGGCTCGGTCTTACTTATGATATGACATTTCTGATCCTGCTGCTCTCCTCCCTCTATGAACCGGAGGAGGACCGGGGTGAGATCCACTGCGTCGTCCATCCGGTCGGGAAGCACGCATACAGCCGCAGCCGCTACACCCAGTATGCCGCCGACATGACCATCGCCCTGATCTCCTATAAGTGTATGGATGACTGGAACGACGAACGCAAGCTGTCCCGGCGCCTGTATGCCGGAGTTCTGAAAAATCCCTATTCGGATGTGAAAGCGCAATGGCCCAGACAGTGCGGCGCGGTCGAGTCCTGTATGCAGGAATTATCCCAGATCGAGCAGAATGCCGGAGGTCCGGATGAAGCCGCGAACTGCTTTGGAAAGCTGATGGCCGAGCTGTTTGTCTATTCCGAGGATGTCTGGTCGAAGCCCCTGCGTCAATTTGGAAATTGCCTGGGCCGTTTTATTTACATGATGGATGCCGTGATCGACTATGAGGAGGATCAAAAACACGGCAGCTACAATCCCATCCTTGCGGCGGGAAAACGGCCGGAGGACATGCAGGATGCCATGACGGTCCAGATCGGAATGGCCGCTGAGATTTTTGAGAAGCTGCCGCTGGTTGAGGATGTACATTTGCTCCGAAGTGTGATCTACGCAGGCGTGTGGCAAAAATACCAGGCTAAAACGAAGGACATACGAAAGGAAGAAGATCATGGTACAGGATCCCTATAAAGTGCTCGGCCTCTCGCCAGGCGCTTCCGAGGAGGAAATCAAGAAAGCATACCGCAGGAAGTCAAAGGAATATCACCCTGATCTTCATCCGGACGATCCCACCGCCGCGCAAAAGATGGCGGAGGTCAACGAGGCCTATGATATGCTGATGAATCCTGAAAAGTACGCCAAGCGGCAGCAGCAGGAGCCTCGGCACAATACCGGATATGGCCAAAGCAGCTCTTCCCAGAGCCAGGGTCATTCCGCGGGAGGGTACCAGGGTCCGGGCGGATGGTCCAGCGATTTCAGCGGATTTGATTTTGGGGATCTTTTCGGCTTCGGCTTTGAGGAAGCAAGCCAGGTCTCTCCCCCGCAGGCGCAGGCAGGCGACAGCCCTGAGATCCGGCAGGCGATCGTGGCGATCCAAAACCGGCAGTATTCCGCCGCGATCAACATTTTGAATCGCGTCGTCAGCTCCGGGCGCAATGCCCGTTGGTATTATCTCAGCGCATGGGCAAACAACGGGGCCGGAAACACGGTCCTGGCGCTGGAACAGATCCGGAGAGCGGTTCAGATGGAACCAAACAACCGTGATTACCAGCGCCTGCTGCAGCGTTTCCAGCAGACCGGACAGACCTACCAGCAGGGGAGCCAGGGCTTTCACATGGACCCTTCGGCCATGGGCAAGTGCTGTATGGGGCTCTGTGTGGCCAATCTACTGTGCCGGTGCTGTGCCGGCGGAATGTATTTTTGAAAGAAGGAACATCTATGAGCAAAGCGATCGGGATCGATTTAGGTACGACTAACAGCTGCGTATCCGTTGTAGAGGGCGGAAATCTTGTCATTATCCCCACTGCGGAAGGAGACCGTACAACGCCCAGCGTCGTCGCCTTCACGGCCGCGGGGGAGCGGCTTGTGGGAAGCAGCGCCCGCAGGCAGGCTGCGGTCAACGCCTCCAGGACCATCAGCTCCGTCAAGCGCCACATGGGCACAGACTGGCATATCAACATTGATGGAAAGGCCTACAATCCCCAGGAGATCAGCGCGATGATCCTGCGGAAGCTGAAAAAGGACGCGGAGGCCTATCTGGGCGAGCCGGTGCAGGACGCCGTGATCACCGTTCCCGCGTATTTCAACGATATTCAGCGCCAGGCCACAAAAGACGCGGGACGGATCGCGGGGCTGAATGTGCTGCGCATCATCAACGAGCCGACCAGCGCGGCGCTGGCCTATGGTCTGAATAACGGCGCGGCGCAAAAAATCATGGTTTTCGATCTGGGCGGCGGGACCTTCGATGTGTCGATCATTGAGATCGGCGACAATGTGATCGAAGTGCTGGCAACGGCCGGCGACAACCACCTGGGCGGCGACGACTTTGACGAGCGGATCGTCCAGTGGATCGTTCAGGAATACCGCCAGCGTCATTCAGGCGACATTACCCGTGATCCCAGCGCCATGCAGCGCATTCGGGAAGCCGCCGAGCAGGCAAAAAAAGAGCTCTCCGGCACGGAAACCACAATGATCAACCTCCCCTATCTGACGCAGTCCTCCAAGGGGCCGGTCCATCTGGAGCTCTCCTTAAGCCGCGCAAAATTCAATGAGATGACCCGGGACCTGGTGGAGCGAACCGCCGGACCGGTGCAAAACGCTCTCAACGACGCGGGAATCGCCGCCTCGGAGCTGGGCAAGGTGCTGCTGGTCGGCGGCTCCACCCGGATCCCCGCCGTTCAGGAGAAGGTTCAGTCCATGACGGGCATCCTCCCCTCCAAAAACATCAACCCGGACGAGTGTGTGGCCGAAGGCGCCGCCCTTCAGGCGGACACGCTGTCTGGCGGCACGATCGCTCTGGCCGGGACCGGAACCGGGATCCTGCTTTTGGATGTGACACCGCTCAGTCTGTCCATTGAGACCGTAGGCGGCGTCGCCACCCGTCTCGTGGAGAGAAACACCACCCTTCCCACGCACTATTCGCAGGTGTTTTCCACCGCGGCTCCATACCAAACCAGCGTTGAGATCCATGTCCTTCAGGGGGAGCGCCCCATGGCGGCGGACAACAAAACGATCGGAAAGTTCAAGCTGAAGGGGATCAAGCGGGCGCCCGCAGGCGTCCCGCAGATCGAAGTCACCTTCGATATCGATACCAACGGCATCCTGAAGGTTTCCGCAAAGGATCTGGACACCGGCAAGGAGCAGTCCATTACCATTACCGCAAACGATAAAATGTCCGACGAGGAGATCGAGCAGGCGATCCGGGACGCGGAGCAATACGCCTCTCAGGATCAGACCCGCCGGGAGGCGCTGGATGTCAGCGGCCAGGCGCAGAGGCTCCTGAATCAGACCGAAGAGGCCCTGAGAAAGGGCGGAAAGCAAATCGACAAGGAAGAGAAGAAGCGTGTGAAGGCCGACTGCAACGAGCTTGCCAAGTCGCTGTCCAAGCAGCCTGCAAAAATGACGGAAGAAGACGTGCGGAATCTCAAGGAAGTCATGTCCAGGGTGGAGCAATCCGGAGCCTCTATCCGCCAGAGATTTGGAAATTCCGGTGCAGAGAGCGCAAGCTGAAAAGGATGTAATAACAGGCAGTCTGTAAAAGCAGGCTTGCGGCGCTGGAATCCAGCACCGCAAGCCCGCTTTTTCTTCAGGCGGTAACAAATCAAAGGAGGGAAAAACAGTTTTGTAACCTGACGTTACAGACAAAAACGCTCCTTGCAACTAGAATACAATCAGTCCGATATTTTGCCAACTGCATATTTTGTACAAGGGGGAACAATTATGATCATCGACATCAACATGGATAATCTTCCCGTCGATCTTTTCAATGACGAAGAGATGCTCAACGGCTTTCTGAGCACCGCCCCCCGCGGGTTCGGCGAGATCGCCACTCTGACCACCACCGCGGACGGAAAGCGTCAGATCGTTCTGGAAAAGCCCAAGGGCTACCCCAACCTGAACTACATCGAGGGCGAGTACACACTGGAGGCCAAGCTGGAGGCGATGGACGACAGCGGCGTGGATATCGCCATGCTGCGCGTTCCCGTCTGGCAGGAGTGGCTGCGTCTGGACACCTGCAAAAAGATCAACGATCAGACAGCCGCGATGTGTAAGCGTTCCAACGGCCGCCTGTACGCTTTCGCCTGTGTGCCCCCCTGGGGTGGGAAGGAAAACCTCTATGAGATGGAGCGCTGCGTCAAGGAGCTGGGCTGCGTGGCCGTGCAGGTGGCCTGCCACTACGGCGAGCTGTACCTGGACGACGAGGTGTTCCGCCCCCATCTGAAGGCCGTGGAGAAGCTGGGCGTTCCCCTGGTGGTCCACCACACTCCCATGCCCGTACACTGGCAGTCCATCTATGAGTGGACCAACATGCGCCGCGAGATGGGCCGCATCATGGATCAGGCGACCGCCGTAGGCCGCGCTGTGTTCAGCGGCATGTTTGACGACCTGCCCGAGCTGAAGTGCATCTACACCCAGTTTGGCGGCGCGTGGTTCGCGGTCAACGACGTCATGCTCCCCACGCAGGGCGGGAAGAAGAAAAAGGACTCCTGCGTGTTGGACGTCAGCGGCAATGACCGCTACCGCAATTACCTGAAAAACAACATCTACTTTGAGGCCACCCACGCGTCCACCTGGGGCAAGGAGCAGATGGAGTGCGCCGTCAAGACCTGCGGCGCCGACCACATTCTGTTCGGCTCTGCCTTCCCTATCTTCTACAACTGGATGGCCGACGGCGTGGAGTTTGTCCGCAATCTGGACCTGCCCCAGCAGGACCGTGACCTGATCCTGGGCGGAAACGCCGCCCGCCTGTTCAAGCTGAATGTCTGATCTCCATTCTCCCGTACAACAAAATGAGAAGGACAGCATGAATGATGAATCAGGATAAAACCACGAACAGAGCGGACGCGCTGGCCCGGGAAGTGCTGACTCTCTCCCGCAACACGCTTCTGGTCAATCTGCGTTTTCTGGACGCCGCGCTCAGCCAGTTTTCCCCGGAAAACCGGCCGGGGAGCACGCTGGCCACGGACGGGCAGGCGCTGTATTACGACCCCATCCATGTGCTGCGCTCCTATCGGGCGGAGCACGCAATGCCCGCGCGGGATTACCTGCACCTGATCCTGCACTGCATTTTCCGGCATATGTTCCTCCGCAAGAGCGTGGAGCCCGCCTTGTGGGATCTCGCCTGCGACATCGCGGTGGAGCACGCGATCTCAGAGCTGGCCCTGACGGCCGTCGCTGTTGAGCGGGAGCAGAAGCAGCAGGAGTTCTGCGCCAAACTGCAAAAGGAAATCGGGATGCTGACGGCGGAGAAGATCTACCGCAATTTGCAGGGCAGGCAGCTCCCGTCGGCGGAGCTGGAGGAGCTGCAGGCAGTCTTCCGCGCGGACGACCACCGGCTCTGGTATGCAGACGGGGAGCAGGAGCCCCGCAGGCAGCCGCCGGAGGCGACGGAGGCGGTCTGGAGGGACATCTCGGAGCGGATGCAGGTCGATATGGAGACCTTTGCCCGGCGGCAGGGCGACAAGGCAGAGGCCATGATGCAGAATCTCCGGGAGGTCAACCGGGAGACCTACGATTACGCCGGGTTCCTGCAGAAGTTTGCCGCCCGGGGCGAGGCCATGAAGACCAATCCGGATGAATTCGACTATATCTTCTATACCTACGGAATGCAGCTTTACGAGAAAATGCCCCTGATCGAGCCGCTGGAATACAAAGAGGTGAAGCGCCTGCGGGAGTTCGTCCTGGCCGTTGACCTCTCCGGTCTCATCTCCGTTGAGCAGGCGCGGCAGTTCCTGCGCAAAACCTATGAGGTGTTCCAATCCACGCAGAGTATCTCTTCAACGGTCCACCTCCACATTCTGACCTGCGGCGGGGCCGTGCCGGAGCATGTGAAGATCACCGGTCCGGAGGAATTTGACGCGTACCTGGACAGCCTGAAGCTCCGGAAGCCGGGCGATACGGATTTCCGTCCCGCGTTCCAGTTCGTGGACGAAATGGTGCGCACGCGGACCCTCCGCAATCTGAAGGGCCTGATCTACTTTACCGACAGCACCGGCGTATTTCCCGCAAAGAAGCCGAACTTTGACGCGGTCTTTGTGTTTGTGAATGAAAACTACAGCAAGCCCGACGTGCCCCCCTGGGCGATCCGTCTGGTCCTGCAAAAGGATGAGTTGAATGAGCATGAATCTGAAACATGATTTTTTGATTGAGAACGGCGTTTTGAAAAAGTATCAAGGCTGCGGCGGCTGCGTGGTGATCCCGGAGGGGGTGACCTCCATCGGGGAGCGGGCCTTTGAACAGTGCGGCGTTCTGACCGGCGTGACGCTGCCGGAGGGGCTGACCGCTGTGGGCGAGCGCGCCTTCTTTTGCTGCCGGGATCTGGCGCAGCTCACGCTGCCGGAGGGTCTTGCAGAGATCGGCCCGGAGGCGTTCTCCGGCTGCCGCGCTCTGACGAAGCTGACGCTGCCCAAGAGCCTGAAACACATCGGCGCAAGCGCGTTCTCCGGCTGCCAGAGCCTGACCGGCGTTGCACTGCCGGAGGGCCTGACCGACATCGAGGAAAACTCCTTCTCCGGCTGCCGGAGCCTGGCGGAAGTCACGCTGCCGGAGGGTATGACGTACATCGGCCGGAGCGCGTTTTCCGGCTGCTGGAAGCTGACGAAGCTGACGCTGCCGGAAAGCCTGGCCCGGATCGGAGAATTCGCGTTCCACGACTGTGGACTGACGGACCTGCCGGAAGCGCCGGGCCTGACCCATCTGGAGCGCAGTGCGTTTTCCAAATGTCAGGCGCTGACGCGCATCACACTGCCGGAAACGCTGGAAGGTCTGGAGCGCGGGGCGTTCTTCGGCTGCGCGAATCTGACAGACGTGAACCTTCCCAAGGAACTGACCACCGTCAACAAGAGCGCGTTCCTCGAATGCGACCGTCTGGTCCGGATCCACGCGGCTCCGGAAAATCAGCACTATCGTGACATCGACGGGATGCTGTACAGCAAGGATGCGGCCCGGCTGCTCATCTGCCCGAACGGCCTGTCTGAAGTCACGGTTCCGGAGGGCGTCACGGAGATCGGAGCGGACGCTTTCGCGGACGGGTATCCGCTGGAGCAGGTCACGCTGCCGGAAAGCCTGCGGTACATCGGCGAGAGGGCGTTCAGCCGCTGCACCAAATTGACGGAAATCACCCTGCCATCGGGCCTCACCGGCCTGGGCGAATGCGTTTTCGAGGGCTGCAGGGGGCTGACAAACCTCGTCATTCCGGACGGCGTGAAAACCATCTGCGCAGGCGCGTTCCACAAATGCGGCGCGCTGCAGTGGATCAAGCTCCCGCGGGATCTTCCCTTCGATCTGCACTGGTTCGTCAACCCCCATGACCCGGAGTGCCGGAGCGCGGACCACACGACCGTCCCCTTCGTCACCACAAGAGAGATCTCGGACATCTGCTCCAATCTGGGAAAACGCTACGCCGCGCTGGGCTTTATCCTGGCCGACATTGCCGGCATGAAGCCCGAAGCGGAGATCGCGGACGGGTACATGGAATTCATCCGGCAGAACCTTGAGCTGTTCCACGAGGAGATGCTGACCGATCTGGAGATCCTCCAGTGGATGTTCGATCACCAGATGATCGAGCGCAAGGACATCGAAGGACTCCTGGAAAAAGCGGCAGCCGGCGCCCACACCGCCGCCTCCGCCGCCTTGCTGGACTATCAGAACCGGATCTTCCTGCCCAAGGACCAGGACGAATTGATGGACCTGCGGTTTGAGCAGTTTGAAGACGCGCTGTCGCTATAAGAAACGGAGGAAAGCAGGATGAACATTAAGGACGCGAAGGAAGAGATCCGCAACGCGATCTTTACCTATTTTACCAAAAATGAATTCGGCGAGTATGAGATCCCCCTGGAAAAACAGCGCCCGCTGTTTCTGATGGGCCCGCCGGGTATCGGCAAGACCGCGATCATGGAACAGATCGCGCAGGAGCTCGGCGTCGGCCTGGTCAGCTACTCCATGAGCCACCATACCCGCCAGAGCGCCCTCGGTCTGCCGTTTATCGTAAAAAAGACCTACGGCGGGAAGGAGTACAGCGTATCGGAGTACACGATGAGCGAGATCATCGCCTCCGTCTACGATATGATGGAAGACACCGGCCTGAAAGAGGGTATTCTGTTCCTGGACGAGATCAACTGCGTCTCGGAAACGCTGGCCCCCGCCATGCTCCAGTTTCTGCAGTACAAGGTATTTGGGCGTCATCAGGTCCCCTACGGCTGGATCGTGGTGACCGCCGGAAACCCGCCGGAGTACAACAACTCCGTCCGCGAGTTTGACATTGTGACCTGGGACCGCCTGAAGCGCATCGATATTGAGCCGGACT
This sequence comes from Oscillospiraceae bacterium, assembly GCA_051867655.1. Classification (GTDB taxonomy): domain Bacteria; phylum Bacillota; class Clostridia; order Oscillospirales; family Oscillospiraceae; genus JAJPXI01. The sequence continues at coordinate 8,985 of JBJDYV010000089.1, forward strand.
ACGACGCGTGGAAGGAATACGCCGTGAACGCCGGGGTCCATCCGGCCATCACGACCTATCTGGATATCAAAAAGGGCGATTTTTACAAGATCGAATCCACCCTGGACGGCAAGACCTTCGCCACCGCCCGCGGCTGGACCGACCTGTCCGCGACCATGCGGATCTACGAGCGCCGCGGCTTCAAGATCACCGAGCGGCTGGTGGGCCAGTATCTGCAAAACAAGCAGATCGCCAAGGATTTCGCGATCTACTATGATCTGTTCAATAAGTATCGGTCGGATTATCAGGTGGACAAGATCCTGGACGGCAAGGACGACATTGACATCCGGACCCGGGCGAAGAAGGCCAAGTTTGACGAACGACTCAGCCTTTTGGGCCTTCTGCTGGACGCCATGTCCGTGCGTCTGAAGGCCGTTTGCCTGGAGGAAGACGTGATCACGGAGCTGATCCCCCTGCTGAAAAATGTCCGGCTTGCCCTGACCGATCCCGGAATGGATGCGGACCGTGCGCTGAGCGCGCAGATCGCCCAAAACAACGCCGTGATCGAAACGGGAAAGCGGGCCTCCACCCTCTCGGTGGACCGGCTCCACATTTTGAACCGCGTCTCCGCGATCCTAGAGGAGGATCGCGCTCAGTTCTCCTCCGACAGCGTCAAGACCGGCGAGGAGGCCTTCGCGGTGATCAAGGCGGATTTCGACCGCCGCGTCGCCTCGCTGAAAGAACAGGCGAAGGAAACGCGGGAGAAGCTCTCCAACATGTACGATTTCTGCGACGGCGTGTTCGGCGACAGCCAGGAGCTGATCATCCTCGAAACCGAGCTGACCATCAACAGCTACGCCTCCCGCTTCATCAGCCGCTACGGCTCCAAGGAGTATTTCGCCCACAACCAGGACCTGCTGTTCTATGAGCGGCAGCTGGAGATCGTAAACGAGCTGGAAAACATGGACCTCTGATCCACTTCAGGGCCCCCTCCCAAAACGCCCGGGCGCATATACGCTCGGGCGTTTTGCTTTTCAGGCGGCGAATTGTGTGCTATAATTGTGATATCATGAAAGCGCAGGAACGGAGGACGTTGCCATGGGCAGAGCTTCAACGAAAACGAATAAAAACATTTATCAGACCACCCGGGAGGATCTGCAGCTCACCCGGGAGAAAGCCAGTGAACTGCTGGGCTCCATTGCGCCGGAGCGCATTGAAAAAATCGAAAGCGAGAAGTGCCTGCCCCATCCCGACGAAGTTCTGGTCATGGCCGATAAGTATAAGCTCCCCAACCTTTGCAACTATTACTGCGCGAACCAGTGCCCGATCGGACAGCAGTATGTCCCCGAGATCAAAATCAAGGATTTGTCTCAGATCGTGCTGGAAATGCTGGCGTCCCTCAATTCGATGAACAAAAAGAAAGAGCGCTTGATCGAGATCACCGCGGACGGCAAGATCGACCGCGAGGAATTGGAAGACTTTGTTTTCATTCAGGAAGAGCTGGAGCGGATCTCGATCACCGTGGAGACCTTACAGCTCTGGGCCGAAAAAATGCTAGCCACCGGAGTCATTGACATGGAAGAATATACGGCTCTCAAGGCAAAATAAAGAAAGATCGCCCCAAACCGGAGCGTCAGCATACGCTGATGCTCCGGCCTATTTTTCTTTTCCAGCAGAAATAAACGGCAGTAACTTGCCCAAACAGTCATTGATCCGAAAAGGAGCCGGCTGTACAATGATCATACAGCAAGAAAGGGAGGGATGCTTCGTGAGCGCAAAAGAACGGGTATTGGCGATCCGGCTTTGGGAGAAAACATTGAAAAAACCGGCTTATACCAAAGCTCTGGGGATCGAAGCCGGGATGACCAAAAATCACGTTGGCAGCAAAACAGGGTGGTAAACCGAGGCATGGGAAAATTAAATCATCAGGAAGACTTTTCGAAGCTCCACCGCATATGGGTGGGAGAAAAGGACCGTATTGCCTCGTTTCATGAGGTCGAGGCCTATGAACTACAGACCTTCCGCGACTATGATGCCTTCCTGCAATATCTTCGGGACTTGCAAACGCGCGGTTTCCGCTTTCAATAAGAACCGCTGCCATGCAGCAAAATGGGAAAAGAGAGGTGTGCGTGTGAAGCTGTACATCAAGCAAAAAGTGTTTTCCTGGCCGGACAGATTTACGGTCAAAGACGCCGACGGCCGGGACCGCTATTCTGTAGAGGGTGAGTTATTTTCCTGGGGCAAAAAACTCCATGTTTATGACAGAAGCGGAAAGGAAGCCGCATTCATTCAGCAGAAAACTTTTCGCTTCATGCCGACGTATTCCGTCTATGTGAACGGCCTCCAGGCGGCCGAAATCGTCAAGGAGTTTTCTTTCCTGTCCCCCCGATACAGCATTGAAGGGCCGGGGTGGGACGTCAGGGGCAGCATCATGGGCCATGAATACGAAATCACCCAGGCGGATCGCACCATTGTAACCATTCATAAGGAATGGATGACATGGGGCGACTGCTATGAATTGGATGTTGCAGCCCCCCAGGACGAGCTGATCGCGCTCGCGGTGGTTCTGGCTATCGACTGCGTGATCGCAGCGTCCAACGACTCATGAGGGCGGATATCCATGTGAAAATTACGGTGCGTGACGCAAGATTGGGAGGCTCATATGAAACGCAGTTTACTGATGGGGATCGTTCTGTTCCTGCTGCTTCTGACTGCCTGCGGAAAAAACACCGGTGATCCCAACGTCTATGATGTGGAATACGGCGGAAAGACCTACACCGTGGACCAGAATAATCAGACGATCACCTTCGACGGCCATGTGTGTGAGTTTGAACTGTCAGGCAATGGAAACAGCATGCGATTCAAAGTGACCTATCCGGACGGCTCCACATATTTTTGGAACCAGACCGGGAATACGGGCGAAGGCGGTTGGAGCGATGACTATGACGCGGAACGCTATGTCTCCGGGGATACACTTTGGTCCGTTCTTGAGCAGGGGCGGCCTTCCGCACGAAACAATTCGGGGCACTGGTTTTTGGGGGTTCTGCTTGTCGCGGCAGGCATTTTCCAAGCAGCCTCTCCCCGGACTTTGTGGTATATCAGTCATGGTTGGCGCTATAAAGACGCCGAACCCTCGGACCTGGCCTTGGGGCTGGGGCGAATCGGCGGCGGTGTTGTCGTCATCATTGGAATAATTTGCTTCTTTATTTAGGCAAAAAAACGATCAGCCCCTCCGGCTCAAAAACCGGAGGGGCTTTCGTTACGATGGGAGCGTTCTCCTGAAGGATATGGTCAGCTCGCCGTCCTTCCACCGCACCCGGTCGGCCCAGCGGGACCGCTTTGCCCAGGGCTGTTCCCCATCCCGGACCAGCAATCCGGTCCGGAAGGCGGAGAGCATCACGCCGATCAGCGCCATATTCACCACCAGCGCCGTATTGGCGTAGGAGATCAGCGGCAGAGAGATGCCGCCGAAAAGGCAGATCCCCAAATTGAGGCACACATAGAGCAAAACCTGGAGTGCCAGGGTCAGGATCACCGAAAGAGAAGCCAGCCTTCCCAGCATGTTCTTCTGCTTCAGGCACTTGTGAACGGCAGCCGCGAAGAAGACGAGGAACACTGCAAGAAGGACGATCAGTGAGATCCAGCCGACGCGGTGGATCAGGTACGTGAGCAAAAAGTCTGTACTCTCCAATAAAAACGGGGTGACTGCTTCATAGGCTTCCAATGTTCCTTTTCCCACCAGCCGCGCACCAGCCAGTACTTCCCGGATCAGCATGCCCGTCCATCCGCGCCCCGTGGGGTCAAGCTCCGGATGAAAAGCCAATTCCATGCGTTCCCTCAAATAGGCGCTGCTCCAAATGTACAGGAATACCGTCGCGGCGCCCACCAGGACAAGCGCGCCCAAAAGGATCAGGCCGCGCCCTTTTCCGATTTTGAACCAGTCCCCCCAGGCCGCCGCCGTGATCAGCAGCCCCGCCACGCACGGAATGATAGCGCAAAAGACGCACGGAACCGCCAGGCCGACGAGTGCGAAAGCCAGCCCCAGATACCTCTTCCCGCGCAGCCCGTACAGCAGCGCGGCGTAAGCCAGGGGCAGCAGCAAGGTCAGCTGTGCCGCAATATAGGAACGGCCTCTTGCACCCGCTGGGTCGAATAAGATCACACAGCTGATCAGCGCGATCGCTCCGGCGAAAAACGCCAGCGGCCATTTCCCCAGGATCGTATAATCCATAAAGTAGGCACCGATGAGGCAGCCGAATCCGAGAAGCGCGGCGATCAAATGAAAGAGAAGCCGGCCGGAAAAAACACTGTCACAAGTAATAAAGATATGAATGCCCAATCCCGCCAGCAGCAGAATGCCGGTCAGGACCAGCAGACCCCAGGACGGCTTCGGGCGGTGCACGCGGTCCAGGCTCGTGCCGATCTCCACCGCGTCGCCCATCTGACGGATGGATTCGTCGATGGCTTCCTCCTCCCCCATCCCGCCGCGCACCAGGGCGTCACACTGGTCCTGCAAGTGCGTTTCGATCTCACGGGCGATCACCGGCCGGGCCTTTTTCCAGCGAAGCTGCCCGCACACGAGCGCGGCGTAGTCCCTGAATTTGTCAGACTGCTGCAAGGCTGGCACCTCCCTGCAAAACGCGGCTCACCGCCTTCGTATACGCATCCCATTCCACCTGCTTCTCCTCCAGCAGCTTCCGGCCCTTGCGCGTCAGGTGGTAATACCGCCGGGGGCGCTGGGTGTTTTCGTCCTTTTCATAGGCGGTGATCAGCTCCTTTTCCTCCAGTCCGTGCAGCAGCGGGTACAGCGTGCCCGTCTTCAGCTCAAAGGTGTGGTCCGAACGCCGGGCCAGCTCCTCGATCATCTGATATCCGTACATGTCCTGCCCCTCCAGCAGCTTCAGAATGAGCATGGTGCTGCTTCCGGCCAGCAAGCTTTTGTCAAACGCCATCATATTCCCTCCATAAGTAGATTATCTACCTATCATTATAGGTAGATAATCTACTTATGTCAAGACTTTTTTCACTTTTTTCTTGTCCTTTTACAGCTCTTCTGTTACAATATTTAAAAGATTTCCACCATGGAAGCCGGCCCTGCCGGCAGATTGAAAAGAGGATTTCCATGCTGATCGTTTCAAAGAAAAAATTGCTGGCAACCCGGATCATCATGTGGGGCGGGATCGGTCTCGCCGCGCTGGGCGCGATCCTGTTTTACATCTCGTCCGATACCTTTGGGACCGCGAGTATCGCCTTGCTCGCCGGCGGCCTGATCGTCAGCCTGCTGGGCGCAACCTGCATGAAGCGCCTGTTCCGCTGTCCTAACTGCAGGAAGAGCGTGCTCGGCAGTGATTCCGGCGTCGATCTCCGCACCTCAAATTGCCCCAGCCGCTGCCCGCACTGCGGGGCAGAAGTCCGGGTGGAAGAATAAGCGGCCTCATCGGGCCGCTCCGGGATACAGACAAAGTGGCATTGGCTTACTTCCAATGCCACTTTGTCTGTATCCCGGAAAGAAGAACAGGAGACCTCTATGAACGACAGAAATGATCTGACTACCGGCAGCGTGGCAAAGAAACTGATTGCCTTTGCCCTGCCCATCTTGGGCATGAACCTGCTGCAGGCGGTCTACAATATTGTGGACATGATCATCGTGGGACAGTTCACCGACACCGCCGCCATGTCGGCGGTCAGCATCGGCGGACTGCTCACATCGCTGGTCCTGTGCGTGTGCAACGGCCTGTCCAACGGCTGCTCCGTCTTCGTGGCCCGGCTGTTCGGCATGAAGAAAAAAGATGAGATGAAAAGCTACGTCGGCTCCACACTGTCCTTTCTCCTTCTGCTGGCTATTCTTTTTACCGTCGGGGTCATCCTTCTGCGCCAGCCCATTCTCCGGGCGCTGAACACGCCGGAGGAGAGCTTCCGGCAGACGGAGAGTTATCTCATCATCTGTATGGCCGGAACGGTGTTCGTCTATGTGTACGGGGTGTTCAGCGCGGCCCTGCGGGGCATCGGCGAGTCGCTGCACCCCCTGATCTATGTGGTCATCACCACCATTGAGAACGTCATCCTCGATCTTCTGTTCGTGGCCGTGCTTGGCTGGGGCGCGGCGGGTGCGGCAGCGGCCACCATCATCAGCCAGGCCACCAGTATGGCCCTGGTGCTCCTGTTCACCAAGCGCAGCACCGAGCTGTTCGATTTCCGTCCCGCCTCGCTCCGGATCGATCCGCAAAAGCTGAAAGGTCTTCTGGCCGTGGGCCTGCCCCAGGCCATCCAGTATGTCTGCACCAGCATCTCCTTCCTTCTCATCAACTCGCTGATCAACACCTACGGTGTCGCCGCCTCCGCCGCCGCGGGCGCCGCAGCGAAGATCGGCTCCTTCGGCAACCTGCCCGGTCTGGCCTGTATGTCGGCCATCGTGACCATGACAGCGCAGAACCACCCCACGGGTAATTACAAACGCATTCTCCGGGGCCTGGCCTGCGGCCTGGTTGTCTCGCTCTCCATCTCCGGCGCGTTCTGCCTGCTCTGCCAGTTCTTCCCGGAAAGGATGTACGCTTTGTTCACCAGTGACCCGGCCGTCGCCGCGGTCGGCGTCGATTACCTGCGCCTGTACGCCATCTGCTTCCTTACCGAGGTCACCATGTTCTGTATGTACGGCGTGCTGACCGGCGCGGGATATACAACGGTCACCATGGTTTCCTCCGTCACCATGTCCTTCGCCATCCGCTATCTGGCGGCGTTCCTGCTGAGCAATTACACCTCGTTGGGCTTCAACGGCATCGGTCTGGCCTACTCCCTGGCCCCCCTGCTGGGCATCGCCGTGTCCATCTGCTTTCTGGTCTCCGGCAAATGGAAAACAAGCCGGATCACCGTTGTCTGAATCTGTCAAAAAGGGCCTTGAAATCGGTTGATTTCAGGGCCCTTTTACGTTTGATCTTACTTCTTGCAGATGGATGCGATCCAGTCACAGACCTCGCCGGGATAGTCCGCCTCGCAGTGGGGCTGCTCCCAGACCAGGGCGTAGTCCACACTGCCGCAATTGGCGTTGACCAGCCTTAAAGCCAGGGTCATGCCGATGGTAAAGGACGTATCTGCGTCGCTGGCCCCCACGCGGATGCGGTAATGTTCGGCCTGCCTGCTCTCTCCGCCCGTGCCGATAAAGGCCAGGGGGTTGTACAGCCGCACCCGCTCGGCCAGATCCGCGTCGCCTTTCGCCTGCGCGAAGGCGGCCTGATAGCGGGCGGCCTCCTCCGGGAACTGTTCCGCCAGCTCGGCCACGGCGTCGGCCAGGACGCCGTTGTAGTGGACGTAATCCGCCTCCGGCGTGCCGAACGCCTGGTTTTCGCCGCTGTCCGCCTCCAGCCGGTCAAAGGATGTACAGGGCTTCATGCGGCGGCGGTGATTCAGTACATAGGAATCCAGATCGGAAATATGGGCCCGCTGGCCGTCCCAGGTCAGCCAGGCGTGCTTGTCCGCGCCGTGCACCTCGACCATCTGCGGACCGGACGGAGCCGTCTGCTGCTCCTTGGGCGGGCGCAGCATCTTCTCCCCCGGCGTGCGGGCGTCCGGTTCCTCCTGCGGCTTCCTGGGCCCCCTGGGCGCACGAGTCCTGTATGTATAATTGCCGGACAGATAGTCCTCCACGCTGTATTCCTGCGCAAGCTTCCCCTGCTGCAGACGTTTCAGATAGTCCGTGGCGGAGTCATCCAGCCGCGCCATCAGATAGTCGTAGCCGCTGCCGCTCCGGCCGTCCTCGTTCAGACGCAGGGGCTCCCCGGTGGCAGGGTCCTTCAGCTCCAGCGAGTTAAAGTACTGGATATACCGCTTTGCCAGCACCGGGGACAGGGCGGTCTGGAAGGGCGTCAGGGCCCCCTCTTCGCTGACCACATCTTTTTGGAACATCCACTCATAGGCAATGTCCGCATGCTCCAGATCAACGATGGGGCAATAGATCTGAGCGGCCCAGACGGCATCGCTCTCCTCCAGGAAGGCGCCGTTCTCCCGCAGGAGCGGCAGGTAGCTTTCGTTGTCCCCGGTAACCGCCAGCAGCGTGCTCATGGCGCCGCCCGCGCTGGAGCCCACGCTGACGATCCGGTCCCAGTCGCCGGGCAGGCAGGCGCGGTTGTGCCGCAGGAACCGGAGGGCCGTCTTCAGATCGATCAGACAGCTGGGGCCTTTCCCCACCAGCTTTCCCGCCTCGTCCCGGGAATCCCGGCCCCGGCAGCCGCAGGTGACATACACCCAGCCGCGCTCCAGATACTGGGGCGCGGTACAGCGCGGACTATCCAGCCAGGTATGGGGCATCTGCATATATCCGGCGGCGCTGTTGGCGAAGACCACGGGCACGGACCGGGCCGCCGCGGGAATGGTGCCGTCCTCGTTCACCAGCTCCCTGGGGGCGAAAATGCTCAGCCGCTGGAAGGCCGGGACCTTCGCCGCGGGGGTGTAGAGGACATCCTCCAGGCACCAGCAATCGTACTTTTCGTTGAAGGTCCACCGGTCGGCATACTGCGCCAACTCCATGGACGTGTTTAAAATGGGAACCTGAACCATAATCAATCATCCTTTTCCAGCTTCTTACAGGAATTATACAGCACCCCCGCCTTTTCTGCAAGCGATTTTGCAGTAAAATCGCCCCGCGGTGTACCGCGGGGCGGTTTTACTTTCCTGTTCACCCCAGTTTGCACAGCTCAGCGGCGGTCTGAGCCGCCAGGCGGGCGTTGTTGTACACCAGCTGGATGTTGGAGGCCAGGCTGTCGCCGCCGGTGATGTCCTTGATCTTGGCCAGCAGGAAGGGCGTGGTCTCCTTGCCGTGGATACCCAGGGCGTTGGCCTCGGCCACGGCGGCGTCGATGGCCTTGTTGATGACGTCGGCATCCATGGAGTACTCCTCGGGGATGGGGTTGGTCACCAGCATACCGCCCTTGTACCCCAGCTCCCGCTGCACATGGAAGGCGGCGGCCAGCTCTTCGGCGCTGTCGATCTCATAGTCCACGGAAAATCCGCTCTTGCGGGTGTAGAAGGCGGGCAGCTCCTTGGTGCCGAAGCCGATGACGGGCACACCGTGGGTCTCCAGGTACTCCAGGGTCAGGCCCAGGTCCAGGATGGACTTTGCCCCGGCGCACACCACCATGACGGGGGTCTGGGCCAGCTCCTCCAGGTCGGCGGAGATGTCCATGGTGGTCTCGGCACCCCGGTGGACGCCGCCGATGCCGCCGGTGGCGAATACTTTGATCCCCGCCATATGGGCGATGATCATGGTGGTGGTGACGGTGGTGGCGCCGTCCTCGCCCCGGGCCACCAGCACGGGCAGATCCCGGCGGCTGGCCTTGGTGACGGCCAGGCCCTTCTTGCCCAGGTGCTCGATCTCCTCCTGGGTGCAGCCCGCCTTCAGGCGGCCGCCGATGACGGCGATGGTGGCGGGCACCGCGCCGCACTCCCGGATGATGCGCTCCACGTTCAGAGCGGTCTCCACGTTCTGGGGATAGGGCATGCCGTGGGAGATGATGGTGGACTCCAGGGCCACCACGGGCTTGTTGTTCTTCAGGGCTTCCGCCACCTCGGGGGAAATGTCCAGATATTTGTTCAGCATGGTAATCAACCTCCAAATGTTATGAGTCAGTGATCCGCCCGGGATTTCAGGGCGGGACGGATATCGAAACGCCACACGGCGATGATAAATGAGATCAGGGCGAACACCTCAATGATGGTGCACGACCAGGAGCCGGCGATCAGGTTATAGATCAGCACCAACGGGGAGTTGCACAGGTACAGCAGCCGGGTCAGGCGCATGTTGTTCACCCACAGGGCCACGGTGGTCAGCATCATGGCCGCACCCAGAAGCAGGCAGTAGGGGCCATCCCAGGTCAGCAGCGGGGAAGCGGCGTAGCATGCCAGGAAGAAGACCAGCCACCACTTGCTCCTGGCCCATTTCCGGTCGTTGTAGGAGCACACCACCGCCCGCAGAAGGCCCAGCAGGTTGATGATCACGCCGGTGGCCGCGCCCAGCAGAGCATAGTGAGCGATCCACATCACACAGCACAAAAACTGGAGGGACAGGATGCGTCTGCGGCTGCCGCTCTGCAGGGCGGTAAAGGCGATGATGGACGGGATCAGGCCCAGGGCCTGGACAAAGAGAAACCACATGTTACGCAAGCCTCCGGCGCAGTTCGTTGACGCTCAGGGCGGGGTTAATGGTCTGCGCACCCTCCATGGCGATGGCCGAGGCGGCCAGACCCGCCCGGGCGGTGTGCTCCAGATCGGTGCCCTCCAGATAGGCCCAGGCCAGGGCGGCCATGAAGGCGTCGCCGCAGCCGGTGGTGTTGACCATCCTGCCGGGAATGCAGGGCAGGCGGCACCGCGCGCCGGTGTGGTCGGCGGCGTACACCCCGTCCCCGCCCAGGGAGATGAATACCCGGTGCAGGCCAGTGTCCAATAAGGCGGAGGCGGCGCGCTCCAGGCTCTGGTCGTCGGTGATGGCCACGCCGGACAGCAACTCGGCCTCCAGGCGGTTGGGCTTCAGGGTGTGGAGCCTGCCCAGAATGGGCTTCAGCTTCACCGCTTTGGCCGTGGACACCGGATCGGCAAAAATGGGGACTTTGGCGTTCTCCGCCAGCCAGGCCAGAGTCTCCGCCGGGATGTTGGTATCCGCCACGATCAGCTGGGCGTTGTTCAAATAGCTCTGCCGGGCGGACAGGAAGGCCGGGGTCATGTGCTCATAGATCTCCATATCGGAGACCGCCAGGGCCATGTCCCCGTCCGGGCCGGCCAAGAATACATAGGTGGAGGTGGCGCCGCCGGGCACCGTCAGGGACTGGGAGATGTCGATGCCCAGCTCCCCGCAGGAGGCGGCGAGCTTCTGGGCATACAGGTCGTCCCCAAAGGCGGTAATCAGCCGGGTGTCCACCCCCAGCAGAGCCATGTTGTGGGCAATGTTGCGTCCCACGCCCCCCAGGCTCATGCGCACCCGGCCGGGGTTGGAGTCGGCAGCCACCAGGGGCGCGGCGGCGGTGCCGCCAATGTCCATATTCACCGCGCCCACCACCACCGCGTAGGTGGCCGTGCGCAGCACATAGCCCTTTCCGGCAATATAGCCTTTCTTCATCAGGTTGGAAATATGCACCGCCACGGAGGACCGGGTAATGCCCGCCTTCTCCGCCAGCTCCTGCTGGGAGATCAGGGGGTCCTCCTCGATCCAGCGCAGCAGCTCCCGCTCCCGTTGGGTCACGGCGGCCACCTCCTAAACTTTTGTTTGCATTATTATCATTTGCTTAGTATAACAGTTTTGAAGAGGATGTCAAGTACTTGGGAACATTTCCCTCAAACTTTCGTCCAAGAGAGTAAAAGGAGGACGATCCAAATGAAACACATCACCAGAATGTTGGCCCTGCTGCTGGGGCTTTTCCTGTTGGCCAGCTGCACCAGCCAGGGGCAATCCTACTGCCCTCCGGCAGAGGAGCCGGATGTCTCCCCCGCCGGCTGCACGGAGGACGGGACCACTGATCTTGTTGGACCCGTAGACGGGCCGCCCTGGTTTGCCACCTTCCGCATCGTGGACGGAGCGGAAACAGGCAGCCTGCTTCTGGCCGAAAATGACGGTTCCGCCGGAGCGGTCTATACCCTGAATGTGAACAAAATGCCGCTGGATTTTACCCCGCGGGATGGTCAACTGATCAACGTCTATTTTGAAACCATCCTGGAAACCTACCCTGCCCAGTTTCAAGGCGTCAGCGCCGTGGAACTGACCAAAGCCCCGGTCAATGACCGCTGCGGGCTCTACCTCCAGGTGCTGGAGGATCTGTGGAATGTGGACCCCGGTTTGAATACCGGCATCACCGAGCTGGGCGTGGACCTGTCCCGGCTGACAGACCTGACGGAAAGTGAGAAGGCCGCCGTGGCCTGGCGCTTCGGGGAGCTCCACGGGCTGTTCCCCATCGTGGGCACCTGGGAGGAGCTGTGCGAGCAGGGGTACATCGACCGGGAGCACCTGTTCTGGGAGGACGGCTGCCTGTTCTCCCTGACCGGCTCGGCGGAGGGCGTCTTTGACGCCGAAAAGTGGCGCAACGGCACCGGGGCCTATTATTTCTCCGACTGCTCCGCCCAAATGGCGGAAGATGGCACCTGGACCTATACCGTGGGGAGCGAGGTTATCTCCTGAAACCGAATATCCCAAAAAAATCGCCGTCTGTCCGAAAAGCATGGACAGGCGGCCCTTTTTTCCATATACTACAAGTAAGGAAGAAGGGAGGGAGAGCCGTGAAGGTGGAGATCCGCATCGTCCCGGAACGGGAGGAGCCGACGGTGGTCATCGAAACCCCGGAACTAACCGCCCAAGCGGAGGAGCTGGCCGCGCGCATTGCCGCTCTGGCACCTGAGCCGCCCACCCTCTGGCAGAGGGACCGGGCCGTGCGGTGTCCGGCGGCGGACATCCTGCGCTTTTACACCGCGGACAAGGGGGTCCTCGCCCAGCTCGCCGACGGCCGGGTCTGCACCGTCCGCCTGCGGCTGTATGAGCTGGAGGAACGGCTGGACGGACACACCTTCGTGCGCATTTCCCAGTCGGAGATCGTCAACCTGAAGCGGGTGACCGCTCTGGACATGTCCCTGACCGGAACCATTAAAATCACTCTGGCGGGCGGCGCGGCGGTGTGCTATGCCTCCCGGCGGTATGTGAAGAAGATCAAGGAAGCGGTCGGACTGGGAAGGAGGTAACAGGGGTGAACAATGGCAAAAAAGCCTGGCTCATCCGCATTTTTGCAGGCGGAGTCATCGGAACAGCCTTTCTGTACTTTGTGGGGGCTTTCTTCAATGCCCTCCTGCACGGCGGTCTGGGTTGGGGCGGCCCGGCGCTGCTTCCGGTGAGTCCGGATCTGGCTGATTTGGTTGGCTCGAAGCACTTGGCGGCGGTCATCCAGTTCGCCCTTTACTTTGCCTTGGGCGCGGGGATCGGGGTAGCTACCCTTCCCTTTGCCGAGGACGGGAAGCAGTTGTTTGTCCGCTCCGCCCTCCATTTCGTCTATACCGCCGCTGTGTTCTCCGCTCTGGTCTGGCTGTGCTGGTGGAACTGGGGCGAGTGGCTGGTCTGGCTGATGGAGCTGGCTGCGCTGGCACTGGTCTATCTCCTGATTTGGGGCGTCCGCTGGGTCACCTGGTACGCCGAGCTGCGCAAACTGCGCAGGGCCCTGGGACTGAAAGAACAGCATGGGAAAAAGGAGGAATAATATGGAAGAATCCTTCATCTTTTTCATTCTACTACTGCCCGGCATTATCCTTTGCGTCCTTGAGGGGCTGCTCACAGCTCTGACCAAGATCGAAAGAGGGCGTTTTGTGATCCCTGTCCTGGTCGGCTTTGTGCTCCTGATCCTCTTGATACGGTGCGAAACCGTCACCGGCTGGGATAGTCTGTTCTGGAGCTTCTGCGCCATGATGGCCGCGTTCGCCCTGATCGGCTCCTTAGTGGGCTGCGCACTCGGACAGCGTTTCAAAAGGGCCATGTGACTGAATCACAGGACGAAACAGAAGGCGAAAAACGATGTTCATAATCAACGGTGTGAAGGAGAGACGGCGCCATGAAACAGACAAAGCTGTATAACATCATCCTGCCCATCTGGCTCCTGATTTTGCTTCCGCAGGTGTGGCTGATCACCATTCCGGGCAATCTGATCATCGACTGCGCGGTACTGCTGCTGGCCCTGCTGGCCTTGAAGCATCCGCAGAAAAAGGCCGTTCTGAAAAAGCTCTGGTGGAGATTCTGGCTGCTGGGCTTCGCCGCCGACGCGGTGGGCGTGGTCTGGATGTTTCTTCCCGCTCTCGCAGAATATGTCATCAGCAATCCCTTCAAGCACCCGGCGGCCTTTGTGTGGACGCTGATCGGCGTGGCTCTGGCTGGCGTGTGCATCTACTTCTTCGACAAGCGGGCCATGCGCTCCTGCACCCTGCTGACTGGCCGACAGAAGCACATCATCGCCCTGACCATGGCCATCGTCACCGCCCCCTGGCTCTTCTTTATCCCTATGTACTGAGTACTGAAAACGGCCGCCGGAAATACCGGCGGCCGTTTATTACCCTCAGGCAAATTCTTTTTCGTAGGCTGCGTGCAGTTGCTTCAACGCCTTTTCCAGCGTGCTGTGGTGACAGGCAAAGTTCATGCGCACAAAGCCGGCGCCCTCGCAGCCGAACCAGGTACCCAGGTCTACGGCGATCTTGGCGCGCTCCACAAAGAAGCGCTCCGCCTGCTCCGTATCCAGCCCCAGGCCGCGCAGATCCACCCAGACCAGGTAAGTCCCCTGGGGCTTCCGGAATTTGATCTTGGGGGTGTACCGCTCGGCAAAATCAATGGCGTAGTCGATGTTGGCCTCGATGTACTCCATGACCTCTTTGATATACGGTTCCCCATACGTCCAGGCGGCCTCCAGGGCGACACCCGCAAAAACATTCATGCTGGGTATACTGCTCTTTGCCATCTGTTGGCGGAATTTGGCCCGGATCTCCGGGTTGGGAATGATAATGGCGGAGGACTGAAGTCCCGCCATATTGAAGGTCTTGCTGGGCGCGTAGCAGGAGATGCAGTCTGTGCCGCACGCCTGCGCCACGGGGCCGGTGGAAGTAAAGGAAACGCCCTTCATCAGCAGGTCGGCGTGGATCTCGTCGGAGATGAGGGTGACGCCGTGGCGGCGGCAGATCGTGCAAACCCGCTCCAGCTCTTCCCTGCTCCATACCCGTCCAACGGGGTTGTGAGGGCTGCAGAGGATCATCAGCTTGGTCCGCGGCTCGGCGGCCAGCTCCTCCAGCTGGTCAACGTTCATCCCATAGGTATCCTCCTCCAGGATCAGACTGTTATCTCGCACCACCCGGCCGTTGTTCTCCACGCTTCTGCGGAAGGGGTAGTAGACCGGCGGCTGGATGATCACCCCGTCCCCCGGCTCGGTCAGAGCTTGGACCGCATGAGACAGCGCGGGCACCACGCCGGGCGTGAACACGATCCACTCCCGGTCAATGTCCCAGCCGTACCGCTTTTTCATCCAGCCCAGAACCGCGTTGTCATACCCCTCGGTCTGGTCCACATTGTAGCCGTAAAGCCCCGCCTGGGCACGCTTGACGACAGCGTCCACCACTTCCGGCGGGCACCGGAAATCCATATCAGCCACCCACATGGGCACCGTATCGCTGACGTCCATGCCGGGAAACACATCGGCATAATCGTCCCACTTGCAGCAGTCAGTCCCCCGCCGCTCAATATATTCGTCAAAGTTCATGCTTTTTCCTCCATATTGACGTCAGGCCTGTCCATTTGAATTGTCAGCGCAATTTTATCACAGGCCGGTCATGGGTTCAAGCCCGGCGGCCGGCAGTTTTTAAATCATGTACTCAATGGTCTTCTCCGCCGTCAGCTTCGTCTGCTCGTTGAACAGGAGCACCGCCTCGCGGCTCTCCACCGGGCCCAGGGAGTAAAGCTCCCGCGTCTCCCGCTCAAAATACCGGACGGGGACGATGCGGTTATACGCGCCGGGGTGGTCGGTCACCATCTCGATCCCCTCCCCCGGGGAAGTGTCCAGATAGTACGGGTCAAACATGAAAACGGAGTCTCCCTGTATCCCGGTCAGCAGCACATAGTGCCACCCGTCCAGATCCAGCCGCACCACCGCCGCCCCGCCCCGGCGCAGCGCGTCCCAGATGCTGCCGTTCTGCCGGAGATGCACCGCCTCACCGGACAGGTAGCGGCTGGAGATGGGCAGGTGCCCCGCCTGCCCGAAGCCGTTGAGCCAGTTGCTCAAAAACATCATGGCCATGCAGGAGGTGCCGCTTTTTCCGCTGGCCCCGTCCGCGCCAAAGCAGTCCAGGCAGTAGAGCATGATGTTGCGCACGATCTCGGGCGGGATCTCCTCCCGCTGGAACAGGTAACTCATGGCGTTGAGCACGGAGGTCGGCCCGCAGTCGTATTCGGAAAGCTGATAGTGCAGGGGATTTTTCATGGTACCAGCTCCTTATAGCAGGCGTCAAACACCCGCAAAAATTCTGTCAGTTCATTTTGTGTGGTCAGGTGGCTGAGACTGATGCGCCAGGAGGACAGGGCGTTTTTCCGGTCCCGGCTGACGGCAAACACGGCCTTGGACGGCGTCCCCGCCGTGGAGCAGGCCGACTTGACCGACACGCACACGCCCCGCTCGCCGAGAGCGCGCTGGAACACGGTGCCCTTGACGCCCCGGACGCTGAGATTCAGAATGTGCGGCACCGCGCCCTCCGGGCTGTTCAGGCGCACCTCCGGATATTCCAGCAGGGCGGCGCGCAGGCTGCGGTTCAGCTCCCGCACATATTGCACCCGCTCGGTCTGGTTCGTCAGCGCCAGCTCCAGGGCTTTCTCGGTGGAGGCCGCCAGCGCCAGGGCGGGCGTCCCGCTGCGGTAGGCGGTGGCGCCGGCCCCGCCGTGGATCTGCGGCTCGATCACCAAACCATTCCGTTTCAGCAGCAGTCCGCTTCCGTTAAGGCCGTAGAACTTGTGGGGCGCGATACTCATGGTATCCACGCCGTCCCACACCAGTTCGGTCTTACCCACCGCCTGGGTGGCGTCCACATGAAAGCGGCAGTGGGGAAACTTCTTCAGAATCTCCGCGATCTGACGGATGGGCTGCACCGTCCCCAGCTCACTATCCACCGCGCAGACGGACACCAGAACCGTGTCCTCCCGCAGCAGATTGCGCAGTTGCTCCAGGTCAATCGTCCCATCGCGGCAAATATCCACCAAATCGATCTCCCAGCCCTGCTCCTGCAACACGGTCAGCGCCCCGCCCACGGAGGCGTGCTCCAAAGCGGTGGAGATGATATGTCGGCCCGTATGCCGGGAGACCTGGGCGATCCCCTTAATCGCCAGGTTATTGGACTCGCTGGCTCCAGAGGTGTAGATGATCTCCGCAGGGCTGACCCCCAGCAGCCCGGCAATGCGCTCCGTCGCCCGGGCCATCTCGGCGCGCGCGGCCTGCCCGGCGGGGTGGGTGGAGTTTGGGTTTCCCATATAGGTCTGCTCGGTTTTGCAGAAGGCCGCCAGCACGGCGGGATCCGCCGGTGTGTTGGCGGAATAGTCCAGATAAATCATGGGACCTCCGTGATCGTCCCTCCGCCCACCACAACATCGCCGTCGTACAGCACCACGGCCTGCCCGACAGTCACCGCCCGCTGGGGCTCGTCGAACTCCAGACGCACACGGCCCTCCCCCTCCGGGTAAACTGTGGCCCACTGCTCCGTCTGGCGGTACCGGGTCTTGGCTTTCACACGCAGGGGTCCCTCCAGCCGGGGGACGGAGATCCAGTTCATTTCTTCCGCAAACAGGACGCGGGAATACAGGGCCTCCTCCGACCCCACGGTAACGGTGTTGGCCTCCATGTCCTTGCCGCAGACGTACACCGGCGCGCCCATGGCCAGGTTCAAGCCCTTGCGCTGGCCCAGGGTGTAGCGCACCGCGCCCCGGTGGCGGCCGACGACGCGCCCGTCCAGGTCCAGAAAATCCCCTTCCGGGTAGTGCTTGCCGGTGTATTGCTCCATGAATTTCACATAGTCGCCGTCGGGCACGAAGCAGATGTCCTGGCTGTCGTGCTTGCGGGCGTTGCAGAAGCCCAGCCGCTCCGCGAGGGCGCGCACCTCCGCCTTGGTCTTGTTCCCCAGAGGGAACCGCGTGCGCTTGAGTTGCTCCTGCGTGAGCATATACAGCACATAGCTCTGATCCTTGCCCGCGTCCAGCGACTTTTTCAGCAGATACCGGCCGGAGTTTTCGTCGTACTCGATGCGGGCGTAATGGCCGGTCACAATATAGTTCAGCCCCTTTTCTTCGGCAAATTGGAGCAGCTTGTCAAATTTCATATACCGGTTGCAGTCGATGCAGGGGTTGGGCGTCCCGCCCGCCTCATAGGTGCGGATAAATTTGCCAATGATCTGCTCCTTGAAATCCAGGGTGAAGTCCAGCACCTCATAGGGGATATCCAGCTGAAAGGCCACCTCGCTGGCGTCGTCAATGTCCTGCTGGGAGCAGCAGGTGTGAAACTGGCTCAATCCAAGGTCCTCATTCCGGTACAGGCGCATAGTGGTTCCCTCGCAATGGTATCCCTCCTGCAGCATCAGCCAGGCGGCCACCGAGCTGTCCACCCCGCCGCTCATGGCGATCAGCGCGCTCTTTGCTTGATCCTCAGCCATCTTCCCTCCGTACCTTTCTCTGTTTCATAGCGTAAGCCACGGCCGCGCCGCCCGCTCCCGTGCCGTCTCCTCCAGCGGCACCTCCAGAAGCAGGAGTTCTTCCCGATCTCCGGCCTTGAGAAGCAAGCCCCCGTTGGGTGCGGCCAGCAGAGACTGCCCGGCGAAAGTCACTTCGTCCTCCCGCCCCACACGGTTGCACATGGCCGCGAACACCGTGTTCTGGAAGGCCTGCACCCGAACCTCCCATGTAAAGAGTTCCAACGGCTCGCCCAAAATATTCGCGGTGGGGATGATCACCAACTCCGCTCCCTGCTGCGCACAGCTGTGAATACCGTCCGGCAGGTGGCGGTCGAAGCAGATGACGATGCCGATTTTGCCGAAGGGCGTTTCGTAGACCCGGAAACCTTCATCGGACGGCGTGTAGTAATCCTGCTCATAAAAATATTTGGACTGGGCGATATGCACCATTTTGGACACGCCCAGAATTTCGCCGTCCCCGCCGATCATCAGGGAGGCGTCATAGCGGCGGCCGCCCTGCTTTAGATACACATTGGGGCTTGCGAAGATGTGAAGTCTCCGGCAGGCCTCCCGGATCGCCCCGATCTCCGGCGCGTCAGTGGCCATGGCCCACCGCTTCGCGTCCCGCTTTTCGTACTGGGGAAAGAAGGGGGACAATTGCACTTCCGGGAAGAAGATCAGGTCGGCCCCCGCGTCCGCGGCCCGCTCCATAAACTGGAGCGTCTTGTCCAGATTTTCTTTCACAGATGCGGCCATTTGCATCTGCGCCATCGCCAACTTCACCGTCGGCCCTCCCTTCTCATCTCTCGGCCCTAAAAAAGCAGCGCCCCGCCTTGAAGCGGGGCGCTGCTTCCTTGCGTTTCTCAATAGAGAGGGACGGGCTTACCTGACAGCAGCGAAGCCCTTTTCCAGGTCAGCAATGATATCGTCGATATGCTCGGTACCGATGGACAGGCGGATGGTGTTGGGCTTGATGCCCGCGTCCAGCAGCTCCGCCTCGGTCAGCTGGCTGTGGGTGGTGGTGGCGGGGTGGATGACCAGGCTCTTCACATCGGCCACGTTGGCGAGCAGAGAGAAAATCTCCAGGTTGTCGATGAACTTGAACGCCTCTTCCTGGCCGCCCTTGATCTCGAAAGTGAAGATGGACGCGCCGCCGTTGGGGAAGTACTTCTCGTACAGGGCGTGGTCGGGGTGGTCGGGCAGGCTGGGGTGGTTGACCCGCTCCACCTGGGGATGCCTGACCAGATACTCCACCACCTTCCTGGTATTCTCGGCGTGGCGCTCCAGACGCAGGGACAGGGTCTCGGTACCCTGGAGCAGCAGGAATGCGGCGAAGGGGGAGATGGTGGAGCCGGTGTCCCGGAGCAGAATGGCCCGAATGTAAGTTGCAAAGGCGGCCTTCCCGGCGGCCTCGGTGAATTTGACGCCGTGATAGCTGGGGTTGGGCTCAGAGATCCAGGGGTACCGGCCGGAGGCGGCCCAGTCGAAGGTGCCGCCGTCCACGATGACGCCGCCCAGGGTGGTGCCGTGGCCGCCGATGAACTTGGTGGCGGAGTGGACCACGATGTCCGCGCCGTGCTCGATGGGCCGGATCAGGTAGGGGGTGCCGAAGGTGTTGTCGATGACCAGGGGCAGGCCGTGCTTGTGGGCGACGGCCGCGATGGCGTCGATGTCGGGAATGTCGGAATTGGGGTTGCCCAGGGTCTCAATGTAGATGGCCTTGGTGTTGGGCTGGATGGCGCCCTCCACCTCGGCGAGATCGTGGGCGTCCACAAAGGTGGTCTCGATGCCGTACAGGGGCAGGGTGTGGGCCAACAGGTTCGTGGTGCCGCCGTAAATGGTCTTCTGGGCCACGATATGCTCGCCCTTGGAGGCCAGAGCCTGGATGGTGTACGTGATGGCCGCGGCGCCGCTGGCAACCGCCAAACCGGCCACGCCGCCCTCCAGTGCAGCGATACGGTCCTCAAACACGCCCTGGGTGGAGTTGGTCAGGCGGCCGTAGATGTTGCCGGCATCGGCCAGGCCGAAGCGGGCCGCCGCATGGGCGGAGTTATGGAACACATAGGAGGTGGTGGCATAGATGGGCACCGCACGGGCGTCGGTGGCGGGGTCGGGCTGCTCCTGGCCCACGTGAAGCTGCAAAGTCTCAAATTTATAGTTGCTCATGGTAAGTACCTCTTTCAATGTTAATTTTTTAATATTTTTTCAAATAGAAAAGCCCGGGATCTCTGCGCAAGCTCCCGGACTGTGTATGGCTACATCTCGTTCCCTGTTTTCAGGGAAACGGCGGGCACGCCGATGCGCCCGGCCACCTCGTCAGCCCGGGAGTTCCGCATTCGACCACAGCGAAAGTTGCTGCGCAGCAGCTCAAAGAACAGCTCTTTCATTTCGCTTCACCCTCCTGTTTTTTGATTAAACCCATTTGTCTGGTTGGTTTATTGGAATAATAGCACTTCATGGTAATTTTGTCAATAGTGTTTTTTAAATTTTTTTGCAAAAAACCGCACAACATTTTCACAAAAATGTCCAGGTCTTTTTCCTATACAAATAGTCTGAAATAGGATATAATGGTAGAAATCACGCATGGATGCTCCCAGAAAGGAGATCGCCTGTGAGACCGGATGTTGACGAAGCGCTGCGGTACCTCGGCGCGGGCGGGGTCGCCCCCGAAGAGCTGCGGCAGCAGGTGGCCGCGGCGGCGGACGAACTGGCCGCCGCCATACAGCCGCGGTATACCTATAAGATTTATAATCTGGATCATGCCGACGGGCGGATCTGCCTGCGGGGTTCCGGCATCGTCCTGACCGGAGAGACCGCCGAACGTATGCTGGCCCAGTGCGATCAGGCGGCGCTGCTGGCCTGCACGCTGGGAGCCGCCTTCGACGCGCGGCTGCTGGCGGCCCAGGCCCGGGACATGGCCCGGGCCGTGATCCTGGACGCCTGCGGCAGCGCCTTTGTGGAGAGCGGCTGTGACGCCGCGGAGCAGGAGATTTCCGCCCGGTTCCCCAGCCGCTATCGGACCGACCGCTTCAGCCCCGGATACGGCGACCTGCCCCTGTCCCTCCAGCCGGACATCTGCGCTGGGCTGGACACCGCCCGCCGGCTCGGCGTCCATGTGACCGAGAGCCTGATCCTGAACCCCGTAAAATCCGTCACCGCGGTGATCGGTCTGTCGGACAAGCCGCAGATGGCCCGCATCCGCGGATGCGGTTTCTGCTCCATGCGGGAGACCTGCTTGCTGCGCAAAGGAGGAAAGCATTGTGCACCCTGAACAACTTGATTTCAATCAGATCATCCTTCTGGACGGGGCCATGGGCACTGTTCTGCAGCAAAAGGGCCTGCCTCCCGGCGGCCAGCCGGAGCTGCTGAACCTTACCGACCCGGCGCTGCTGACTTCTGTATACCGGGACTACATCGCCGCCGGGAGTCAGGTGATCTATGCCAATACCTTCGGCGCCAACGCCCTGAAGCTGGAGCGCACCGGCCGCAGCGTGGAGGAAATCGTGACCGCCGCCGTGTCCATCGCCAAAGAAGCCGCGGCGGGCACCGATGTCCGGGTGGCGCTGGATGTGGGGCCCTTGGGCGAGCTTCTGGAGCCTATGGGGAGCCTGACCTTTGAGCGGGCCTATGAGTTGTTCCGGGAGATGGCGGTCGCCGGCGAGAAGGCCGGGGCCGACCTGGCGGTCCTCGAAACCGTGACCGACCTGTACGAGGCCAAGGCGGCCCTGCTGGCCGTGAAGGAGAACACCCGCCTGCCGGTGTTCGTCACCATGTCCTTTGACGAGAGCGGCCGGACCTTCACCGGCTGTACGGTGGCCTCCATGGCCCACACGCTGGAGGGCCTTGGGGCCGACGCCATCGGTTTGAACTGCTCTCTGGGGCCGGATCAGCTGGCCCCGCTGCTGAAAGAACTCTGCACAAACACCCGCCTGCCAGTCATCGCCAAGCCCAACGCCGGTCTGCCCGACCCCGTGGACGGGCACTACGGCATGGGGCCGGAGGAGTTCGCCGCGGCCCTGCTCCCCTGTCTGGACGCGGGCGTGACCATCTTCGGCGGCTGCTGCGGCACCTCGCCGGAGTATATCCGGCATTTGAAAGCCGCTTTAGACGGGAAAAAGCCCGCTCCCCGGCAGTATACCGGCGGGGCCTTCGTCTGCACACCGGTGACTCCCCTGCGGCTGGACGGCGTGCGGGTCATCGGCGAGCGCATCAACCCCACGGGCAAAAAGCGCTTCCAGCAGGCGCTGCTGGAGGGCGACCTGGACTATATCCTGGACGTGGCTGTCCAGCAGGAGGACGCGGGCGCGGATATTCTGGACGTAAACGTGGGCTACCCCGGCGTGGACGAGGTGTCTATGCTGCCCCGGGTGGTAAAGAAGCTCCAGAGCGCGGTATCCCTGCCGCTGCAGTTGGACTCCTCCAACCCCGACGCCTTGGAGGCCGGCCTGCGGGTCTACAACGGCAAGGCGGCGGTCAACTCGGTCAACGGCGAGCCCGAGGTTCTGGAACGGGTCCTGCCCATTGTCAAAAAATACGGAGCCAGCGTGGTGGGCCTGACCCTGGACAAGGGGGGCATCCCCCAGACCGCCCAGGGCCGGGTAGACATCGCCCGGCGCATTCTGGATGCAGCGCTGGCCCTGGGCATCCCCAAAGAGGATGTGTGGATCGACTGCCTGACTTTGACGGTCTCCGCCCAGCAGGACCAGGCGGCGGAGACACTGAAAGCAGTTCGTACCGTCCGGGAGGAGCTGGGACTGCAAACGGTCCTGGGTGTGTCGAATATCTCCTTCGGCCTTCCCAACCGTGCCCTCATCACGCAGAATTTTCTGATCCAGGCCATGGGAGCGGGCCTGACCCTGCCCATCATCAACCCCAATCAAAAGGAGATGATGGACGCGGTAGCCGCGTTCCGGGTGCTCTCCGGGGAGGATGCCCAGTGCCGGGACTATGTGGCCCGGTTCACCGGGGAGAGCGCGGCGGCGGCTCCGGCCGCGCCGGGACAGGAGTTGACCCTGGATGACGCCATCCTGCGCGGGCTGAAGGCCGACGCCGGAAAACTGGCCAAGCTCGCCCTGGAAACTAAGGACGAGCTGGCCCTGGTGGAGCGGCACCTGATCCCCGCTCTCGACCGGGTGGGCGAGGGCTATGAACAGGGCAAGGTCTTCCTGCCCCAGCTGCTCAGCGCCGCCCAGGCCGCCCAGGCCGTCTTTGAGGTCATCCGCGTTTCCCTCGCGGCCAAGGGAGGCGCGCCGGTCAAAAAAGGAAAGCTCATTGTCGCCACAGTGCAGGGTGACATCCACGATATCGGCAAGAACATCGTCAAGACCGTGCTGGAGAACTACGGCTATGAGGTGCTGGACCTAGGACGGGACGTGCCGCCGGAGACCGTCGTGCGCACGGTCGTGGAGCAGAATGTGCGTCTGGTGGGCCTGTCCGCTCTGATGACCACCACCCTGCCCGCCATGGAGGAGACCATCCGGCAGCTCAAGGGTCTTCCCAAAGCGCCGGTAATCTTTGTGGGCGGAGCCGTGGTCACGCCGGACTACGCCCGGCATATGGGGGCGGATCACTACGCCAGAGACGCCCGCCAGTCTGTGGAAATCGCAAGGAAGGTATTGGGATAATGGATATTCGGACTTATTTGAAGGACAAACCGCTATTGTTCGACGGCGCCATGGGCACCTATTTCGCGGCGCTGCCCGGGCGCGCCGACGAGCGCTGCGAGCTTGCAAACATGACGCACCCGGAGGAGATCACGGCCATTCACCGCGCCTATCTGGACGCGGGCTGCCGCGCCATCAAGACGAACACTTTTGCCGCGGGCACGGACCTGGCGCAGGGCCAGGAGGAGCAGGCCCGCCGGATCATCGAGGCCGGCTGCCGCCTGGCCCTGGACGCGGCGCAGTCCTACGACGCCTATGTATTCGCGGACATGGGACCTGCCCCGGAAGGAAAAGGACTGGGACAGGCGGAGAACTACTGCCGCCAGGCCGACCTGTTTCTGGACCAGGGCCTGACTCACTTTCTGGTGGAGACCCTGCCCACGGACGAGGGCATCCCGGAGCTTGCCCGGCACCTGAAGGCGCGCTGCCCGGAGGCCTTTTTGATCGTCTCCTTCGCGGTGGGCTTCGACGGGACGACCCGCGACGGCCTGGCCGGGCAGATGCTCCTTCAGCGCACCGCCGCGCTGAACGAGGTGGATGCGGTGGGCTTCAACTGCGTGTCCGGTCCCCATCACCTGCTGGAGTACATCCGCAAGCTGGACCTGAGCGGCGTCACGCTCTCGGTCATGCCCAACGCCGGTTACCCCACCGTGCTGGGGCGGCGGACGGTGTTCCAGGGAAAGCCGGACTACTTTGCCCAAAAGCTCGCTCAAATCGTCCAGGCCGGCGCGTCCATCATCGGCGGCTGCTGCGGCACCACTCCGGCGCACATCGCCAAAACGGCCGCCGCTTTGACTGGCGTGCCCCGCATCATTCTCCCCCCCCGGACCCGAAAGGAACCGGAGCCCAAACCCGCCCCCCGGGTCAACTCTCTGGCGGAAAAGCTGGACAGCGGCAAGCGCGTGGTGGCGGTGGAGCTGGACCCGCCCGTGGATGACGACGTCTCCTTCTTTCTGGACGGCGTCAAGGCTCTGCGGGACGCGGGCGCGGACGCCGTTACCATCGCCGACTGCCCCATCGGCCGCCCCCGGGCGGACAGCAGCCTGCTGGCCTGTAAGGTCAAGCGGGAGCTGGGGGTGGAACCGCTGCCCCACATGACCTGCCGGGATCGCAACCTGAACGCCACCAAGGCCCTGCTGCTGGGCCTGTCCATTGAGGGCGTCCACAACGTGCTGCTGGTCACCGGCGACCCCATTCCCTCCGAAAACCGGGATGAGGTCAAGAGCGTATTCAATTTCAACTCCCGGAAGCTGGCCCGCTATGTCAACAGTCTGAATGAGACGGTTCTCGGGACGCCGTTCCGCATGTTCGGCGCACTGGACCTGAACGCCCGGAATTTTGAGGTTGAGCTGAAGTTGGCCCAGGAGAAAGAGGAAAACGGCGTGTCCGGGTTCCTGACCCAGCCGGTTTTGTCTCAGGAGGCGCTGGACAACCTGAAGCTGGCCCGCCGGACCCTGAAGGGCAAGATCCTGGGCGGCGTTTTCCCCGTGGTCAGCCACAAGAATGCCGTCTTCCTGAACAACGAGATCTCCGGTATGCGGGTTTGTGACGAGATCATCGCCCTGTACGAGGGAAAAGACCGGGAAGAGGGCGAGGAGCTGGCCGTGACGATCTCCGCCCGAATTGCGCAGGAGATCGCTCCCTACTCGGACGGCCTGTATCTCATGACGCCCTTTAAGCGCGTGCCGCTGATGGTACATATCCTGGAGCGGCTCTGAAATCGCTCCAGACAGATAAAAAGCCGGAAGACCCGCTCCCATGATTGGGAGCGGGTCTTCCGGCTTTTCGCGCCTTTAAGCGCGGATCATATTCAGGAAATACTGATGGACGGACAGGTCCTCGGAAAGCTCCGGGTGGAACGCCGTCACCAACTGGTTTCCCTGCCGGGCGGCCACGATGTTGCCCTCCACCACCGCAAGCTTCTCCGCGTCTCCAGAGACCGACTCGATGTAGGGCGCGCGGATAAAGGTCATGGGAATCTTCCCGATGCCCCGGCAGTCTTCTTCCGTGTAGAAGCTGCCCAGCTGGCGGCCATAGGCGTTGCGCTTGACCGCGATGTCCATGGTCCCAAAGCAGGGGACGCCGCCCTCCACGGTCTTGGCCAGCAAAATCAGCCCGGCGCAGGTGCCGAACACGGGCAGGCCCGCCTGAATGCGCTCCCGCAGGGGCTCAAACAGGCCCAAGTCCCGCAGCAGCTTACCCATGACAGTACTCTCGCCGCCGGGGAGGATCAGACCGTCAAAGGGCCGGTCCAGATCCCGCAGCTGGCGGATTTCAAAATGTTCTGCTCCCAGGCGGTCCAGCATGGCGGCGTGCTCGACGAATGCGCCCTGGAGCGCCAGAATCGCGACGGTCATCTTACTTGCCACGCTCCGCCATCAGAAGGGCGATCTCGTTCTCATTGATACCCACCATGGCTTCGCCCAGATCGGTGGACAGCTCCGCGATCAGCTTGGCGTCCGTGTAGTTGGTCACGGCCTGCACGATGGCGGCGGCGCGCTTGGCGGGGTCGCCGGACTTGAAGATACCGGAGCCCACAAACACGCCCTCGGCGCCCAGCTGCATCATCAGCGCGGCGTCGGCGGGAGTGGCCACGCCGCCCGCGGCGAAGTTGACCACCGGCAGGCGGCCGTTTTCGTGGACATAGCGCAGCAGGTCCAGGGACACCTGAAGCTGCTTGGCCGCCTCGAACAGCTCATCCTCCCGCAGGTTCTGGACACGGCGGATCTCCGCGTTCATGGCGCGCATGTGGCGCACCGCCTGCACCACGTCGCCGGTGCCCGGCTCGCCCTTGGTGCGGATCATGGACGCGCCCTCGGCGATGCGCCGCAAGGCCTCGCCCAGGTCCCGGGCGCCGCATACGAAGGGCACCTTGAACTTGGTCTTGTCGATATGGTACACATCGTCCGCCGGGGAAAGGACCTCGCTCTCGTCGATGTAGTCGATCTCAATGGCCTCCAGGATCTGGGCCTCCACAAAATGGCCGATGCGGCACTTTGCCATGACGGGGATGGACACCGCCTCCTGGATGCCCCGGATCATCTTCGGGTCGCTCATGCGGGACACGCCGCCCGCCGCGCGGATGTCCGCGGGGATGCGCTCCAACGCCATGACGGCGCAGGCTCCGGCTTCCTCGGCGATCCGCGCCTGCTCCGGCGTGGTAACGTCCATAATCACGCCGCCCTTCAGCATCTGGGCCAGCTCTTTGTTCAAATCATATCTTGTCTTTTCCATTTTTGTTCCCCTCCTGTGTGGATTTTTTTATTATACCATAGGATATCAATTAATCAAACCCTGAATTTTATCACAAAGCGAGGCTGCCGCGCTTGGCAGCAGCCTCGCTTCCCATTTCATATTCAGTCTGCAAACAAAGGCGTGGAGAGATAGCGGTCGCCGGTGTCGGGCAGCAGGGCCACAATGGTCTTGCCCTTGTTCTCCGGCCGCTTGGCCAGCTGGATCGCCGCCCAGGCGGCGGCGCCGGAGGAGATGCCCACCAGAACGCCCTCGGCCTTGCCGATCTGCTTACCGGCGGCAAAGGCGTCGTCGTTCTCCACGGGAATGATCTCATCGTAAATCCCGGTGTCCAGCACGTCGGGGACAAAACCGGCGCCGATGCCCTGGATCTTATGGGACCCGGAGACGCCCTTGCTCAATACCGGAGAAGACGCGGGCTCCACCGCCACGATCTTCACATTGGGGTTCCGGCTCTTCAGGTATTCGCCCACGCCGGTGATGGTTCCGCCGGTACCGACGCCAGCCACGAAAATGTCCACCTTGCCGTCGGTGTCCTCCCAGATCTCGGGGCCGGTGGTGGCCTTATGGACGGCGGGGTTGGCGGGGTTCACGAACTGGCCGGGGATGAAGCTGTTGGGGATCTCCTGCGCCAGCTCGTCGGCCTTGGCGATGGCGCCCTTCATGCCCTTGGCGCCCTCGGTCAGCACCAGCTCCGCGCCGTAGGCCTTCATCAGCTGGCGGCGCTCCACGCTCATGGTCTCCGGCATGACGATAATGATGCGGTAGCCCCGGGCCGCCGCCACGGAGGCCAGGCCGATGCCGGTATTGCCGGAGGTGGGCTCGATGATGACGGAGCCGGGCTTCAGCAGGCCCTTGGCCTCCGCGTCGTCGATCATGGCCTTGGCAATGCGGTCCTTCACGGAGCCCGCGGGGTTAAAGTATTCCAGCTTGCCCAGAATGCGGGCCTCCAGCTGCTCTTCCTTCTCAATGTGAACCAGTTCCAGCAGCGGGGTCTTCCCGATCAACTGGTCAGCAGAAGTATAAATGTTGCTCATTGTCAGTTCCTCCTAAAAATTCATTGTTATAATCAAACAGATTGATGGGGATGCTTCAGCAGCAACGGCAACATCGGAATTGTGGGATTGCGGTCTTTCTCATCAGAAAACAACCAACCTTTCACGTAGGTTAATGCGATTATATGTCCGGATTTCTCCTTTGTCAAGAGGCAGAATTGAAAAACTGTAAAAAAGTTTTTGTTGATTTCCCTATAAACCATGTTATATAATAGGTTTATATAGAATGGAGGGATAATCCATGCTGATCTCAACAAAAGGACGTTACGCACTGCGGGTCATGATCGACCTGGCAGAGCATCAGAGTGAGGACTATGTACCCCTGAAAGAGATTGCCCAGCGGCAGGAGCTCTCCGAAAAGTATCTGGAGAGCATCATCAAGCTGCTGGTC
This sequence comes from Oscillospiraceae bacterium, assembly GCA_051867655.1. Classification (GTDB taxonomy): domain Bacteria; phylum Bacillota; class Clostridia; order Oscillospirales; family Oscillospiraceae; genus JAJPXI01. The sequence continues at coordinate 37,520 of JBJDYV010000089.1, forward strand.
AAGGCGAATCTGCTGCGGGGCCTGCGGGGCAAAGGCGGCGGATACAAGCTGACCAAAGCGCCCGACTTATACACGGTGGGCAGCATTTTGCGTCTGACCGAAGAATCCCTGGCGCCGGTCTCCTGTCTGGAACAGGACGCCGAATCCTGCCCCCGCGTGGCGGAATGCCGCACCCTGCCCCTGTGGAAGGGACTGGATGAAGTCATCAACAACTATCTGGACAGCGTCACTCTGGCCGACCTGGTGCAGTCGGACACCGCCGGAGATAATTACGTGATTTGACGACTGTTTCCGGCAGCCGAACCTGTTTTTCGACGCAAAAGGGCTCATGGCAGCGAACTGCCATGAGCCCTTGTACTTTGTATGAGGGATTGCTTACTTCGCCAGCTGCTTGGCGATCTCCTCGGCGAAGTTCTCCTGCTTCTTCTCGATGCCCTCGCCCTTCTCGAAGCGGACAGCGTCCTTCAGGGTGATGGTGCCGCCCAGAGACTTGGCAACGTTGGCCAGGTACTTCTCCACGGTCACATCGCCGTCCTTGACGAAGTCCTGCTGCAGCAGGCAGTTCTCGGAGTAGAACTTGTTCAGCTTGCCGTCCACGATCTTCTCCTTGACCTGGTCGGGCTTGTTGGCCATCTTGGGATCGTTGGACATCTGGACCAGCATGATCTTCTTCTCCTCGTCCAGAACATCCTGGGTGACCTGGCTCTTGTCCAGGAAGCGGGGGTTCAGAGCGGCGATCTGCATGGCCAGATCCTTGCCGGCCTCGTTGACCTGCTCGGCGGTCAGGTTGGTCTCCAGGTTGACCAGCACGCCGATCTTGCCGCCGGCGTGGATATAGGGGACGGAAACGCCCTCGGTGAACAGCGCGAAGCGGCGGACCTTGATGTTCTCGCCGATGACCAGGACCATCTCCTGCTGCTGCTCGGTGACGGTCCGATCGGTGCCGACAAACTTGCACGCCATCAGGGCGTCCAGGTCGGCGGGCTTGTTGGCGGCCACGGTGGCGGCCACGCCCTTGACGAAGTCCACGAACTTCTCGTTCTTGGCCACGAAGTCGGTCTCGGCATTGACCTCGACCACAACGCCCACACCGTCGATAACGGCAGCGTAAGCCATACCCTCGGCGGCGATGCGGCCGGCCTTCTTCTGGGAAGCGGCCAGACCCTTCTCGCGCAGGATCTCAACAGCCTTGTCCATATTGCCCTCGGCCTCGGTCAGGGCCTTCTTGCAGTCCATCATGCCCACGCCGGTCATTTCGCGCAGGGCCTGTACATCTTTCGCAGTGATAGCCATAATCACAGTACCTCCAATTAATTTAAAATAAAGACGCGCCCGCCCGCGCACGGGCGGGCGCAATCAAATCTCATCAGATCGGTGCTTTCCGCTTACTCGGCAGCGGCGGGAGCCTCAGCAGGCTCGGCGTCCTGGCCCTGCTTGCCTTCCTGGATGGCGTTGGCCATGACGGAGGCGATCAGCTTGATGGCGCGGATGGCGTCATCGTTGCCGGGGATGACATAGTCGATCTCGTCGGGGTCGCAGTTGGTGTCGACGATCGCCACGATGGGGATGTTCAGCTTGCGGGCCTCGTTGATGGCGTTGCGCTCCTTGCGGGGGTCAACCACGAACAGAGCGGAGGGGATCTTCTTCATCTCGGTGACGCCGCCCAGGTACTTCTCCAGCTTGGCGATCTCACCCATGTGCTTCATGACTTCCTTCTTGGGAAGCATGTCGAAGGTGCCGTCCTCCTGCATCTTCTTCAGCTGGTTCAGACGGTCCACACGGCCGCGCATGGTCTTGAAGTTGGTCAGCATGCCGCCCAGCCAGCGGGCGTTCACATAGTACATACCGCAGCGGGTAGCCTCTTCCTTGATGGCCTCCTGAGCCTGCTTCTTGGTGCCGACGAACAGCATGGTGCCGCCGTTCTCAGAGATGGAGCGGACGAAGTTATAAGCCTCTTCCAGCTTCTTCACGGTCTTCTGCAGGTCGATGATATAGATGCCGTTGCGCTCGGTGTAGATATAGGTGGCCATCTTGGGGTTCCAGCGGCGGGTCTGATGACCAAAGTGGACGCCCGCCTCGAGAAGCTGCTTCATAGATACGACTGCCATAGTTTAAATTTCCTCCTTTTGTACTTATTACCTCTGGGCGCTTCATCCAGGCCACTCCATCCCCAAAGGGACAGCCGGAGTCCTGTCCGCCTCCCATGCGTAATGCCATGGTATTTTACCACACCGGATATACTTTTGCAAGTGATTTTTTCATCTTTTACTCACTTTTTCCTTGCTTTTTCCCAAATTACCTCCTCCGGTCCCTCCACCAGAATAATATCTTCCCCGATGCGCCGCACGGATTCCCAGGGAAATACCCGTTCCCGTTCCCTGCCCAGCAGGCCAAACAGCCGCAGGCGGCCGGGCACGACCAGAGCGTTTACCTTCCCGCTCTCCAGGTCGATCTCCAGATCTCCCACATACCCGTAGCGGCTCCCGTTGCGGATGTCGATGATCTCCTTGTCGCGCAGCTTGGTGATCCGGCTGTCCATTTTTACGTCCCCCTATTCCCAAATGACTGGTTTTCCGTTATAATGTTACATACTATGAAAGGGGGAGGTCGTCCTATGAAGCTCAGGCGCTGGCAAAAGCGGCTTCTTTGCGTGCTGGCCGCGCTGGCGGTTCTTCTTCTGCTGGTTTACCTGGTCCAGCGGTTCTGGGCGCACCGGGACGGCTGTTTTCGCCCCGACTATGAGCGCGTTACGCTGACCGAGGAGAGCGATTACGAGACCATTTTCCTCCAAACCGGCCTGGGCCGCTCCGCCGTGGACAAGCTGCTTTCTGCCGGGGATTTTCAGACGATTCTGGACGCGCAGGAGGCGTTTTTCAACCCGCCCGATACCTCCTGCAATGCCATGCTCGGCTGGTTCACCCGGGAGGACCGGCTGGAAACATCCGGCACGCCTTTGGTGGATCTGCAGCCGGGCGACGTGGTGATTACCCTGTCCACCCACTCCGTGGGCTGGCGGCACGGCCACGCGGGTCTGGTCATTGACGGCAGCACGACCCTGGAATGTGTGGTGCTGGGTACCGACTCCACCCTGGTGGACACCGCCCACTGGCGCAATTATTCCAACTATGCCGTTCTGCGGCTGAAGGACATCACCCCCGAACTGCAGCAGGAGATCGTGGAATACAGCCTGTCCACCCTGGTGGGCATCCCCTATCATCTGACCTCCGGCTTCATCGGCCCCAAGGCCCCTGACCCGGAGGACTGGCAATTCGGCCTGCAATGTTCCTACCTGGTGTGGTACGCCTGGAACCACTTCGGCTATGACCTGGACTCCGACGGCGGCCGCCTGGTCTCCTCCTACGACCTGCTGCACTCGGAGGCACTGGAGGTCGTGCAGGTCTGCGGGATGGACCCCCGGCAATTTCTCTCTGAGGAGGCGTCATCATGAAACCGCGTGAACTTCTGGACGCGCTGCACGTCGCGGAGCACCTGAAAGATGCCACCCGGCACTGCTATACATCTGGCGGCAGGCGTGAAAGCGTGGCCGAACACTGCTGGCGAGCCGCTCTGATGGCCTATTTCCTGAAGGACGAGTTCCCGGAAGCCGACATGGACAAGGTCATCCGGATGTGCCTGATCCATGACCTGGGCGAGGTGTTTACCGGCGATATTCCCACCTTTGAAAAAACTCAGGCCGACGAGGAGACCGAAGAAACGCTGCTGCGCCAATGGGTGACCTCTCTGCCCCCGGAGCTTTCCCGGGACATGCTGGCTCTGTACAGCGAGATGGCCGAGCGCCAGACGCTGGAGGCAAAAATCTACAAAGCCATCGACAGTCTGGAGGCAGTGCTCCAGCACAACGAATCCGCCCTGGACACCTGGATTCCCTATGAATACGAGCTGAACCAGACCTACGCCAGCGACAAGGTCACATTCTCCCCGTACCTGCAGAAACTGCGGCAGGCTCTGCGGGAGGATACGCTGCGCAAGATCGAAACGGAAAAAGGAGACGGCAGGAATGGCTGATATGATTGATTTTAACCGCTACGTCCCGGAACCGAACCTGGACGGCATGGACCGCGAGGAGCTTCTGGACTGTCTGAAAACTGTCCGCGCGCAGATCGAGCAGTTGGACGAGCAGGAGCCGAAGGATATGAACAGCGAGGAATACGAAGCCTGGGGCGACCGCCACGAGGAGCTGGAGGACCTGGTTGATGAGATCCTGGATCTTCTGGACGAGATGGGTGGCCCTCATGGCTGATTTTCAAGGAAGGACTGATTCAATCGACGTGCGCAGATCGGCGAGAAGCTTTTTCGTCTGGCAAGTCAAAAAAGTGCGGGAATACTTGGTGTATTTCAAACTTTTTTGGCGCAGCCCAGGCGGAAAAGATTCCGGCAAGATGTGTGCGGGGATTGGATCAGTGCTTCCCAAGTATTGTAAGCTGGAGATCTTTATCCCGGAAAGCCACCTGGCCGTGCTGCAAAAGACGCTGCAGGAGGTGGACGCCGGGCACATCGGCAAGTACGATTGCTGTCTCTCTTACAGCCCCGTCACCGGCTGCTGGCGGCCCCTGGCGGGGACGACTCCTTATCTGGGGAGCATCGGTGAGATCAGCGCGGAGCCGGAACTGAAGGTGGAGGTCACCTGCCGCACCGAACGGGTGGACGAGACGGTGGAGGCGGTGAAGCGGGTTCACCCCTATGAAGAGCCGGTCATCAATGTGATCCCCCTGTACCGGACGAGTTTTTGAAGAAAGTCATCATTTCTCAGGGGGCATAGAAGATGCGGATCATCATCGCACCCGCCAAGAAAATGAATGTAGACACGGACAGCTTTGCCCCGGAGAATCTGCCCCGGTTTCTGACTGAAACGGAGCGGCTAAAAGCGGCCCTGCAGAGGATGTCGCCCAAGGAACTGCAAAAGCTCTGGAAGTGCAACGACGCCATCACAAAGCTGAATGTGGAGCGTCTGCGGACCATGGACCTGTGCCATCGCCTGACCCCTGCCATTCTGGCCTACGAGGGCATCCAGTACCAATACATGGCGCCGGGAGTCTTTGAAACCGAACACCTGGCCTATATTCAGGAGCATCTGCGCATCCTGTCAGGCTTTTACGGTTTGCTGCGTCCCTTCGACGGCGTGACGCCGTACCGTCTGGAAATGCAGGCAAAGCTGTCGGTGGACGGGAAAAAAGACCTGTATGAATTCTGGGGCGGTAAGCTGGCGGCGCAGTTGGCGTCGGAGACGGACTTTGTGCTGAACCTGGCCTCGAAGGAGTACAGCAGGGCGGTGGAACCCCATCTGCCCTCCTCGGTCCGCTTTCTCACCTGCACCTTCGGGGAGCTGAAGAACGGGAAGGTCATCGAAAAGGGTACCATCTGCAAAATGGCCCGGGGACAGATGGTGCGCTGGCTGGCGGAAAACAGTATCACGGATCCCGGGGACATCCGATACTTTGCGGACTTGGGCTATCGGTTCTCCCCCGCCCATTCCACGGAAAGCAACGATGTTTTTATCAAAGGGGAAGGCATACAAGTTTGCCACGGCCAAAAAAGCATTTATGAGGATAACACAATATGACCGAACAACAGAGCACGATTGATCATATTCCCTCCGTTTTGTACGGAGAGAAATCAGATTGGGTCTGGCTGTATCTTCACGGCAAACAGGGCTGTAAGGAAGAGGCAGAATCTTTCGCACGGATCGTTTGCCCCAAGGGCGCCCAGGTGCTGGCCGTCGATCTGCCGGAGCACGGGGAGCGGAAGGGTTCTGCGGAGACCTTTACCCCCTGGGACGCAGTACCGGAGCTGGAGCGGCTTCTGGCCCGGATGCGGGCACGCTGGGAGCACATCGCCCTGCGGTGCACCAGTCTGGGTGCCTGGTTTTCCCTGCTGGCCTTCAGCGGCGAGAAGCTGGACAAAGCTCTCTTTGTCTCACCTGTTCTGGACATGGAGCAGCTCATCCGGGATATGATGGGCTGGGCGGGGGTCAGTGAGGCGCGCCTCAAGGCGGAGGGAGAGATCCCCACCGACTTCGGTGAGATTCTGTCCTGGCGGTATCTCCAGTACGCCCAGACCCACCCCATCACAAATTGGAGCACTCCCACCGCCATTCTGCACGCCGGGCACGACAACTTGACCGGGCAAGAAACGGTAGACGCCTTTGTCCGCCGCTTCAGCTGCGAACTGACAGTCATGGAGAACGGTGAGCACTGGTTTCACACGCCTGAACAGCTTGCCGTGCTGAAAAGCTGGGAAGAAGCCCACATATGATTCCCCTTTTCCGTTCAATAATGGCTGCCGAATCACCGCAATGCAGTCATTCGGCAGCCATTCAATCACCAGGATTCCCTATACATCGTTGTTCCGGATCGATTGCTTCTTCGCGTTTCGGTTCTGATTCTGGTTTTCACGGGTCAGGGGCGTCTGCCCGTTTGCTTTTTCTTTCCGGACTCCTTTGGGGTCCGGCTGGCTGTCTTTCGGCATCGGTCTCGCTCCTATCGTTTGGTGTTGGGCCCCAGCGCTGCTTTTTTGCTGTTGTGCTCCTGATTGGGATTGTGGTTTTTCAGCTGCACCTTCCCCGCCGCCTTCTCCTGCTCTTTCCGCTCACTTTTCTCCGGCATCTTTTTGCCCCCTACATTGTGTGGTCGTCCGCCTGAGAATCGACGATCTGATACCCCAGCTTTTCAAGCTGTTTTTCAATGCGCCCGGCCTGAACGCCCGTGGTATCATAATCCACGGCGACACGTCCGGAACTGTCGCTGACACTGACCGAAAGCACCCCCGGCAGGGCATCCAGCTCCCGCTTGATCGCCTTTTCGTCGTGCTTGTCAGGGAGATCGCCTAAATCAAAATAGGCGCTTGCTTTTGCCATCACGCTCACCTCGGCATTAGTATGGGCGAATTTTTTGTCTTTATCACCGTACGCTCTGACACGGGCCGAAACACCTTTGCCCCCTGCGGAAAAAGAGCGGGAACAAGTTTAAAAGGCTTGTCCCCGCTCCTGTTCTTTTACGCTTTTTCGGTCTTTTTCAAATCAAGCCAAGGAAGGCACTTGCCAAACACGCCGACCAGCTTCCCCGTCAGCAGAACGGACAGCACTGTTCCGATCCAGACAGAGAGGACTCGTCCGCAAAATACCAGCTCGATCACGATCGCCAGCACTGCCCAGACGGCATCCCCCGCGATCTTCACTTTGGAAAGAGGTTTTTTATACACTGCGCTGATCGCGCGCATCAATGCATCCGGTGCGGGCAGCATCAGATCAGCGCCCACAATAATGACGATTCCCAAGGCTGTCGCCGCAATGCCCAGCAGGCAGATGAGATAGCGCAGCCAAATGGCCGCCCCGTCAAAAAAGAGGAAAAGCATATAGAGATCGATGATGTAGCCAAAGACGACCGACAACGGAACGATCAAAATAGTCTTCAAATTGATTTTTCGCTGAACCACCAGGATCAGCACAAAACAAAACAGCTGAAATAAAATGGTCGTGTTGCCAAAGGTCAGCGGCAGGATATTCGATAAAGCGGACGGGATCACGCTGACCGGTGACACACCGGTGTTCGCCTGCTTAATCAATACAATGCCAAGCGCCATGACAAACAGTCCGATCACATATTGGGGTAATTGCCGCTTCAACTTCATAAAACCGCCACACAATAATTCTGAATTTTTTCTGATTCCAATGGCCGAATTCCATCTGAGCAGATGTTTTTGGCGGAATTGCGCAGCCACCGCTGCGGAACAAACCGTTTGCGGTTTATTCAGCAGACATCATTATAACAGAATCTGCCATGGTGGTGTTATGAAAGGTTTCAATCAATTTATTTAAAAACTATTTTACTGAACGCTTATTCACACATTCCTTTGTAATATCTCGAAATTGACGTGCCATCGGAGGTAAGTTATTTGCCCACGCCATAATCACACTATTGTTCAAATCATCTCCGTCATCAATATCGACAAATTTGACATTATACGCATCATAGGATCTTGATTCCGAATGTGACATGATCGCCACGCCGAGGCCTGCGCCCACAACACGGTAAATGTCGCTGACCTGCCCCAAGGTTTGAGAGATTTTGGGGTTAAACCCCCTCTTTTCACAAATCGCGTAAACTTTATCATAGTAGTTCGGCGAACAAGACCGCTCACAAATCAGGAAAGGCTCGTCCTTCAGCTGCTGCAAATTGATTCTCTCACAGCTCGCCAGCGGGTGTTCCGAATTCAAGAGAACTTTAAATCTCTCATTTCCAACTTCACGATACTTTAAGCCCGGCATATTGACGAGATTCATTTTGTACAGGATGCCAAGATGCACTGCATGGTTCTGAAATGCCTCAACAACTTTTGAAGAAGTATAATGCAGGATATGGATCTTAACATCCGGGTACACTTCACGGAATTTTTTGACCCAGCCGGAAAGCATATTGTCCATAGCCGGTCCGATATATCCGATGTTCAGTGTTTCACCGCCGAGATTAAATTCCTGGTTGATTTCATTCACCGCGTTTTGGAATGCTTCAACAATTTCGGTGGCAGCCGGAAGAAAGAGTTCCCCCGCGCGTGTGAGTTTGACTGATTTCGTATTACGGACCAATAAGGGAGTCCCCAATTTTTTCTCCAGGCTTGAAATGCTGTAACTCAAAGTCGGCTGACTGATGAACATCGCATCGGCTGCTTTGCTGAAATTCAAGCATTCGGCGACCACTACGAAACGCTTTATATATTCGATATCCATATACCCAGTCCTCCCAACATCCCAAATTTTTCATTTTATTATATAATATCAGTTCCGTAAAAGCAAGCACTCCGCATCTCCCGGCTCAGGGAGGTTCCGCTGCTCACTTTCCAGGCATAAAAAATCCCTCCATAAGAAACAGTGTTTCACTGTCTCCTATCAGAGGGATTCTGTGAGAACCACCTGCGCATCAAACAGCTTTGATCCGCAAGTGCCCTCGCCCCTTCATCCCAACGGCGGTCTCGCTCCGCCGTTGGGATGAAACAGGCTATGGTGGGAAAGGTGAAGGCAAATGAAAGTGTTGGGGATTTATACCGCACAGCAGCCCTGTATCAGCCCCAGGAGAGCAGGTAGGGCTGTGTCTTGACCGGGGAGACAAAGATGGCCTGAGCGGGACAATCCTCCTCGCAGTACATGCACACGATGCAGTCGTCGATATACTTGATGACGGGCTTGCCGTCAGGGCCCATGCGCAGAACGTCCATGTTGCAGGCCTTTACGCAGATGCCGCAGCCCGTGCATTTTTCCTTATCAATTGTTTCAATCGCCATAGTATGTACCTCCTTGCCTTACTTTCTTACAGGAGCATCGTCTTCGATGCCTTCCACTTGCTTGCCGTCGATGTGCAGGGGGAACCGGCGGATGTAGCGCTGCTCATACGGCACGTTGAAATCGGGCCACCACTTTTCGGGGATCTTCTCCTGGGTCAGGGTCATGACGCCGTCCACATCCTTCAGCTTGATCCACATCAGGCCGTACGGGTCGTCGCGCTTCGGATAGTCCTCCCGGAAGTGGGCGCCGCGGCTCTCCTTGCGCTCCAGGGACGCCCGCAGCTTCATCTCCATGTTCAGCGCCATGTTGATGGTCTCGTGCACCAGGCGCAGCTCGTGGAAGTCGTTGGCGTACAGCTTGGGGATCAGCTCCTTGCGGACGTACAGGATCTGCTGCAGGGCAAGCTGCAGGCGCTCCTCGCTCTTGACGAAGATGACGTAGTAGGGGAAGATGATGGACTGCATGACCTGGGTCACCCACTGGGCGGACAGGCCGCCGTTCTTCTCCCAGGGCGCGAACACGTAGTCCATGGCCCGGGCGATCTCCTGCTCGCAGATGGGGGTCTCAGGGAGCTCCAGCGCCCGCTCGGCCGCGGCCTCACCGGCGATGGCGCCGGTCACAGAGCAGTACGCCAGCGCGAAGCCCTGGCCGGGATACTCGGCGCCGCAGGCCCGCGCGCCCAGGCAGTCGCCGGCGGCGTACAGGCCGGGAACTTCGCTCTCACACTTCTTGTTGATGGGCCACAGGCCGTCGGCCACGTGGGCGGACTGACCCAGGGCGCGGCCCATGACCATGCGGACCCGGCCGCTCTTGGCCAGGCGCTCGTCATACTCAGAGCGCGGATAGCCCTTGGGACTCTTGTGCATCTCGGCGAACTCGCTCATGCCGGTACACGTCTGCCAGATGGCGGGAGTAATCCCCTCATAGGCCATAAAGGCCTCCAGGTGGTGGGTGGCCAGCCGGCTCCAGTGCATGCCGGTGACGTGCTCCTCGCAGTCCAGAGTCGGGGTGTTGGGCTTCTTCTCGCCGGCGAAAGTGCGCAGACGGTCGCGGTCCTTCACGGCCCAGGGCCACGCGGGGAAGTCCGCGCGCACGGGGTGGGTCTCCTCCCACTCCTTGCCGGTGATGGTGCAGCCGTGACGGTAGGCCATGGCGTCGGCATCGCCGGTGCTCATGCAGCGCAGACCGGGAGCCTTCAGACCGGCGGGGCCGGCGCAGAGGATGACAGCCTTGGCCTGGAAGATCAGGGCCTTGTCGCTGTCGGGGGAGATGCCGATGGCGCCGACAATCTTGCCGTCCTGCTCCAGAAGCTCAATGATGGTGACGCGGTCCATGAGCTTCACGCCCACCTTCAGCGCCTGATTGCGCATGACGAAACCGATCTGTCTGGGCGGGAAGCGGTAAGACTGCTGGAACTGCACAGTGCCCATGCCCTTGGGGTTCAGGGGCATAACCACCTGGGGATCGTTGCTCGGCTCCTTGGCCACACACTCGTAGGGAACGCCGTTGTGATCCCACCGGTAGACGTGTACGCCCCATTCCACCAGATCGGCCCAGCGGGCGGTGGACTGCGTATAAGTGATCTCGGACCAGTCACGGTCGTTCATATAGTCGCCCGTGGTGTTGCACACCTGCATCCACTGGTCAATGTTGTGGACTTCGGGGTTAAACGCGGCAAAGGTGTTGCCGTGGGGAGTCTGGCCGGCCTTGCCGATGGAGCCCTTATCCACGATGACCACATTGGCGCCCTTTTCCTTCGCCTTGATCGCGGCGAAGCAGCCTGCAATGCCGCCGCCGACGACCAGGACGTCGGTCTTAATCAGTTCCTGTTCAATTTTGACGGATACTTTCATGCGTGATCCTCCTTATGGTTTCTGCTGTTGTAAGCGTTGCGGTTGAAATGAATCTTGATTTTCTGTCCCGCGCAGGGAAATCAGTGCAGGCCCTTCCGGATCGTCTGGTTCGGGCTCGCGGGTCCCTTGGGCATCTGGAAGACGAAGGGCACGCACAGGAGCATCAGTACAGTCATCACAATGTAGACGACCCGGAAGCCTCCGGCGTAGTTTTCACCAAACACGGCGACGATGACGGTGACGATGGGCACACACAGGGTGCTGCCGATCTGCCGGAACGCGGCCGTCACGCCGTAGATGGTACCGATGTTCTCCGGCATGAGGTCAACTGCCACATTCGTCATGGTGGGCGACGCGCAGCCGCTGCCCGCGCCCAGGACAAACGCCACAACAAAGAGCCACAGATAGTGCGTCAGATAATCCCCCGCCGACTCAGGGACAACGGAATTGGGCAGAGACATCAGGCCCATGATGAGGTAGGACAATGCAATGATCGCGATGATCAGCAGCAGCGGGATGCGGTAGCCGAGCTTCTTAATCAGGGCCGCGATCACAAGGCCGCACAGGAACCAGCCGATTCCCTTGACCAGAACCACAGCGGCGGCCATGTCGGAGCTGAAGCCGTACACCTTCTGCGCAAAGGTGGGGATCATCTGGGCCATGCCCAGGGCCACAAAGCCGTAGATGAAGAAGAACACGGTCACGGAGCCGAACCGCTTGTTGAACAGCAGCTCGCGGTCCACGATGGGATGGCGCGCGGTGCGTACCCGCAGGACAAACAGAACGGCCAGCGCCACGAAAAAGGCGAAGAACAGGATGATTTGGAACAGGAGACCGGAGTCCACGCCTTTGGTGATGTTCTTGAATTTGGTAATGGCCAGCATCAGGAAGCACACGGCGCCGCACATCAGGGCCGCCCCCAGGAAGTCGAGCTGCTTGACCGACACGCTCTCATCCCGTTTGCCATTCGGCATAAAGAGCAGGAACGCGAGGATCGCCAGGGCCATCACAATAACGTTGACCCAGAAGATACCGCGCCAGCTTCCCGTCAATTTGGTGACCAGAACGCCGAAGTTGGAGCCGATGATCTGGGCCAGCGGAAATACATTGACGGCAAAGCCCATCATCTTGTGGCGGTTTTTGGGAAAGAGCACGCCCACAAGGGACATGCAGGAGGTGGGCAGACCGCCACCGCCGATGGCCTGGATCGCGCGGAAGAAAATGATCATCCAGACGGACGGCGCCAGCGCCGAGCCGATGGAGCCGATCGCAAACGTCGCACAGGAAGCAATAACCGCCTGCTTATGGCCGATCAGGTCGCCGATGCGGCCGATCATGATCATAGAAGGATATGTAATCAGAGAATAAATGCTCATGACCCAGCTGGCCATAACGAGGTCGGTGCCCAGATCTACCTGAACATCAGTTAGAACGGCTGCAATGCTGCTCACATTGATTCCACATAGACACGCGCTGCAGCACGCAACTATAAAAAGCAAAATGTTTTTTGCAGTGAATTCACGTTCACCATTGATTTTTTGTTCCATGATTCCTTTTCCTTATCTTAGAATATCCCTTTGCAGTGCTTTACAAAATTTTGACGCAGAGACGATGCAAGAAGCTTTCTTTTTCCTCCCTCAATAAATGATTTCACCTGTGCCTGGATAATTTGATATCTGTGCCGCTGTGGGGGCTGTCACTCCTTTCCGCAAGTCTGACACGGTTCTGTTCCGCTTGCATTCTTCACAATTCTTGTCACTGAGCTTTCCTTTCTTTTGAACATATTTTATATCATTTTTTGCAAGACGGAAATCGAAATCATTCAACAACTTATAAGAAACATCAATAACTGTTTGATTGAATCTTTTTTCAAAATGTTGTATTGTTGTATCATCCTACCAAGAAGATCTGTTTAGTATTTTTGGAAAGAGAGGTGTCTGAAATGGATCTGCACAAGGTGGAATATATCATTCCTCTGACTGGAAGCAAGCTGTTTGACATGGTAATGCACACGACTGCCGAGAAGCTCTGCGCGGATTTCCCAGGACTTAATTTCGATTACGACGGGATGTCCATCCGTGTCTATGGTGAGTTGGATGACCATTGGTACGAGCTCTATCAGAAAGAGATGTTCGGCAAGGACGGCGACGAGGCGGAAACCCCCTGATCTGAGCCGCGTTTTCCGGCAGCGTGAATCGAAAGCACAAACAAAAAATTCCCTGTATTCGTACGAATACAGGGAATTTTTTGTTTGGAACGACAGGATTCAAACGAGGATATATATCAGCCCCAGGAGAGCAGATACGGCTGCATCTTGACCGGGGAGACAAAGATGGCCTGGGCGGGACAATCCTCCTCGCAGTACATGCACACGATGCAATCGTCGATATACTTGATGACAGGCTTTCCGTCGGGACCCATACGCAGAACATCCATGTTGCAGGCCTTTACGCAGATGCCGCAGCCCGTGCATTTTTCCTTATCAATTGTTTCAATCGCCATAGTATGTACCTCCTTGCCTTACTTTCTTACAGGAGCATCGTCTTCGATGCCTTCCACTTGCTTGCCGTCGATGTGCAGGGGGAACCGGCGGATGTAGCGCTGCTCATACGGCACGTTGAAATCGGGCCACCACTTTTCGGGGATCTTCTCCTGGGTCAGGGTCATGACGCCGTCCACATCCTTCAGCTTGATCCACATCAGGCCGTACGGGTCGTCGCGCTTCGGATAGTCCTCCCGGAAGTGGGCGCCGCGGCTCTCCTTGCGCTCCAGGGACGCCCGCAGCTTCATCTCCATGTTCAGCGCCATGTTGATGGTCTCGTGCACCAGGCGCAGCTCGTGGAAGTCGTTGGCGTACAGCTTGGGGATCAGCTCCTTGCGGACGTACAGGATCTGCTGCAGGGCAAGCTGCAGGCGCTCCTCGCTCTTGACGAAGATGACGTAGTAGGGGAAGATGATGGACTGCATGACCTGGGTCACCCACTGGGCGGACAGGCCGCCGTTCTTCTCCCAGGGCGCGAACACGTAGTCCATGGCCCGGGCGATCTCCTGCTCGCAGATGGGGGTCTCAGGGAGCTCCAGCGCCCGCTCGGCCGCGGCCTCACCGGCGATGGCGCCGGTCACAGAGCAGTACGCCAGCGCGAAGCCCTGGCCGGGATACTCGGCGCCGCAGGCCCGCGCGCCCAGGCAGTCGCCGGCGGCGTACAGGCCGGGAACTTCGCTCTCACACTTCTTGTTGATGGGCCACAGGCCGTCGGCCACGTGGGCGGACTGACCCAGGGCGCGGCCCATGACCATGCGGACCCGGCCGCTCTTGGCCAGGCGCTCGTCATACTCGGAGCGCGGATAGCCCTTGGGGCTCTTGTGCATCTCGGCGAACTCGCTCATGCCGGTGCAGGTCTGCCAGATGGCGGGGGTGATGCCCTCATAGGCCATAAAGGCCTCCAGGTGGTGGGTGGCCAGACGGCTCCAGTGCATGCCGGTGACGTGCTCTTCGCAGTCCAGGGTCGGGGTGTTGGGCTTCAGTTCGCCAGCGAAGGTGCGCAGGCGGTCGCGGTCCTTCACGGCCCAGGGCCATGCGGGGAAGTCGCAGCGCACGGGGTGGGTCTCCTCCCACTCCTTACCGGTGATGGTGCAGCCGTGGCGGTAGGCCATGGCGTCGGCATCGCCGGTGCTCATGCAGCGCAGGCCGGGGGACTTCAGGCCGGCGGGGCCGGAGCAGAGAACCACGGACTTGGCCTGGAAGATCAGGGCCTTGTCGCTGTCCGGGGAGATGCCGATGGCGCCGACGATCTTGCCGTCCTGCTCCAGCAGGTCGATGATGGTGACACGCTCCCGCAGGTTGACGCCCACCTTCACGCACTGCTTTCTCATGACGAGAGCATTCTTGCGGGGCGGGAAACGGTAGGACTGCTGGAACTGCACGGTGCCCATGCCCTTGGGGTTCAGGGGCATGACCACTTGGGGATCGTTGCTCGGCTCCTTGGCGACGCACTCATAGGGCACACCGTTGTGATCCCAGCGGTAGACGTAGGCACCCCATTCCACCAGGTCGGCCCAGCGATCGGTGGACTGGGTGTACACGATCCGGGACCAGTCGCGGTCATTCAGATAGTCGCCTGTGGTATTGCAGACATGCATCCACTGCTCGATGTCGTGGACTTCGGGATTGAACGCCGCGAACGTATTGCAGTGGGGAGTCTGACCGGCCTTGCCGACCGTGCCCTTGTCCACCAAGGTAACGTCCGCACCCTTTTCCTTGGCCTTGATCGCGGCGAAGCAGCCTGCAATGCCGCCGCCGACGACAAGAACATCAGTTTTGATCAGTTCCTGATCGATTTTTACCGGTACCTTCATAAAGTTGACCTCCTTCAGTTTGCTTCCTGTCTGTCAGGTATTTTGTTCAGATACTTTTGCCGGCCGTCTTCGCTTCCTGCAGATCATTGATTTCACGTACGCGGCAGCAGGCCACAAAATGCTTGGGCATGACCTCTTCCAGCTGCTGCGGCTGATCGCACGCGGGACAGTAATACGGGCACCGGGCGGCAAACCGGCATCCGGGCTTCGGATTGATGGGCGAGGTGATCTCGCCCTTTGTGACGATGCGTCTTTTCTGATCGTTCAGATCCGGGGACGGAATCGCGCTGAGAAGGATCTTCGTATAGGGGTGAAGGGGGACCTGGAAAACCTCCTTGGCAGGGCTGATCTCGGCGACCTGGCCCAGATACATCACGCAGATGTTGTCGGCCAGGTGCCGGACAACGGACATGTCATGCGTGACGAACAGATAGGTCAGGTTCTGCTTTTCCTGCAGGTCCTGCAGAAGGTTCAGGATCTGCGCCTGAATGGACACATCCAGCGCGGAGACCGGCTCATCACATACGATGAATTCCGGACTCATGGCCAACGCCCGGGCGATGCCCACACGCTGGCGGCGGCCGCCGTCCAGCTCGTGGGGATAGGCGCGGCGCATCCGCTTGTCAACGCCCACCAGCTCCATCAATTCATCGACCCTCTGGTTGATCTCTTCCTTGGTATAACGCTTGGAAAGCTTCATGGGCTCACGAATGGTGCTTTCCACGGTTTTCCGCGGGTCGAGGGAGGAGTTGGGGTCCTGGAAAATGATCTGCATCTTGTGGCGCAGCTTGCCCAGTTCCTTTTTATTCACTCTAGTGATATCCTTGCCGCGGTAAAGGATCTGACCATCCGTGCTTTCCAGCAGGTGGATCAGGGTACGGCCCAGCGTAGACTTGCCGCAGCCGGATTCGCCGACCACGCCCATCGTGCTGCCTTCTTCAATGGTGAAGGAGACATCATCCACGGCGTGCAGCTGACCCTTCGGGGTCGAGAAGTACTTTTTTAAATGCTTAACTTCTAACAATACACCCATAACTGTTTCTCCACTTTCCGGAAATTTTGGTCAAACATTTGCGGGCTGCACGGCTTCTGCGGGTACAGCTTCCGTTGGCACCGCCTCGCCTGCGTACAAGTTGCACTTGCACTGATGGCCGTCCGCCATAGTATAGGACGGGACCGCGTTCCTGCACGCTTCGGTGGCATACTTGCAGCGGGGCTGGAACTTGCAGCCCTTGGGCAGATGGGTCGGATCGGGCGGCGCGCCCAGGATGGGGCTCAGGCGGTCCACATCGGTGGTCATCTTGGGGATGGCGTCAAACAGCCCCTTGGTGTACGGGTGCATCGGGCGGTCAAACACCTGCTTGATGGTGCCGTACTCGATGACCTCGCCCGCATACACAACGGCGACCTTATGGCAGCTCTTGGCCACCACGCCGAAATCGTGGGTGATCAGGATCATGGCGGTGTTTCTCTGGCGCTGGAGGTCTTCGATCATCTCCAGAACCTGCGCCTGAATGGTCACGTCCAGGGCACTGGTCGGCTCATCCGCGATCAGAAGATCGGGGCTGCAGGCCAGGGCGATGGCCAGGACCACGCGCTGCTTCATACCGCCGGAGAACTGGTGGGGATATTCGCGGAAGCGGTCGGGCGAAATGCCGACCAGCTTCAGCATTTCGATGGCTTTCTCGTCCGCCTGCCTCTTGGTAACATCCTCGTGGTAGCGGATGGCCTCGGCGATCTGCCAGCCGATACGCTTGACCGGATTCAGGGCGGTCATGGGGTCCTGGAAGACCATGGAGATCCGGCCTCCGCGGATCTTGCGCATCTCCTCTTCCTTCAGTCCATACAGGTCCTGACCGTCAAAAAAGATCTGGCCCTTGACGAATTTTGCGGGCGGCGTCGGAAGGATGCGCAGGATCGAACGGGCGATGGTGGTCTTCCCGGCGCCCGTCTCACCGACCAGGCCGATGGTCTCGCCGTAGTTCAGATCGAAAGAAACGCCGTTGACCGCCTGGACGATCTCATCCTTGGTCTCATAGCGGACCTCGATATCTTTGACGGACAGCAGGAGTTTTCCTTTTTTATCAGCATTGTGTTCCATCGTTATCCTCCTCTGTCACCGTCTCAGTTTGGGATCGAGCGAATCTCTCAGGCCGTCGCCGACGATGTTGAAGGCCAGCACGACCAGGGCGACGAACAGGCCGGGGAACAGCGCCTCATGGGGATGGTAGCGCAGCTGGCTTTTGCCCAGGGAGATCATGGCGCCCCATTCCGCGGTGGGCTCCTGAATGCCGAGGCCCAGGAAACTCAGGCCGGCGGAGTTCATGATCTTCATGCCGACGCCCACCGAGAAGCTGACGATCACGGGAGACAGGCTGTTGGGCAGAAGATGGGACATGAGGATGCGCAGGTTGGAGCAGTTGATGGCCCGGGACGCTTCAATGAATTCCTGCTCTCTCAGGCTAAGCATGGAGGAGCGGAGGATGCGGACCACCTCCGGGATGCTGTACATGGCCAGGGCGATCATGGTGGGGAAGATGCCAGAGCCCAGCATCTGCGATACGATAATGCACAGGAGGATGTTCGGGATGGACTGGATCACGTCGCACACCCGGAGGATGATCGTCTCGACGATGCCGCCGAAATAGCCGGCAATGGCGCCGAAGATGATGCCGATGACCACGCCGATGATGCTGGCTCCCACGCCGATGCCCAGGGAGCAGCGGGCGCCCCAGATGATCCGGGAGAGGATGTCGCGGCCGTATGTGTCCGTTCCGAACCAGTGGGCCGCGCTGGGCCCCTGGTCGGCGTGGATGGGATCAATCGCCTGGTAATCATAGGGGGCGATTAGGGGTGCAAACACTCCCATCAGGACCAGAAGCAGGATCAGGACCATGCCCACCAGGGCCATCTTATTGCGGGAAAACTGCTTCAGCACGGTAAAAAACGTGGTGTCCTTCCAGGTTCTTTCCCGCAGCAGGTAGCTCTCCTCTGCCTCAAGAACAGCGGTATTCTTCGCTTTCTTAGACACTTGCGGCCACCTCCTTCGCAGCTTTTTTCTTTCTCTGCTTTCCGCTGCCCTCATACTGGGCCTTGATCCGGGGATCGATGAAAGCGTAGATAATATCCACCGCCAGCACGACCAGGCAAAACAGCAGCGCCAGCAGGGTCACGCCGCCGCGGACGATGGGGTAATCGCGGTTGCGCACGGCCTGGGTGATGTAGTAGCCGACGCCGGGGATCCCGAACAGCGTCTCGATGACGACGGTGCCGCCCAGCGCCCGGCCGAAGTGGGTGCCGACGAAGGTGACGATGGGGATCAGCGCGTTGGGCAGTGCGTGGGAGTAGAGGATCGTGCGCTCGGGCACGCCCTTGGCCCGGGCGGTTACCACATAGTCGGACCGGATGACCTCCAGCATCTGCGAGCGCGTCATGCGCGTCAGACTGCCCACGCCCATCAGCGCGTTGGCCACGCAGGGCAGGGTGTAGGAATACCAGTGCTCCACGCCGGAGGACGGGAGAATGGGAATGTACACGGCGAACACCAGGATCAGGATCATGCCCACCCAGAAGCCGGGCAGGGAAATGCCGACCATGGCAAGCAGAATGCAGAACCGGTCCACCAGACCGTTTTGGTGTGTGGCGGCGGTGATGCCCAGAGGGATCGCGATGACGACCTGCAGCAGGCAGCAGACAGCCGCGATCAGCGCGGTCCGCGGCAGACGGGCAAACAGTTCGGTCTTGATGTCTGTTTTCAGGATGTACGAGGTGCCGAAGTCAAAGTGCAGGAACAGGGACTTCAGGAAATCCCAAAGCTGGCCGAAATATCCCTTGTCCAATCCCATCCGCGCGGCGACCTCGGCGTACCGCTCGGGGGTATAGTTGTCGCCTATGGCCAGCATGACCGGGTCGCCCGGCGCAAAATACATGATCGTAAAGATCACGATTGCGACGCACAGAAGTACCGGGATGATCTGCAGCAGCCGTTTTAACACATATTTAATCATACCGGATATGTGTCCTCCTCAGGTCAAATTGCGGCGGGTGAATCCCTGGCCGCCCATGTTGAAGTAAAAGGCTTCCGCCTCGGCAGGAGGTCCCGCACCGGGGCGGAAGCCGAACAAGTCTTTTCTATGTTTTCTGCCTTTCAGCCGTTCAAAAGGCGGAATGTGCAGAAACCATCCGTTAACCGTTGTTCACAACGAAGGAGGGATAGATCGCATCGTCAAAGGCGATGACGGTGCCGCTGATGATCTTGTCGCTGCCGAAGAACAGGCTGGGGCAGTAGTACATGCCGTAGATGTAGACGTTCTCGGTGATCCGGTCCAGCAGCTGCTGAATGATCTCGGGCGAGGTGGTGGTCGCGTCGCCGGACTTCTCATAGAGCTCCTGCAGCTCGGGATCATCCACAAAGTGGCGGCCCAGGCCGTTGCCGTATGCACGGTTATCCAGCTCCTTCACGGAGACATAAACGGTGTCGTCGGCGGAGGTGGCGCCCAGCAGCTCGATGTCATACTCGGTGCCGGTGGGCTCAACGCGGACCTTGCGGAACTGAGCCATATCGTACTCCAACGGCTCGATTTTCACGCCGATCTGCAGGCAGTAGGACTGGATCAGCACGACCGAGGGAGAGATGGTGGACTTGGGCAGAACCAGCATCTTCAGAGTCTCGCCGTCGTAGGAGGACTCCTCCACCAGCTGCTTCGCCTTTTCCACGTCAAAGGTAAAGTAGTCGTCGCTGCCAAAGTCCAGGCTGGAGTCGGACAGGTTGGGGTTGGTGGGGGCGTTGCAGACCTGGCCGACGTTGCCGTACACCTTGTACGCGCAGGCGGCGGCGTCGATGCAGTAGGCGATGGCCTGGCGCAGCTTGATGTCCTGGCAGGGGCTGTTCTCGCCGCAGTTGAAGGTCATGTGGACGAAGGCGTTGTTCTGGCCCAGCATCTTGATATAGCCGTCCTTGGTGTTCCCGTCGTCGTCCATGAAGAAGCTCCAGTCGCCGGAGGAGATCTCGGTGGAGAAGTCGATGCTGCCGTTCTCCAGCTCGATGGCCAGCGTGTTCACATCGGGGATGACCTTGACGGTCAGCTTCTCCAGGTTGTTCATGTTGCGGTCGCAGATGTACTGCTCGTCGGTCTGCCAGTAATCGTCACGGCGCTCAAACACATAGACGGAGCCGGTGACGGAGGCGTCCTTATTCAGCCTGTAGCCGGCGGTGCCGACGGGGTAAGAGGCCATCTCATCGGGGCTGTTGTTCCAGGCGGCCTCGGTGATGATGGGCACACGGGTCAAAAAGTCGTTCAGCTGGCCGGTGGTCTCGGGAGCGAAGGTGATCTCAAAGGTATAGTCGCCGGTGGTGTGATAGTCGGTGATGGTCGCCCAGGTGGAGGAGTTCTGACCGTCGATCTTATAGCCGTCAATGGAGAAAATGACGTCGGCGGCGGTCATGTGGTTGCCCTCGCTGTCCTTAATGTAGTCAAACAACTCCACGGAGTAGGTACCGTTGCCCTTGCTCTCATAGCTCTTGGCCAGCAGGGGGTGCAGCTCGCCTTCAGGGTCCTTCCAGAACAGGGTCTCGTAGCACATGACGCGCTTGACCTTCACGGGGGCCTGGCCTGCGCCGCCGGGGTAGAAGGAACCGATGTCGCTGCCGATGCCGATCGTCAGCTCCTGCGGGCCGGTGCCGGTGACCTCTTCACCGCTGCCGAGATGACCGCCGGTTTCGCCGCTGAGATCAACACCGGAACTGCTGCCGGAATCCGAATTGCCGGGGGCGGGATCATTACCGCCGTTTTCCTTCGGACCGCAGCCCGCCAAAAGTGTCATTGCCATAACCAGTGCGAGTAGTAGCGCAAGAAGTTTTTTCATTTTCGTGTCCTCCCTTAGTAAAATGATTTCATCTGTACTGCGGTAGTTTCGAACAAGACCTGCGCTGCTTTTCTTTGTGCTATCCCCTCCCCGCTTAACAAATGGGTTGCTTCCTCTTTTCATAAAAGGATGTCTTCCCATGGGCGTATTGCTGTAAAACCACGGTTCGCTTCAAAAATATTGTAGTCATATTTTACAAATTTTTTCTCAAAACAGAAATTGAAGTTATGAAATATTTAATAGAGAAAATTAATAAATCAGCACATTTTTCCCCCGACGAGCTGAACGATTTGTCACGGTCAAATTTTTGAAAATGTACACAAACCCAAAAAAATTAAATGATTAAATTATTTTTGTTAAAAGAATGACGAAGTTCCATTGCATTGATTTGCTTTTTGTCAAAAGAATTGTGAAAACTCATAATTTTTCTCCAGGACTCGCTGCGCAGGGTCGTTTTCAGGCCAGTGCCCCAAATTAATTCTTAAAAAAAGTTGCAAGGAATTGCGATTTCAGCAATTCCTTGCAACTTTTATGAGAAATATTTTTCTGTAAAACCTGTTTTTCGGCAGGGCTGCTTTACTGAAAAAGCACCGCCAAACAACATGGTTTCGGGATCAGTTCAAAAAGTCCTTCAGCTTCTTGGAGCGGGAAGGATGACGCAGCTTGCGCAGAGCCTTGGCCTCGATCTGGCGGATACGCTCCCGGGTCACGTTGAACTCCTTGCCCACTTCCTCCAGGGTGCGGGTGCGGCCGTCCTCGATGCCGAAGCGCAGCTTGAGCACCTTCTCCTCCCGGGGGGTCAGGGTGGACAGCACCTCCACCAGCTGCTCCTTCAGCAGGGTGAAGCTGGCGGCCTCGGAGGGCTCGGAGGCGTCCTCGTCGGGGATGAAGTCGCCCAGGTGGGAGTCCTCCTCCTCGCCGATGGGGGTCTCCAGGGAGACCGGCTCCTGGGCGATCTTCAGGATCTCCCGCACCTTGTCCACGGGCATGTTCATCTCCTCGGCGATCTCCTCGGGGCTGGGGTCATGGCCCAGCTCCTGCAGCAGCTGGCGGGAGACGCGGATGACCTTGTTGATGGTCTCCACCATGTGCACGGGGATGCGGATGGTGCGGGCCTGGTCGGCGATGGCCCGGGTGATGGCCTGGCGGATCCACCAGGTGGCGTAGGTGGAGAACTTATAGCCCTTGGTGTGGTCAAACTTTTCCACAGCCTTGATCAGGCCCAGGTTGCCCTCCTGGATCAGGTCCAGGAACAGCATGCCGCGGCCCACATACCGCTTGGCGATGGACACCACCAGGCGCAGGTTGGCCTCGGCCAGACGCTGCTTGGCGGCGGCGCCCTTCTTGGCCAGCTTCTCCAGCTCCGCCCGGGTCTCCTCATCCAGTTCGGCGTCGGGGTCGTTCAACTGCTCCTGGGCGAGGTTGCCCGCCTCCATGTCCTGCGCCAGCTCGACCTCTTCTTCATAGGTCAGCAGGTTGACCTTGCCGATCTCCTTCAGGTACATACGCACCGGGTCGTCGATGCCAAAGGAGTCCACCAGGGTGTTGGGGTCGACGATCTCTTCCTCGGGGATGTCCTCCAGCTCCTCCGCCGGGGGACCCACCTCGTCCTGCAGATCGGGCAGATAGTCCTCACCGGCGGTCTCAATGCCCAGATTCTCCAGGATGTCGTAGACCTTGTCCATCTGCTCAGAACCCAGGTCCAGATCTTCCAGTACATCCAGCAATTCCGTGGAGGACAGCTTGCCCTTTTTCTTGCCCCGCTCGATCAGCTCGCCCAGCTTTTCCGCGCCGGGCACGCCCTCCAGCACCTTCATGATCTCGGCCTTGCCGGCGTTGATCTTTTCCACACTGATATTTCCGGGCGCATGGACCGCGTTTTCCTGCTGCTCGTTCTTCTTCGTCTCTTTCATACTCACTTGTCCTCCATTGCCTTTTTTTCTCTAAATTGCTCCCGCGCCGCCAGCAGCATATCGATCCCGCTGGAGCACCGCTTGACGTACTCGGCCTCGATGATCTCTATGTAGTCCCGCAGGGCTTTTTCCGTATTTTGTCCCGTCTCGGGCTGATCGGCCAGCTGCACCAGCCGGTTCATCTCGTCCCGGGACAGCTCCCCGGTCAGCACCGGGATGCGCGGGGTCTCCCCCGCCCGCCACCGCTCCAGTAAAAGGCGGTACACCTTTCCCAGAAACGAGGAGGAGAATTTTTCCTCCGGCAGAGCCTGCGCCTTGGGATACAGGGTGGGGTCCAGAAGCAGCAGACGGATGACCCCCTCCTCCGCCCGGGCGGAGCGGACGTTGTCGTAGCGCAGCTCCCGCTCCTTGGCCTGAACATTGTTGACCGGGGTCAGGGCCTGCCGCTCCTCCTGTTTGCGTGCCTTGTAGGCCTGGCTTCTGCGGGCCTTGTCCACCTCGGCAGCCATGGTCTCCCCCGATACCCCCGCGGCGGCGGCGGCCCGGTTGCCGTAAATCTCCCGCTCCACCGGACTGGGCAGGGTGGCGATCATGGCGGCCGCCTCCTGAAGGAATGCCGCCCGCTGGTCGTCGGCGGCCAGGTCGTATTTGTTCTGAATGACCTCCAGGCGGTATTCCACCTGGTTGGCGCTGCCGGTCAGCAGCTTCTCAAAGGCGGCGGCGCCCTGGTACTTGATGAAGTCGTCGGCATCCTGCTTCACCAGTTCGCCGTCCTCCGTCCTGCGCCGGGGCAGCCGGAGCACCTTGACGGAAAAGTCGGCGTTTTTCAGGAGGCCGATGGCCCGCTGGGTGGCGTCCTCACCGGCGTTGTCGTTGTCGTAGCAGAGCACCAGTTCCCTGGTGTACTTACTCAGCAGCCGAACGTGCTCCTCGGTCAGGGCGGTGCCCATGGTGGCCACCGCGTTGTCAAAGCCCGCCTGGTGCAGGGTGATGACGTCGATGTTGCCCTCCACCAGGATCATGTTCTCCCGCTTGGAGGACTTGGCGTAGTTGATGCCGTACAGGATGGACCTCTTTTTGAAGATGGCGGTCTCCGGGGTGTTCAGATACTTGGGCGCCGAGCCGTCCATGACCCGGCTGGTAAAGCCGATCACATCTCCCCGCAGGTCGATGACGGGCAGCATCAGCCGGTTGCGGAACTTGTCGTACACGCCGCCGTTCTTGCCGGCCACCGCCAGTCCCGCGTCCAGGAGCTCCCGCTTGTCGTACCCCTTGTCCGCCATGGCCCGGATCAGGCTGTCCCAGGCGTCGGGCGCAGCCCCCAGTCCGAAGCGGTTGGCAAACCGTTTGGAGATGCGCCGCTTGTTGATATACTCCGCCACGGCGGCCCCCTGGGGGGTGGAAAACTGCTCGTAATAGAACCGGGCGGCCAGCTTGTTCAGGGTCAGGATGCGCTCCCGTTTACGCCGCCAGTCCCGGTCGCCGGGGTCCTCCTCCGGGACCTCCATCCCCATCTTGTCCGCCAGGGAGCGCACCGCCTCGGGAAAGGTCAGGTTGTCCATCTCCATCAGGAAGCTGAGCACACCGCCGCCCTTGCCGCAGCCGAAGCAGTGGTAGATCTGTTTGTCCGGGGAAACGGAAAAGGAGGGCGTCTTCTCGCTGTGGAACGGGCAGAGGCCCCACAGGTTGGCCCCCTTCCGCGTCAGGGGGACGTAGGAGCCCACCACCTCCGCAATATCGGCCCGCTGGGTCAATTCGTCGATAAAAGCTCTCGGAATGGACATATCATCCCCCCTTTTCTCAAAAATGATACCTTTTTGCCCCTATTTCACGCTCCCCACGCAGACGCGTCTGCGCGGGGTCCCCATTTGTTTCACATCCTCGGGCGAAGTGAATTCGCCCTGCGGCAAAGGCTGCCGCAGGCAGCCTTTGTACGCGCTTACGCGCGTCCCACCTGCGGCGGGTCCCATTCTGCCTGCTACTTTACCGACCACGCTGAAGGCAAAAAGGCGTCGCCGTACTTTTCCATGCAGTAGTTGTCGGTCATGCCGGCGACGTAGTCGCACACGGCGCGCTCCACGCCCTCCCGCACCCGGATATCCTGATAATCGGCGGGCAGCTTGTCCGGGTCCTTTACATAGTATTCGAACAGACGGCGAATCAATTCCTGGGCCTTGGACTCCTCGCCCTTAGCCACCGGATTGCGGTAGACCGCGTCAAACATGAAAGCACGCAGGTCCTGCATGGCCTCGGCCTTTGCCGGGGACTGCTCTACTACGGGCCGGCCCGCACTGGTCCTGATGATGTCGGCCACCAGGGTGTTGATGCGCTCGCCGTGGGTGAAACCCAGCTCCTGGGAGATGTGCAGGGGGATGTCCATGGGGTAGATAATGCCGCCGCGCATGGCGTCATCAATGTCGTGGTTAATGTAGGCGATCTGGTCCGCCAGACGGATGATCTGCCCTTCCAGGGTCTCGGCCCGGTCCGGCCCCGTGTGGCAGAGGATGCCCCGGCGCACCTCGTACGTCAGGTTCAGGCCCTCGCCGCCGTTTTCCAGCCGGTCCACCACCCGAAGGGACTGCACATTGTGCTCAAAGCCGCCGGGCATGATCTCGTTCAGGATCCGCTCCCCCGCGTGGCCGAAGGGGGTATGGCCCAGGTCGTGCCCCAGGGCGGCGGCCTCGGTCAGGTCCTCGTTCAGCCGCAGGCCCCGGGCAATGGTGCGGGCGATGCGGGTCACCTCCAGCGTGTGGGTCATGCGGGTGCGGTAGTGGTCCCCCTCCGGGTTCAGAAACACCTGGGTCTTGTGCATCAGCCGCCGGAAGGCCTTGGAGTGAAGGATGCGGTCGGCGTCCCGCTGAAAACAGGTGCGCACCGGGCAGGGCTCCCGCTCCAAAACGCGGCCCTGGGACTGGTCCGCGCGGCAGGCGTAGGGAGACAGCCGCTCCCGCTCCTGTGCCTCGGTCTCCAGCCGGATGTCCATGTGCGCCACCTCCTTTTTTCGTTCTTTGTACTCTTGTATACGAAAAGAATATGAAAAATCCTTTTTTTAATTGAAAATTTTTTGAAAAATCGTACCTCCGGCGGGAATTCTCGTCCTCGCCGGAGGCATTTTCCCATTTTATCGGGGCACCGCCTTGAACGCCTCACCCACCACCTCGGCCTCGGCGGCCCCGGCGGTCAGCTCCACCACCCGGGCAGAAAAGCCCTCCACCGCCCCTTCGGGCAGCAGGGCGTGCACCGTCACGTCGGCGGCGTATTCGCTCTCCCCCAGCACGCCGCCGACGGCTTCCACCTCCAGCTTCATGCGTTCAAACAGACTGTAGGGACAAATCGCGGTCACCTCCACCCAGCGGCGCACCACGGAGATGCCCGCCGCGTCCAGGGCGTCCTTGGCGCTCTGGGTGTAGGCGCGCACCAGCCCGCCGGCCCCCAGCAGAATGCCGCCGAAGTACCGGGTGACCACACACACCACGTTGACCACGCCCTCCTTCTGGAACACGCCCAGCATGGGCTGCCCCGCCGTGCCCTGGGGTTCGCCGTCGTCGGAGTAGCGCTCCACGCCCCCCTCCTGCAGGCGGTAGCACCAGCAGTTGTGGCGGGCGTCGTGGTACTTTTTCTTCATTTGCTCGATGTACGCGCGGGCCTCCTCCTCGCTCTCCACCGGCCGGACATGGCCGATAAAGCGGGAGCGCTTTTCCACAAATTCCGTCTCGGAGGCCCCGGTGGGCACAAAATATTCAGTCACGTCTCTGCCACTCCTCCCGCGTCAGCACATAAAACAGGGTGTCATAGGTTTCTCCCAACAGATTGGTGGTCTGCTTGCGCAGCTGATAATGAAAGCCGCACTTTTCAATCACCCGCCGGGATTGGCTGTTGTAATCAAAATGAGAGCACCAAATGGCAGCGCAGCCCAGAGCGGTGAACCCGCGCTCCAGCAGGGCGCGGGCGGCTTCCGGGGCATAGCAGCATCCCCAGTACGGCTTCCCGATCCAGTAGCCCAGCTCCAACTGCCGTGCGTCCCCGGGCAGATCTTGCAAGTGCACACCCGGCTCATCCAGGCCGATACTGCCCACGGGCAGACCGCTCTCCCGGCTGACGATGGCATAGGTCTCCGGCGCGCCGAGCACGCCATGAATGACCCGCAGGCTGTCTTCCTCGCTGACATGGGGCGGCCACCCGGCGCGGGGACCGACGTCCGGATCGCGGGCAAGCTCGTACAGCTCCGCCGCGTCCTCCGCCTGCCAGGGGCGCAGAAGCAGCCGCTGCGTCTCCAAGATATTCATTGTTTCATTTCTCTCCTTTGCTCCCGGCGGTTGTGTCCCCGCTTCTTGCTCCGATCTGGGCGCTCCCTCTGTTTACAGATCCCGGTTGTAGATGGCCGCCACGGGCTTCCGGCCCCGGTACATGAACAGATACACCGCTGCCAGGCCAATGGCGTTGAGCAGGAGGATCACATGGCGCTCGGGCATAAGCTCACCCAGAACGCCCGCCGTCAGAGAGCCGGCGACAGAGCCCAGGGAGCACAGCATCTGGAAGGTGCCGTTGAACCGGCCGCGCTTGGTATCCGGGATGTAGGATTGGGTGGCGGCGATGCGGATGTTGTAGGAGGTGACGCCCAGGATGCCTTCGGTGAAGAACATCAGCGCCATCAGCGGGACGGGGGCGTACAGCACCACTCCGTCCAGCAGGGCGATCACCACATAGACAGTGAGGGCGATGGCAAATTTTTTCTCTGCGGGGAATTTCACCTTGTAATGGATCAGCCCCCCGATGAACCGCCCCACCACCGAGACGTTGGACACGATGGTGTACAGCGTCACCGCCGCCACCGGCCAGACGGCAAACAGGGCGGCGTTGTTCCGAAAGAAGGGCAGGTGCAGGCTGGCGCTGCCCGTCCCCGCGAAGTTGGACACCATAAAATACAGCGTGATGACCAGCAGGCCCTTCTCTCCCACGATGTAGCCCAGTCCCTCCCGGAAGTCCCGCCGGAACCGGCGGATGGTCCCCAGCCCGTCGGTGGGCGGGGCCTTGTCCATGTGGGTCTCCTGATAACGGATGGTCCGCTCAAAGCTGGCGGCGATGAAAAAGCACAGGGCGTTAAAGGCAAACAGTGGGGTCACCGTCCCCACCCGGTCGTAGATAAGGGCGGCGATGGGGGTGGTCATGGCCGCGATGGGCCAGAGCATGCTGGAGATGGAATAGGCCTTAGAGTAATTCCCCTCGGTGATAAGGTTGGGATAAAAGCTTTCATATGCCACGTCATAGACGCCGTTGATGGCGCCCATGACCATACAGCCCAGCAGCATGAGGGGATAGTTGAACCAGCCCGCCCTCAGCAGGAAAAACAGCCCGAGAAAGATGCCGGAGGACAGATAATCCAGCCGGTAGATCACCTTTTTCCGGCTCATCCGGTCCAGATAAGGCCCCGCCAGCAGGGGGCAGACCAGCATGGGCAGTTGGAAGCACACATTGAACAGCACATACAGGAAGGTGGACCCGGTGTAGTCCAGCACCATGATGCTGATGGCAAAGCCGGACAATGCGCCGCCCACCATGGACACCACGCTGCCCAGGGTGATGACGGTGAAATCATAGGTCCACAGCGTATTGGATTTTGGTTTGCTCATAGAACTCCTCTCTCGCAGAATCTGCGCGGCCGGGGCGCGTCCCCCGGCAGTCCGTCGGTTGCAGGTACCTTCGGCGGCTTTCTGCAAAAAAAGCCTGCCTTCGCGCGAAGACAGGCGGACAGAATATGAGCACGGAGAACCCCAGGGACGCCTCGCTCACATCCTCACCCAAGCCCTCTTCGCATACAGAACCACAAGGCCCATCCCAGACCGGGATGCACCTGCTTGGCTTCTGTCACAACGCGATGGCTCAGAATCGGATGAGGTTCATGCTTCCTGTATTCTCCTTTCAGGTCAATTTGCAGACAGTATACACCCGCTCCGGCAGGCTGTCAACCCTGTCTGCCGGAGCGGACCTTGTTCAGTCCTCCCAGGGCTCCTTGGGGCGCGTCCAGCCCTCCACGATATATTCCTCCAGCCGCCCCAGGGTCTTGGGCGTACAGACGGCGGTGACCTCGATGGTCTCGGCGTATTCCACACTCTCCACCTTGGCGTCCCGGTAGAGCATGTCCAGCACGCCGCCCTTGTCGTAGGGAAGGTGCAGCACCACCCGGCGCGTGCCCGTATCCACCCGACTGCCGATCATGGCCAGCAGCTTATCCAGGCCCTCGCCGGTGCGGGCGGAGATGGAAACGATATCCTCCCCATGGGGCAGAATATCCCCCCGGTACAGGTCGGACTTATTGAACACGTCGATGCGGGGGGTCTGCTCGGCTCCCAGCTCCACGATCAGCTTTTCCACCACCTCGGCCTGCTCCTTCCACTGAGGGTTGGACACGTCGATGACGTGCAGCAGCAGGTCGGCAAAGGACAGCTCCTCCAAGGTGGCCTTGAACGCGTCCACCAGATGGTGGGGCAGCTTGCGGATGAAGCCCACCGTGTCGGACAAAAGCACCGTGCAGGTGTCGGAGATCTCCAAGGTGCGGGTGGTGGTGTCCAGGGTATCGAACAGGCGGTTGTTGGCGGGAATATCCGCCCCGGTCAGGGCGTTGAGCAAGGTGGACTTGCCCGCGTTGGTATAGCCCACGATGGCCACCACGGGCACCTCGTTCTTCTCCCGGCGCACCCGCTGGGTGGCACGCACACGGCGCACCTGCTCCAGTTCTTCTTTCAGCTTGGCAATCTTGCGGTGGATGTGCCGCCGGTCGGTCTCCAGCTGGGTCTCGCCGGGGCCGCGGGTGCCAATGGCGCCCTCCTGCCGCTCCAGGTGAGTCCACATGCCGATCAGCCGGGGCAGCAGGTACTGGTACTGGGCCAGCTCCACCTGCAGGCGGCCCTCCTTGGTCTGGGCCCGCTGGGCGAAGATGTCCAGGATCAGGGCGGAGCGGTCCATGACCGACACGCCCAGGTCCTCGGTCAAAGCCCGCTGCTGGGAGGGGGACAGGGCGTTGTCGAAGATCACCATGTCCGCCCCCTGGGCCTGGACCAGCTCCTTGACCTCGGCCACCTTGCCCTCGCCGATGAACGTGCGGGGGTCGGGGGTGTCCTTGTTCTGGAGCACCATGCCCACACACGTACCGCCGGCGGTCTCCAGCAGGGCCTCCAGCTCCTCCAGCGACTCGTCGCTGGCGTTGTCCTCCCGGGACAGGCAGGCGGTGTTCAGGCCCACCAGCACCGCCCGGTTGATCTTTTCTTCGTAATTCTCGTTCATAGTACCTCGTACTCGTGTCAGTCCTGCTTCTTCAGGACCTCCACGATCTTTCCGATATACATGGTATGCCAGTCCTTCTGGGGATACCATTTCTCCGCCGGTGCGGTGTCGATAAACTTCTCCGGCTTCAGCTCGTCGGCGTACTGTTTCTCGCAGATAAGCACCAACTCAGCTTCGGCAAAGTAGGGGGTATCCCCCAGGCCGTATTCCACCGTGAAGCTGCATTCCTTTACCTTATCAATGTCCCGACCGCTTTTGGCCCCGCAGAGGGCCAGCTGCTTGCGGAATTTTTCGTCATAAAAGGACAAAGAAAAATACTTTTCCCGGTCAATAAATTCCTTCGTGTACCGCTGGGGGCGCACATAAGCGGTCGCCACCGGCTCGCCCCACAGCACGCCCAGGCCGCCCCAGCTGGCGGTCATGGTATTGCATCCGTTTCTGTCCCCGGCGGTGATCAGCATCCACTGGTCGCCGATGCGGCGAAATACGTTTCCGTCCATCTCACGGGGATTGATCTTCTTAAACATCGAAATCACCTCAGGATATGATATGCAAAAAGGCCCGCACTTGACAGTGCGAGCCCTTTGTTACAGCAATTACTTGTCCAGACCAAACTTCTTATTGAAACGGCTGACGCGTCCGCCGCTGTCCACGACCTTCTGCTTACCGGTAAAGAAGGGGTGACACTTGGAGCAAACTTCCACCTTGATATCGCTCTTGGTGGAGCCGGTCTCGATGACATTGCCGCAGGCGCACCGGATGGTGGTCTGGTTGTAATTGGGATGGATGCCTTCCTTCATGGGGTTTCACCTCTTTCTCTGCCGGGGTATTTACATAGCGCAACTGGTATGTTAGCATATTCCGCGCAAAAATGCAACTATTTTTTTCATTTTATAAGAAGAAAATCTCTCCGGTGGCGAAAAAGTACAGGGCCTTGCGCGCCACGCTTTTGCCCAGCAGCTCTTCCAGGGCCCGGGCATACGCCTCCACCTGAGGGCGGTACTGCTCCGGCTCGGGGACGCGGTCGGTCTTGAAGTCCACGATGGTGATGCCCCGCTCGTCCTCAAACCAGCAGTCCACCACGCCCTGAAACAGGATCTCTTCCCCCTCCGCCCCGGGGAAAAATTCCTCGCCGGGCAGCAGCAGGGAAAATTTGTACTCCCGCTCCCGGACCGGGGCCGCCAGCAGCTCCCGCCCCAGTTCGGACAAGAAAAACGCGGCCAGCTTTTGGGGATCGGCGCTGCGGGCCTCCTCCCCGGTGATGAACTGCCCCGCCGCCAGGCGGTCGATCTCCCCGGCGATCTCCTCCGCCGAGCCGGTCTTGTCAAAGTCCAGGTACTGCAGCACCTTGTGCAGGGCGGTGCCCCGCTGGGGCGCGGTCAGGCCCAGCTTCTGGGCGGCAAAATCAGGCCGCTCAAAGGGGGTGTGCTTCACAGGCCGGGGGGTGTCGGTATCCTCCGCCGCTTCCGCATCCAGGGCCCGTCCCTTCAGCTGGGTAGCGGTCAGCTTGGAGGGCAGATCGGCGGCCTGGGCGTGGGGGTAGGTCCAGGACAGCACCTGGGCCAGCTTCTCCACCTGCTCCTCCGGGGGCCGGGCGATCTCACCGGCCACCTCGCCCCGGGCGTGCAGGGGCGGCTCATAGTCCGCGCCGGGCACCAGGCGGATCTCCCACGCCGGGCCGCAGCCCGCGGGGATAACCGGGCAGTCAGTCTCCCCCGTCCGCAGGGCTTCCCCATCGGGGCGTGTCAGGGCGCACAGGAGCAGCCAGCGCCCCGGCGTGGAAGCCGCGGCCGCCACCGCCGGGGCCACGGGCCGGGCGGCGTCCCGGGCCAGCTTGGCCAGGGCGTCCCCGGCCTTGGACAGGCCCATGGTCATAATCAGTTTTTCTTTGGCGCGGGTCATGGCCACATATAAAAGGCGCATCTCCTCCGCCTTCAGTTCCCGGTCCATTTGCAGGGACACGGCCTGCCGGGCCAGGGTGGGCCACTCCACCGTCCAGCCCTCGCCCCGCTCCAGGCGCTTGGGGCCCACCCCCAGCCGGGGGTGGAACAGCACGGGGGCGGCGGCGTCCATGGTATTGAACTGCCGCCCCAAACCGCAGAGAAACACCACAGGGAACTCCAGGCCTTTGGAGCGGTGGATGGACAAAATCTTCACGCCGCCCGTTCCGGCCGAGGCGGGAGCGAGCCGCTCCCCCTTTTGGCGCAGGCGGCCCAGATGGGTCAAAAATCCGAACAGGCCCTTGTGTCCCGCCCGCTCCAACTGACGGGCCTGCTCCCGCAGGGCGGCCAGGTTGGCCTGCCGCCGCGCACCGTCGGGCATAGCGCCGAAAATGGCCATCAGGTCGGTCTCAGCGTACAGCCGCTCGATCAGCTGCTGGGCGGACAGCTCCCCCGCCCGGAACCGCAGCAGCTTCATCTGTTCCAGGAAGGCGGCGCAGTCCTCCCCCCCGTCGGCCTCCAGAGCGGCGTAGAAATCGCCGTCTTTGCACCCGGCCCGGATCTGGGAGAGCCGGTCCGGAGTAAAACCGAACACCGGAGAGCGCAGGACAGACAACAGGGGCACGTCCTGACGAGGGTTGTCGATGATCTCCAGCAGGGACAGGGCCACGGAGATCTCGGTGGTGTCAAAGAAGTCGCCGCCGCCCTCCGTCTCCACGGGGATGCCCGCCTCGGCCAGGGCGCGGGTGTAGTGGCGCAGCACCGGCCCCGGCGAGCGCAGGAGGATGACCATGTCCTCCGCCCGCACCGGGCGCTGTCCGCCCGCGCCGTCATCCACCAAAAAGCCCTCCCGGAGCATCTGGGCCATCCGACGGGCCACGAAGCGGGCCTCGATCAGGTTTTTGTCCACTGCGTCCTCGCCGCCCTCGCCCTCGGGCAGGGAGAGCACATCCAGCTCGGCGGCATAGGCCGGGTCATCCTCAAAGCTGCCGCCCGGGACCAGGGCCTCCGCAGGACCGTACTCCATCTCGCCGCAGGCGCGGCTCATGATGTTCTCAAAGACATAATTGGCCGCGTGGAGCACCTGGGGCCGGGAGCGAAAATTCCGGGACAGGATCAGCTTGCGGGGCTGCCCCGCCTCCGCCCGCTCCGCCGGGGGCCAGGACTCGTATTTTCCTAGGAAAATGGCGGGGTCGGCCAGACGGAAGCGGTAGATGGACTGCTTCACGTCCCCCACCAGGAACAGGTTTTCCCCGTCCCGGGACAGGGCGTCAAACAGGACGTTCTGCACCTCATTGGTGTCCTGATACTCGTCCACCATGATCTCGGTGAACTGCTCCCGCAGCAGGTCCCGCACCTCGTCCTGTTCCAACAGGTGCACCGTCAGGTGCTCGGCGTCGGAAAACTCCAGCAGCCCCCGCCGGGTCTTCTCCTCATAAAAGCGCCGCCCAAACTCCCTTACCAGATCAAACAGGGCCTCCACGACGGGGGCCAGAGAGCGCAGCTCGGAGAGCACCCCGGCGCTGTCAGCCCCAAACAGGGCTTCCACCGCCTCCATGCGGGTCTTGCAGCGGGTGCGCAGGTCGGCGATGGCATCCTTGATAGCCGGGTCGGCGCCCCGCTTGGCCCCCGCCCGGGGGAATGGGATGGGAAAACACCCCGCGGCCCGGTCCCAGCTCTCCGCCTGAAACAGATTTTCAAGGCCCTCCAGTGTAGCGGACAGGGTGGGGCCGTAATTCAGATCCACGATCTCGTCCCGGGCGGCCAGGTCCAGAGCCTTGGCCATCTCGCCCCGCCAGTAGTCCGCCTGGGCCCGGGCGTGATCTAAAATCAGCGCGCCCCACGGGGTCTCCCCCGCGTCGGCGATGCCCTCCGCCCGGAAGTCCTCCCGGTGTTCGGCCAGCCAGCGGTCGGGGTCGGGGTGGCTTTGGATGCGCTTGTGGATATCCAGCACGATGTTCACAAGGCGGGCGTCGTCCCGCCCGGTCAGCACGGCCTCCACCAGAGCGGCGAAGCCGGGGTCGTTTTCAATGTCCTCATACCGCTCGTCCAGCAGCTCGGAGAGCACCCGCGCGGCGATGGTCTCCCCCTCCGCCTGGTCGCAGATGCGGAAGTCCGGGTCCACGTCCAGCAGGTGGCCGTGCTGCCGCAGCAGGTCGATACACAGCGCGTCGATGGTGCAGATGCGGGTCTTGTAGACCAGCACGGTCTGCCGCCGCAGGCGGGCATTGCCCGGGTCCCGGGCCAAACGCTGGGCCAGCTCCTGGGCGATGCGCCCCCGCAGCTCGGCGGCAGCGGCATTGGTAAAGGTGATGACCAGGAATTCGTCGATGTCGTGCCCCTCCTGCTCCACACGTTCCAGCAGGCGCTCCACCAGCACCCGGGTCTTGCCCGAGCCAGCGGCGGCGGACACCAGCAAAGCGCCGCCGCGGTTTTCCACCACGGCGCGCTGTTCCTCCGTCAGCGGGAATGGCATAGGGTCATCTCCTTTCCTCGTTTATGGGGTCTCGTCCAGCTTCTCCCAGAATTCCTTCGCCTTGACCGGCTTCTGCCAGACCTTCTTGTCCCCGAAGCACTCCTCAAAGTGGCAGGCCTCGGCGTACTCACAGTAGCGGCATGCGTTGGCGTCGGGGGAGCGCCAGTAGGGGTCGGCGTCAATGTTGCCGGCGGCCAGCTCGGCGGTGATGTCCTCCAGGGTCTCCATGACCTTGCGGGACAGCTTGCCCATCTGCTCGGCCTTCACCAGGTAGTCGCTTTTCAGCGTCCCCGACTTGTCCACCTTCAGGGGCAGGAATTTGGGGCTTCCCTGCCCCCAATCCTCCATGGCCCGCAGGACCTCCTCGTCGTCCAGCACCAGGCCCTCCCGGCGCAGAGCCTCCCGGGCTTTTTCGCGGCAGGTCTCCTCCGTGATGCTCCGGGAGCCGGCGATGAGCACATCTTTGGCGTGGACGTACAGCACGCCTGCGCTCTCGACCTCTTTTCCCATCAGCCCCTGCCGCTCCAGGGCAAACAGGTAGAGCAGCATTTGCAGAGACAGGCCGTTTTGAATGTCGGTAAAGTCAAAGGACTTTCGCCCCGTTTTGTAGTCCACCACCCGCAGGTAGAGCTTTCCGTTGTGCTCCCAGCCGTCCACCCGGTCCACGAAGCCGGTAACGCTGACGGTCAGGCCGTCCTTTTGGACCTCCACCGGCGGCAGGTCCTTCCCCGGCCCGAAGCCCAGCTCAAAGGCGATGGGCCGGAACTGGGAAACCCGCAGCTCCTCCACGGCGTTTTCCACCACGAAGGCCACGGTGCGTTTCAACCGCTCGAACAGGTAGCGGAACCGGGGTGTCTCCCCCGCCATGCCGCCCAGCTCCCCGGTCACATAGTTCGTGACCGCCTCGTCGGTCAGCACCTTCACGTCCCGGTTATCCCCCTGGGACACCGCGCCCAGCACGTGCTCCAGCACATAGTGGACGAAGGTGCCGTATTCGGGGGCGTGGAACCCAGCGGCCTGCCGGGCCTTGGCCTTCAGGCCGAAGCGCAGGAAGTAAGAAAAATGGCAGGATTTGCAGGCGTCCATGCGGGTGGCCGACATGGGTAAGCGCTGACCGTACAGCCCCTCCACCGCCGGGCGGGACAGCGCCCCCCGGCGCACGTCGGCGGCCCGCTTGATGCGCTCCACCCGGCCGGCGTGGTCTTCCAGACGCTCCAGCGCGGCGGCGGCCAGTTCATCCCGGCCCGCCAGCTCCAAAGCCGGGCCGGGGGCACTGAGACGGAAGGAGCCGTTCAGACTCCCCTCCTCCACACGTTCCATTTTGGGGTACAGCAGCGCCAACCGCTCCACCAGAAAGGAGGGGCGGCGCTCCTCGCCGCTCTTTTCTCCGGAGCGGGGCCAGGTCACCAACAGGCGCTCCGACGGCACGGCGCAGGTGGTATACACGATGGTCATTTCCCGGGAAAGCTTGTCCGCCAGCCGGGGAGCCAGCTCCAGCCCCTGCTCGGCCAGGATCTCCCGCTCCGGATCGGTCAACAGGCCGGGAGCGGGGACCACGGCGGGGATACTGCCGTCGTCCGCCCCCAGAAGGATCAGCATTTTGGCCCGTTTGTGGGCCAGACGGGGAGCGTCTCCGGCGGTCACCCGGTCCAGGGACACGGGGATGGTACCCACGTCGTACTGGCTGAGCACCAGCTTGAACAGGCTGGCGAACTCCTCTAAATCCAGCTCGGTGTCCGCCAGCAGCAGGGCGCACTGCTCCAGCGCGCCCGTCAGGATCTCCCACAGCTGGCGGTACTCGTCAGCCAGCTTGCGCTCCCCCGCCTCCTCCAGCTCGGCGGCCCGGGCCGTCAGGCGGTCGGGCAGACCGATGTCCTCCAGAAAGCGGTACAGCGCCAGGGCAAACCCCCGGCCGGTCTTGTCCTTGTTTTTCCGCAGCCGCTCCAACGGCTCCACCACCTTGCGGCGGCTGGCGTTCAGAGCGGCCAGAGCGGCGGTGTCCGCCTCCAAAAACGGCAGGCCGTATCCGTCCGGGTGCATGGTCCAGTCGGCCTTCTGGGTCCAGCGGGAACCCCGCAGGTCCCAGGTGATGGCGTAGTTTTCCAGCAGGTCCCGTTCCTCGTCGGTCAGGTCGGTCAGGCCGGTCTTCAGATAGCGGAACAGGTCTTCATACTGATAGCCCCCGGATACCGTGTCCAGGGCGGCGGTGATCAGGGTCAGAACGGGCTTTTCCAGAATGTCCGTGACCGTACTCAGGAAGACGGGCACCCCATACAGGGCAAACACGCTCTCCACCTGGTCGGCGTAGGCGTCAAAATTGCGGGCAGCCACGGCAAAATCCCGGAAGCGCCAGCCCTCCTCCCGCACCAATTTTAAAATCGTGGCGGCGGCGTACTCCACCTCGGAGCGGGGACTGTCGGCGGCGAAGACGGCGATCTCAGGGCACTCCCCCTCCCACACCGTTCCGGGGTGGGTAAAGAGGTTTTCCTCCAGGTGCAGCAGGACGGGGGCGCGGCCCCCGGTCTCGTTCAGGACTTCCACCTTGGTCAGCACACCGGCCTCCTTGGCAATGCGCAGCAGGGTGTGTGCGGTGCGGCGGGCGGGGGCGAAGATGTCGTCGTCCTCCCCGTCCAGGCTGTCGCAGGTCAGGGCCACGGTCAGGGAGTTGCCCCTCTCCAGCAGCCGCTGCAGCACCAGGGCCTCCTGGGGCGTAAAATCAGTAAAGCCGTCCACCCAGATCCCATGGCCGGACGGCCAGCCGCATTGTACGATCCCCTCCGCCAGCCGGGTCAGCCGGTCCCGGGGATCGGCGGCCACCCGGGCGGTCAGGGCGTCGTAAGCGCCGAAGATCAGCCCCAGGTCGTGGAGCTTGTCCCCCTCCAGGCCGCCGATGGTTTCCGCCGCGTCCAAAAGCTGCTCCGGGGCGACCCGGTAGCTCTTGCATTCGTCCGCCGTGGCGATCAGGCTGGTCAGAAAGGCGCTTTTGCGGGAGGGGTTCCGGTAGACGGTCAGGCTCTCCTCAACTTCCTTGATGGCGGCGCGCATGAGAAGCAGCCGCCCGCCCGCATCCAGGCAGGGCGCCGCGCCGCCCCCTGCCCGGTCGCACACCCGGCTGTACAGGCGGGTGAAGGAGAGCACCTCGGCCCGGCGGGCCCCGGCGTTGCCCAGGGCCTTGCACAGCCGCCGCTCGGTGTCGTGGGAATACTGCTCGGGCACGATCAAAAGCTGGGGGCGCACCTTGGAGTCCTCTCCCAGACGATTCAAAATGGTGTTGGTCTTTCCGGTCCCCGCCCGGCCTAGCAGCAGCGTCAGCACGGCGCTCACCTCCTTTTAATCATACTTAAATTATAGCATATACGCCCAAAGTGCGCAACGAAAAAGGGGGCTGCCGCAGTAGCCCCCTTTTCGATTCAGTTATGCCTGCGCATTCAGCTGGGCCAGCAGGGCGTCCAGCTTATCGGCGGAGAAGTGTTCGGTGTCCATCATGCCCAGCTGCCGCAGGGGCATGTCCTCCAGCATCGCCCTCATCATATCCCCCAGGTTGGGATCGCCGGCAAAGGCCGCCTGCATCCCCTGCTTCACCTGGCCGACGACCATCTTTCCCAGCTCACAGGTCTCCAGCTCGCCCAGCGTGGAGTTTCGGGTGAAGGGGCGTACCGGACGCCAGGGCTTCACCGGCTCGCCCAGCAGGGTCTCGAACTGTTCCTTCGGCACGCGCAGGCCGCCGCTCAGGTCGTAATAGGCGGGGGCGCTCTCCCGATGATCCGGGATCGCGCCGGTCTGGGCGCTGCATACGGTCAGAGGAGCCGACAGGCGGATATCCCGGCTGGACGCGCCCACCTCGATCTGATACACGCCGCTCTCCACAAACCAGTCGGAGACATTGGGGTTGTAATAGGCGAAGCTCCTGCGCTCCAGTTGGAAGGAGACCGTTTTGCTCTCCCCGGGCTGCAGGAAGATCTTGGCATAATCCCGCAGCTCCCGCACCGGCTTGAAGGCGGCGCTCTCCGGCGGGGCCACGTAGAGCTGCACGGTCTCCGCGCCGGCCATTTTTCCGGTATTGGTTACGGTGCAGGAGACGCGGACCGTCTCGGAATCGGTACACTGCTGCGTAGAGAGGGTCAGATCGGAATAGGCAAACTCTGTGTAGGACAGGCCGTACCCGAAGGGATAGGCCACTTCTTTTCCGGCCTTGTCGTAGTAGCGGTAGCCCACATAGATGCTCTCCCGGTACTCCACATTTCCCCCGTGGCCGAAGTGCTCCCCGCACGGGCAGTCCTCCAGGGACAGCGGCCAGGTCTCGGCCAGCTTGCCGCAGGGGTTGGCGTCTCCGAGCAGAAGGTCCGCCGCGGCGCCGCCGCCGTTCTGCCCCGTCAGATAGAGCAGCAGAATGCTGTCCACCCGGTCCTTCCAGGGCATGACAATGGCGCTTCCGGTGCTGACCACCGCCACGACGGGCTTTCCCGTGGCGATCAGGGCCTCCATCAGCGCGTTCTGCCCGGCGGGCATCTCCAGATGTGAGCGGTCAAAGCCCTCGCTTTCATAGCTGTCCGGCAGGCCCACGCAGGCAAATACCACATCCGCGCCCCGGGCAGCTTCCACCGCCTGGGCGATCAGCGTTTCGTCCGCATCCGTCTTTTCCGCCTGATACCCGGCGGCCCAGGTGTAGGAGATGCCCCGCGCGTCCAGGGCACCGCACAGGCTGGTGATCCGGTGGGGATTGATCTTGCTGGACCCCGCCCCCTGATACCGGGGCGCTCTTGCAAAAGCTCCGATGACGGCGATCTTCGCGGTCTTGGCGGCGGGCAGAGCGGTCCCCCGCTTCAGCAGCACCGCGCTCTCCCGGGCCGCCCGGCCCGCCAGAGCGTCATGGGCGTCCACATCATAGGGAACCGGCGTGTTCTGTCCGGCCAGGAGCAGCAAGGCCGTGATCCGCTCCGCGCAGGCGTCCAACTCCTCCCGGGTCAGCTCGCCGCTCTCCACAGCGGCGACGATCCGGCGCTCCGAATCCGGGCAGGGACCGGGCATTTCCAGATCCAGCCCGGCGCGGATGGCCTGCACCCGGTCGTTCATGGCGCCCCAGTCAGTCATGATTGCCCCCTCATACCCCCACTCCCCGCGGGGCACGTCGGTCATCAGGTGCTTGTTGTCCGAGGCATAGGTGCCGTTGATCTGGTTGTAGGAGCACATCAGCGTCCAGGGCTGGGCCTCCTTCACGGCGATCTCAAACCCCGCCAGGTAGATCTCCCGCAGGGCCCGCTCGTCAATGACGGAGTTGGAGGTCAGGCGGGCCTTTTCCTGGTTGTTGGCCAGATAGTGCTTCAAACTGGTGCCCACGTTTTGGCTCTGCACGCCCCGGATCAGGCCCGCGGC
The DNA here is from genome assembly GCA_051867655.1 of Oscillospiraceae bacterium. GTDB lineage: Bacteria > Bacillota > Clostridia > Oscillospirales > Oscillospiraceae > JAJPXI01. The sequence continues at coordinate 77,872 of JBJDYV010000089.1, forward strand.
GGTCTTGCCGGACAGCAGGGGGTCTTCGGAAAAGTACTCAAAATTGCGCCCGCAGAGGGGACTTCTCTTGATATTGGCCGCGGGGCCCAGGATCACAGCCACCTGCTCCTGACGGCACTCCTCCCCCATGGCCCGGCCGATCTCCTCCATCAGCGCGGGGTCGAAGCTGCACGCCGTGGCGCAGGCGGGCGGAAAACAGGTGGCCGGCACGGACTGATTCAAGCCCAGATGGTCGGCGCTCCCCTCCTGCTTACGCAGGCCGTGGGGGCCGTCGGTCACCGTCGCCGGCTTCAGGCCCAGCCGCTCCACGCCGTGGACCGTCCAGAAATCCCTTCCGCCGCACAGGCGGGCCTTCTCCTCGATCGTCATCTGCGCCACCAGCTCTTTCGCGCGGTCCCGGACGGCGGCAAAGGGGTTCGGTGCGTATTTCATACAACTGCGCTCCTTCCCAGGTTGTTTTTACAATACAGCACAAGAATACTGCTCTTTTTTCAATTAAATTAACATAGCTGCAACACAAAGTCAATTTCACATGGTACAATAGGGACACAGATTATAAAGATCAGGAGGTTTGACTATGCCGCGCAAGTATGACACGGTCCTGCTGACAAACATGCAGGCCGGGCAGCGGGAGACTGTGTATCAGGGAGTTCCCGTTCTGCTCAAGCCGATCCCGGAAGGCGGCGGCCCCGGCGACATGGACCCAAGGCTTTACAAGTCCATGCGGCTGATGCCCCTGCTGTCCCGGTTCATGCCCAAGCCCAAAAAGGACGCCACGGTCCTGGAGACGGTGCAGCCGCTGCGGAAAATGTTCGCGGAGTATAAGGGCGACTACATTGCCGACGAGGGCGTTTCCACAGAGCATGTCACCGTCGTGAGCGCCGACGGCTACGCGGTCCCCGTGCGCATCTACAAGCGGGAGAACGCCGGGACCGGCCTACCCATTTTCGTCTATTTCCACGGCGGCGGCTTCTTCGGCGGCGGTCCGGACATCGTGGAGCAGATGTGCAAGCTGCTGGTGCAGAAGCTGGACTGCGTGGCGCTGAATGTGGACTACCGCCTGTGCCCGGAGCACCACTATCCCCAACCTTTGGACGACTGCTGGGCCGCCACCCGCTGGGCTTTTGAAAACGCCGTTTCTCTCGGCGCGGACCCGGCGAAGCTGGCCGTGGGCGGCGACAGCGCCGGCGGCAATCTGGCCGCCGCCGTCACCCTGCGGGACCGGGAAGAGGGTACCAACATGGTCAGGCTCCAGGCCCTGCTGTACCCCGCCGTGAATCTGACGGGAAAGCCCACCGGGTTCTACCAGGGCGTGGATCTGACCAAATACCGCACCAGCAAGCGCCACAAAAAAGTGCTCGACTGTGTGCTCAAGATGATGACCGGAATGCTCAGCGATCCCGGCCTGCTGGACAACGTCTACTTACAGGGAAACCTGTCCCCGGAGCACATTTACGCCTCCCCCCTTCTGGACGATTTTCACGACCTGCCCGCCACCCTGCTGATCTTCGGGGAGCACGATATGCTGGCCTTTGAGGACTTCGCCTACGCTCAGACCGCCGTCCAGGCGGGCGTCCCCATCCGGACCGTCATTTACGAAGGCATCAGCCACGGCTTTGCCGATCAGATCGGCGTCATGCCCCAGGCGGAGGACGCCATCCAGGAGATCGCCGATGAAATGCGCGCGGTTCTTTGACCGCGGAAGCAGCAAGTGAAAAAGCCGTGCTCCGGTCGGAGCACGGCTTTTGACATATTGCGTTTGGATTACTGGGGGCTGACGGTGTAGTTGGGAGCTTCCTTGGTGATATAGATGTCGTGGGGATGGCTCTCACGCAGACCGGCGGCGGTAATCTGCACGAACTGGGCCTTCTCATGCAGCTCCTCGATGTTGTGGCAGCCGGTGTAGCCCATACCGGAGCGCAGGCCGCCCATCATCTGATAGATGGTCTCGCCCACCAGTCCCTTGTAGGGCACACGGCCCTCGACGCCCTCGGGGACCAGCTTCTTGTTGTTGGTCTGGAAGTAGCGGTCCTTGGAGCCGCAGGCCATGGCGCTCAGGGAGCCCATGCCGCGGTAGACCTTGAACTGACGGCCCTGGTAGACTTCGGTATCGCCCGGGGACTCCTCACAGCCGGCCAGCAGGCTGCCCAGCATGACCACGCTGCCGCCGGCGGCCAGCGCCTTGGTGATGTCGCCGGAATACTTGATGCCGCCGTCGGCGATGATGGGCACGTCGTACTCCGCGGCGACCCGGGCGGCGTCATAGACGGCAGTGATCTGGGGCACGCCGATACCGGCCACCACGCGGGTGGTGCAGATGGAGCCGGGACCGATGCCCACCTTGACGCAGTCGGCGCCCGCCTCGATCAGGGCGCGGGTACCTTCAGCGGTGGCCACGTTGCCGGCGATCAGCTGCACGTCGGGGAAGACCGCCTTGATGCGCTTGACGCACTCCAGGATGTTCTTGGAGTGGCCGTGGGCGGAGTCCAGAGCCAGCACGTCGGCGCCGGCCTCGATCAGAGCCTTGGCGCGGTCCAGCACGTCGGCGGTCACGCCGATGGCGGCGCCCACCAGCAGGCGGCCCTTCTCGTCACGGGCGGAGTTGGGATACACCTCGGCCTTCTCGATGTCCTTGATGGTGATCAGGCCCTTCAGGCGGAAGTCCTTGTCCACGATGGGCAGCTTCTCAATCTTGTGCTGGCGCAGGATCTCCTTGGCCTCGGCCAGGGTGGTGCCCTCGGGCGCGGTGACCAGGTTCTCCTTGGTCATCACGTTGTCGATGAGCTTGGACATATCGGTCTCAAACTTCATGTCGCGGTTGGTGATAATGCCGACCAGCTTGCCGTTGTCGCAGATGGGCACGCCGGAGATCTTGTACTTGGCGCACAGTTCGTCGGCCTCGGCCAGGGTGTGGCCGGGGCTCAGCCAGAAGGGGTTGGTGATGACGCCGTTCTCGCTGCGCTTAACCATGTCCACCTGCTCGGCCTGGGCGCCGATGGACATATTCTTGTGAATGATGCCGATACCGCCCTCACGGGCGATAGCAATGGCCATGCGGTACTCGGTGACGGTATCCATGGCGGCACTCATGACTGGGATGTTCAGCTTGATTTTCCTGGTCAGCCGGGTGTGCAGATCGATGTCGGCGGGCAGGATATCGCTCGCCGCGGGGATCAGCAGCACATCGTCAAAAGTCAGGCCCTGTTTGACAAACTTTTCATCTGCATTCTGGTGGATCATGAGGTTCCCTCTCCTTCTTTGCTCTCTGTATTTAAATTTTTCCTATTCTACGCCCCATCCCGAAGGATGTCAAGGGATATTTTTCAATGTGATCGCCGCCTCAAACCGTTCGGTGCCCGCGGCGTCCGCGCCGATCACGCACCAGGCGCCGTTCTCCTGCCCGGCGGACAGGGTAATGGTCTCTCCGGGGCGGCACTCCTTTAAATAGCTGATCTGGAGGGCCGAGACAAACTTGCCCGCCCCCTCCCGTTCCAGGTGGATGGCGTCGCAGGCAAAGTCGGCATAGTGCACATTGTTCACATGGCCGTTGATATCGGTGTCGCTGTAGTGGAGCAGCCGCTCCTCCACCGGCTCCATCCTCTCAGGCATGGGAGCCCGGTGCAGCTTGAGGGACTTGCAGAGTTCCCCGCCGGTGGTCCCGGCAAATTCCTCCACGTCGGACAGACGCATGAGCTTGTGGGTGTCCAGATCGGCCATGACCCAGGTGGACACCGCCTCGCCGACGGGCTCACCGTTGCGGTACAGGTCAAAGTCCCGGTACATGGACACGCCTTTTCCGCCCCGGTGCCAGGTGCGCACGGTCAGGCGGTCGTCCCAGCACAGGGGCTTGTCCAGCCGGTACCACATGCGGACCAGCATCCAGAAGCAGTTATACTTCGCCGTGATCTCATCCCGGGAGACGTGCAGCTCCACCGCCGCTTGGGTGGCCGCCTCCTGCAGGAAGTTCAGCACAGTGGACGGCCTGCACTGGTTAAAGGGATCGGTGTCCCGGGCGCCCACCCGGTATGTGTCTTCGTAGTACATGTTCAGTCCTTTCCCTTGATCGTCAGGGTATATTTGCAGCAGATGTCCTCCAGGTCGCTGGCGGTGGCGGCGGGCAGCCGCAGCACGCCGCCGCAATGGGCGCAAAACAGGTCCACCGAGCTGTAGTTGACCTGGAGCTTCCACTCCTTCGACCCGCAGGTGCAGGAGATGCCGCCCCGCTGGGCAATGTCCTTCACTTCGGAGAGCACCTCGTGCATGATGATCTCATCCAGGAAAGCCCCCCGCTCTTCCGACTCGGTTTCCAGCTTGTCCACAGCCTCCTCCAGCCGTCGGGTGGCGGCAAAGACCGCCTCCTCCTCGCCCACATAGCAGCAGTCCAGCCCCGAAGCGGCACAGGAAAAGGCCAGGCACTTTTCATGGAGAAAGGCGTGGGTGGAACAGACCACCGTGTGGTCCTTGCCGCAAAACAGGCAGGGTACGGTCAGCTTGCAGCGGTCGCCCATCATCTCGGTGTGCACCGCCGACTTGCCGCAGGGGCAGGGCAGTTCCGCCGGGGCCGCCGCCAATTGGAACACGCTGCGCTCGATGACCACCGGCTGCCGGCACGCGGGGCAGAGATATGCAATGGTACGTTTTCCTTCCTCCACCATGGAACCCAGCCTCCCAAATCCAGTCAAAATTTTTAATAGGTATATTATAACGGAAAATCAAACATTTTACCACCCTCATATTTTCCGAATTTTCATCCATACTAATACTGATTTCAAATAAAATGCTATATTTGAAATCCCGCGTGCTTTGCACGCTCGTGGCGCACGTGCCGTGCGTCACGCCGTCTTATAAAAACCTGACGCGCTTCGCGCTATAAAAAGCTTTTCAGCTTTTTATCAGGTTTTAGTATAACTCCAAATATTCAAAGAAGGAGCCAAAACATGGACAGCAAAAAACTGGGCGCCCAGACGGTGGCCTTCTCCACCCCGCCCGTGGTGATCGGCCACGGCAACGTGGTGGGCAAAAAAGAGGGGGAGGGCCCCCTGTCCGCCTGCTTCGACTTTGTGTCGCAGGACGACTACTTTGGAGAAAAGACCTGGGAAAAGGCGGAGCGCTCCATGCAGGAGCAGGCTCTGAAAAACGCCCTGAAGAACGCCGGCAAGCAGACTGCCGACCTGGACTTTCTGCTGGCGGGCGACCTGCTCAACCAGTGCATTTCCTCCTCCTTTGCCGCCCGGGCGCAGAAGGTACCCTTTCTGGGGCTGTACGGCGCCTGCTCCACCATGGGGGAGAGTTTACTCCTGGCAGCCATGCTGGTGGATGGCGGCTACGGCAAGCTGGCGGCCGCGGTGACCTCCTCCCATTTCTGCACAGCGGAGCGGCAGTACCGCACCCCCGTGGAGTACGGCGGACAGCGCCCCCCCACGGCCCAGTGGACGGTCACCGGCTCGGGGTCCGTTATTGTGGCAAGCTCCGGCAAGGGGCCCAAGGTCACCCACGCCACCGTGGGCAAGATCGTGGACAAGGGCATCACCGACGCCAACAACATGGGCGCCGCCATGGCTCCCGCCGCCTACGATACCCTGCGCGCCCACTTCCAGGACACCGGCCGCACTCCGGAGGACTACGATCTGATCGTTACCGGCGACCTGGGCAAGCTGGGCCATGAGATCGTTACCGACTTCTTTGCCCGGGACGGCGTGAAGATGCCCAACTATACCGACTGCGGCCTTCTGATTTACGATTTGGAGCGCCAGGACGTCCACTGCGGCGGCTCGGGCTGCGGCTGCGCCGCCGTGGTGCTGACCGGCCACCTGCTGCCCGCCCTGGAGGAGGGTCATTTCAAACGCATCCTCTTCTGTCCCACCGGGGCCCTGCTCTCCCCCACCTCCACCCAGCAGGGAGAGTCCATCCCCTCCATCTGCCACGCGGTGGCGCTTGAAGCGTAAGGAGAACATTGTATGGAATATTTGAACGCTTTTCTGTGCGGCGGGCTTCTGTGCCTGATCGGACAGATTTTGATCGACAAGACCAAGCTGACCCCCGCCCGCATCCTGGTGCTCTACGTGGTGGCCGGGGTGGTACTGGGCGGGCTGGGCCTTTACAAGTATCTGGTGCAGTGGGGCGGCGCAGGTGCCACGGTCCCCCTGACCGGCTTCGGGTACCTGCTGGCCAAGGGCGTGGCCAAGGCCGTGGACGAGATGGGGATTCTGGGGGCCTTCACCGGGGGCGTCACCGCCGCCGCCGGAGGCATTACCGCCGCCATCTTCTTTGGACTGCTGGTGGCTCTGATTTTCAAGCCCAAATCCAAGCATTAATTCTTTTTCTTGAAAGAAAAAGAATCAAAAAGAACTTCAAGCACGCCCTAAACGCCCCTGTCACAGCAGGTTTTCGCCCGGTAACGATCCGTCGTATGAACAGGAGGACAGGATAAAATCATGGAGAAGAAAAAACGATCCTGGCTGGCCCCCGCCCTGGCCGGGGGCGCGGCGGGCCTGGCCAACGGCTTTTTCGGGGGCGGCGGCGGCATGATCCTGGTGCCCCTGCTGGTGCGCAGGTGCGGTCTTTCCCAGCGGCAGGCCTTTGCCACCTCAGTGGCCATCATCCTGCCCCTGTGCATCCTGTCCTCCGTCATCTACTTTTTCCGGGGCGGCCTGGACCTGATGACCGCCCTGCCCTATCTGGTTGGCGGTCTGGTGGGCGGCTGGATCGGCGGGCAGGTGTTCAAAAAGCTGAATATGACCTGGCTGCGCCGGGTCTTTGCCCTGCTGATCATCTACGGAGGGGTGAAGGCGCTGTTATGACAGTCTGGCTTCTCGCCGCTCTGGCCGGGGCGGTCACCGGAGTGCTCTCCGGCTTCGGCATCGGCGGCGGCACCCTGCTGCTGATCTACCTGACCGCCTTCGCCGGGGTGGAGCAGACCCTGGCCCAGGGAATCAACCTGCTCTACTTCCTGCCCGCGGCGGCCACTGCCCTGCCCGCTCACATTAAAAATGGGTATATCGACAAAAAGGCGGCCATTCCCGCCATCATCGCCGGTCTTGTCTGCACCGCCGTGGCCGCCTGGGTGGCCACGGCCCTGGACGTGGCGCTGCTGCGCAAGTGCTTTGGGGTGTTTCTGCTCTATATCGGCGTGACCGAGCTGTTTCGCAAAGCGCCGCTGAAAGAATAAACCGCCGGAGGTCAACCTCCGACGGTTTTCTGATTCTCGCGCGGTCGAAAACGCTTACAAAAAGCGGCGCAGATCGACCGCGAGCTGTTCCTCCAAGCCGATCAGCCTTTTGGCGATGTCCTTCGACGTTTCGTCCGCCGCCTCGTACTGATTCAAAAACTTGCTGAGCGATTTCACGCCCATGTTGCAGCCGTCGGTCATCAGGTCCGCGATCACCGCGTCCGATCGGTTCATCGCCAGCTTCATGTTTGTCTTGACCCACGACATGCTTTTCGCCATCGGGTTCGGCTCTTTTCCATCGTCGTGGTACCGGTCCAGAAGCGTCCGGATCTCGTCTCCCAGTTTTTCATGCGCGGATTTACAGTCCGAAAGGCACTGTTTCATGTCATCCGTGTGGACGTCGTCCAACACATCGTCGATGGATGCCACGCCCATTTTGATGCCCGCGTCGCATTCCCGCAGCAGCCGGATCGTATCCTGCTCCACCATGCGAGATCGCCCCCTTCATTTTTCTGCTGTCAGTATGCCCCGTTTTCCGCGCTTCTAACCGCGCCGCGGAAACGGGTAGGGGGGAAACTTGTTACGCTCGCGCGGCCTTCCAGCTCACCGAAACGGTAAACTCTCCGTTGCGCAGATCGGCGCTCACCTCATGGCCCATCTGCTCCGCCAGAGCCTTGACGATGGCGAGCCCCAGGCCGGTGTTCCGGCCGGTGCGGGTCCGGTCGGCGGTGTAGAACCGCTCGAAGGCATGGTCCGCGTCCTCGCCGGTCATATCCGGCGCGCCGTTGGAAAAGGCAGACACCACCTGGTCCCCCTCCCGCCGCAGGCTGACATTCAGATGGCCGGAACCGTGCTTCAGGGCGTTGGTCAGCAGATTGGACAGCACCCGGACCACCGCGTTCCGGTCGCCCCAAACCGGGGGCAGGTCCGGCTCGATCTCTACGCTGACCCGGATGCCTGCCCCCTCCAGCTGCTCATAGGCGGCGGCCAGCTGGTCGCTCAGCTCCCGGGACAGATCCACCGGCTCCCGCTCCAGCTTCCACTCGCCGCCCTCCGCACGGGACAGGTCGTAGAAGGCGGTGATGAGCGTCTGCAGCGTGCGGGCGCGGCTCTCCACCACCGCCAGGTACTCCCTGCGCTGCTCCTCGCTCAGATCCTCCCGCTCCAAAAGCTGGAGGTAGCCCAAAATGGAGGTCAGCGGCGTACGCAGGTCGTGGGACACGTTGGCGATCTGGCGGCGCAGGTCCTGCTCCTTCCGCCGGTAGACCACCCCCTCCACCAGACGCTGCTCCATCAGCTTGTTGACCGCCTGGAACAGCTCCTCGGCGGCGGGGCTGGGACAGGGAATTGCAATGCGCGCCGTGGAGCGATTTTCCATCTGGCTTTTAACCTGCTCTCCGGCCCGGCGCATCCCCCGCCCCAGCGTGACGATGTAGCCGATCAGGGCGGCGCAAAGCAGCACGAGTATCACGATCACAATCACCATAAACGCCGCCCCTTTTCGTTATTTGATCTCTTTTTTGCGGAACCCGCAAAGGCCGATGGCCGTAAACACGGCGAACCACACCGCGCCCACGATCCACGCCTTGCCGCAGAAGGCCCAGTCGCCCACCACGTTAACAGCATTCTCCGCCATCACCGTGGGCATGTGGTTGTAGACCGCCATCAGCGCGTCCCCTACAAGATTTCCGTCAGAGCCGCTGATCAGCGCGGACGCCAGCCAGACCACATTGGGCAGCAAGGCAAAGATACCCACGGCAAGGAACGCGCCGCCCAGTTCGCTTTTAATGAGGAACATACATGCGCAGGTCACTGCCTGCACGCCCACCCACAGCGGGAACACCGTGGCCAGACAAGAACCGATGATCTGCATGATCAGGGCATCCGTCTCCGGGTCGTGATACAAAAGGAGCCAGCACAGGCCCACATAAAAGGCCACCATGACAACACAGAACAGAATGGACATGACCATCTGAACAGCCAGCTTGCCCAGATAGATACGGGTGCGGCTCAGGCCAAAGGACACCTCGTTTTTCAGCGTGGAGTTTTTATACTGGCCGGCAAATACCATGTCGCCGGTCAGCAGTGTGGCGTAAAACCCAACCGACAGCATAACGGTCACCATAATGGCTCCGCGGTAAAAGGTCATGTTGTTTCCATGAGCATTGGTAAACGCGAAACCGGATGCCAACAGGGCCTCCAGGGCCAGCGCGATCCCCAGTGTGATCCAGGTGTATTTGCGGCGGAACACCTTATAAAATTCAGCCCGGATGTAATTCAGCATGTCTGCCCACCTCCGATCAGGTTTAGGAAGTAGGCTTCCAGGTCGCTGCCCTTCTGCTCCATGCCCAGCAGGGCAACGCCTCCTGCCGTCAGGGCGGCGGACACCGCCTGGGGCCGGTCCAGCAGCTCGTACAGCTCGATCACATTGCCGGGCAGCACCTCGTACTGCTCCGCGCCCAGCTCCCGCTCCAGCACTGCGGCGGCTTTGGCCGCGTCGTCCACCGTCAGACGCAGGCAGGTACGGCACTTTTCATGGAGCTTCTCAGCGGAGATCTCCTCCAACAGCTTTCCCTTCTCTAAAAAGCCGTAGCAGGTGGCCACGCTGGACAGCTCGGTCAGAATGTGGCTGGAGATCAGGATGGTGGTCTGCCGCTCCCGGTTCAGCTGCCGCAGCAGCGCGCGGAACTCGGCCACCCCCTCCGGGTCCAGGCCGTTGATGGGCTCGTCCAGGATGAGAAAATCCGGGTGGTTCATCAGGGCCAGGGCCAGGCCCAGCCGCTGCTTCATGCCCAGGGAAAAGGACTTGAATTTCTTCTTCCCGGTATCCCGCAGCTCCACCGACTCCAGCACCTCGTCCACCACATCCCTGCCGGGGATGCCCCGCTGGATGCGGTAGTATTCCAGGTTCTCCCGGGCGGTCAGGAAGGGAGAAAAAGAGGGGATCTCGATCATGGCCCCCGTGCGCCGGCGAGCCTTTTCCAGCTCCCGGCCCGTCTGTCCGAACAGCTCCAGCGACCCGGCGGTGGGCGTACTCTGCCCGGTGACCAGCCGCATCAGGGTGGTCTTGCCTGCCCCATTGCGGCCCACCAGGCCGTAAATATCTCCTTTATGCACCGTCAGGTCGGCCCGGTCCAGGGCATGGCTCTTGCCATAGGACCGGCTCAGACCGTGGGTGGCCAGTACAATGTCGCTCATATCAGTTCCTGCCTTTCCTTTGAAGTTGGCTTCATTCTATCGGGAAAGTCTCAAAGCCCCCCAAAGAAAGTGTGAAGAAAAGATTAAGATATCGTTGTCGCGCTCGGGTTGGCCGCACAACGGGTCGCTTTCCCTCCGACTCGGGCTTAAAACAGAACCGCTTTGCGCTTCTTCGGTTTCTCGCCCTCGCTCCGGTCCAAGCTTCCCTGCGCGGCTGCCCTCACAGCTCCGCCATTTTAAAGCCAATGCCCCAGACGGTCTTGATGAACTCCCGGTCGGGGCAGGCCTTGGCAAGCTTGGCACGCAGGTTGCTGACGTGGACGTTCACCGTGTTGTCATCCCCCATGAACTCCTCACCCCACACCGACTCGTAGATCTGCGCGCGGGAAAAGGCCCGCTTGGGGTGCTCCATCAACAGGGCCAGAATGGCAAATTCCCGGGCCGTCAGGTCCACCGCCCGGCCCTGCGCGGTGAGGGTGTGGTCCTCCCTGTTGAGCTTCAGCCCACCGCAGGCCAGCTCCGCGGCACTTCCGCTGTGGGAAAAGCGGCGGTATCGCCGCAGCTGGGCCTCTACCCGGGCCAGCACCTCCTCGTTGTCGAAGGGCTTGGGGATGAAGTCGTCCGCCCCCAGGTGCAGCACGTTCACCCGGTCGTCCACCGCCACCTTGGCGGACAGGACGATGATGGGCATGGTCTTGCCCTGCCGTATTTGCGCGATAAACTCCTCCCCCGTCAGGCCGGGGAGCATCAGGTCCAGCAGGACCAGGTCGTAGTCGTATTTCTCCGCCCACAGCATGGCCTCGCTGCCGGAAAAGGCGGCGCGGCAAACGTACCCCGCCCCCTCCAGAATGGTGCAGAGCAGGCGGTTGATGTCGGGATCGTCCTCGACGATCAGAATATTCGCGCTTTCCATTTCCGTCCATTCCTCCTGTTTGAAAACTTCTCACGGCAAAGTTTGATCTTATCTTATCAAAAAAGCAACAAGTATTCTGAAAATAAGTATGAAGTTTTCCTTAAGTCCAAAAGAAAGGGCTTGTTGCCTGCGATTCACAGACAACAAGCCCTTTCGGCTTCTGAAAGATCGGATCACAATACCTTGCTCAGGAAATCGATGGTGCGGGGCTCCTTCGGATGGTTGATGACCTCGTCGGGCGTGCCCTCCTCCACGATATAGCCGCCTTCCATAAAGACGACACGGCTGGCGACCTCACGGGCGAAGCCGATCTCATGGGTGACGACGACCATCGTCATGCCCTCCCGGGCAAGGTTCTGCATGACCTGGAGCACCTCACCGACCATTTCGGGGTCCAAAGCGGAGGTGGGCTCGTCAAACAGCATGATGTCGGGATTCATGGCCAGCGCGCGGGCGATGGCCACACGCTGCTTCTGGCCGCCGGAAAGCTGCGCCGGATAGGCGCCGGCCTTGTCGGCCAGCCCGACGCGCTTGAGCAGCCTCATGGCGTTTTCCCTTGCCTCGGCCTTGGAGGACTTTTTCAGCTCGGTGGGCGCCAGCATCATGTTGCCCATGACGTCCAGATTATTGAACAGGTTGAAAAGCTGGAACACCATGCCCACGTTTTCCCGCACCTTATTAATATTGGTGTGCTTGTCGGTAATGTCATAGCCGTCCACCACAACGGTGCCGGCGGTGATGTCCTCCAGCCGGTTGAGGCAGCGCAGGAAGGTAGACTTGCCGCTGCCGGAAGGCCCCAAAATGACGACCACTTCACCCTCATGGATGTCGATGGAGATGTCCTTGAGGACCTCCAGCTTGCCGAAGTTCTTTTTCAGGTGGGAGACATGGATCTTTACCTTGTCATTATTCACGGCCACGGTTGAGCCTCCTCTCCAGCGTCTTTGCAAGCCGGGACAGGATGGTGATGACGATCAGGTACATCACACCCACGATAAACCAGACCTGAAATGACATCATGGTGTTCGCCACCACGTTTTTCGCCGTATTGACCAGCTCCGGGAAACCGATGACCGACAGGATGGAGGTATCCTTCAGCGTAATGATGAACTGGTTGATGATGGAGGGGATCATGGTGCGGATCGCCTGCGGCAGCACCACCTTCTGCATGGCCTTCCAATAGGGCAGGCCCAGGCTGCGGGCGGCCTCCATCTGGCCCTTGTCCACGCTCTGGATACCGGCACGGATGATCTCGGCCATGTAAGCGCCGCAGTTGAGCGCCAGTGCGATGGTGCCGGCCTGCAAGGACGAGAGCGTAAACCCGCCGATCTGCATGATGTTGTTCAGCAGATACGGTATGCCAAAGTAGATAAAGAACGCCAGCACGATCATGGGTACGCCGCGGATCACATCCACAAACACGGTGGAAATGACATTGCAGGCACGGTTTTTCACCACGCTCAGCAGGCCGAAGATCAGGCCCAGGATGCAAGCGAAGAACAGGCCGCACAATGCCAGCAACAGCGTTTGCCCCATTGCGCGCAGTAGCAGAGACCCGTAGACGGTGATGATTCTGACCACAGGGCAGAACTCCTTTCAGAACCAAGGGGGCACCGGAACAAACCGGCACCCCCGGGAATTATCGATTATCAGCCCAGGTATTTGGCGATGATCTCGTCGTACTTGCCGTTGGCCTTGATGTTGGCCAGGCCGGCGTTGAACAGGTCGATCAGCTCCTGGTTATCGGCATTGAAGATGGCAAAGCCGTAGTCTCCGCCCTCATTCTCCGTGCCTTCCACGATCTTCAGAGCCAGGTCGCCCGACTTGATGGAGTCGGTCATAACGGGGGTGTCCTCGAAGCAGGCCACGACCTGACCGCCCAGAACAGCCTGATACATGGTGGGCGAATCCTCGAAGTAGGTGATCTTGAAGCCATACTCATCCTTCAGGCTCTCGGCATAATCGGCGCCCTTCGTACCGGTCTTGACGGCGACCGTCTTGCCGGACAGCTCTCCAAAGCCGGCGATGGTGGAATCCGCGGCCACGGTCATGCTCTGGGTGGCGGTGTAATAGCCGTCGGAGAAGATCCAGCCGCTCTCCTTACGCTCGTCGGTAATGGAAGCGCCGGCGATCATACCGTCAGCCTGTCCGGCCTGGCAGGCGGCGATGGCGGCATCCCAGCCCAGGCTCTTCAGCTCATACTGGAAGCCCTGATCCTCCGCGATCGCGGCCAGGATATCGACGTCAATGCCGACAAAATTGCCGGAGGCGTCGGTGTATTCAAAGGGTCTGAACACGGTGTCGGAGGCGATGACCCACACCTTGTCGCTGTCCGCCTTGTCGGAGCCCTTCCCGTCGGAAGAGGAGCAGGCAGCCAGCCCCAATGCCAAACCGGCGGCCAGAAGCAGGGAAAGTATTCTTTTCATTGTACATTTTCTCCTTTTTTCAAGTTTTTTAGGTCGGAATCGATTGGTATGTACACAATCCGTCAACCCTATAACGCAACAGGCGATAGCAGTATTCAGATACCCGCTATCGCCTACGATGCTGAATAACATTATAGGCTAAAATGTCCTTGCCGTCAAGCAAAAAGACCGCTTTCCGCAAAAATCCGGTCAAATATATTCCGCCGCTTTCAAAACCTGTTCCAGGGCGGCATCGATCCCCAACCGGCTGGTGCACAGCGTCAGGTCATAGTTGGTCGCATCGTCGTAGCGGTGCCCGGTATAGCGGGTGCAGTAGGCGTTGCGCGCCTTATCGACAGCCCGGATGTCCGACCGCAGCTTCTCTGGCGCGGTATCGGGCATGAGACCGCTCATCCGTCGGGCACGCCACTCAAAATCGGCGTGGATGAACACCCGCAGGCAATGGTCAAACTCCCGCAGGATATAGTCCGCATTGCGTCCGACGATCACGCAGCTCTCTTTGTCCGCCATTTCACGGATCGCCTTCACCTGCGCCTCCCACAGCTTGTCGCTCAGAGGCCGGTTGTAAAAGTCAAACAGGCTCTGCGTGAAGCCGAAATCAGCGGGTACACGTTCGTCCCAGCGGCGCACCTCCTCCGGGGAAAGCCCGGCCGAGGCTTTGGCGGTACGCAGGATCAGATCTTTGTTATAAAACGGGATCCCCAGAGCCTTTGCGGCACGCCGGCCGATCTCTCCGCCGCCCGCGCCGAACTGCCGGCTGATGGTAATGATCTTTTTCATCCGCTTCCCCTTCCTTTTTCATCCATTTTATGTTTGATTGCGCAGGAAGGTCAGGTACCCTTCCAGGATCAGAGATGCTGCCACTGCGTCCACATTCTTTTTGTGGTCCTTCATTTTCTTGCCCCCGGTGTGGAGGATGGCGTGGGCCTCCACGGTGGTGCGCCGCTCGTCCCACAAGACCGGCTTCAGGCCGGTCTCTCGCTCCAGCAGCCCGGCAAAGGCCCGGTACAGCTCCGCCCGGGCGCCCTCGGTGCCGTCCATGTTGCGGGGAAAGCCCAGCACCAGCGTTTCCGCGCCGTGCTCCTTCGCAATTTTGCCCACCTCGGCCGCCACCTGCTCCGCCTTCCGCCCATGGACGACGGTGGTGAAACCGGCCAGCATCCCCAGGGCGTCGGAAACGGCCACCCCCGTGCGGGCGTCGCCGTAGTCAATCGCCATAATGCGCATATCCATCACTTCCCGCTTGATTTTCTTTTCTGCACTACTATAATCTGAAAAACTTCCCGCTGTCAAGGCAAAAAAGTGGTTGACAAGCCGCAAAAGGCGTGATACTATGTTTGTACCTATGAAAAGGGGCTCTTTTTTTGTGCGCATTTTTACGGGATGACGCTCAAAACCCCTCCGCCCGCACAAGGCACATAGG
>JBJDYV010000090.1:0-2187 GCA_051867655.1 Oscillospiraceae bacterium
GCGCCGTGGGCATATTCCATCAGACAGTTGCGCACCAGATGGTTGGTGGCGGGAGTCTTGTATTTCATGCCCATGTACATTTTTCCGGACTTGATGGCGATGGCGTCGTCGCCTACGGAGAACCGCACGCCGATGTAGCGCACGTCGTCGCAGGATTCGGGGTCGGTGCCGTCGGTATTGGGACTGTCCTTGGGGGCTTCTACCGCGATGTTATAGAAGTACACATGCTTGGAGAAGAAGGGATGGAAATTCCAGCAGGCGGAATTTCTGCCCAGAATGCCATGGAAGCAGATGTTTTCGCACTGATTGAAGAAGACCAGCTTGGGGCGTCCGATCTTGCGGGTCTTTACGTTGTTCCACCAGGTGGAGTTGACAGCATTGCCGTCGATGACGCCCTGACCCACGATGGCGATGTCCTCGGCAAAGTGGGCGCTGATGAAGCTCTGGCGGCAGGGGAAGGGGTTGCCCTCCCAGGAGCTGACCTGGATTTCCTCTCCCGTCACCGCGTCCTGGATCTCGCCGGGGAGCAGGGGATAGTGCTCCTCGCAGGTGTCGCCCAGCAGCACGGCGTTTTCCTTCAGCTCCAGGGTCATGTGGGATTTCAGCACCAGGGGCCGCACATAGTAGGTGCCGGCGGGGACCAGTACCCGGCCGCCCTTGGGGCACAGGTGGATGGCGCTCTGGATGGCATCTGTGTCGTCGGTGGCTCCGTCGCCCACCGCACCGAAATCCCGGACATTGACGCAGCCGGTTTCGGTCAGAGTGGAAAAGCGAAGGCAATTTTCACCGATGGTCACAACATACTCCGTTCCGGGGCACAGGTCGAACAGGGAAAAAACATTGGTGCGCACGCCCTTTAGGGCGGGCGCACCATTCACAGTTACGTCAAAGGCTTCTTCCGCGTAATACGGGGATGTGTTTTCCAGTTCGAAGCAGGCGGAAACGGAGGAAACATACAGAATATGAAACTTCATGTCCGATTCCTCACAGTTTGTTTTTGTGCTTGTGCGAACGATTATTTTGCGGTCACCGGCTCCTCGTCCGTGATGACCATTTCGGTCTCGGCGTCGAACAGATAGGTGCTTTCCAGAGGGATGGAGAACACGATATCGCTGTCGGTCTCGGGGGTGTCGTGGGGGTTGACCTTCAGAATGGCGTTGTTGCTGCCGATGTTGACGTAGACGTTGGTGTTGTCGCCCAGCATTTCCGTCAGCTCCACATTGGCCTTCAGCACATGGGCGTTGTCCTGCTTGCCCAGCACCGCGGCTTCGGGACGGAAACCGAACTGGATCTCCTTGCCCTCGTACGCCTTGGCGTGGCTGCCCAGGTTTTTGGTGATGTCCAGCTTGATGCCGCCGATTTCCACGCAGCCGTTCTGCACCTTGCAGCGGATGAAGTTCATGGGAGGCTCACCGATGAAGCCGGCCACGAAGAGGTTCACGGGCTTGAAGTACAGCTCGTAGGGGGTGCCAACCTGCTGGATCCGGCCTTCCTTCATGATGACGATCCGGTCCGCCAGGGTCATGGCCTCGGTCTGGTCGTGGGTGACGTAGATGGTGGTGGCGCCGGTCTGACGGTGGATCTGGGCGATCTCGGCACGCATGGTAACACGCTGCTTGGCGTCCAGGTTACTCAGGGGCTCGTCCATCAGGAAGATGCCCACCTTCCGGATGATGGCACGGCCGACGGCGACACGCTGCCGCTGGCCGCCGGACAGAGCACGGGGCATACGGTCCAGGTAATCGGTCAGACCGAGGATGCTTGCCACATGCTTGACCTTCTCGTCGATGACATCGTCGTCAACGCCCTGAAGGGTCAGGCCAAAGGCCAGGTTGTCATATACGGACATCTGGGGATAGAGGGCGTAGCTCTGGAAGACCATGGCGATCTCCCGGTCCCGGGGGCTCTTGTCATTGGCATATTCCCCGTTAATCAGGAGTTCACCCTTACTGATATCCTCCAGACCGGCGATCATACGCAGGGTCGTGGATTTGCCGCAGCCTGAAGATCCAACGAAAACGATGAATTCACCCTTTTCGATCTCCAGGTTGAAGTCATGCACCGCATGAAAGCCGTTCGGATAAATCTTATTTATTCCTTTCAGCGTCAAATAAGCCATATTCCGATACTCCTTTAAAACAAGTCGATAATCTATGGGGTTCCTTGGGAAAAGGCCCGAACCAGAGT
>JBJDYV010000090.1:2287-6909 GCA_051867655.1 Oscillospiraceae bacterium
GTCTTACCCGTGTTTTTTGCTTTTTTATCCATTGTACTTGTTGCGCTAGAGGGAGGGATGACCGATTACTCTTCGATCTCGATCTGTCCCATGGAGCCGTTGTCCTCGACCGTGATGGAGGTGTTGATCTTCTTGAGCAGCTTGCTGTAGACGGGCAGCAGCACCACCAGAACCGCGGTGACCACCATCATGATAATATGGGTGTTGAGCATATTATAAGCATTGGCAATGTAGATGGTGGTGTCGTTCAGCACGATGGGGCTTTCCGCACGGGTCAGCGCCGCATAGATCGCGTTCATGTAGTGATTGTCGCAGAAGAGGATAATGGCGAACATGATAAACATCAGGACGACCATCGGAACGTTTGCTTTCTTGCGGCGGGGGAACGCGTTCATCATGCACACCAGACTCAGCAGGGAGAACAGCATGATGCAGAACTGGGACAGGCCCATGCCGGTGCCCTGGATCTTCGCGGTGGTATCCGACATATCCGTCAGGTTGAGGGAGTACACCAGGAAGGACAGGAGCAGCATCAGAAGCGGAATGTACTGGGGGTTCCGCTTGAGGCCAACCAGGAATTTCCGGAAGGCTTCCTTAATCCTGGCGCCAAAGCCAAGTTTCGTTTTTGTTTTCGCGCTCATGCTTACGCCTCCATTCTGATGGCATTGGTGGTTTCCTTGTCAAAGAAGTGCTTCTTTGTAATGGAAATCGAAACAACGTCGTCTGCCTTGTAGTCGCACCAGCCGTT
The DNA here is from genome assembly GCA_051867655.1 of Oscillospiraceae bacterium. Taxonomy (GTDB): domain Bacteria; phylum Bacillota; class Clostridia; order Oscillospirales; family Oscillospiraceae; genus JAJPXI01. The sequence goes on from JBJDYV010000090.1 coordinate 3,036, forward strand.
CAGCTTACAGGTGATCCGCTCGCCCTGTCCGGCCTGACCGATGTGGCCGTGGACCAGGGTATTCATGCCCAGGTTCTCGTTGGTCTGGACCTTCATGGCGAAGTCCGTACCCACGGCGGTGTCCTCAGGACGGAAGCCCAGGACGATCTCCTTGCCGGTATAGGGGGCAAGGGTCTTCTTCTCGGCAGGCGTCAGGGCCAGAGTGAAATGCTTGGCAACCAGCTTGTCGGCCTCGACTCTGGCATCAATGAAATTCATAGGCGGCAGGCCGATGAAGCTTGCGACAAAAAGGTTGGCGGGAGTATCGTACAGCTCCAGAGGCGTGCCAATCTGCTGCACATGACCCATGGACATACAAACGATCCGGTCTGCCAGCGTCAGAGCCTCGGTCTGGTCGTGGGTAACGTAGAGCATGGTGGCGTTCAGGCGCTTGTGCAGGAGGAGGATCTCTCTTCTGGTGGCGCTTCTCAGTTTCGCGTCCAGGTTACTCAAGGGCTCGTCAAACAGGAACAGCTGGGGGTTCCGGACAATGGAACGGCCCATGGCGACACGCTGGCGCTGACCGCCGGAGAGCTGAGCAGGCTTCTTGTTGAGCTGCTCCGTCAGGCCAAGGACTTCGGCAGCCGCCAAAACCTTTTTGTGGATCACGTTGGGATCTTCTTTGCGCAGTGTCAGAGAGAAAGCCATGTTTTCGTAAATGGTCATGTGGCCGTACAGGGCGTAGTTCTGGAAAACCATGGCGATGTCCCGGTCCTTGGCGGGGGCGTCGGTGACGTCCTTGCCGTTGAGCAGCATCTTGCCCCGGGTGATATCTTCCAGACCAGCGACCATTCTCAGAGTGGTCGACTTTCCGCAGCCGGAGGGACCGACCAGGACGATAAGCTCTCCGTCTTTCACGTCGAGATTAAAGTCATATACGGCCTGAACATTGTTGTCATAGACTTTTTCTAAATGCTGTAAGCTCAGTTCTGCCATAACAATCTACCTCTCATGCGGATTTTTCTATGGAACGCATGTAATCAGCCAGGGTCTTGTTATTGCGATAGCTGATCACCGCAGCGGCAATGCAGCAAACCGCGGACACTGCCAGACACACGATCGCATAGAGATACTTTCCATCGCCCATGGCGGGCACTTCCACGCCGTTCACAGCGACCAGAGCGGAGTGAGCCCTTGTAGGCAGATAGAATATACGGACGAATTGCATCACGCCGATCACGATCAGCATGCCGGTGTAGCCGGTTTTGCGGTTCTTCACGCCTTCGGATGCCAGGAACGCAGACAGCAGGAAAAGAAGATTATAGATGATGGAAGCGCCGATCACCCAGTTGTAGTAGTAGGAGCCTACATCCAGCTGGTAGACAGCCACAAAGTACAGCGCGTCCAGGACGATGGCGAGAAGGACCAGATTGGAGGACAGGGAATCCTTGGTATAGCGCATACGGTCTTTCTTGATAAGCAGCTCTTCCTGAGTCATACTGCTACCTCCTTCCCTTCCGCGATGAGCTGCTGCTCACCGCGCATCATGGCGACTTTCCAAACCGTGTTGCCGATCAGGGCAGCCACGGACAGTACCGCGATCAATGCCACGAAATAGTGCAGATCCAGCCAGAAGGTGGATTCAATATAGGTCTTGCCCCACTGCTCCGCGAAGCTCTTCAGTGCCTCGAAATCCACGGTGGTCAGGTACTGGGTCTTGAAAGCGGAGATCTGAATGTGGGACCAGACGGTGACGCCCAGGGTCGCAACGCTGTACGCTCCCACAGCAACGTAGTTGCCGATGTAATATCTTCTGCGGATCTGGGTGTTGGTGATCATGAGCAGGCAGGCCAGCAGGATCAGACCAATGCTCAGATTGACGAACAATTTGTTGAAGTCCTGCATATCATAGTAGATAATCGAGCCGGGAACAAAGGTCTGTGTCAGATCATTGGGGTTCATCATGGTGGGATACAGACTGTCGTAGATGTCCGTCATGATGCCCAGGGCATACAGGAACGAAATAGCGGCTGCGATTATGGAAAACAGACATGCAAATTTTTGAAAGCGCAACTGTTTTTTATACATAATGACCTCCCCGTTGAGGGCAGCTCCCACTCCTGTGGACGGGACGCTGCAAATCAACTGATTTGGAAAAGGTTTCCCGCGGTGGCCGCGGCTGATGATATTTCAGAGCAGCCGCGGCGTATTTGGTTAAATTAGCCGTTCAGGGAATCGTAGTAAGCGGTCAGACGCTCCCAGGCCAGTTCCTTCAGCTGCAGGTACTGGCTGCCGCCCATGGTGGTGGAAACGGTCTGGACAGCCTCTGCGGCGGAGCCCATGCCCTCTTCGGTGTAGCCGGAGGCGATGATGGAGACGAAGGAGTTGGCGTCGCCCTTGGAGGAGCTGAACTTGGTGGTCAGGTCGGTGTAGCTCTTGATCATATCGTTCTCAACCGTGGTGGTGGGCAGAACGGTGGGAACGGAGGTGTACCAGGCGTTGTCGGTCAGAGCCAGCTCCACATGCTTGATGGTGCCCAGAGCGATGGCGTTGGAGATGTAGCCCGCGCCTTCCCGGCCGACTTCGTGGGTGCACTGATACTCAAAGGCCTGGCTCTTGGCGAAGGACAGGGTGGAGCCCAGGTACATACGGGCGTAGTTGGTGTAGTTGCCGGAGGCCTTCTCCCACAGCTCAGCGTAGGTGGCATCGGCGATAACGGGCATTTCGGTGCCGTTGAAGTTGAAGGTCACATAGCTGCCGTCGGCGTTGGTCTTGATGAAGGCGTCGGGGCCGTAGGACAGCAGGATCTGACCCTCGGGGCTGTAGGCGTAGTCGATGAGCTTCAGGCAGGCGTTCAGCTTGTCCTGATTATTGCCGATACCGGCGACGGACAGGCCCCAGCCGTCGGTCTTGACGCTGCGCCAGGATTCGGTGAAGCGCATGTAAACGCCGTCACTGGAGGAACCGTCATACCACCGGGCCACGGGGACCATAGCGGCCATGTACTTCTCGCCGTCCTGCAGCTTGGTCTCGTTGTAAACGGTCTGGGTCTGGTTGTAGTCGTAGTGCATGAAGCCCAGGTCGTTTTCCAGATAGGTGGCGGTGGATTCAGCGGAGCAGTCGATGAAAGCCTTGGAGATCAGGCCTTCCTTGGCCATGGCGTTCATTCTCTCCAGAGCCTTGTAGGTGTCTTCCTCCATACGGGAGTCGTGCAGCTTGCCGTCATTGCCGACGTACAGGTAATCCTGACGGGACTCCAGGCCGCGGACGCCGAACAGGACGCCGGCGAACCGGAACATATCGACACGGCGCTGGTTGTTGTCGTCCTCACGGGAGAACAGGCCCTGGACAGAGTCGGTGCCGTTGAGGGTCTGGGCGTTGGAAACCACGCAGCGCAGCAGGGCCACCAGTTCGTCGGCGTCCCAGGCGGCGTTCTGGCCGACAAACAGGTTGGAACGGTTGGTGCCGTAGTAACCGGCGTAGGCTTCGTCAATGTAAGTACGCAGCATGTTGACAGCGGTGACGCCATCGATCTTACCGGCCTCGTTCATCTTAGCGACGATGTTGCCGGCGGTGTCATAATCCTTGGTGACGGTCTCGGTGGAAGTGCCGTCCAGGGTGACCACATCGATCTGGATCTTGCCGGAGGTGGGCATATAGGGCTCGTAGACGGCGGCGGCCAGGGTGCCGCACTTCTCGGCGGTGAACTCGCCCTCACCGTCCAGCAGCTTCTGGACCCAGTCGGTACGCATCAGGGGCATACGCTCGATGTCGTTGACACCGTCGAAGTAGGGGGAGAAGTAGATGGCGCCGGTGGAGGTGTTGCCGGTGATGGACAGGCGGACGATGGGGTTGGCCTCCAGGTAGGCCTTGAAGTTGGGCATCATATCCAGGT
>JBJDYV010000091.1:0-1517 GCA_051867655.1 Oscillospiraceae bacterium
ATCTGTCAGTTCCCGCTAAAAACGAAAGCCAGTTCTGTCAGTGTGCCAAGAGGAAGTGCAGATTCATCAATGTCAAATTTTCCATTATGGTGTGCCGCACCACTGCCCAAGGCTGGATTCCGTATACCCAGCAAGCCAAGCGCACCGGGGTAACGATCCAGATAAGCACTGTAGCACTCGGAAGCAAACCAACGCTCGCAGTCACCCAGCCGATCCCCGGCACCAATTGCCTCCATTTGATCGGTTATACGCCGGACAACATCAGGATCATTAATGACGGCTTTGGGACTGATGTTGTGGCGCGGCTGGTAGGTGACAGTGCAATGAAAAGCATCCGCTGTGTTTTCTGCGATTTTGTTGATGATGCTCAGGGCTTTTTCGCCCTCCTTGGCATTGAAAAAGCGTGCAGTACCGCCAATGAAAGCCTCATCCGGAATTGTGTTGGTAGCGGTTCCGGCCCGTAACATACCGAAACCCAGGGTAACCGTCTCTTCTACATTCAACTGGTTCATAAATGCAGAGTTGAGTTGTGTGATGATATGGGCAGCCGGAATAATGGGACTGATTGCCTGATCTGGTCTGGAACCGTGACCTGACTTACCATGAACATAGATGCCAATGCCGCAGGTACCGGCCATACGAGGACCGGGCACTACATTTACTTTGCCGGCATCCAGCGCATTATAGACGTGGAGTGCAAAACACTCATCAACACGGTAATCTTCCAGCGCCTTCATCATGGTGTCGATGCCGCAGTTTGTTTCCTCGCCTTCTTCGAAGCAGCAATATACCGTACCGCGCAGCTGATCCCGTAAGGAGGCTAAAATTTTGATCGTACCCAGCAGCATTGCCATATGTGCATCGTGCCCACAGGCGTGGCAGGCGCCGGGGGTGGCAGAAACACAAACCTTTGGTCCATTCAGATTATCTGTGTCCTCTTGCAGAGGAAGTGCATCCATGTCAGCACGCAGCAGGCGATGCTTTCCGGGGGCGGCACCCTCGATGGTAACGATCAGACCGGTACCGGGCAGTTTTTCATAGGGTACTCCGATGCTGTCCAGCTCCCGAAGCAAAATTTCACGGGTACGATATTCTTGACCTGAGACCTCGGGGTAGGTGTGGAATTCACGACGCATCGCGATGATGTAGTCCCGTTGCTGTTCTACCAACGCTTGCATGTCCAATGTATTTACACATCCTTTCTGTGGTTTATTGTGATGGATTGACATTTTCACAAGCCATAATCGCAGCGGTTTGCATCCTGGATTCTGCTGCGCCTGCGGGCCCGTATACAGTCGTCAGCAGAAGAGACTTGGCGGATATTGCCAGTTTTGCTGCGAATTCCGGCTTGTTTCTGTACAAAATTATAGAGGATTGCAAAAAGAATGTCAAAAAGGGGGGCGTTTCACGAGAGGATACTTTTCAGAGAAAAGTTTCGTACCAATAGAAATTTGGTGGCATATTTCCTCCTTGTTTCTTTAACACAAAAAAACCATGAAAATTTCACCAGATTTGGT
>JBJDYV010000092.1:0-31927 GCA_051867655.1 Oscillospiraceae bacterium
TGAACTATATCATCATCGGTGTGGTGCGCTGGCTCCAGGGCGGCCCGTGGGAGGGACGGCCCGGCTCCCAGATGATCCCCCAGTTCGATAAGTCGGCGGTGCTGCCCAAGGTGCTGGGCGTCCATTGCGGCTGGATCATTGTGCTGGCGCTGACCGTGGTTATGTTTATCTATATGAAATACACCAAGCAGGGCTATGAGATCACGGTCATCGGTGAGAGTGAGAACACCGCCCGATACGCCGGCATGAACGTGGGCCGCATCATCATGCGCACCGTCTTCCTTTCGGGCGCCATCAGCGGTCTGGTGGGCTTTATCGTGGCCTCGGGCTCCGACAACACCCTCTACGACGGCGTGGCCGCCGGCGTGGGCTTTACCGCCATCACAGTGGCCTGGCTGGCCCAGCTCAATCCCTTCGCCATGGTGGGCATCTCCAGCCTGCTGGCGGTGCTGGAGAAGGGCGCCGATACTCTGCAGACCCGCATGGCGGTCCCCGCCTCCATCTCCGACATCATCACCGGCATCTTCCTGTTCTGTATGCTGGGGTGCGAGTTCTTTATCAACTATAAACTCATCTTCCGGGGACACACGGAGAAGGAGGTGGCCGGTCAATGATCAACCAGAATGCATTTCTGCTGCTCCTGATGGCCGCTGTTCTGAACGGCACTCCCCTGCTCTTCGGCACTGTGGGCGAGATCCTGTCAGAGAAGTCCGGCAACCTGAACCTGGGCGTCGAGGGCATGATGTTTATGGGCGGCGCTATGGGTCTGGGCGGCGCGTTCTACTATGAGATGGCCGCCGGCGGCAATGCCAACGGCATCGTGGCTGTGATCCTGGCTATCGTCTTCTCCTTCCTGGGCGGCGCCATCGGCGCGCTGATCTACAGCTTCCTCACCATCACTCTGCGGGCCAACCAGAACGTGACCGGCCTGGCTCTGGCCATTTTCGGCACCGGCGCGGGCCAGTTTATCGGGGAATATATGCGCGTCAGCACCGGCGGCTATGTGTCGGTCAGCAACGGACTGAAGAACGCATTCGCCAACTCCCCCTTCCCGGCCGCCCTGCAGAAGCTGCCCGTGGTGGGGCCGCTGATCTTCGGCCATAACATTTTCGTCTACCTGGGCCTGGCCATCGCCATTGCCATGGCGCTGTTTCTGAACAAGAGCCGTACCGGCCTGTACCTGCGGGCGGTGGGCGAGTCCCCCGCCACGGCGGACGCCGCCGGCATCAACGTCACTCGTTACAAGTATGTGGCCACTGTTTTGGGCGGCGGTATCTCCGCCATCGGCGGCATGGTTTATATCATGACCATCTCCGGCTGCGTGTGGAACCACGAGGGCCTGTCCGGCGAGGGCTGGCTGGCCGTGGCGCTGGTCATCTTCTGCCTGTGGCGGCCCCTGGGCGCCATCTGGGGCTCCATCCTGTTCGGCGCGCTGATGATCCTGTACCTGCGCCTGCCAATTGCCTTCATTCCTGACCAGCTGTACCGCATCCTGCCCTATGTGATGACGGTGATCGTGCTGATCTTTACCAGCATGCGCAACAGCAAGGACAAGCAGCCGCCTGCAAGTTTGGGCCTGCCGTATTTCCGCGAGGACCGCTGAATTGCAATAAAAAATCTCGCTGCAGCTTGTGCAGCGAGATTTTTTTAGGATTTAAAATTTTGTACCGCCGAACTCGGACAGGACCAGGCCCTTGTTGCGCTCCGCGGTGAAGTCGATGGCCCAGGCGGAGCCGAACAAAAGGAGTTGATTTCCCTTGTAGTCCTCCACCAGCTTGGTGTCCGAGCCCAGGATCAGCTCGTCCTCCTTCACCGGCTCGTCGGACTCGATCCAGCGCAGGTACTGGTAGGGCAGGCCCTCCATGTGCAGATCCACGCCGTACTCGCTCTTCATGCGGTACTCGAACACGTCGAACTGCAGGGTGCCCACCACGCCCACATAGACCTCCTCCATGCCGGTGTAGGGGGGCTTGAAGATCTGGATGGCGCCCTCCTGAGCGATCTGCTCGGCACCCTTGATGAACTGCTTGCGCTTCATGGTGTCCACCGGGCGCACCCGGCAGAAGTGCTCGGGGGCGAAGGTGGGGATGGGATCGAACTGAAACTTCTTGCCCGGAGCGCACAGGGTGTCGCCGATGGAGAAGATGCCGGGGTCGAACACGCCGATGATGTCGCCGGCGTAGGCCTCCTCAATGATCTCGCGCTCGGCGGCCATCAGCTGCTGGGGCCGGGACAGGCGGATCTTTTTGCCGCCCTGGACGTGGTAGACCTCCTTCTCCGCATCGAACCGGCCGGAGACCACCCGCATGAAGGCGATGCGGTCCCGGTGGGCCTTGTTCATGTTGGCCTGGATCTTGAACACGAAGGCGGAGAAGTCGTCGTCCATGGAGTCGATGACCAGGTCTCCCGCCCTGCGGGGCAGCGGCGGCGTGGTCATGCGCAGGAACTCCTCCAGGAAGGGCTCCACGCCGAAGTTGGTCAGGGCGGAGCCGAAGAACACGGGGGACAGCTTGCCGTGGCGCACCCGCTCCATGTCAAACTCGCAGGAGGCGCCGTCCAGCAGCTCCACATCGTCGGACAGCTGCTGATGCAGGCGCGCGCCGATCAGCTCGTCCAGATGGGGGTCGCCCAGCTCCACCTCGGTGGCGGTGGCGGCCTTGGAGCCGCCGTTGGAGGTGAAGTGGATGATCTTCTTGGAACCGCGGTCGTATACGCCCTGGAAGTCCTTGCCGCAGCCGATGGGCCAGTTGACGGGGTAGGTCTCGATGCCCAGCTCCTTTTCCAGTTCCTCACACAGCTCGAAGGGGTCCCGGGCCTCCCGGTCCATCTTGTTGACGAAGGTGAAGATGGGAATGTCCCGCAGGGCGCAGACCTTGAACAGCTTTCGGGTCTGGGCCTCCACGCCCTTGGCGGCGTCGATGACCATGACGGCGCTGTCGGCGGCCATCAGGGTGCGGTAGGTGTCCTCGGAGAAGTCCTGGTGGCCGGGGGTATCCAGAATGTTGATGCAGAAGCCCTCGTACTGGAACTGCATGACCGACGAGGTGACGGAAATACCGCGCTGCTTCTCGATCTCCATCCAGTCGGAGGTGGCGGCGCGGGCGTTCTTTTTGCCCTTGACCACGCCCGCCTGGGCGATGGCTCCGCCGTAGAGCAGGAATTTTTCGGTCAGGGTTGTTTTACCGGCGTCGGGGTGGGAGATAATGGCAAACGTGCGGCGCCGGGAGATTTCAGATTCGTATTGAGACATGGAATGACCTCCAGATGAAAGTTAGGTGAGGTGCCATCATCGACCGTCGCGCCGAGGGGCGCGTGAATTCGAGCCGGATGGCGAGAATTCCCGCAGGGCGGATTCACTCCGCCCGAGGATTTCAAAAAACGGGAACCCCGGGAAAGCCAAAGGCTTTTCAGGGACAGGTGATGGCGTATTGTGACAAGAGGCTTCCCTCCACATACATTAATATAAAGTAACAGACATTACTATATCATAGTTTTTTGCACCGGACAAGGGGAAAAGTAAAAAAGGTGTTGACAAATGGGGTGAGGAGCGGTATAATAACTCTCGCTGATTCGGACGATTAGCTCAGCTGGTATGAGCATCCGCTTGACGTGCGGGAGGTCACAGGTTCAAGTCCTGTATCGTCCACCATAATGAAGAACTCCCGTTGCTTCCTCGCAGCGGGAGTTTTTTTATTTGATTTTAGGAGGAACCGGAGCATGATCCACGAAGTTTTGACCGCGGAGCAATTTGCACCCGCACTGGCGGGAAAAAGCGGTGCTGTGCTGAAGACCTACGCCCGGCCGCAGGAGGGCTTTCTGGCGGAGGAAGGCGGGCGCTGGGGCGTGATCGTCCTGCCCGGCGGCGGCTACCAGGTGAACGCCAAAAGCGAGGGCGAGCCTATCGCCCTGGCCTTTCTGGGCGCGGGGGTGCAGGCGTTTTTACTGGAGTACAGCGTGGCTCCCGCCCGCTGGCCCCAGGCGCTGCTGGAGACGGCGTCGGCCATCGCCTGGCTGCGGGAAAACGCGGGGCGTTACGGCGTGGCCCCGGATAAAATCGCCGTGTGCGGCTTCTCCGCCGGGGGGCACCTGGCCGGCTGCGCCGCCAACCTGTGGAATAGCCCGGTTGTTGAGACGAAGCTGGGGTTGACGGGTGAGCAGGCCCGGCCCGACGCTGCCATCCTGTGCTATCCCGTCATCACCATGGGACGCTTCGGCAGCGATATGACCCGGAGCAACCTGTTCGGCGGGGAAGCGGTGGTGAAGGGGACCTCCCTGGAGCAGAGCGTGACCGACCGCAACCCGCCCACCTTCCTGTGGGCCACATATACCGACGGCTCGGTGCCGGTGGAGAACTCCCTGCTGTACGCCAACGCCCTGCGCAGCCATGATGTGCCCTTTGAACTGCACATCTTCGGAAAGGGCCCCCACGCCATGGGCCTTGCCACCGGGGAGAGCGCCTGGCAGGCGGATCACACCGACGCGCAGGCGTCCGTCTGGCATCCCCTCTGCGTCAGCTGGCTGAAGGGACTGAAATAAGATGAAAACCGTGCTCATTACCGGCGCCAGCCGGGGGATCGGCGCGGCCTGCGCCCGGAAATTTGCCGCCGAGGGCTGCCGCGTGGCCATCAACTACAGCCAGTCCCGCCAACAGGCGGAGGCTCTGGCGGAGGAATTGGGTGGCATCGCGGTCCAGGCCGATGTGGCGGACCCCGTCCAGGTCCAGAAAATGGTTGACACTGTGTTGGATAAATTTTGTCAACTTGACATTTTGGTGTGCAACGCCGGGGTGTCCCACGTGGGTCTTCTCAGCGATATGACCGATGCCGAATGGCGGCGGCTCTTCGCGGTCAATGTGGATGGAGTGTTCCACTGCTGCCGGGCGGTCATCCCCCATTTCGTCCACCGCAAAAGCGGGCGGATCGTGACCGTGTCTTCCATGTGGGGACAGGTGGGAGCTTCCTGCGAGGCGGCCTATTCCGCCTCCAAGGCGGCGGTGATCGGTCTGACCCGCGCTCTGGCCAAAGAGCTTGGACCGTCGGGAATTTCAGCCAATTGTGTGGCCCCCGGGGTGATCGACACCGATATGAACCGGGCGCTGAGCGCTCAGGACCGGGAGGCATTAAAGGAGGAGACACCTCTGGAACGGATCGGCACGGCCGCCCAGGTGGCCGACGCGGTCTGGTTTTTCAGCGGCGGACAGTCCGACTTCATTACGGGCCAGGTGCTGGGCGTCAACGGCGGGCTGGTCATCTAAGCACACGGCGCGGACGGAAAAGACGGGAAAAATCGCGCGAATTTCGTCAAAAGTGCCAGAAACAGGGCCGTGCTGTATGCGGCCTTGTGCAATAATGAGGGTTGACAAATTCCGAACGGTCGAATATAATTGTCAACAATCTAAAAGGAGGTACATTTGAAATGAAAAAGACTCGCATTCTGGCTCTGCTCATGGCTCTGGTCATGTGCTTCGGCCTGATGGCCGGCTGCTCCAAGGATAATAACTCCGGCAGCAACGACACTCCCAACAGCTCTTCTTCCGACAAGGGCAATGATTCCGCCGCGGGCGGCACCATCAAGATCGCCCTGATCGCCAACACCACCGGCGACTACGCCCAGTACGGTATCCCCGTGCGCAACGGCGCCATGCTGTACATTGACCAGCTGAACGCCAACGGCGGCATCAACGGCAAGACCATCGAGGTCCTGGAGTATGACGACAAGGGCGACGGCATCGAGGCCGTCAACTCCTTCAATCAGGCTATGGACAAGGGCATCACCGCTGTCATCGGCTCCGTCCTGACCGGTGCTACCGTCACCCTGGCCGACGCTACTTACCCGAAGAACATGCCCCAGATCACCGCTTCCGCCACCGCCGCCGGCGTGACCGTGATGGAAGACGGCACCGTCCGTACCAACGTGTTCCGCTCCTGCTTTATCGACCCCTTCCAGGGCGAGAAGATGGCTGACTATGCCGTCAACAAGCTGGGCGCCAAGACCGCCGCGATCCTGTATGAGAGCGGCAGCGACTACTCCGAGGGCCTGAAGGACGCTTTCGTGGAGAAGGCGAAGGAGCTGGGCCTGGAGATCGTGGCCAACGAGGCTTTTGCCACCGGCGACAAGGACTTCAACGCGCAGATGACCAAGATTGCCGGCCAGAACCCCGATGTGGTGTTCATGCCCATCTACTACGGTGAGGCCGGTCTGGCCATCACCCAGGGCCGTCAGGCTGGCCTGACCGCCACCGTTCTGGGCGGCGACGGCTTCGGCGGCATCAAGGATTACGCCACCGCCGAGGACCTGGAAGGCACCGTCTACTGCTCCGGCTACGCTCCCGGCACCGAGTCCGTGGCCCAGTTCGAGACTGACTATGAGGCTGCTTACGGTGAGCCTGTTCCCAACATGTTTGCTCCTCTGGCCTACGACGCCGCCATGCTGATGTGCGAGGCTCTGAAGGCCGCTGAGGATGCCGGCCTGGAGGCTGGTACCGACGAGTACAAGCAGGCTGTCATCGATGCTCTGGCCGCCACCGACGGTGTGGAGGGCATCACCGGCTCCTACACCTTCGACGAGTCCAACAACCCCATCAAGTCTGCCGCTATGATCGAGCTGCAGGGCGGCGAGGAGAAGTTCACCGAGCTGTATTAATCCGCATTTGATCGACTCAGACCCGTGCGGGGGGAAGCCACTCTTCCCCCCGCATTTGTCCTTATATTTAAGGACGTTCAATGGATGCCTCCGGGCGGATGGAGCTGTCCATTGGCCGTCCGTGATTGAAAAAAGAGTGAGAGAAAGGGCGTGACGTAATGTCCTATTTTTTCAGCCAGGCGATCAACGGACTCCAGCTGGGGTCCATTTACGCACTGGTGGCACTGGGCTACAGCATGGTGTACGGCATCATTCTGCTGCTGAACTTTGCCCACGGCGACATCATTATGGTGGGCGCCTATGTGACCTTCTTTGCCGTAGTCAGCTTTGACCTGAACCCCCTGTTGGCGGTGGTGCTGGCGGTGCTGGCGTGCACGCTGCTGGGCGTGGTCATTGAGAAGGTGGCCTACACTCCCCTGCGCTCCGCCCCCCGGCTGAGCCTGCTGATCACCGCCATCGGCATCTCCTTCCTGCTGGAGTACGGCGCGCAGCTGGTCTTCGGCGCCGACACCAAGAGCATGGTGCAGAAGCCCCTGATCTCCGGCAGCCTGAGCCTGGGCGGCACCAGCATCAGCCTGTCCGCCCTGATCACCATCGTGGTGTCCGTGATCGCGATGATCGCCCTGACCTTCCTGGTCCAGAAGACCAAACTGGGCAAGGCCATGCGTGCTGTTTCTGAGGATATGGGGGCCGCCCAGCTCATGGGCATCTCCCTGAACAAGACCATCTCCTTCACCTTTGCCGTGGGCTCCGCCCTGGCGGGCATCGGCGCGGTGCTTCACATCGGCTCCTACTATCAGGCCAGCCCCATGATGGGCTCCATGCTGGGCCTGAAGGCTTTCGTGGCCGCCGTTCTGGGCGGCATCGGCTCCATCCCCGGCGCTATGATCGGCGGTTTCGTGATCGGTATTGTGGAGACCTTGGTCACTGCCGCCGGCCTGTCCACCTGGAAGGACGGCGTGGTGTTCGCCATCCTGATCGTCGTGCTGCTCGTCAAGCCCACGGGAATCCTGGGCCGGCCCATGACTGAGAAAGTGTAAGGGGGCGGAATGATGAAGACGAAACGAATTCCCATGCCCCTGCGCTACGGCATCAACCTGGTACTGACTGTGGCCCTCTGGGCCGTGCTCTTTGCCCTGATCCAGGCCGGCGTGATCACCAACTACTGGTCGGGTATTCTGCTGACCATCGGCATCAACATCATCCTGGCGGTCTCCCTGAACATTGCCACCGGCTATCTGGGCCAGCTGCCTCTGGGCCACGCGGGCTTTATGGCGGTGGGCGCCTACGCGGGCGGTATCTTTATGAAAACCACGCCCCTGAACGCCCTGCTGAAGGAGGGCAATACGGCCGCCGCCGTGCCTTACATCATCCTGGCTCTGCTGATCTCCGGCATCGTGGCCGGGATCTTCGGCCTGATCATCGGCATCCCCGCCCTTCGCCTGAAGGGCGACTATCTGGCCATCATCACCCTGGGCTTTGGTGAGATCATCCGCGTGATCCTGACCAACATCGACTCGGTGCTGGGCTTCAAGTTCACCTACGGCGCCGCCGGTTTGAAGCAGATCCCCATGATCTCCAGCTTCACCCTGGTGTTCATCTGCGTGGCGGTGACCTGCCTGGTCATCCACCTGGTCATGAAATCCCGTCACGGCCGGGCCATCCTGTCCATCCGGGAGAATGAGATCGCCGCGGAGAGCTGCGGCATCAACACCACCTACTACAAAGTCATGGCTTTTGTCATGTCGGCCTTCTTCGCCGGAATCGCCGGCTGCCTGTATGCCGGCTATTTGGGCTCCCTGTTCCCCTCCACCTTCAAGTTCATGAAGTCCATCGAGATCCTGGTCATGGTGGTGCTGGGCGGCATGGGCTCCATGCTGGGCTCCGTCCTGGCCGCCGGTGTTCTGACCGTCATCACCGAGCTGCTGCGCTCGGTGGGCGACCTGCGCATGGTGGCCTACTCGCTGGTGCTGGTCATCATGATGATCTTCCGGCCCAAGGGACTGCTGGGTACTTATGACTTCTCCCTGTCCCGCATCCTGGAGAAGGGGCTCAATTTCATCGGCAAAGGACGCAAAAAGGCCGGAAAGGAGGCGGACTCCGAATGAGCGGAACTCATCGGCGTATTCCCGAGACCAAGCTGGTTCCGGTGCCCAACCCCAACATCATCCCCGAGCGTGATGTGGACAAATCTCCCATTTTGGAGGCCCGCCACCTGGGCATCGACTTCGGCGGCCTGACCGCCGTCAACGATTTCAACATGGCCATCGGCCGCACCGAGATCGCCGGCCTGATTGGTCCCAACGGCGCGGGCAAGACCACGGTGTTCAACCTGATCACCAAGGTTTATCAGCCCACCCGCGGTACCATCCTGCTGGACGGTGTGGACACCCACAGCATGAGCACTGTGCAGATCAACAAGGCGGGCATTGCCCGTACCTTCCAGAACATCCGTCTGTTCAAGGATCTGACGGTGCTGGACAATGTGCTCATCGGCCTGCACAACGACATGAGCTATAATCTGGCCACCTCCATCCTGCGGCTGCCCCAGTACTGGAAGGCCGAAAAGGTTGCCAAGGATCGGGCGCTGGAGCTGCTGTCCATCTTCAACATGGAGGGCATGGCCGACGCCAAGGCGGGCTCCCTGCCCTACGGCGCTCAGCGCCGTCTGGAGATCGTCCGCGCCCTGGCCACCAACCCCTCCCTCCTGCTTCTGGACGAGCCGGCGGCGGGCATGAACCCCTCTGAGACCGGCGAGCTGATGGACAACATCGTCAAGATTCGCGATACCTTCCAGATTGCCATCATGCTGATCGAGCACGATATGAGCCTGGTCATGGGCATCTGCGAGGGCATCTGCGTGCTCAACTTCGGCCAGATCATCGCCAAAGGCACCCCGGACGAGATCAAAAACAACCCGGAGGTCATTGCGGCCTACCTGGGCACCAAAAAGGAGGGGTGAATATGCTGCTGAAGGTCGAAGACATCAACGTGTATTACGGCGCCATTCACGCCATCAAGGATATTTCCTTTGAGGTCAGTGAGGGCGAAGTGGTCACCCTGATCGGCGCCAACGGCGCCGGAAAATCCACCATTCTGAAGACCGTCTCCGGTCTGCTGCGCAGCAAGACCGGCTCCATCGAATTTTTGGGGGAGAAGATCGGAAGCGTGGCTCCCCATAAGATCGTCAACCGCGGTCTGGCCCATGTGCCCGAGGGACGCCGGGTATTCACCCGCATGAGTGTGGAGGAGAACCTGGAGATGGGCGCCTACACCCGGCCCAACAACGAGGTGAACGACAGCCTCGCGCTGGTCTATGAGCAGTTCCCCCGCCTGAAGGAGCGCCGCAAGCAGGTCGCGGGCACCCTGTCCGGCGGTGAGCAGCAGATGCTGGCCATGGGCCGCGCGCTTATGTCCAAGCCCAAGCTGCTGATGCTGGATGAGCCCTCCATGGGTCTGGCACCCATCCTGGTGGATCAGATTTTTGAGATCATCCATTCCCTGCACCAGGCGGGCACCACCATCCTGCTGGTGGAGCAGAACGCCCAGATGGCTCTGTCCGTGGCTGACCGCGGCTACGTGCTGGAAACCGGCCGCATCGTCAACAGCGGCGAGGGCAAAGCCCTTCTGGAGGATGAGAGCGTCAAGAAGGCTTACCTGGGCGGCTGATTACATTTAAAATATGACACAAAAAGACCGAACCGTGGAATTCCGCGGTTCGGCCTTTTTCGTTCAAAAAGTTTTTAGCCCAGATAGGCTTTTTTCACGGCCTCGTTGTTCAGCAGCTCCTTGCCGGGGCCGGACAGGGTGATGCGCCCGGTCTCCAGCACGTAGCCCAGATCGGCGGTGTGGAGCGCCATATTGGCGTTTTGCTCCACCAGCAGGATGGTGGTGCCCTGTTTGTTGATCTCCTTAATGATCTCAAAGATGCCCTTGACCACCAGAGGAGCCAGACCCAAACTGGGTTCGTCCATCATCATGATTTTGGGGCGGGACATCAGGGCGCGGCCCACGGCCAGCATCTGCTGTTCGCCGCCGGACAGGGTGCCGGCCGCCTGCCAGGAGCGCTCCTTCAGGCGGGGGAACAGGTCGTAGACCCAGCGCAGGTCCTCGTCCAGGCTGTCCTTGCGCAGGTAGGCGCCGATCTTCAGGTTTTCCAGCACCGTCAGGTCGGGGAACACCCGCCGGCCCTCGGGCACCAGGGTGATGCCCTTGGATACGATCTTGTCGGGGGACAGGGCGGTGATGTCCTCGGCCTGCAGGCGGATCCGGCCGCTGGCGGGCTTGACCAGACCGGCGATGGTGCGCAGGGTGGTGGACTTGCCCGCGCCGTTGGCACCGATCAGGGTCACGATCTGGCGCTCGGGCACCTCAAAGGAGATGCCCTTGACGGCCTCGATGCCGCCGTAGCTCACTTTCAGGTTATCAATCTTCAGCATCGTCTGCCACCCCCAAATATGCGTCGATGACGCGCTGGTTGCTCTGAACTTCGGCGGGCGTGCCGTGGGCGATCAGCTTGCCGAAGTCCAGGACATAGATGCGCTCGGAGATCTGCATGACCAGATCCATGTGGTGCTCGATCATAAAGATGGTCAGATCGTATTCGCTGCGGATCTGCTTGATGAAGTCGGTCAGCTCCTGGGTCTCCTGGGGGTTCATGCCGGCGGCCGGCTCGTCCAGGAGCAGCAGCTTGGGCTCGGTGGCCAGGGCGCGGGCGATCTCCAGCCGGCGCTGCAGGCCGTAGGGTAGGCTGCCCGCGACCTCGTCCTTCAGATGGGCCAGGTTCTGCTCCTCCAGCAGGGCCATGGCCTCCTCCCGCATCCGCGCCTCCTCCTTGGCATTCAGGCGGAAGGTGGCGGACAGGAAGTTCTGCTTGGCGCGCATATGCTTGGCGATCAGCACGTTCTCAAATACCGTCAGGGCAGAGAACAGGCGAATGTTCTGGAAGGTACGGGCGATGCCCAGTTGGGTGATCTTGTCAGGAGTGGGGTGGACGGACTGGGTAAACATGCCGTTGTTTTCACCGGCATAGGTTTTTTTCATCTTGCCCTTCGGGTGGTTTTCCACCATGGTTTCACCCATGAAGGAGACGCGGCCGTTGGTGGGCTCATACACGCCGGTGATGCAGTTGAAGGCGGTGGTCTTGCCGGCGCCGTTGGGGCCAATCAGGGCCACGATCTCGCCCTCGTTGACCTCCAGGGACAGGTCGTTGACGGCGATGACGCCGCCGAACTGCATGGTCACATGATCCATGGTCAGAACAGTCTGGCTCATTGCGCATCCTCCTTCCCCGCTGATTTTTTACGTCGTTTGAACAGGTCTGTCAATTCCCGGTTGCCCATGATGCCCCGGCGGAAGAAGAGCACCACGACCATGATGATGATGGAGAAGACCACCATACGGAAGCCGCCGCGCAGGAAGGGCATCTGCAGAGTTCCGGTAACGGCGAAGTATACCAGCCAAGCCATCAGCGCCAGGGCCACCGCCCAGAGAACCACTAGCTTCCACATGGGTACGGGACGCGAGGAATTTTTGCGTGCTTTGCGGGTCAGCAGGAGCGTGCCGCCGATGACGACCACGGCGAAGATCACGATGAAAAGGACCCGCTTGGGATCGGTAGACGAGCGGAACACCGTTTCGGTATCCAGAAAACGCAGCCACCACTCGGAGCAGGCCACATACAGGAAGGTGGCGATGCAGGAGCCGGAGATGGAGCCGAGGCCGCCGATGACCACGATCAAAAGGATCTCATAGGTCATGGTGGTGGTGTAGACCTTTGCCTGGGCGTTGGCCACATACATAGCGAACAGGGCACCGCTGACTCCGGCGAAGAAGGAGGAGATGCAGAAGGACAGCCGCTTGTGCTTGGCCAGATTGATGCCCATGGCCTCGGCGGCAACCTCGTCCTCCCGGATGGCCTTGAAGGCCCGGCCGTAGGAGGAGTTGATCAGCATGACGACCAGAATGATGCAGAGGATGGCGATCAGGAACGGGACGAACGTGGACAGGCGCAGCACAATCTGGCCGTTCGAGTTGGTGATGTTGAAGCTGGAGAAGGTGGGGAAGCTCTTGATCATGTTGGCACCGTTGGTGACGGGGCCCAGCCTCTGCCACTGGAAGACGGCACGGAGGATCTCCGCGAATCCCAGGGTAGCGATGGCCAGGTAGTCGCTTTTCAGGCGCAGAACCGGCAGACCGATCAGCCAGGCGAAGAAGGCAGCCACGCAGCCGGCCAGGATAATGGCCACCAGGACGGCCAAAACCAGGCTGACGGCGCCGCCCGCGCCGGAGGTGCCGAACAGGCTTCCGAACAGGTCGGGCAGGGAGAACTTCACGGCGGAGCCGCCGAACAGGTAATAGACCTGGTCCTTGTTCTCCATGGGGACGGACAGAATGGCATAGGTGTAAGCGCCCAGCAGCATGAAACCCGCCTGCCCCAGGGAGAACAGGCCGGTAAAGCCGGTCAGCAGGTTCATGGACACGGCGGCCAAAGCGTAGACCGCGCCTTTTTTCAGCACGGTAAACAGCTGGCTGGTGGGAAGCAGGACTTTGGGAACGCTGGGGAGAAGGGCGCTCAGATTCTCCAGCAGGACCACCAGAGCCAGAACGGCCACCGCGCAGATCAGGGCGATCCAGGTGCTTTTCTTGTTTTCTTTCTGTTTGATCATGTGCGCACCCCCTTAGACCTTATCCGTGGCCTTCTCACCAAACAGGCCGGTGGGCTTGAACACCAGGATGATGATGAGCAGGGCGAAGGTGAAGGCATCGGAGAACACGGAAACGTCCCATGCGGAGGGGAGGGCCTTGATGATGGTCTCACAGATGCCGATGATGAAGGCTCCGATGACCGCACCGGGAATGGAGCCGATGCCGCCGAACACCGCCGCCACGAAGGCCTTCAGGCCGGGCAGAGAGCCGATGGTGGGAGTGACGGCGGAGTAGTTGGTAAAGTACAGGATAGAGCCGATGGCAGCCAGAGCCGAGCCGATCACGAAGGTGGCCGAGATGACGTTGTTGATTTTGATGCCCATGAGCTGGGCGGTCTCAAAGTCCTTGGATACGGCACGCATGGCCATACCGACCTTGGTACGATTGATCAGCAGGGTCAGCAGCACCACCAGAAGGATCACCAGGAAGGGGGTCAGGATGACCACCCACTTGGTGGGGGTGCCGGCGATGGTGATGGTATCGGACAGACCGGGGATGGTAGGATAGGTCATGGGCTGGCCGCCGGTGACGTAGGTGGCGGTGTTCTGCAGCAGGTAGCTGACGCCGATGGCGGAGATCATGACCGACATACGGGGCGCCTGCCGCAGGGGCCGGTAGGCCACGCGCTCGATCACATAGGCCAGAATGACGGTCAGGATAATGACCAGCGGAAGCGCGATGTACAGGGGCAGACTGCTGGAGAGGTAAATGCCCACCAGACCGGCCACCATGAACACATCGCCGTGGGCGAAGTTGATCAGACGCAGGATGCCGTACACCATGGTGTAGCCGATGGCGATCAGGGCATACTGTCCGCCCACCGAAATGCCGGAGAGTAGGACGGAAATGATATATTCCATAGGGTAACCTCCCTCTTTTACAAATTTGGGCTGTCTCGAAAAGGGCCCAAACACGGCCTTTTTCGAGGCAGCCCAAGCCCTTCGTAAAGGCGCTGCTTGGCGGAGGCATCCGCCCCCGCCAAGCTGCAGAAAGTACAAGGATCGATTTAAATTAGCTGGGGGAGCCGGTCTGCTGCTTCTCCAGAACCCAAGTGCCGTCAGCGGTGTTGGTCTTAATGAACGCGGTGTCACGGATCGCGTCGCCGTTGACAGGCTCGAAAGCGATGTCACCGGACACGCCGGAATAAGTTACGTCGGGCAGAGCAGCCTTGATGTCGGCGGGATCAACGCTGTTGGCAGCCTTGATGGCCTCCAGAGCAACATAGTAGGCGTCATAGCCCATGGCAGTGACGGCGGAGATGGTGTCGTTGCCGCCGTTGGAGTCCTTGGCGGCGGAGTTGGTGTTGATGTAGTTCTTGATGCCGTCGTCAAACGCAGTGGAGCCGCCCTCCTGATAGAAGGTGGAGACGTAGACCTGGATGTCGGTGCCCTTCAGAGCTTCCAGAACCATGTTGTCATCCAGGGTGTCGGAGCCCAGGATGGGGGCCTCGATGCCCAGGGAGTCGGCCTGGGTGATGATCTGGGTGGCGTAAGCGATGGAGACGGGGGTGAAGATGACGTCGGCGCCCTCACTCTTGGCCTTGTTCAGGTAAGAGGTGAAGTCGGAGTTGTTGGTGGGGAAGGAGTCCTTGATGACCTTGCCGCCGGCGGCGGTGAAGACCTGCTCAAAGAAGGCCACCAGGCCCTGGTCGTACTCGTTGCCGGCTTCGCCCAGGCAGTAGGCGACCTTGGCGTCAAACTTGTCCATGGCGAAGTTGGCCAGGACGTCAGCCTGGAAGTCGTCCAGGAAGCAGATGCGGAAGTAGTAGTCGTTGCCGGCGGTGACGTTGGGGTTGGTGCAGGTCACGCCGATAGCGGCCAGACCGGCCTCGTCAAACTTGGGGCCGCCGGCCATGGCGCAGCCGGAGCCGTAAGTGCCCAGAACCAGAGACACACCAGCGCTGACCAGATCGGCGGCAGCGGAGGGAGCCTTGTCGGTGGAAGAGCCGTTGTCGGCGGGAACCAGCTCGACCGTGTACTCCACACCGTTCACGGTGACAGTGGGGGTCTCGGCATTGGCGTACTGCATGCCCAGATATTCCTTCTTGCCGCCGGAAGCGGAGTCGCCGGTCAGAGGCTCGAACACGCCGATCTTGACGACGTTGCCGCTGCTGGATTTTCCGCTATCCTTGCTGGCGGAGCCGGAGCTGGAGTTGGAGCAGCCAGCCGCCAGAGCAAAGATCATGGCGCAGGCCAGAAGCAGAGAAAGTAACTTTTTCAAAACCATATCCTCCTGTTTCAAGGGGCCAAAGGCCCGATATTGAAGCGGTGTCCTTGTACAGGAAACAAGTGTGCACAGAAAACCGCTGCCCTATTATACCAAAACGTCATCCCAAACGCAAGAAAAAGACATCCAACAATGCAGAAATTATTTTGTGGAAAAAAACGAACCGGAACCCGGGAAAATCAGGACTTGTGAAGGGGTCCCTCTTTCCGGAGCAAGACCGGCTTGATTGGTGCGGAGCGTACGGAGAGCGGTTTCACCGGCGCAGGGACCGGAGAAAAAGAACAGTCCTCGCTTTACGAACATTTTTCGTAAAGCGGGGACTGTTTGCGGATGGCTTCCGGTTATGACAGATAGCCTTCCCGAACCGAAACGCCGAAATGCTGTGCAAGCTGCCGCATCTGATCGTCGTGAATGGTGTTGAGCCGGGGCAGATGGGCGATCTTCATGTAGATTTCCGCCGCTTTCTCGGCGGTCTCGATGAGCCCGAAGGTCTCATCCAGGTCCGCGCCCGCACCGTAGATGCCGTGCTGGGCCCAGACCACAAGGCGGGAGGCCTTCATCTTCTCCGCCGTGGCTTCGCCGATCTCGTTGGTGCCGCAGAGCATCCAGGGCAGCACGCCCACGCCGTCCGGGAACACGATGACGCACTCGGTGCACATCTGCCAGAGGGTCCGGGTGAACTCCCGCTCATCCAGGGGGTGGACATAGGTCATGGCCAGCAGGTTGGTGGGATGGCAGTGCATGACAACGCGGTTGTGTGGGTTGACCTTCAGGCGCTCCATGTGGCTCATCAGGTGGGCCGGAAGCTCAGAAGTGAATTTGCCGCCGTCCCGGAAGCCCCACAGGACTTCCGCGGTGGTGCCGTCTTTTGCGATGCGGATGATCCCCAGATTGTTTTCGGGGTCGGCCTCCATATTTTTGAAATATTTTCCTGTGCCGGTGACGATAAAGATCTTGCCGATGAGAGCGGCGGCGTCAAAACCGGTGGGAATGGTGCGGATGACGTGGTTCAGATCCAGGTATTCAGCCACCTCAGCTTCATCCAGCAGGCAGCTGATGTTGCCGCCGTTGCGCTCGTCCCAGCCCAGACGGTACATATTGGCTGTGGTCTTTTTCATTTCCTCCACAAAGGGAGCGCTCAGAATATTTTTCATGTTGATCAACCTCTCTTGGAAAGCACGTCGGCTTCATATTTTTCGATTTCGGGGTACCATGCTCCGTCCGCGGGCTTGCCGCAGAACGTGCAGTATTCCTCCCACACATCACCGAAGGGCATGGTCTTCAGCTCCTCCTGCAGGACCATCAGCCGGGAGAAATTGCCCTCGTTCTGGAGCCGGGTCAGCGCGGCATTGGGCTGGAGCAGAGCGAACAGCAGGGCCTTCTGCAGGTTCCGGAAGCCGGTGACCCACGCGGAAATGCGGTTGATGGAGGCGTCGAAGTAGTCCAGGGCGATGAAGACCCGGTCCAGGCCGCCGCAGCGGACGATCTCCTTGCAGATCTCCCGGGTCTCGTCATCGAACAGGACCACGTGGTCGCTGTCCCAGCGCACGCCTCGCGTCACATGCAGGGCCATCTTCTTGTCGTAGGCGAGGATGGCGGAGATCTTGTCGCTGACCACCTCCGTGGGGTGGTAGTGGCCGTTGTCCATCAAACAGATGCAGTCGTCCCGGGAGCTGGCGTATTTCAGGCACCACTCGGCGCTGCCCACGGTGTAGCTTTCCACGCCGATGCCGAACACCTTGCTCTCGGCACAGGGGTAGACCTTGTCCTTATCGAAGGGTTCGGACAGGATCTCGTCAAAGGACTGCCTGTAGCGCAGACGGGGGCCCAGACGGTCGGCAGGGATGTCCTTGTAGCCGTCGCCGGTCCAGATGTTCATGACGCAGGGCTGGCCCAGCTCGTCGGCCAGATACTGGGAGATGCGCACACAGGCTTTTCCATGCTCCACCCAGAACCGGCGGGTGTCCTCGTTGGGGCTGGACAGGGTCAGGGGATCGCACTTGGGATGGGAAAAGAAGGTGGGGTTGAAGTCGCAGCCCAGGCCCCGCTCCCGGCAGTAGTCCACCCACTTTTTGAAGTGCTTGGGCTCCAGCTTGTCCCGGTCCACCCAGCCGCCGTTTTCGGCGTCAAAGATAGCGTAGCTGGCGTGGAGGTTCAGCTTGACCTGGCCGGGGACCAGGGCGATGACCTGGTCGATGTCCGCCATCAGCTCCTCCGGCGTACGGGCTTTGCCGGGATAGTTGCCGGTGGTCTGGATGCCGCCGGTCAGGGATTTTTCCTTCTGGTCGAAGCCTCCCACATCGTCGCCCTGCCAGCAGTGCAGGGCCACGGGAACGGTCTTCAGCTTTTCGAGGGCGGAGTCGGTGTCCACACCAAGAGCGGCGTATTTGGCTTTTGCTTCGGCATAACTCATGTCAGTTGACCTCCATCTGAATTTTCAGATTGCCCAGGGCCGTCGCCTCGATGGGCAGGGCGATGACCTTTTTGCCTGTATAGGTTTCCGTCAGCTCGTTCAGGTACTGGTTTTTGGCCCCGCCGCCGACGATATACAGCCGATCCCACTGCCGGCCGGTCAGCTGTTCCAGCTCCCGGATCGCCTGACCGTAGCTGTATGCCAGCGCGTGGTACACGCTGTTGATCAGGTCGCCGTCCCCGGCAGGTTGGGCCTTCAGCGCGGAGAGAACCGCGCCGCGCATGTCCGCGGGGGCCGAAAAGCGGCTGTCGTTGACGTCAAAGATCTCGGTAAAGGAACTGAGCTGCGCCAGCTTGACCATATCGGAAAAGGAAATGTTCATCTGCTTTTGCAGGCCCTGAATGATCCAAAGACCCATGATGTTTTTCAGATAGCGGATATAGCCCACGCCGCCCTCGTTGGTAAAATTGGCCCTGCGGCTGTCTTCCCCGGCCAGGGGGCTTTTCAGCTTCGCGCCCAGCAGCGACCATGTGCCGCTGGAGAGGAAGGGCGCGTCGGTGTCCATGGGGATCCCCTCCACGGCGGAGGCGGTGTCGTGGGTGGCGCAGAGCGTGACCCTGCACTGCCCGCCCAGCTCGGCGGAGACCTCCGGTTTCAGCGGCCCCAATACCGTACCCGGCGGAGACAGCTTCTGGAACAGCCCGGACGGGAAGCCCAGCGCCCGGATGATCTCCGCGTCGTATTCGCCGGTGCTGAGATTGACCAGCCCGGTGGTGGTGGCATTGGTGTACTCCTTTGCCATTACGCCGCAGAGCCGCCACATCAGGTATTCGGGGATCATGAGAAAGTCCGTGGCCTGCTCCAGGCGGCCGGAGAGCTTGTCCTCGTACAGCTGATAGATGGTGTTGAAGCTCTGATACTGAATTCCGGTGCGGCTGTAAAGGGTCTCAAAGGGGATCTCCGCGTGGACCTGGGGCACCACGGCTTCCGTGCGGCTGTCCCGATAGGCGTAGCAGGGGGAAAGCGGCTCGCCGTCCTTCAAAAGGACGTAATCGACGCCCCAGGTGTCGATGGACAGGCTTTCCAGGGAGCCGAATTCCGTAAAGGCGGCGCGGATGCCCCGCTTTACCTGCTCATAAATGTGCTCCAGGTCCCAGACAAGGTGGCCGTCCGCCGTGCGGACGCCGTTGGCAAAGCGAAAGATTTCTTTGGTGCATAGCACACCGTGTTCTTTCCAGCCGACAATGTGCCGGCCGCTGGATGCGCCGATGTCGATGGCAAGATAATACTTCATCATGATCCGCCCTTCACATTTGATCGGTATTTCCGGGAGCCGCATTGCGCTGCCTGCATGAATCTTCATAATAATCAAAAAAAGTATAGGACAATTGAACTTTAATTTCAATTGCCTTTGTCTGCAGACGGGCCGGAAAACAGCAAGTAATCAAAATAAACCAGTAAAACAGGCTTGCTATTTACCGTGCAATCCGCACAAAATGGCACTATACTCAAATTGAACTTATTGGGTAATTTGGCGGAAAAACCGGCTCGATGGGGACTTGCCTGCGTGGACAGTGCGGCAGGGGATCGTTTTATTCCGATCGAACCGAATTCCGCCCCCTCGGACAAGCCGATCATGAACAAAAAGGCGGATGAGTATGGAAAAGGAATTGCTGTTTGAAACAAGAAAGATGCATAAAGCGTTTGGCCCTACCATCGCCTTGAAGGAGGTCGACTTTGCCCTGCGCAGAGGCGAGATCCGCGGGCTGGTGGGAGAGAACGGCTCCGGAAAGTCCACGATCATGTCCATCGCGTCGGGCATGCAGCCCGCCACCAGCGGAGAGATGTTCTATAAGGGACAGCCGTGGCACCCCGCCAGCATGGTGGACGCCCAGGAAAAGGGCATCTCCATGATCCTGCAGGAGGCGAACACCATCCCCAACGTCACCGTGGCCCAGAACATTTTCTCCGGGCACGAGGAGGACTTCGCGCGCTGGGGCTTCATGAACAACCGGGAAATGGCCCGGCAGGCCCAGAAGCTGCTGGACGAGTTCGGCATTTCCCACATCCGCGCCTCCGACAACATTAACAAATACAATTTTGAAGACCGCAAGCTGATTGAGATCGTCCGCTGCGTCAAGGAGGACACCGAGATCCTGGTGGTGGACGAGAGCACCACGGCGCTGAGCTACGACGGGCGGGAGATCCTGTTCAAAATCGTGGACCGCATGGCCCTTCAGGAAAACAAAGCGGTCGTGTTCATCTCCCACGACATGGATGAGATCCTGGACCACTGCACGGTGCTGACCGTGCTGCGGGACGGCGAGATCGTCGGCCAGATCAGCGAGGAAGACATGACGGCGGCGCGGACCGACCCGGTCACCCGGGGCGAGGTCATGAAGCGGGCCCGGCACATGATGGTCGGCCGCGAGATCGGCGAGAAGTATTACCGCGACGACTTCATCCCCTCCCGGCGGGAGGAGGTGGCCCTGGCGTTTCAGGATATCTCCTTCGGGCGGATCAAACACTTTTCCCTGGAGGTCCACGCGGGAGAGATCGTGGGACTGGGCGGGCTTTCCGGCTGCGGCATGCATGAGATCGGGCGGGCCGCCTTCGGCCTGGAGAAACTGAAAAAGGGCCAGGTGGTGCGCAACGGAAACGCCATTACCACGCCGCTGATCGCCATCCAGAACGGGCTGGGCTACATCTCCAAAAACCGTGACCTGGAGGCGCTGATCCTGAACGGTCCGATCGGCGAGAATATCGTGCTCCCCTCTCTGGATGCGCTGGGCTCGAAGGGCTTTATCAGTCCCAAGCGGGTCCGGAACCTGGTCAACCGGCAGATCGATCAGTTCTCCATCAAGTGCCGGAACGGGAATCAGTACGTGAACACCCTCTCGGGCGGCAACAAGCAGAAGGTGTCCTTCGCCAAGTGGACGGCAAAGGACAGCGACGTGTTCATCATGGACTGCCCCACCCGCGGCGTCGATGTGGGCGTCAAGCAGGCCATGTACGCCCTGATGGAAAAGATGAAACAGGACGGGAAGGCCATCCTGATGATCAGCGAGGAGCTGTCCGAGCTGATCGGTATGGCCGACCGGCTGGTCATTATGAAGGATTTCGCGGTGACCAAGGAATTCCTTCGGTCTCAGGACCTGAAGCAGACGGATGTAATCGAATACATAATCTGAGGGGAATCGGAACGGATGAAAGCGAAACAATTCATAACAAAAGAACAGATCCGTCAGCACGGCAATGACATTTTCGCGTACAGTGGGCTGATCTTCTGCATTCTGATCTTCTCCATTTTCTCGCCGATCATCAAGGACGTGAACATCCTGGACCCCTCGGGGCTGGCGTTCAAGAACATCATTGCGGACGGCGTGATCTATTCCATCCTGGCGTCGGGCGCCGTCTTCGTGTACTCCCTGGGCGCTATGGATATCTCGGTCGGTGCGCAGATGACGCTGTACTCCGTGCTGCTGATCCAGATCTACAACAAGGGCGGCTCCAGCCCGTGGATGATCGCGGTGGGCGTGCTGGTGATCCTGGTGATCGCCATGGCCTGCGGCGCGACGAACTCCATCGTGGCCTCCACCCTGGACATGAAGCCCATCATCACGTCGCTGATCCTGCAGTTCTTCCTGTACGGCATCGCGGCCATCCTGATGCTGGAGTGGTGTCCCAGCAGCGTGGCCATGGGCTTTGACATCGGGACGGCCAGCAAAACCCATTTCGCCGTCTTCCGCAACCCCTGGGTGCAGATCGTGGTCCTGGTGGTCTTCCTGCTGATCGTGGGCTATCTGTTCAATTACGCCAAACTGGGCCGGTATGTGCGCGCCATCGGCGCCAACCCGGAATGTGCCCGGCAGGCGGGCGTCAATGTGGTGCGCTATAAGCTGCTGGCCTACCTGACCTTCGCCCTGGCCATCGTGGTGGCGTCGGTCCTGTTTGTGGCCACCAAGGGCTCCACCGACCAGACCGCCGGCAAGGGCTATGAGATGAAAATCATGATCTCCCTGATTCTGGGCGGCATGCCTCTGTCGGGCGGCATGAAATCCAAGATCAGCAGCGCGGTCATCGGCGGCTTTACCTACGCGCTCATCAGCCGGAGCTTCATTTATCTGGGCGTGCCCGACAAATTCACCACCATGTTCGTGGCGCTGATCTATATCGTGGTCGTTCTGGTCACCTGCCGCAGCAAGGACAAGGTCCTGCCGCGATGAACTCTTTCGCTGATGACGGTATGCTTGCGATACCGCATCGATATAAAAATCAGGAGGAATGAAAATGAAAAGCACACTCAAGCGCGCGCTGGCACTTCTGCTGGTATGTGTCATGGCTCTGGCACTTGTCAGCTGCGGAAAATCCGGCTCCCAGTCCTCGGGGAAGGACCAGGCGGGCGCCAGCACCTCTTCCGGCTCCCAGACCGATTCCGACAAGCAGTCCGATTCCGGCTCCAAGACGGAAAACACCAAGAAACACAAGATCATGGTCTTTACGATCTCCTCCAGTTCGACCATGATCGACGCCATCAGCGGCTTCCTGGGCAGCATCGCGGACGAGCTGAACTTCGAGTACGACGTGCGCTACAAGGGCGCCGATGCCAGCGAGTACCTGTCCAAGGTCGAGACCGCCATTTCCGAGGGCTACGAAGGCATCATCACCATGAAGGACGAGGGCAACACCAATGAGATCGTCGCCCTTTGTGAGGAGAACGGCGTGTACTTCGGCAACACCTGGAACAACCAGGGCTCCTCCCTGAACACCTCCGCCGCCGGCTATGCCTTCCTGGAGAGCCCCTACTTCGTGGGCGGCGTTGTGGACTGCACCGACTCCATGAGCGTGGAAGGCGCCGCCTACTGCAAGGCCGTCGCCGAGGCCTATGAGAAGCTGCCCGCGGACAAGAAGGAGGGCTCCATCGGCTTCGTGACTATGCCTCCCGCGTGGCAGCCCACCCAGGTCCCCGCGGTCCAGACCATGTATGAGACCCTGCTGGACGAGTACAACATCCCCGAGAGCGCTTTCGCCGTGAACGGCTTGGAGAAGCGCACCGAGGAGATGCGCTATGCGGGCACCCCCGTGGCCGCCGGCACCTACATCTGGCCCTCCATGGACGCCACCAGCAAGAAGCTGGAGAGCAAGTATTTCGATGAGAACCCCAATATGTCCCTGTTGATCTCCACCCTGGCCTACACCTTCATCAACTCCGGCCTGGACAGCGCCAACAAGCTCACTTCCATGAAGGTGTGGTGCACCGGCTTTGACAACGCGGACGCTCTGATCAACAACTTCGGCACCAAGGGCAACGGAACCTATCAGGGCTGCCGCACCGCCCCCATCGAGTGCATTGCCATGCCGCTGGTGCAGATCCTGGACAAGCTCAACGGTTATTCCTATGCCGATAAGGAAGGCGCCATCAAGGGCTTTGGTCCCATGGATGACACCAACAAGTTCAAGTACAAGGGCCTGCAGCTGAAGTCCTCCCCCACCATCGTCATTCTGAACGACGAGGAGATGGACGCCTACCTGAACCACAATGTGTACGGCACCGGCAAGGGCGAGGACTCCGTCATCGACGCCGAGTTCCTGAAGCAGTACATGGTCACCTTCAACAGCGACGCGACCTACGAGCAGCTGTGTGAGGCCTTCGGCGAAAACAGCACGGCCATGTCCATGGAAGCCATTCTGGCAAAGGCCGGAAAGTAAGACGGGCAGTATTGGGATCGGCGGCGCGGAGCTCCCCGCCTGACCGGCGATCCATCCAGAGATCCCAGAAGCGCCGCGGTGCCGCCGGTCTCCCGGCGGCACCGCGGGATAAACGAAACGGTTGCACGCTGACGCGGCTGCGGCAGATTGGAGATTTGTATGGGAAACGGTAAAAATCCAGTGTTGAATATATTGAAGCGTATCGCCGGCACGCTGTATATTCCGGCCGCGATCTATGCGGTGATCTTTATCATCGCCCGCTCCGCGGGAGCCTCCTACTTCGGAGACTTCAATACATGGCGCAATATCGTGCTGAACACGGGAGCCACGGCGACCACGGCCTATGCGCTGGCTACCCAGATCAAGAACGGGCGCTATGACTTCTCCGGCGGCGCGATCATGACCCTGGGCGCGCTGCTTGCGATCTACTTTACCTCCCGGATCGCGGAAAACGCGTTTCTTTATTTGATCATCAGCATCGTGGTGTGCATCATTCTGAGCATGTTCGTGGCCACCCTGTACGTGTACGGCCGGATCCCCATCATCATCTGCACCGTCGGCTCCGCGATCCTGTTCGAGTCCATCACGCTGGCCTTTAACGGCGGCCGCGCCCAGTCCATCTCCAACATCCCGGCCATGAACTTCCTGGGCAAGAGCATGGTGCCCCTGGCCTGCCTGACTATGGTCTCGCTGGTGGTCTATCTGATCTTCAACAACTTCCGGGTCGGCGGCAAGCAGGCCCAGCTGCTGTCCAGCAACCAGAGCGCCGCCGTCAACATCGGCATCAATGAAAAGAAGAATGTCTACATGACATTCCTCCTTTCCGGCTTCCTGTACGGCATTGCCTCGCTGGTCTACGCCTCCCAGGCATTCCAGGTCGATACCGTATCCACGGTCCTGGGCACCGTCTCGACCGCGTTCAGCTCCATGATGCCGGTCTTTATGGGCTTCTATATCGGTTCCTTCTCCACCGACGCTATCGGCATCTTCTTCTCGTCCTTCGCGGTGGGCATTCTGAACTACGGGATCAGCGTCGTTGCGCCCACCGGCTACGCCGGCGCGTGCAAGAACGTGGTGATGGGCATCTTTATGATCGTGTTCTTCTTCGTTTCCAAGAAAGGCCCCCTGTTTATCAAGCTCTGCACCCAACGCTTCGGCGGGAAAAAAGAGGACGAAGAATGAGTTGGGACCACCCGTGATCCGGGTGGCCCGCCCTTTTTATCCATATTCCTTCCGCTGCGCCAGGTAGTTCTGCCTGTACTGGATCGGGGTGATGCCGTAGGCGTGCTTGAAGACCTTGTGAAAGTGGCTGTTGTCCGTGTAGCCCAGCTGATCCGCGATCTCCGAAATGGACAGGCTGGTGCTTTCCAGCAGCTCCACCGCCTTTTGCAGGCGGATGGTCTTGATGATGTCGGAAAAGGTCTGTCCGCTGTATTTCTTGATGATACGGGACAGGTGCGCCTCGCTGTAATTGAAAAAGCGGGCCGCTTCGCTCAACGTCAGGGTCTGATAATTGCTCTGAATGTAGCGCAGGATGGCGGTGACGCTCTCGGTCTCCACATTGTCCGTGGCCTTGCCCATGGTGAAGTGCTGCTCATGCCGGCGCAGCAGCTCCAGAATGAAGGTGTTGAACAGCAGGTTCATGTACTGCGCGCAGAACCGCTTGCCCTGCTGCTCTTCCTCGATGATCCGCTCGATCAGCTCATAGAAGATCGGCTCATTTTCGGTTTTGCAAATGATGTAAGGGGATGTGCCGGAGCCCTTGCGGTACAGGTTCTGCGTAAAGAAGCTCGACACGATGTCGTTGCGGCCGTAGAGGCTGTGAAAGGCGTTTTGAAAGGTGCTGGTACGCACCAGAATGTTATACACGATGGTTTCATGGTTGTAAACCTGAAGCTGATGGAGCACATCCGGGGCAACGAAGCAGATGTCGCCCTTTTTCAGGGTGAGGGTGGTCCCCTCCACCAGGTTTTCACACTGCCCCTCCGCCACGAAGAGGATCTCAAAAAACTGATGGGAATGGGGCGGCTTGGGCAGATAACGCAGATGCATAAATACGGACAGGTCCATCCCCGGAGACAGATAGGAGGATTCGCTGCTCAGCTTGCACGACTGGACCCGCCTGCAAAAGTCGTTCACGGCAGCCGCAGTCTCGGGATATTGCTCATACAGCGCCCGCAGGGACGCAGGGGCGTGTTCCGGATCGGGCAGCGTGTCCACGTCCAGCCGGTACTTTTCGTACAGGAATTTCTCCAGGGGAGAAAGATGATCTTTCACGATCCGATTAAACGGGATATTGCCCATACGCAATCCTCCTAAATCGTGGATGATGACAGGATCACTGCAGCCGATACAAAATCAGTATATCAGATTGCATAGCTTTACGCTACATTTTTTTAGAGGACAGATCGGAATGAGAGAGAATGGGATTTTCATCAACTCGATTGATTTGGATGGGCGCTGCGAACCCTTTGGGATCGACAGCAAAACACCCGTCTTTCACTATACATTTTTCAGCCCGGAAAACGGGAAGAGCGTGACCTCCAGCCAGGTGCTGGTGCGGCTGGGTGAGGCTGTGGCCTGGGACAGCGGCAAGCGCCCGTTCCCCGGACTGCCCTATGTCCGCTATGAGGGGGAGCCCCTGCGCCCCATGTCCCGCTACAGCGTGCAGATCCGGGCCTGGGACGAGTTGGACCAGGCGGGTCCCTGGAGCGAGCCGGTGTTTTTTGAGACCGGCCTGATGGATGGCGGCTTTCAGGCGGACTGGATCGAGCCGGAGCAGGAAAACACGGTCCGGGAAAAGGATATCCCCCATTTCATGGTGTTCAAGCCCAACCCGGAACACTACGGCGGCCATGACCGGTGCCGCCCGGCGCTGAATCTCGTACGCGACTTTACGCTTGAGCAGGGTGTGGAATGGGCGCGCGTCTATATGTCGGCCCACGGTGTGTATGAGCTGTATCTCAACGGACAGAAGGCGGGAAAGGCGTCCCTGGCCCCGGAAGTCAGCGCCTATCAGACGTACTTATATTACCAGACCTATGATGTGACGCCCCTGCTGCGCCCCGGGAAGAACCGGATCGCCGTGACCCTGGCGGACGGCTGGTGGGCGGGCCGCATCGGCCTGATCGGCGCCAGTGCCCAGTATGGCGACCGGCTGGGTGTGATCCTTCAGCTGGAGGCACGGCTTTCGGATGGCACCAGCCTGCGTATCTGCAGCGATGAGGCCTTCCGCAGCAGCCCCTCCGGGACCCTGTGCGCCGACCTGCATATGGGGGAGATCCGGGACAATAACCGGGAACCCCGGGGCTGGAAGCTGCCCGAATTTGACCCGGACGGTTGGACGGGCTGCCATCGGGCGGCGTTTGAGAAGAAAAACCTGATTGCCCAGCCCATCGACCCTGTGGAGGACGATCAGGTGCTGCTCCCCACGGCGTGGCTTCGTACACCCCGCGGTGAATGCGTCGTGGATTTCGGGCAGGTCATCTCCGGTACCATCGAGCTGACTGTGGAGGGCGAGCAGGGACAGAAAATCGTTCTGGACTACTGCGAGGTGCTGGACAAAGAGGGAAACTACTTCCGCAATATTACAGGCCGCAACAAGGATCAGACCGACACCCTGATCTGCGCTCCGGGCCGCCAAACCTGGCGCCCCACTTTTACCTATCACGGCTTCCGTTACGTTCGAATCCAGGGGATCGACCGGGAGAATATTATCCAGATCAAAGCGGTGATGCTGGCGACCCGGCTGCGGAGCAGCGGCAGCTTTACGTGCTCGGATGAGAAGCTGACGCAGCTGCAGCACAACATTGTCTGGGGGGAGCTGGGAAACATGCTCTCCATCCCCACGGACTGCCCGCAGCGCGAGAAAACCGGGTGGACCGGAGACATTCAGGTGTTTGCCAAGACCGGCGCGTTCAACTACGATCTGCGCAACTTCCTGTCCGTATGGCTGATGAACCTGCGGGCGGAACAGAAGGA
This sequence comes from Oscillospiraceae bacterium, assembly GCA_051867655.1. Lineage (GTDB taxonomy): Bacteria > Bacillota > Clostridia > Oscillospirales > Oscillospiraceae > JAJPXI01. The sequence goes on from JBJDYV010000092.1 coordinate 27,680, forward strand.
GAATGGGGCAGTCCCCCTGATCGTTCCCGATTTCCCCATCCAGGAGAAGATGCTCCGCCAGATCGCGGGCGGGGAGGCGACCTCCTCCGGCTGGAGTGACGCCTGCATCCTGCTGCCGTGGTATCTCTACCAGTGCTACGGGCAGATTGAGCTGCTGGAAGAAAATTTTGCGTGTATGACGGATTATCTGGCGTATGTGGAAGCGCAGGCGGCCCGTCCGCCGGAGCATGAGGAGACCATGTCCGGGGAGCAGCGGGCACGCAGCCGGTATCTGTGGAACAAGGGGTACCACTATGGGGATTGGCTGATCCCCAGTCTGATGCGAAAACCCAACGGCATCGACCTGGGACGCAGCGAGACAAGAGAGATCGTCGGCAGCTGCTGGTATGCCATTGTCCTGGAAGCATATCTGTCCGTCTGCACCGCTTTGAGCGAGCAGGCCGGCTGGAAGCTGTCGGAGAAAATACAGGCCACGGAAGCTCTTCTGCAGGAGGTGCGGCGGGCAATCCGGGAGGAATACGTCCAGCCGGACGGAGCGCTGCGCGGAACGCAGCTGCAGGGCTCCTATGTGATGGTGCTGCGCTCCGGTGCGGTGGAGGGAGAGCAGAGGGAAAAGACCGCCGCGCATCTGGCGCAGCTGATCCGCCAAAACGGCGATTGTCTGGATACGGGCTTTTCCTCCGTGTCCTTCCTGCTGGACGTACTGACGGAAAACGGCTATAAGGACCTGGCGTACCGGGTCCTGTTCCAGACAAAGAGCCCCTCCTGGCTCTACATGGTGGAGCGGGGCGCTACAACGATCTGGGAGAACTGGGAGGCGATCACGCCGGAGGGCGAGGTGACGGCCAGCTCCTACAATCATTATGCGTACGGCTGCGTGGGGGATTGGATCTACCGCAATATCGGAGGGATCCGGGCAGGCGAGCCGGGCTACCGGCACATTGTGTTCGCTCCGGATTTCGGCTGCGGCCTGGACAGCGCCAGCGCAAGCTACAGGACGCCCTTTGGCACAGCGGCCTGTTCGTGGCAGAAGCTTGCGGATGAATATTGCGTGGAGCTGGAGGTGCCGGTGGGTGCTGCGGGAGAGTTCCGCGCGGGAGCGGACGTGACGCGCCTGACATCCGGCAAACACCAATTTCATCTTCCCCTGCCCCAATGATTTCAGGATAAAGACTAAAAAACCCCACGGAGCACTTTGTTCCGCGGGGTTTTTCGGGAAGGACGATGACCATGAAAAATCAAACGTTTAATCCGTATCTGCCCGTACATGAATTTATTCCGGACGGCGAGCCCCATGTGTATGACGGCCGGGTGTACCTTTTTGGCTCCCATGACCGCTGCGACGGACACGACTACTGCCTGGAGGACTACGTCTGCTGGTCCGCTCCGGCGGACGATCCCTCCGACTGGCGCTGTGAGGGCGTGATCTACCGCCGGGACCAGGACCCGAAGAACCCCGACGGCAGCCGGGCCTTGCAGGCACCCGATGTAACGAAAGGCCCGGACGGCCGGTATTACCTGTACTATGTGCTGACCGTGCCCAAGTGGAGCGATCTGGAGATCGCCGTGGCGGTCAGCGATACCCCGGCGGGCCAGTACGAATATCTGGGCGTTGTGCATTTTCAGGACGGCAGAAAGCTGGACACGCCGCTGCCTTTTGACCCCGCCGTGCTGCTGGATGACGACGGCCGGGTGTACCTGTATTTTGGCTTTGCGCCCCATTTCCCCATGCGCGGACAGCCTGTTCCCGATACCCTGGGCGCCTACTGTGTGGAGCTGGAGGCGGACATGCTGACCTGCAAGGGCGAGCCGGTGAACATCATGCCCGACTTCAACCATGCGGCCGGCACGGAGTATGAGGCCCACCCCTTCTTTGAGGCTGCCTCCATTCGGAAGGTGGGCGATACCTACTATTTCGTCTACTGCTCCCGCCTGATGCACGAGCTGTGCTATGCCACCAGCAAATATCCGGATCGGGAATTCCGGTTTGGCGGTACGATCATCTCCAACGCAGACGTGGGCTATCAGGGCAGGACGGCTGAGCACGCCCGCAACCAGATCGCCAACATCCACGGCGGTATGGTGAAGCTGGGCGATCAATGGTATATCTCCTATCACCGCCACACCCACGGCAAGCAGTTCTCCCGCCAGAGCTGCGCGGAGCCCATCATCATCGAGGAAAACGGCGCGATTGCCCAGGTGGAGTGCACCAGCTTTGGCTTTTCCGGCGGCAGAATGCCGGCCAAAGAGCCCATCCCCGCCTGGTGCGCCTGCAATTTATACAAGGGGCAGGGGGGAGAATTCATCCCGTTTTCCCCGGAAAGCAGGGTGGAAGCCCCGTATGTGGTGGTGAAGGAAGAGGGCTATGTGACCAACATCACCGACACCGGCGTGGTGGGCTTCCGCTATCTGACCTTTGACGGGACGGAACGCACGCTGTCCCTGCGTGTCCGGGGGAAATGCAGCGGCACGCTGCATGTGTATCTGGAGGACGAGGACCGGAACGAGGCCGGTGCGGCGCGGCTGGCTCTGACCGACGCGGAGGAATGGAGCTGGGTTACGCTCCCGCTGTCAGCTGCGGCCGGGGACCATCCCCTGCGGCTGCGCTATACCGGCGAGGGCATGGTGGACTTGGCCCAGCTGCGGATGGAGGAGGGAACACATTGAAGCTGTACATCGGAATCGACTTGGGCACCTCCGCCGCCAAGCTGCTGCTGGCGGATGAAAAAGGCGTGATCCTGAACACGGTCACAAAGGAATATCCCCTGGAATTCCCCGCCCCGGGCTGGAGCCAACAGGCTCCCCAGGACTGGAAAGCGGCGGCCTGGGAGGGCGTCCCGGAGCTGCTGCGGGGCTTTGACGCCCGCGCCGTCGCCGGTATCGGTGTGGGCGGGCAGATGCACGGCCTGGTGGTGCTGGATGCGGACGATGCCGTGATCCGCCCCGCCATCCTGTGGAACGACGGCCGGACGGCGAAACAGGTGGATTACCTGAATGAGGTCGTTGGAAGAGAGAAGCTGTCCCGGTGGACGGCCAACATCGCCTTTGCCGGCTTTACGGCCCCCAAGCTCCTGTGGCTGCGGGAGAACGAGCCGGAAAACTTTGCACAGATCGCCAAGATCATGCTGCCAAAAGATTATGTCAACTACTGTCTGACGGGTGTGCACTGCTGCGACTACTCCGACGCCTCCGGCATGCTGCTGCTGGACGTGGAGCACAAGCGCTGGAGCAAAGAAATGCTGGAGCTGTGCGGCGTTTCCGAGCGGCAGATGCCCAAGCTGTTTGAAAGCTACGAGGTGGTGGGCACCCTGCTGCCCGATGCGGCAAAGGAACTGGGCCTTCCCCCGGGCGTCCAGGTGGTGGCCGGAGCGGGGGACAACGCCGCCGCCGCGGTGGGCACCGGCACCGTGGGCAGCGGCGGCTGCAACATCAGTCTGGGCACCTCCGGCACCATCTTCATTTCCTCCGGTGCCTTCGGCGTGGACCCCCACAACGCTCTGCACGCCTTTGCCCACGCGGACGGCGGCTATCACCTGATGGGCTGCATGCTGTCGGCGGCCAGCTGCAACAAGTGGCTGTGCGAGGATATCCTGAAAACCACGGATTATGCCGCCGAGCAGGCGGACATTACAGCCGATCAACTGGGCCGGAACCATGTCTATTTCCTGCCCTATCTCATGGGCGAGCGCAGCCCCATCAACGACACCAACGCCCGGGGCACATTCCTGGGCATGACCATGGATACCTCCCGCTCCGACCTGGTGCAGGCGGTTCTGGAGGGCGTGGCCTTTGCCATCCGGGACTCCTTTGAGGTGGCCCGCTCTCTGGGTATTGAAATCCCCCGCTCCAAGATCTGCGGCGGCGGCAGCAGGTCCCCGCTGTGGCGGACCATCTTCGCCAATGTGCTGGGTATCCCCCTGGATCTGGTGAAAACGGAGCAGGGGCCCGGCTACGGCGCCGTCCTGCTGGCCATGGTGGGCTGCGGACAGTACGAAAGCGTCCGGGCCGCGGCGGACGCCCTGGTGGAAGTGGTGGACACCGTGGAGCCGGAGGCGGAGCTGACCGCCCGGTATGAAGCGCGCTATCAGCAGTTCCGGAAGATCTACCCCGCGTGTAAGGAACTGTTTGCGCAGTTGGCGGAAGGAGAGCGTTGAAGATGAAAATTCATTCTGTGTATGATCTCGAATTCAAGCGCTACGGCCAGGTCGTCACCGGCCTGGAGGACGCGGTACGGGAGATCCTGACCGC
>JBJDYV010000093.1:0-1513 GCA_051867655.1 Oscillospiraceae bacterium
CTTCATAGATGACTGACAGATCATGCGTGGGCAGGCCTCTATATCCAAGTTCCACAGGCGCAATCTTTGAGAAGGCAGCTTCTGTGATGGTGAGATTATCCACACGGTCGAAAAGCCTTCCTACATCATACAGCTGCTTAATGATTTCAAGGGTCACCAGCATGTCATTCTTGTAATAGGGAATGCCTGTGGTCTCTGGTGCAAAGGCGGTCAGTTTGTCGCCAAGTATGTCGCCAATGGAGGGGACATTGACCAGAGGGCATTCTCCGACAGTCTCTATCAGCTCGTTTTGGATAGGCACACGCTCCACCTGCTGATAATGGCAGTCCTCATACAGCACATCCAACAGTATATATGATGTCCTGTCCATGTCAGCCTTGAACGCCACCTGATAGAAGAACTTGGAATGGCTTTTGGGCACATCCGTACCTGCCTGTTTCCGTTCCACAAGCTTGTAGTCGATAAATCCGCAATCCGCATACGAGGCAAGGTATTGCTCGATGTCCGTCCCCGGCGGACACATGATGTCGATGTCTATCGACAGACGGTGGGGAGTGTCATGCAGCAGAAGCATCAGGCATGAGCCTCCCTTGAAATGGAACGGGCAGCCCGAACGTGCAAGCATATCCAACAGGGAAAGCGCACGGATGACTTTCTCAATGAGGTTGGTATCTGAGTAGTTCAGCTCTTTGGCTTTTGTCTCTATCCACTCTGTTGTAAAACATTTGTTGTCAATCATAATTTCTCTTCTATTTTTAGTCCACGCCTTTTCGCATAGCGTCTCAGACGGGTGGTGTTAATGATATAAAGTGCCTTGGCATTGTCCATCATGCGTTCTGCCTCCGCACCATGCAGGTAGGAGAAGTCTGCGTCCTTGTTTATGTCCACCAGCAGTTTCTCCAATGTCGGTACAGGCACTCCTTCCGTAGTCTGCAAGGGAGCCTCGGTAACGAGAGGCTTGACGATGATGCCTCCCTTCCCAAGGTCAATGTAACGATATACCATATCTGCATCGGGCATCAGCCACACCTCCTTGCCGGTATGCTCCTTGATATGCTCGAACAGGCTTTCCATCACCTGGCGGTCAGTCTCCACGTATGTCATGCTGTTGCCGGACAGATGATGCTGCAGGGGTGCGATGCAACTTCCGTTGTATATGCACAACGGAGCGAACGGGAAACGTTCTTTCAGGTTCCTCGCCAAGTCCAGCTCCTCGGATGTCAGTTTGACGGCAAACAGGTTCTTGTGTCCTGCCGAAGCATACACCCCACGGGCTATGCGGACAATCTCGCCCTTGTACACCATCCTTGAAAGCATACAGTTCATGGTGTTGCGGGCGGTCATGCCCATTGCCGACAGCCAAGCCCAAAGGTCGCCCAAGGAGAACGATTCTTTCTCTGCGGAGTATTGCAGTATAAGGTTCTTGTATGTGTCCATCTTTCTTCTTGAATGCAATTTGCCTGCAAATATAATACAAAAACGGCAACAAACAAAACCTATTGCCGTTTTTATA
>JBJDYV010000094.1:0-1508 GCA_051867655.1 Oscillospiraceae bacterium
AGCCCCAGCCCGAGATCGGCCAGTTCTGGCTGAAGGTGGACCAGAAGACCTGCGGAACCGCGCCCAAGCTGAAACTCAACTACACCCCCAAGCTGTGCAACCACTGCGAAAACGCCCCCTGCATCGCCGCCGCCAAAGACGGCGCGGTGTACCGCCGGGAGGACGGTCTGGTGATCATCGACCCGGAGAAGGCCAGGGGACAGAAGAAGCTGGCGGAAGCCTGCCCTTACGGCGCCATCTATTGGAACGAGGAGCTGGCTCTGCCGCAGAAGTGCACCGGCTGCGCCCACCTGCTGGATAACGGCTGGAAGACCACCCGCTGCGCGGAGGCCTGTCCCACCGAAGCCCTCCGCTTTGGGGACGAGGAGGAGCTGGCCGACGACATTCTGGGCGCGTCCGTCATGCAGCCGGAGACCGGGTGCCATCCCCGCGTGTACTACCGCAACATCCCCGGCCAGTTCATCGCGGGACTGGTCTATGATCCGGTGGAAAAGGAGGTCATCATCGGTGCCAAGTGCCGTTTGGTGACTGGTGCCAAGGTGTATGAGACTGTGACCGATGATTACGGCGATTTCTGGTTCAAGGATCTTCCTGTGGGCCGGTTCGATCTGTATATCGAGGCCAAGGGCTTTCAGCGTAAGATTTTTGAGGACCTGCGTACCGTGGAGTGCCTGAATCTGGGGGATATTCCCATGGAACGGGAGTAATTTGTTCTTCCCTGGATTTAAAATTTTTCTTACATTTTTACCAAAAAAGGTGTATAATTATAGTACAACGTATGGTTCCGACGAACAGAATCCTGTTGTCGGAACCACGCGCTTTTTTGGGAAGCAGAGGTAGGGAAAATGGAGGAGAAGTGATGTATCAGCCTGGAGATATGATCATCTACGGAAGTACCGGCGTGTGCAGGGTCAAGGAGATCACGATGCCGGAGTGTCAAAAGGGCGGGGAGAAGCTCTATTATGCGTTGGAACCCCTTTATCAGGATGGTGTCATCTATACGCCGGTGGAGACCAAGGTGTTTATGCGCCCGGTGATCACAGAGGAAGAGGCCCAAGCGCTGATCGACAAGATCCCCACCATGGAGACCGCGGCCTACCACAACAGCGTGCTGCGGGAGCTGGAGGAGCACTATTCCTCTTATCTGAAAAGCCACGACTGCGGCGATCTGATCGAGCTGGCCATGTCCATCTACGCAAAAAAGCAGGATCTGGCAAGCCAGCACCGCAAGTTCGGCGCCGTGGACGAGCGGTTCATGAAGCGGGCGGAGGATCTGCTCTATGGAGAGCTGGCGGTGGCCCTGAAGATCGACCGGGACCAGGTCGGCATGTATATCTCCAACCGCGTGAACGCCGCTAAGAGCGCCAAAACCTGACTGGACATCATAAGAAAAACCCCGACGGTTTGAACCGTCGGGGTTTTGTTATGCCTTGAACAGACGTTTTAGTCCTTGTTCCGCCGGGCGGCGATGATGCCGGCCAGAGCCAGGCAGGTCAGACGCTCCTTGG
>JBJDYV010000095.1:0-6398 GCA_051867655.1 Oscillospiraceae bacterium
GCTCCCCAGTTCAGCAAGCGTTAACAACAAACCTGCTGCGTCTTTACCGCCCGAGAGCAGATGCTTTCGGGCGGTATTTTTACGCTGTTTTCACCAAACGTCAAAAAGTCCTGCAGCCGTTGCGGCTGCAGGACTTTTGTATTGCGATCAGATGGAAGGGGATCACCAGCCGAAGGGCCAACTGAAGCTGAACCCGCCGCCGGAGCTGCCGTTATTGGAGGACGGCTGCTGCGTCTGCTGCTGGCTCTGGGTATACTCCTCGTTCAGGGCGTCCATCGCGTCCGAGCGCTCCTGATTGTACTCGTCCAGAGTAAGCTGCAGCTCGATGCTCTCACCGTTGCGGTAGACGGTAAAGGTCACCGTGTCCCCGGCCCGGTAGCTCTTAATCGCAGACTGCAGGTCGGAAGAACTCGCTACCGTGGTCCCGTCCACGGCGGTGATGATGTCGCCCACCTGGAGGCCGCCTTTTTCAGCGCAGGAGTCCTCCAGAACGGCCAGCACTTCCGCGCCGGCGGGGATGCCGTAGCGCTGGACCTCCGTGGTCACATTCGTCTGAATGATGCCCACACTGGGCTTGCCGGTGACATAGCCGTGCTCGATCAGGTCCTGGATGATGTCGATGACGTCATTGATGGGGATGGCAAAGCCGATACCCTCGATGGTGGCCTCAGAGTAGGAGCCGTTGTTGGAATACTTGGCGCTGGTGATGCCGATGACCTCACCGTAGCTGTTGAACAGGGGCCCGCCGGAGTTGCCCGAGTTGATGGTGCAGTCGGTCTGCAGCATGTTGATCTTGATGCCGCCGGTCAGCGTGACCGTGCGGTCCTTGGCGGAGATAATACCGGCGGTCTGGCTGAAGGTCAGCTCACCCAGGGGGTTTCCGATGGCGGTGACGGCCTGGCCTACGTTCATGGCGTCGGAGTCGCCGATGACGACGGGCGTCAGGCCCGAGGCGTCAATTTTCAGCACGGCCACGTCGTTGCTCTGCTCACCGCCGATGAGCGTGGCGCTGTATTCGGTGCCGTCGTAGAAGGTGACCTTGATGGTACTGGCGCCCTCAATGACATGGTAATTGGTCACGATGTAGCCGTCAGACGAGATCACAAAGCCGGAGCCGGCGGCCGCGCTGACCTGCTGGCCGAAGTAGTTGGTGGTGACGATCTCGGTGCTGATGCCCACGGTGGAGTTGACCCAGGAGGCATAGATCTCTTCGGTGGACAGCTCCCGGCCCGTGTTGGTGTGGGCCACGGTCACCACGGTGGGCTCCCGGTCGCTCTGATAGATTGTGGTAGAGCCGCCGCCCGTTCCGCCGTTTTTGCCGAAGTAATAGGCACTGCCCGCAACGCCGCCGGCCCCGCCCAGAAGGGCGCAGACCAGGCAGAGGGCCAGAGCCTTAGGCCAGAAACGCTTTTTCTTCTCTTTTTTGGGGGCCTGCTCTTGGGGCATGACGGGCCCGATATCTTCTACCCTGTATTCATTGGTCGGGATGGGGTCTTCCGGATGATAGGGATCGTAATACATAGTTGGATTGCTCCTTTCCATTGCGGGGGTCGTTCCATGGTCTTAAGATACCCCATAAATATGGCGAAAGTGTGAAATCAATTCGAAGGTTTTTTTAACATTCCGCAACCAAATTATGTCTTGTCCCGATCTGCGGCCAGAAGTGCCCGGATATCCTGAACGGCCATGCGCAGGTCCCGGCGGGTCCCGGAGAAGACATCCATCTTCAGAATATTGATGAGAATGAGTACCACTGCCGGGCCCAGGACCATGCCCAGCACGCCGCCCAGGCGCATCCCCACATAGATGCTGATCAGGGACAGAATGGGGGACAGGCCGGTCTGGTCGCCCACTACCTTGGGCTCCGCCACCCGGCGGAACAGGCAGACGATGCCCCAGATGACGATCAGCTCCAAAGCCCTGCGGTAGTTGCCCAGTATCAGCTCCACCACCGCCCAGGGCACCATGACGGTGCCCGAACCGATAATGGGGATAAAGTCCATGACCGCCAGCAAAAATGCCAGCAGCAGGGCGTAGCTCTGCCGGATGACGGAAAAGCCGATCAGCAGGATGAAGAACACGCCCACGGACAGGATCAGCTCCGCCTTGATATAACCGCCGAAGGCGCCCACCGCCACCTTGCGCACCTGGCTGAGGAAGCCGCGCACCCCGGTGCTCATACGCTCGGTGACGCGGAAGCGGAGATGAGGATAGTCGGCGGTGATAAAATAACTGGCCATCAAAAACACGACGGCGGCCACCACCCAGGAGGGCACCTTCATGGCGAAATTGCCCGCGCCCTTGCCCAGGGAGGTCAGCAGCTCTGGCACCACCTCCTGCAGCCAGAGCTTCAGACGCTCATACAGACCGTCCAGCCAGCCGGTCAGCTGGTCCGGCAGCAGGGCGAAAAAGCGCTCCAGGTATTCGCCTACCGCATTCAGGCCCAGCTCCACGTCCGCCCCCACGGTGGACCAGTTGGTGACCAAGGAGTAAATCTCCGACCCGATGCCGTAGAAAAACCAGAACAGCAGCCCGCCGACCACTCCGAACACAAGAAGTATGACCAGAAGGGAGATCACTCTGCGGGAGATCTTCAGCTTCCGGTGCAACCAGCGCACCAGAGGGTTGAGCAGCCAGGCCAGGATCAGAGCCAGCACGAAGGGCATAAACAGAGACAGCAGCGGGGGCACTGCGAAAACCAGCAGCAGCAAAACCGCCACGGCCAGCAGCAGCCGGATACCCAGCCGCATCCAAAGCCGCCCCCGTTCTTTCCAGGATAATTCCCGCAGTTCCATGCCCGCTTCCTCCTCCGTACAGCCTTTCTACCGGTACTATACCACACACGAGAGGGCGAAACACTAAGATTTTGTTAATTTTCCCGTAATTATTCTTTTACAAAATAGCCAAACCCCGCGGCGCCCGGGCCGGCATGGGTGCCCACGGCGGTGCCGATATCCATGCGGTATGCCGCGGGAGCCTGGGCGGTCACATCGGAAAATGCGTCGGCCACGGCCTCCATGGCCTCGGGGCAGTCGGTGTGTCCGAACATGACGGGACGCGTCAGATCGATGTCTTCCTCCAGCGCCCGCTCCCGGATCCACTGAATGCCCGCCTTGCGGCCCCGGGTCTTTCCCACCGACTCCACCTTGCCGTCCTCGATGGCGATGATGGGCGTAATGCCCAGCACGCCGCCCACCACGGCGGTAGCCGTCGAGATCCGCCCGCCCATTTTCAGGTACTTCAGGGTGTCCACCACGGCGTACAGGCGCAGCTTTTCCCGCAGGGCGGTAATTTCTTCCGCCAGCTCAGCCGCGGAAAGTCCCTCGTCCCGCAGGCGGGCCGCCTCAATCAGCAAAAGCCCCAGCGAAAACGTGACGGTACGGGAGTCGATGACAAAGATGTCGTCGCTGCCCAGCTCCTCCCGGGCGATCTGCGCCGACTGGCAGGTGCCGGACAGCTCCGATGAGATAAAGATCCCCACCGCCTGATTGCCCCGGTCCAGCACCTCCCGGAACACGTCGATAAAGGTCTCCGGGTTGATCTGAGAGGTGGTGGGCAGCGTCTCCGCTTTGCGCAGCCGGGCATAAAAGTCGGCGTTGGTAATATCCACACCGTCCCGGAAGCTCTCTTCTCCGAAATGGACGGTCAGGGGGAGCACCTGCACCCCCAGTTTAGCCGCCAGGGCAGGGGAAAGATCGCTGGTGCTGTCGGTGATCAGTTCAATCATGGGTTTTCCCTCCATATTTCTGCCGGAAAAAGGTGGTCACACTGCTCAGCGCCCGGAGGAACACCTGACATTCCTCCTCCGTCAGAACGCTGAGCACGTCCTCCACCATTTCCTTATGAAAGCTCGTGTGGACGGCGTCGGCCTGCCGCCCCTTTTCCGTGGGATAAATGCGCACGGCCCGCCGGTCCTGGTCGTCCCGGCGGCGCTCCAGGTATCCCTTCTTCTCCAACAGGTTGACCGCCGTGGTCAGGGTCCCCGCCGTCACCCGCTGGGCGGCGGCAATGGCCGTGGCCCGGTTATCCCGGTTTTGATCCACCGCCCGGCAGACCTCCTCGATCAGGTGGAATTCCCGGACGGACAGGTCCGGACAGCTGGCCTCCAGGGCCTGCTCCTCCGTTTTCAGGATCTCGTTGAACACCTCGACCAGAAACCGGTTCAGGGTCTCGCCATGTGTATTCAAAGGCTGTACCTCCTCACCATGAGATGGGAGTATTATACTCCATTTATTTTTATTGTCAAGATATTTGATTATCAAAATAAATTCCGCTCATATTCCCCTGCCCCGCCGCATACAGTTTTGTATCACAACAGATAAGGACGGGATGATCCATGAAGGGACAAGGTTTCCACTGGAAACGGGCGCTGCGGCGGGTGGCCGCCCTGTTTTTCGCCACCATCGCGCTCTGGCTGCTGGGACTGACCTGCGACCTGGGGGCGGCCTGCATGAAGCTGGGGGAGAGCTCCGCCTTCGTCGCCGCCGCCCTGCGGGCCGAGCTGGGCCCGGAGACCTGGGGTGAGGGGGTATGGGACCAGCTGGACCGCTGGCAGCAGCTGGTCCTGGGCCAGTCCTCCCTGCTACGGGCCGGCGAAGCCGATGTGGAGCGCCAACTGGCGGCGCAGGTGGACCCGGCGGACGAAGACGTAAGCAGCGTCCCGGCCGGGGACGAAGATCACGCGGAGACCCCGCTGCCGGAAACCACCACGGCGCCGGAGGACATCCAGGAGCGCACGCTGCTCCCGGCGGACAGCGAAGGCTATCTCTCCACCCAGGGAGTGTACCTCTTTAATTACACCAATCAGTCCATGGATCTACAGGCGCTGGCTTCAGCACAGGTCGGCGTGGAGCTGGCGGAAGAAGGGCCGCAGATCCTGATCATGCACACCCATGGCAGCGAGGCCTACACCATGGACGGGACGGACATCTATGTGGAGAGCGATTCCTCCCGCACCACTGACGAGAATTACAACGTACTGCGCGTGGGCGACGAGATGCAGCGGGTCTTTGAGGAGATGGGCCTGAAGGTCATCCACGACCGCACGTTGTACGACTATCCCCAATACAGCGGCTCCTATGAGCGCTCCTGCGCGGGAGTCCAGAGCTGGCTGGAGCAGTACCCCTCCATTCAGGTGGTGCTGGACGTCCACCGGGACGCCCTGATCGGAGAGGACGGCACGGTCTACAAAGCCGTGACCGAGGTGGACGGGGAAAAGACCGCCCAGGTTCTGATGATCGTCGGCACCGACGACCTGGGACAGGAGCACCCCTACTGGCGGCAGAACCTGGCTCTGGCGATCCAGATTCAGAAAAAACTGGACGCACAGTGGCCCACCCTGGCCCGGCCCATCACCCTGCGCTCCTCCCGGTTCAACCAGCAGCTGACCCGCGGCTCCCTGCTGGTTGAAGTGGGCTCCCACGGCAACACCCTGCAGGAAGCCCTACGGGGGGCACGGCTGTTTGCCCAGGCGGCGGGGGAAGTCCTGTTGGAGCTGAAAGAGTAAGAAAAATGCACCCTGTCGGGTGCATTTTTTTACACAAAAACAAATTGAACCAGGATCATATACAGGATCGTGCCGCCGAAGATGGACAGCAGGTTGTTGTGCTTCCAGACGTGGAGCAACACCACCACCGCGCCGGCAATCAGCTGGGGCGCCCAACCCACGAAGAAGGAGACGACGGAGGCCAGCCAACCGGATAAATCGGCGGTCAATTCTGCCGGCACGGTCAGCGAGGGGCTGCGCAGGCAATAGATGATCAGCATGGCGATGACCGCCGGGGGCAGCACCCGGCCCAGATAGAGCACGATCTTGGGCGGAGACTCTCCCCGGTCAAAGAGCAAAAAAGGCAGCGCGCGGGTCAGAAAGGTCACGATGGCCATGACCGCAATGGACGCGATGGCCTGTCCGGTTGTCAGCATTTGGGCTGCGCCTCCTCCTGTTTCGATTCGGGCTTTTTCTCCGTTTCTTCCTCCAGCCGCTTTCGCAGGATCAGCAGCACCACCACGATAATGGCCAGGGCGGGCAGGAGCATGGTGTCCGGCCCCACCAGCTTCAGGCAGAGCAGGGTGGCCGCCGCTCCCAGGATGGCTGGGATGTGGCTGCGGTAGGTGCGCCACTGGTCCACGGCAATGACCAGGAACAGGGCGGTCATGGCAAACTCCACGCCCGCCGTGTTGAACTTCAGCAGTGCCCCCGCCACCGAACCGATAACCGAGCCCAGGATCCAGTAGCTGTGGTCCAGGATCGCCACGGCGAAGTAAAAGTCCCGGGCGCTGACCCCCGGAGGCGGGTTGGCCCCCGCCAGCAGGGCGTAAGTTTCGTCGGTCAGGGAGAAGATCATGTAGAGCTTGCGCTTGCCCATGCCCCGGAACTTCTCCAGCATGGACAGGCCGTA
>JBJDYV010000096.1:0-6191 GCA_051867655.1 Oscillospiraceae bacterium
GTTTTGAGCAAGGAGACGGCTTTTGGATATGGGGGGATACCTTTTTGTTTTTTTTTATAGGAAAGTAGGGCTTTACAGGGTCTGAAAAATGTAAAAAGTGACTGAGAAAGGTTCCTCTTGCAAAATGGGGAAGAAATCAAGTATAATATACATATAACAATTTTGTGTATGAAACAGCTGTGCTTGGAGAAAGGAGGTCCCGGTGTGCTGACAGTGCTGATCGCAGATAAAGAGCAGAAGGCCCGGGATACCATCCTGAATCTCATGGACTGGGACAAGCTGGACGCCCAGGTGGTAGGGACCTGCAGCAGCGGCGTGGAGGCTCTGGAGGCCATCCTGCGCCTGCGGCCCGATGTGGTTTTCACAGAGGTCTGTATGGAGGGAACGGACGGTCTCGACCTGATTCGCCACGCGAAAGAGCATGGGCTGGCCTGCGAATTCGTTATCGTCAGCCGGTTCCGGCGGTTTGAATACGCCCAAAGCGCCATGCGGATGGGCGTGGAGGAGTACCTGACCAAACCGGTGGATGCGGGGGAACTGACCCGGGTGCTGGAAAAGCTGAGCCAGCGTAAGCGGGCCAGGGAGAGCCAGGACGTGGACGAGAAGATTTTCCGGACCCGCAAGCTGCTGCGCAACTCTTTTATGGAGGCCTTTACAGGGATCGTTCCGCCCAAGGGCTTTTCGTTGGACTCCCTGAACGAAAAATATCATTTCCGGTTTCGGGAGGGCGTCTTTCAGTCGGTCATCCTGATGGTGGACGGTCTGCCGAAGGAAGAGGAGGGCTTTCTGCCCGGCCTGGCAGAGAGCCTGCGGGCCCGGTTTGAACCGGTGTGCTTTGAGATGATCCCCTTTGTCCAGGCCAACCAGCGGCTGACCCTGACCCTGAACTACGCCCCGGGAAGCGGCGTGGAGGAGCGGCTGCCCGAATTACAGGATATCCTGCGGCGGCATCTGCGCAAGCGCGGATACGCCGACAATGGCTTCTGCATCGGCGTGGGCGTACCGGAACGGAATGTGAGTCTGCTGCGCCATACGCTGGATACCGCTGAGCGGGCGGTCCGCTGCGGAATCCTGCGCGGACGCGGCCAGATGTACTGGTACAACAGACTGAAATTTGATGCCATCAAGAGTGACGATGTGCTGACGCCCACTTTAGTGGGCGAGATGCGCAGCAGCGCCGCCATTTTGGATCACGAGACCTTTGCCTATGCGGTGCACAGCGCCTTTGCTCCCGTCTCGCCCTACAGTGATCCCGCTGTGGTCATTGACATCTGTCATGCCGCCATCGACGCGGTCATGGACGCCTGCGTGCAGGCGGGTTACGGCGAGGTCACGGAGGAAGAACACCTGAATATCCTCCACAAGCTGGGGGACGCGACCACGCTGGCGGGGACCATGGCCGACCTGCTGGAGTGGACCAGCCAGCAGTTTGAGCGCTGTATTCAGGAGCGGCGGAGCAGCCGCCCGGTGCGGGCCGCCAAGGAGTACATCGCCAAGCATTATATGAAGACCCTGACGCTGGAGGAGATCTCCAAGCATGTCCACCTGAACGCCTCCTATCTGAGTATCGTGTTCAAGAAGGAGACAGGGCAGAATTTCTCCGACTATCTGACCAGCTACCGCATCGAGATGGCCAAGAATATGCTGCGGCAGGGCGACATGAGCATCGCCGCCATCAGCGAGGCTGTGGGGTATGCGGACAGCAAATATTTCAGCCGGATTTTTACGCGATTGGTGGGGATCAAGCCCTCGGCTTACCGGACCCTGCACGGGTAACATACATAGACATAAATACCGCCGCGGACAAGCGTCCGCGGCGGTATTTCAGTTTGTCGAAAAACCTTTCGTCAGACCGAAGAAAGGGAGGACTCAAGCAGGGGAGCTCGAGGGGGCAGAGCCCGCCTCGAATGAGATCAAATCCCCCGCAAGCCTTGCAGATCAAGGCTTGCGGCGAGCAAAGTGAGGACTTTTCTGCCGTTGCACGGCAAAAAAGTAACGGGATTTTTGCTTCAGGCCAGAATTTCCGCGGCCAGATCGTCCGCCTTGCGGTAGACCCGGTCGAAATCCACGTGGGGGTTGTAAAGGGACTCCAGCTCATCGTGCATGGCCTTGGCCTGCGCCAGGGAGCTCACCGCTTCTTCGGTCAGGGCGGCGGAGACCTTGCGGGAGAAGCGCAGGCGGGCCTTGTTCCGGCGGGCCAGCTCGGTGTCCACCATGGCGTCGATGTGGATCCTGCGGGCCGGCCGTTTGTTGTAGGGCAGCGCGGGGGAGGCGGAGAGGAAAGCCAGGGACAGGCCGGGGATCAGCAGGTGCTCCAGCCGGTCGGGGGCCATGGGGGAGGGACAGGCGACCACATCGTGCCCCGCCGCCGCGGCTCCGCTGAGCAGGTGGGTCAGCAGAAGATGGGCCAGACCATAGCTGTCCTCCAAAATATAGACTCGTTTACATAATATATCGGCTGTATCATAATAGCGCACCAGCCCCTGGTGGGTGACAGCGCCCAGAAAACGCTGGACGACCTGACCGCTGCCGCTTCCCTCCGTACGCACCTCCCGGCTCAGAATGCCCCGGGTCCGCTTGGCGGCCTTTTCTTCCAAGGCTTCCGTGGTCAGAATGGCCCGCATATCCTCGGCGATCTCCGCCGCCGCGCCCAGGCAGCGGTAGGCGCGTTTATAGCAGTCCTTGTACCCTGTCATGCACCCCATGATCTCGTCCCGGACGCCGTTCAGTCCGATCCTGTCGTAGCATTCTCCTAAGTTTACATAACTCTCAACAACGCCGGGATACACGGGCTCCACGATGTGAGGCGCTGTGCCATCGACGATGGCGGTTTTGCGCCCGGGGAGGAGAATGGCATCCAGGGAGTCGGGGTCGCCGGAGCATTGGATGTACTCCACAGTTTCTCCCTCATCCTCGGCGCGCTGGGCCACCCGGCGCATCAGGGAGGATTTGCCGCAGCCGGGGCCGCCTTTCAGAATGTAGATTGCCCGCGCCTGGGCGGGGTCGATCAGCTGGTCGTACAGGGAGTAGAAGCCCTGGGGAGAGTTGGCGCCTAAAAAATAGCGAATTGAGACCTTCGCCTGCATAAAACTGACCTCCAATGATCAAGATTTCTCAATTTCAAGGTATGCGGAGGGGGTCAGAGGGGTTCGGTACAGAGAAGGAAAAAGAAGTTGTACATCGGGTCAAATTCATGGTATCATGAAAAGAAAAAGGGGTGTCATGAATGACCGTATTCCTGACGAGCAGTCCCACGGGGCCGCTGGATAAAAGCAGAATTGTGGATGGATTTGATCCGAAAAACCGTCTGATCGAGAACCTGAAAGAGCGCTGGAAGGCGGAGGCCCGGTGCCTGCTGATTTCTGCCGCGCCCGCCGAAGCGGAGTTTGCCGACGGGATGCGTGATCACATGCGGGAAGCGCTGCGCATCAGCGGTTTTTCCTGCGGCACCTTTGACATTTGGGACGACCGGACCGAAGATTTTTCCCAAGAGGCCCTGTGCTCCTATGACGTAATTTTCCTGGGTGGCGGCCATGTGCCCACGCAGAACACCTTCTTCCAAAGGATCTCCCTGCGGGAGAAGATCCAAAATTTTGAGGGCCTGGTCATCGGCATCAGCGCAGGTACCATGAACAGCGCCGATGTGGTGTATGCCCAGCCGGAGTTGGAGGGGGAGGCGACAGACCCCGCTTACCGGCGTTTTCTCACCGGCCTGGGGTTGACCCGGATCAATGTCCTGCCCCATTATCAGATGATTAAGGACACGGTGCTGGACGGCCAGCGCGTGTTTGAGGATATTACCTATGCCGACAGCATGGGCCGGGAGTTCATCGCCCTGGTGGACGGCAGCTATATTCTCTGCGAGAACGGCACAGAGGCGATCTATGGTGAGGCCTACCGCATCGCCGACGGAGTTTTGGAGCAGATCTGCGCAGAGGATCAGATTTTGCAGATTTAATCAATTTAAAAGGAATAAAAACAGCGAGCCAGGATTTCCTGACTCGCTGTTTTTATAGGATACTTTTTTATGGGGGAGCGCGTTACGGGACGATATACCAGTCGCCCCAGGTGATCTCGACGTCGTCGCCGATATATATTTTGGTACGTAAGACAAAGCCGTCGATCCCCCAAGCGTCTTTAAAGAGCGAGCAGCTTGCAGCCAGGGAACCGTTCTGCACCGCCGGGGCCACCCGCATTGTGACGGGCTGTCCGTCCACCAGGGCGGTGGCATCGCCGGCACGGAGAACCACAGTGACTCCCCGGTACACGCAGGTGACATCTCCGGTGACCGGGTCCCAATTGCAGGTTCCGCCCAATGTTTCGGTCAGTGCCCGGACAGAAAGGGAAAAGCCGGACGTTTCTGTCAGCCACTCCATAGTAGGAAGAGTGAAGGGGTCCAAGGCCGGATTATGTTCCAGCTGGATGGACGGCGAGCCGTCCAGAGGGAATTCTACGTCAAAGGCGATGATGGAGACAATGTCTTCCAGATCCTGGACCTCGACGAACTCATAGTCGAAGAACTTGCGGCTGCGCGTAATACCGTTGTCGTCTTCATAGCCCACATCATTGCTGGCGAGGGAAGAACGCATCATCTGGCTCTGGGTGCGGATGGTGCCGTCGGCCATGCGGAAAAAGATGCGGGGCTCGGTTTCATAGCCCATGGTAATGGGTACGTCCGCACACTCGATCTGGCAGGTGAAGGGGGACAGGGTCACACGTTCTACCGTGAGGGTTCCGGGTACCGGAGTGCTCAAACCCGGGATGCCCACGCCGGAAACGCCCAGTTCCACCGTGACGGAGGGGGCGGGGGTGACGGGGACTTCCACCGCGTTTTCCATGTACTCTGAACCCACCAGCAGGGCGGAAATGGGCTGGGTCACATGGGCCGTCAGACAAAAGCGGCGGCTGTTTTCGTCCGGGGCGTCCAGTTCTCTCATTCCGACACAGGTGACTCGTGGGATGTTCTCTTCCGGGGTGGAAGAGTCTGCTTGAGCCTGCTCCGTGCTGTGGATGCTGAAGGTGTCCATTCCTTCGAAATCATCGGAAAAAAGGAATTCCCGGGTCTCCTCGTTGTTGGCTGTAAAGGTTGCGACGAGATAGACCGTGGTCTCATCCGCCATGGCGCTCTCCACCGTCAGGGTGTAATTCTCGTCGCGGACCGAGCGGACGGTGGAGTCCACGTACTCCTGGGCGGGGGCGGTATCCCCCTGGAAAAAGATCTGGACCATGTCCCAGTTGCTTGTCAACGCCAGGGCGCTGCCGGTGACCGCGATGACCGCGGTGACGGTTCCGATGACAATGCGCAGCTTTTGCCTCATATAAATTCTCCTTTTGTTCCGGTCGGCGTCCAGCGCGGCGTTGACACGGGCCTTGACCGCCCGGCTGTCCGCCGCCGGTGGCGTACCGAAACCGCCCACTGCCCTCCAAAGTTCATCCATGCGCGCCATCTGCCAACACTCCTTTCTGTAATCGGACTTTCAATTTCTGCCTGGCCCGATACAGCCGGGTCTTGGCAGCCGGGACGGACAGGCCTAAGTCTTGGGCGATGTCCTTGAGCTTTTCTTCCTCATAATAGAAGCGGAGGATCAACTCCCGGTCGGGTGACTCCAGGGCTTCCACCTCCCGGCGGAGGGCGTCGGCGAACATCCGCCGCTCCAGCTCTTCGTCGGGATGGGGACTGCCGCGGGCCTCGGCCTCGATCAGGGGAAGGGAGGTGGGGGGAGCTGCCCGGAGCCGGTCAATGGCCTTGTTGCGGGTGACAGCTGCAAGCCAGGATTTGACGCCATGCTCCGATTCCAGCTTATCCCGGTTGCGCCACAGGGACAGGAAGGCGTCCGAGACGATCTCTTCCACATCTTCCTGCACGGCGGCGGGACCCATAGTCCGCCAGACCACAGCAGAGAGATAAGGCGTATAGAATTCGATGGCCTGGCTCAGCGCCAGACGGTCTCCCCGCCGCAGCCGCCGGGCCAGCTTTCCTTCATCCAACGTCTCACATCCCTTCATTTTTCAGAACCGGTTCTGTCCATAAATACGAAAAAGGAGGAAAAAGGTTACACAAAATCATAAAAAAGCGGTGTTCCGTCCATAACCGGAACACCGCTTTTTTAAAAACATGTTGTGTGGTTGGGAGTTGAATTACTTCAGCTCGACCTTGGCGCCGACTTCCTCGAGCTTCTTCTTCAGCTCTT
>JBJDYV010000097.1:0-29047 GCA_051867655.1 Oscillospiraceae bacterium
ACGACCCCTCCGTGCACGATTACAGCGAGGACAAGCCGGAGTTCGTGTGCATCGGCCACGACCACTACGTCTACGGCAACAAGAAGGAGATCGCGGAGTACAAGGCCATCCGGGAAAAGGGCGTGCCCCTGAAGACCATCACCATCGCGGACGGAAGCGAGCCGGAGGCTGCCCCGGAGCAGCCGGTGGTCATCCCCGAGGGTGAGTACATCAAGGCCCCGGTCCGCGACACGGGAAGCCGCTGGTATACCTTCCTGTCTTTCCTGCTGCCCATTCCGGGCCTGATTGTGGCCCTGATTCTGAAGCGTTTCCGGTACATCCGCAACTACAAGGCGTGCAAAAAGGGCGCCCTCGCCGGGTTTATCACCCTGGGGGTGATCGTCCTGCTGTTTCTGCTTTTGCTGTTGCTGGCGGTGGTCTGAGTTGAGCCGGACAGCGCGGGATAACCGGCCCAACCTGAAGCCGGTCACAAAAGTCAGGCTGAATGAAAAGTATACCAAGGTCCGGCTGGCCCTGGTGGTCCTGCTGGTCCTGGTCGCGGCGGCAGCCTTTGGTTACGGGGTCTACTCCCTCCTTCAGCAGGAACCCGGCTGGGTGGAGATCGAGGCGAATTCCGGCTCCGGGGTCACCTGCGCCGATGAATTCGTGTTCCTGTACGAGCTGGGCGCGGGCGAGCTGTCCGCCACGGCGGAAAAAAAGGCCCTGACCCTGCTCTATACCCAGGCGGCCGAGCAGGCCTGTCAGATCTTTAATTCCGACACGCTCTTCGAGGGCGTTCACAACGTCTACACCCTGAACCGGCACCCCAACGAGGTCCTGGACGTGGACGAGGCGCTCTACGATGCGTTTTCCCTGCTGCAGAGCTATGAGAACCGCAATCTGTATCTGGCCCCTGTCTATGCGCGGTATGAGAACCTGTTTTCCTGCACCGACGACGTTCAGGCCGAAGAGTATGACCCGTACCGGAGCAGCGACGCGGCGGCGGAATATCAGGAGCTGGCCGCCTATGCCGCCGACCCCAGCCAGGTGGACGTGCAGCTTCTGGGCGGTGGAAAGGTGCGGCTTTTCGTCTCGGAGGAGTATCTGGCCTACGCCGAAGAAAACGGCATCACCGAGTTTATCGACTTTTTCTGGATGAAAAACGCCTTCCTCCTGGACTACATCGCGGACCGGCTGATCGAAAACGGATACACCCACGGGACCCTGTCCAGTTATGACGGCTTCTCCCGAAACCTGGACGACCGGGACGTGACCTATTCCCTGAACCTCTATGACCGGGTGGGGCAGGCCGTCTACGAGGCCGCCGTTCTGGAGTACAGCGGCGCACGCAGCTTCGTCTCTCTGCGGGATCATAAGATGACGCAGCTGGACAGCCGGCATTACTATGAATACGCCAACGGCGAGACCCGGAGCTCCTATGTGGACATCCAAGACGCTCGGTGCCGCAGCGCCGTGCCCGACCTGACGGCCTATTCCGCCGAAATGGGCTGCGCCCGGCTGCTTCTGGAGGTCAGCCCTCTCTATATTGTGGACGACCTGGACGGGGAGGCCCTCAATGCCCTCTGCCAGCGCGGGGTCTTCTCCGTTTATTGCAAAGACCGCACCGTCTGCTACAACGACACGGCGCTGAACCTGTCCCAGTTCTATGACCGGGATGGGGTGCGTTATACGTCCCGGTATCAGCCCGAACCCCTACCGCAGTCATCCTAGCTGGAACATTGTCCCTTGACAAAAGAATCGGACGCAAGCTATAATAACATTTAAATAAAAGCAGACAAAGGCATTAAAACGGTATTTCCTTGTCTGCTTTTATTTTGTTGAAGGAGGATTATTATGAAAAAAAGGATTATTTGTCTGCTCCTGGCCCTGGTCATGGGTCTGAGCCTGGCCGCGTGCGGCGGTTCCAAGACAGGCGATGAGGAGCAGAAGCCCACCGGCAACGGGACTGCGGCGGGCGAAAACGAGGGCACGGAGGTCGACAAGAGCTCCATGAGCTATGACGAGCTCTCCGCGTACATCTATGAAGATGTGCTGGGCGAGTTTTACAGCACCTACGAGGCTGCCAAGGAGACGGAGAGCGTCTCCGAGCGCTACGCGCTGGCGGCCATCGCGGAGGCCAAGCTGCTGGAGTCCGGCGTCATTATGCCGACCACGACCGTGGGCGGACAATATGCCCTTTCCCGCGTGGCTCCCTATACGGTTGGCTACGCACTGTGGGGCACCGATAATGAGCGCTATCACCAGGCGCTGGTCTGCACCGAGTTCATCACTGCGGAGGACCGCACGGAGATGAAGGCCAAGTGGAATGAGCTGCGGGGCACCGGAACCTATGAGGCCTGGGCCAAGTCCTATCTGGAAGACAAAGGATATACCCTGAAGTCCGACTACACTCTGGCCTATGACGCCGATCCCACCACCTGGGATGTGTTTACCACCTATTGGGCCACGGACAGCTCCGCCATCGTCAACACCTATGACGGCCTGTACGAGTATGACTGCGAGGGCTACATTCAGCCCGCTCTGGCCACCAGCTACGAGGTCTCCGAGGACGGCTGCACCTACACCTTCCACCTGCGGGAAGGCGTGAAATGGGTGGACTTCCAGGGCAGAGAGCTGGCGGACGTGCAGGCAGACGACTTTGTGGCGGGCCTGCAGCACCTTCTGGACGCCCAGGCCGGCATGGAGTATCTGGCCGGCGCCTACGGCGGCTGCAACATCGTTAACGCCGACGCCTACATGGCCGGTGAGGTGACCGACTTCGCCGAGGTCGGCGTCAAGGCCGTGGACAAGTACACCGTGGAGTACACCCTGGCGGCCCCCTGCACCTTCTTCGAGACCATGCTGGGCTATACCACCTTCGCCCCCCTGTGCCGCAGCTATTATGAGTCCATGGGCGGCAAGTTCGGCGTGGAGTATGATCCCTCCGCGGCGGGTTACACCTATGGGCGGGACCCGTCCTCCATCGCCTATTGCGGCCCGTACCTGGTTACCAGTGCCACCGACAGCAACTCCATCGTGTTTGAGGCAAACGAGAGCTATTGGAATGCGGGCAACATCAACGTCAAGAAGATTGTATGGCTGTATGACGACGGCTCCGACGTCACAAAGCTCTACCGCGACGCGGTCAGTGGAACGCTGGACGGCGTGTCCCTGAACACCTCCACCCTGGAGACGGCAAAGGCCGAGGGGCTGTTTGACAAGTATGCCTACGTCTCCAACACGGACGCGACCACGTATGTTACCTATCTGAACCTGAACCGCGGTGCGTTCTCCAACGTCAACGACGACACGGCGGCCGTCTCCCCCCAGACGGAGGAAGACGCGGCCCGGACCAACGCGGCGGTCAGCAACGTACATTTCCGCCGGGCGCTCACTTTCTCCGTGGACCGGGCGGCCTATAACGCTCAGCAGGCCGGCGAGGATCTGAAATACACCTCCCTGCGCAACTCCTATACGCCCGCGAACTTCGTTTCCCTGCTGGAGGACGTCACCGTGAGCATCAACGGCACGGATGTCACCTTCCCGGAGGGCACCTATTACGGTGAGATCATGCAGGCCCAGCTGGACGCGGATGAGTACCCCATCCTGGTCTGGGATCCGGAGGCAGATGAAGGAAACGGCGGCGGCGACGGCTATGACGGCTGGTACAATCCGGCCAACGCGGCGGCTGAGCTGGAGCTGGCCATCGCGGAGCTGGCCGAGGACGGCATCGTGGTGGATGCGGACAATCCGATCTACGTGGATTTCCCCTATGACAGCAGCAATGAGACCTATTCCAACCGGGCCAACGCCTACAAGCAGTCTGTCGAGGCCTCCCTGGGCGGCAAGGTCATTGTCAACCTGGTGGCCTGCACGGACATCAACGAGTGGTACTATTGCGGATATTACATCTCCTATGGCTACGAAGCCAACTGTGATATTTACGACCTGACCGGCTGGATTCCCGACTACGGCGATCCCTGCAACTATCTGGATACCATCCTTCCCGATTACGCAGGCTATCAGACCATGCTTCTTGGCATCTATTAAGATCCCGTCACAAGTATGCCAGTATAACAAAAGAGAACTGCCACAGAATGCGGCAGTTCTCTTTTTATAGGGAAAAGGACAGCTTGACGCCAAATATATTTTCCTGAATAATTCCGGATCTTAACAAAACTCAAACAATTGTGTGGTATGGTAGAAGATAATGAAACATCGCCGCCCTGTCACGGAGGTATTTGAGCATGAAACAGATCGGGCCGAAATTGAGGAGATGTCTGTATCCCGGCTTGCCCTGGGTTATCGTACTAGTGATCCTGAGCAGTCTGATGCTGGTCCTCGTCTTTACAAAGAACCTTGAGGATACCCCCTTTGCGTATGTGTCCTACGTACTGTCCGCCTATGCTCTGGCTGTCGCTGTGGCGGAGATGGTCGCCGCGGTCAAGGCGTTTCGGCGGAAATTGTATGATACGCCCCTGACAAACCGCTATCTGACCGACGCGTTTTTCCGTGTGCGCGTGGGGCTCCGGCTTTCGTTTGCCATCAACCTGGTTTATGCCGCGTTCAAATTGCTGTGCGCGGTGCGCGATTCTTCCTTTTGGGACGGCGCCCTCGCACTCTACTATTTCCTGCTGTGTGGGGTCCGGATAAACCTGATCCGAGAAATGCCTGCTTCCCGGAACGCGTCAAATGAGAAGCGGGAGCTGCTCACGTACCGTACCACCGGTATTTTTCTCATGATCCTGGACATTGCGCTGGGCGGCATCGCGGTACAGATCGTGCGCAATGGACGGAGCTATCACTATGCGGGGACGCTGATTTTTGCGGCGGGCTTTTACGCCTTTTACTGCCTGATCCTCTCCAGTATCAACACAGTGAAATACCGAAAATTCAACAGCCCTGTCCTGTCGGCCGCAAAGGCGGTCAACCTGACCACCGCATTGGTATCCATCTTTTCTCTGGAAACCGCTATGCTCGACCAATTCGGCGACGATATGCGGTATCAGGAGATCATGACTGCGGCAACAGCCAGTACGGTATGTATTCTTGTTCTTGCAATCGCGGTGTACATGGTGATCCGGTCGGAGCTGCGGGTAAGGAAGCTGGAGCCTTGAGCCGGGGATGACCTTCGATACCGGTTGAGCGATCCTGATTTTTGACCGTGAAGGGCGGGACATCGGCAGGCGGATCGCTTCAGAATCAAGAAAAAACGGTAAAATCATTCGGCCCAGGAAGCCTGGGCAGGGAGGAGCAAGGAATGATCCGAATCTTAGTGGTCGATGACGACGCGGCGCTGAACCGGAGCGTCTGCACCTATCTGAACGACAGCGGCTATGAGGCCAAGGGCTGCCTCAGCGCGGACAGCGCCTATGACACCATGTACGGCAGTCTGTATGACCTCATCATTTCCGACATCATGATGCCGGGGACCGACGGCTTTGAGTTTGCCCGAACCGTGCGCGAGCAGAACAGGACCATCCCCATTCTGTTCATGAGCGCCCGGGACGATCTGCCCGCCAAGCAGAAGGGCTTTGACCTGGGGATCGACGACTATATGGTCAAGCCCGTGGACTTCAGCGAGCTTCTGATGCGGGTCCGGGCGCTGCTGCGCCGGGCCAATATCGAGGCCAGCCGCAAGCTGACCGTAGGCAATCTGACCCTGAACGCCGACGCCATGACCGCCGAGGTGGACGGGGCCGAGGTGCCGGCGACCACTCGGGAGTTCAACATCCTGTACAAGCTGCTGTCCTATCCCAATCACACCTTCTCCCGCTCACAGCTGATGGATGAGTTCTGGGGTGTGGAGAGCGAGACCAGCCTGCGGGCGGTGGACGTCTATATCACCAAGCTGCGGGATAAGTTCTCTGCCTGTGACGGGTTTGAGATCAGGACCGTCCGGGGACTGGGATATAAGGCGGTGCTGACATGAAACAGGAACACCGGATCCAGCGCTCCCGGTTCCCCATCTCCCTCTTTTTTATCTTTCTGGGCATTCTGTTGATCATGTCCGGCATCCACACCGGCCTGATCGTCCTGATCAATACGCTGGAACTGAGCGATTTTTCCGCGACGGTCATTCCCATTCTCTATTGGTCCCTGGTGGCCCTGGCTCTGGCGTCCTTTACCCGCTTTCAGGTGGTCAGGACCTATGAAAAGCCCGTGCGGCAGCTGGCGAAGGCCACCGAAAAGGTCGCCCGGGGCGATTTCTCCGTGTATGTGCCGCCCCTGCACACACCGGACAAGCTGGACTACCTGGACCTGATGATCCTGGACTTCAACAAGATGGTGGCGGAGCTGGGCAGCATTGAGACCATGAAGACCGATTTTATCTCCAATGTCTCCCATGAGATCAAGACCCCCCTGGCCGTGATCTCCAACTACGCCCAGATGCTGAAAAGCGACAGCCTGACGGATCAGGAGCGGGATGAATGTCTGGACAGCATCCTCGACAATGTCAAGCGCCTGTCGGAGCTGGTCATGAACATCCTGAAGCTGAGTAAGGTCGAAAATCAGGTCATCAAGCCCCGGGCGGAACCTTACGACCTGTGCGCGCAGCTCAGCAAATGCGCCCTCTTATTTGAGGACGCATGGGAGAAGAAAAACATCGATCTGGAATTTGAGACTGAGGATCGGGCGGTCATCTCCGCTGACCAGGAAATGATGGAGATCGTCTGGAACAATTTGCTGTCCAACGCGGTCAAGTTCACACCGGAGGGCGGAACGGTCCGCCTGTGTCAGACCTCGGAGCCGGACGCCGTCACGGTCACAGTCTCCGACACGGGCTGCGGCATGACGCAGGAGACCATATCCCATATTTTTGAAAAGTTTTATCAGGGTGATACCTCCCACTCCACCCCCGGAAACGGGCTGGGACTGGCGCTGGCGCTCCGGATCCTACAGATATCCGGAGGGACCATCACCGTCACCAGCACGGTGGGGGAGGGGTCCACCTTTACGGTGCGCCTGCCGACGGAAGGAACAAACGAGTCATGAGTGAGATCACCAAAAGCGCCCGCGATTTTGTGGGGTATGAATATAAGGAACTGACCGCTCCCAGAGATCAGTTTTCCCTCTATCTGGACAGCTACGAAAACTTCGGCTGGGCCCCGGACGGGAATACGCCCCCGCACAGCCGGAACGGGATGATCACGGTTACGCTGAAGCGGGACCGCCGCATCGTCAATAAGGCGGAGCTGACCCGGCTTCAGCGCAATTTTGACACCTGCGCCGGGGAGATCCAGGCCCTGGAGCGCTCCAAGACCTCCGGCCCTCTGATGCTGGCCCTGACGATCGGGCTGATCGGCACCGCCTTCATGGCTCTCTCCGTGTTCGCGGTCACGGCGCAGCCCCCCCACATCCTGGCCTGTATCCTGCTGGCCGTTCCGGCCTTTGCGGGCTGGATCGCCCCGGTTTTTATCTACCGGAACCGGGCGCAGCGGAAAGCCGCCAAGATCAACCCGCTGATTGAAGAAAAGCTGGAGGAGGCCTACCGCCTATGCGAGCGAGGCCACCAGCTGCTTCCTCAATAACGAAAACTTCATCTGACCCAGCAAGGCCCGGTCCGTTTGTTTGGGACCGGGCCTTGTTTTATTTGCCTGAGACGGCTTTTCTGCCCCGGGGAGGCGGACGATTTCAGCGGATTTTTCACGAGGTTTCGGCCGCAGCCTGAATCTCACTGTGCATACTGTCGAAGTGCAGCTTGCTGAGCAGCATGTTGGAGATGATAATGGTTTTCCTGCGCTGCAGGGGGAAATTCTCCTCCAGGAGCTTTCGGATATCCGTCTGGGAGGTCAGGTCGGCCTGCAAGCAGCGGTAGGGGGCTTGGGGCAGGTGAATGATCCGCGTGTCCTGCAGGTCGGGATGCAGGACGCGGAAAAACAGGGAGAGACGGACCGGCTCTGTTTCGCAGTGGATCATGATCCCCGGCGGAAACACCGGGGCCATATTCTTCGCTTGGGCCTCCTGGAACAGTTCAATGGGCTCTTTCTCCTCAAGGGAAAGATCCTTCCACTCCCCGGGGAAAGGAGCTTCAATCAGATAGCGCTCCTCGATCTCCCGGATATAGACCCCCTTCCGCTCACTGTAGCGCTGGTTCCGTGCGATCGTATCCAGGCCGAATTGCGTGATCTCCAGCTTGGCCTGCATTTCGGAGATCTTATCCTGCATGGCTTTCTTTCCGGTCTCCAGAATGCTTTTCTCGTCCAGAGCTCCCTCCTCGTCCACGTAGTTTTTCAGGTCCTTCAGGGGGATATCGAGGGCAACGCACAGCATGATGGTGTCCAGGGTTTTCAGCTGCTCCGGCAGGTAATACCGGTAATTGGTCGCGGGATCGATCCGCGCGGGGGTCAGGATCTTCAGCTTTTCATAATAGCGCAGTGAACCGATGCTGACATTCCGCAGCCCCGCAAATTCACTGATGGTCAGATATCGTCTTTCCATATTTTACTCGTCCTTTTTGGAAAACAGGAGCTTTCTTGTTTATAATCACAAAAACGAATTTTTATTTTCGGCAGCATTTCGTAAATCTGCCTCCCATTTCCAGCCTTGACCCTGCTATTATAGCAGGGTCTATATTATATTTTAACAAAATCAAGGCCAGCTGTAAAGAGGTGAGAACCATGGCAACAAAGGAGCAGACAGAATTTGTACTGGACCACCTGCAGGCGGCGCATCCGGCCGATTTCTTCAAGATCGTCAGCGAAGGAAACGCGGGGATCGGCGCGGTGCTTTGCTTCCTGGCCGGATCGTCCGGGGACGCGACGGCGGGAAAGATCAGCCGGTATATGCGCGTCAGCACCGCGCGGGTGGCCGTTTTACTGAAAAAGATGTCCGCCAAAGGTCTGATCGTCAAGGAGGCCGATGCGCATGACGCCCGCGTTACGAATATCCGTCTCTCGGCGGATGGAGAGAGCGCGGTACAAAAGATGCGCGGCGAGATGTACGCGCAGGTCGGCGCGGTGATCGACAAGGTCGGAATGGACCGCATGATGGAGTTTATCGCCATCTCGGATGAGATCCGATCGGCAATCAGCGCACCGCAGTTTGCGTTCTGATACTGATTTCAAATAAAATGCTTTATTTAAAATCCCGCGTGCTTTGCAAGCGCGGCACACGTGGCGTGCGTCACGCCGTCTCATAAAAAACCTGACGCGCTTCGCGCTATAAAATGCTTTTCAGCTTTTTATCAGGTTTTAGCATGAGCGAATGACAGACATTTGTCTGTTTTATTTTTCGGCAGCTTGCTAACCCGGTTAGCAAGCTGCCGGGACAGATCATCAAGCAAGAAGGAGAGTACCTATGCGAAAGCTGTTGAAAAACTTTACGAAAAAGGATTGGGCATACGCGGTCCTGGCTTTAGCCTTCATTGTGGTATCGGTCTGGATGGACCTGACCATGCCGGAGTATATGTCAGAGATCACCATGCTCGTCCAGACCCCCGGGAGCAAAATGTCGGAGATCCTTTCCGCCGGCGGGAAAATGCTCCTGTACGCCCTGGGCAGCCTGGCGGCCACGGTGGCGACTTCGATCTGCGCGGCCAGGCTCGCCACCGGCCTGGGCGCCACCCTCCGGGGACGCCTGTTCCACAAGGTCCAGTCCTTCTCCATGGAGGAGATCGGCCGGTTTTCCACCGCCAGCCTGCTGACCCGCACCACCAATGATGTGGTCCAGGTGCAGATGCTGATCGTCATGGGGCTGCAGATGCTGCTGCGGGCCCCCATCATGGCGGTGTGGGCGATCTGCAAGATCGCCGGAAAGTCCTGGCAATGGACCTTCTCCACCGCCGTTGCCGTCGCAATCCTGCTGTGCGTCGTCGGCGTGTGCGTTTCCCTGACGATGCCGAAATTCAAAAAGATCCAGACCCTGACCGACAACCTGAACCGGGTCACCCGGGAAAACCTGACCGGGCTTCGGGTGGTCCGCGCCTATAATGCGGAGGAGTATCAGGAAAGGAAATTTGAAAAGGCAAATGGCGAGCTGACCTCCACCAACCTGTTCGCCCACCGCACCATGTCCTTCATGCTGCCCAGCATCCAGCTGGTGATGAGCGGACTCTCCCTGGCCATCTACTGGATCGGCGCGATCCTGATCAACGAGGCGGGGCTTCTGGACAAGATCACACTGTTTTCCGACATGGTGGTCTTCTCCCAGTACGCCATTCAGGTGGTCATGTCCTTTATGCTGCTGGTCATGATCTTCATGATCCTACCCCGGGCGCTGGTCTCGGTCCGGCGCATCAACGAGGTCCTGGATACGCCCCTCACCATCCACGACGGG
Source organism: Oscillospiraceae bacterium (assembly GCA_051867655.1). Taxonomy (GTDB): domain Bacteria; phylum Bacillota; class Clostridia; order Oscillospirales; family Oscillospiraceae; genus JAJPXI01. Next base: position 10,258 of record JBJDYV010000097.1, read on the forward strand.
ACTGAGACCGAGGGCAAAACGGGCGTGACCGGCGAGGTCGAGTTCAAAAATGTCTCCTTCCGCTATCCCGACGCGGAGGGATATGTCCTGCAGAATATCTCCTTTACGGCGAAAAAGGGGGAGACCGTGGCCTTCATCGGCTCCACGGGCTGCGGCAAGAGCACCGTGGTCAACCTGATTCCCCGCTTTTATGACGCGACGGAGGGAGAGGTGCTGGTGGACGGTGTGAATGTCAGAAATTACACCCAAACGGCCCTGCGCAATAAGATCGGGTACGTCTCCCAGAAGGCCACCCTGTTCACCGGCTCGATCCGCTCCAACGTGGCCTTCGGAGACAACGGGCGGGAAGCGCCCGGCGAGGAGACGGTCAAAGCGGCCGTGGCCACGGCGCAGGCGGCTGAATTTGTGGAAAAGATGGACGATACCTACGACGGCTATGTGGCCCAGGGAGGCTCCAACCTGTCCGGCGGCCAGAAGCAGCGCATTTCCATCGCCCGCGCCATTGCGCGGGACCCGGAGATCCTGATCTTCGATGACTCGTTCTCGGCGCTGGACTACAAGACCGACCGCGTCCTGCGCAAGGCGCTGGACGAAACCTGCAAAAACACCACCCGCCTGATCGTCGCCCAGCGGATCGGCACCATCCGGGACGCGGACAAGATCATCGTCCTGGATGACGGGAAGATCGCCGGGATGGGAAGACATGACGAGCTGATGGATAATTGCGAGGTCTACCGCCAGATCGCCCTGTCCCAGCTTTCAAAGGAGGAGCTTGCGTAATGGAAGAGAAAGAATATAAAACTCAGGTCCGCACGCACGGCCCCAGGGGGCCCGTTCCCGGGGGAGCGGGCGGCGAAAAGGCCAAGGATCTGGTGGGCACGTGGAAAAAGCTGCTGGGCTACTGCCGGAAATACCAGGCGGTCATCATCATCGCCCTGCTCTGCGCCGCGGTGGGCACCGTGTTCACCCTGATCGGGCCGGATAAGCTGTCCGACATGACGGACTGCATCAAGGATGGCATCACGCCGGACACGGAGAAGCTGGAAGAGATCACGGAGCGGGTCTCCGGGAACCTGTCGGAAAATTTTCAGGCCGTAATGGACGGCATCGCGGCCAACCCCGGCGGCCCCCAGCTTGCGGACTTTGAAGTAAACGGCGTCACGATCCCCGCCGAGGATCAGCTCCGGACCCTGGAGCTGGTGGGCACTCTCGATGAAAGCGGCGGCGAGACGGCGGGGATCATCCTGGATGAGCTTCCGGAGACGGTGCAGTGTGCGCTGTATACCGACCTTGTGGTGGACGGCGTGATTGTTTCGGGCGAGGACCAGCGTGCGATGCTGGCGGCCTTCTACGGGCTGGACGGGGAGGACGGCGCCTCCCTCAGCGCGCTGGATGAGCTCCCGGAATCCGTGCGCAGCCTGATCAAACCCTCTATCAATATGAAGACGATCTTCACCATCGGGCTGACTCTGGTCATCCTGTACGCGCTGAGCTATGTCCTCTCCGCCACCCAGGGCTGGATCATGTCGACCGTGACCCAGCGGGTCACCAAGCAGATGCGCTCGGATATTTCGGGAAAGATCAACCGCCTTCCCATGTGGTACTACAACCGGACCAGCGTCGGCGACGTGCTCTCCCGCGTCACCAACGACGTGGATATGATCGGGCAGTCCCTGAACCAGAGCCTGAGCAGTCTGGTCACGGCCGTGGTCCTCTTCGTGGGCAGCTTTATCATGATGCTGATCACCGACGGCTTCATGACGCTGACGGCCGTGGCGGCCAGCCTGCTCGGCTTCGTCCTGATGTTTGCCATCATGGGCAGGAGCCAGAAGTATTTTGCCCGTCAGCAAAAGAACCTGGGCAGCCTGAACGGCTACGTGGAAGAGATGTACACAGGGCATACCGTGGTCAAGGCCTACAACGAGGAGGAGAACGCCGGAAAGACCTTTGACGTGCTGAATGAAAACCTCCGGGAAAGCGGCTTCAAGGCCCAGTGCCTGGCCGGCCTGATGCAGCCGATTATGTCCTTTATCGGCAACCTCGGCTATGTGGCGGTCTGCGTGGTCGGCGGCGCCCTGGCGCTGAACGGCAGGATCAGCTTCGGCGTGATCGTGGCCTTTATGATCTATGTCCGTTACTTTACCCAGCCCCTCTCCCAGATTGCCCAGGCCATGCAGTCCCTCCAGTCCGCCGCTGCCGCGGGCGAGCGAGTGTTTGAGTTCCTGGAGGCGGAAGAGATGGAGGACGAGAGCGGAAAGACTCAGAAGCTGGAACAGGCAAAGGGATATGTGGAATTCGAGCATGTGCGCTTCGGCTATGAGGGCTCCGACACCACCGTGATCCACGACTTCTCCGCCGCAGCGAAGCCCGGCCAGAAGATCGCCATCGTCGGCCCCACCGGCGCGGGCAAGACCACCATGGTCAACCTGCTGATGCGGTTCCACGAGATCCAGGACGGGGCGATCCGCATTGACGGCATATCCACGAAGGAGCTGACCCGCAGGAACGTCCACGAGCAGTTCTGCATGGTGCTGCAGGACACCTGGCTCTTTGAAGGGACCGTGCGGGAGAATCTGGTCTACTGCACCGAAGGGGTCTCCGATGAGAAGATGCGGGCCGCCTGCAAGGCCGTGGGGCTGGATCACTTTATCAGCACGCTGCCGAAGGGGTATGACACGGTCCTGAACGACCAGACGAATCTGTCCCAGGGCCAGAAGCAGCAGCTCACCATCGCCCGCGCCATGATCGCCGACAAGCCCATGCTGATCCTCGACGAGGCGACCAGCTCGGTGGACACCCGCACGGAACAGCAGATCCAGAACGCCATGGATCAGCTGGTGGAGAACCGCACCTCCTTTGTAATCGCGCACCGGCTCTCCACCATCAGGAACGCGGACCTGATCCTGGTCCTGAAAAACGGCGACATCATCGAGAGCGGGACCCACGACGAGCTGCTGGAAAAGGGCGGCTTCTATGCCGAGCTCTATAACAGCCAGTTTGACCAGGCGTCCTGACGGCGGGAGGAATTGAGATGAAGGTAAAATACATCACCATCGAGCGGGAGTACGGCAGCGGCGGCACGAAGATCGCCCGCCGTCTCGCGGAGGAGACCGGGGTTGCGTGCTACGGCCGGGAGATCCTGGAGGCGGTGTCCCGCAAGCAGAATATCTCTGTGGATGAGATCGACCACTATGAGGAGACCGTGTCCAACAGCTTCCTGTATTCCATTTTTGTCATGGGCAAGGCAGCCGCGGGGGAGAGCGATATGCTCTCCCGGGAAGGCCACATCTTTGTCGCGGAGCAGCGGGAGATCCAGCTCTTCGCAAGGCGGGGGAGAGCGATCTTCCTGGGCCACTGCGCCTCGGAGGCCCTGAAGGGGCAGGAGCAGGTCGTGCGCGTCTTTATCCGCTGCACCGACGAGGCCCAAAAGAAGGCCCGGATCATGGAGGACTACGGGATTCCGGAAACGGCGGTGGAAAGCACCCAGAAGCGCTTCGACAAAAGGCGGGCCAATTACTACTATGCCAATACCGGCCGGAGATGGGACGATTTCAAAAACTATGACATGGTATTGGACAGCGCGGTCCTTGGCGTAGACGGGTGCGTCGCCGCGCTGAAAGGCCTGCTGACGGTCTGAGGGCACTCACGGGCTGACCCCTTCCGGAGCGGATACCGGCCGGGAGGGGTCAGTCATCCCGCTCCTGTTCGTACTTGAGCACAGCGCCCGTCAGGGCGTCGATGCGGTATTCATACTCATAGCCGCCGGCGCGGAATTCCACCTTATAGACGGCGGCGTTTTTGTCATGGTCCAGTTCACAGTGTAGGGATGTGACCTCGGAGACGGAGAGACCGGCGTGGGCGAGCGCCGCGGATTTGGCTTCCTCCGCTCCAATATAGGAGGCGGACCCGGAAGCGGAGGTGCTGGCGGGCGGATTCTTCGCCTCGCGCTCAAACTTGATGACAGCGCCGGTCAGGGCGTTGATCTCGTATTCGTACTTATAGCCGTTCGCGTAAAAGTCCACTTCGTAGATGTCGAGGCCATCGTCATGGTCCAGCTTGCAGTGCAGGGAGGTCACGCTGTCCGCAGAGACACCGGCGTGAGACAGGACGGCGGAAACGGCGGCGTCCTCACCCACACAGCTGCCGGAAGAGGCGGCGCTCCCGGAAACGGTGTGGCCGTTCGGCTCCTGTTCGTATTTGACCACGGAACCCGTGAGGGCGTCGATGTCGTATTCATACTCATAGCCGCCTGCAAGAAACTCCAGCTCATAGACCATAACGCCGTGTTTATAGTCCATCTCGCAGTCAAAACCGCTGATATCGCTTCCCGACAGGCCGGCGTGTGCCAGAGCGGCCGCCTTCGCCGCGTCGATTCCGATATAGGCCTGGGAGCTGGCGGTTCCGGTGGCGGTCACCTGCTCCAGTTTGAGACTGCCCGACTCACTGATGAGGTTCAGCTCATTGATGGACAGGGATACCAGATCCGCAAAGGAATACCGGGTATCCTGGGTAATGATCTGGCGGATCAGCTGGGCCTTGCCCAGGGTGATGCCGTACCGGTCGGCCAGCTGCTGCAGCTCATCGTCAGCCGTGACGGTCTGGCTGAGCACCGAGCCGGAGAAGGCGTCGGTCTGGAGCAGGGAGGCGATCTCCTCGGCCAGACGGGCCTGAAGCTGGGCGGCATGATCGGGATCGGCGTCATCCACGCTGACCAGGATGGAGTTGGCCAGCTCGTTCAGATAGCCGTTGCGCACCATGGAGCCGATCAGGGCGTTGATGGTCACATCCAGGCTGCTGCCCTTGAAGTCCATGTCCCCCACCACGGTCTGGGCATCCTCGTTCCGGGGGGTGACGGAGAGGACTTTTTCCTGCCGGTTTACCTGGATCTCGATGCTGGGATTCACATCCAGCAGCACAGTGGAGGCCACGGCCCGCTGGCCCTGCCAGGACGCCGTACCGAAAGCCGCGCCGACGATCAGCACCACCGCCGCTGCCGCGGCTGCGAAGCGCCGGGCCCAGGGATTCTTCTTCTTTTGCTCGTTCATATAGATTACCGTTCCTTTCTGCTCCTCGCACTGGGAGAGGAGACCGTCCGGAAGGTCGGGGGCGGCGTTTGCGAACGCCTGCCTGATCTTAGCATTCAATTCCTGATCTTTCATAGATACGCTCCTCTCACAAAGCTTGTTTGAGCTTTCGGACGGCCCGGCTGTACTTGGAAAGCACCGTGGCAAGGGGGAGATCCAGCAGCGATGCGATCTCCCGGTGGCGGAACCCGGCTACAGCGTGGAGAATGACAATCTGCCGCTCCTGATCACTGAGCCGGTCCATACACTCGCGGATCACCATCCGGTCCTCCTGGCTGATCTCCTGACAGGAGGCCAGCCAGGGTTCCCAGTCTTCCTGGGGAAGATCGGATGTCCGTTGACGCTCCCGCAGGCGCTGGAGACACAGGTTTCGGGCGATGGTGAGGATCCACGCCATGGGTTTTCCGGCGGAGCGGTAGCCCGCGGCGCCGGCGTATATCTTCAAGTAGCAGTCCTGGAGCACGTCCTCCGCGTCATGGGTGTTCTTCAGGATGGAAAGGGCAAACGCGTACACGGCGGCGCTGGTCCGGCGGTACAGCGTTTCCAGTGCCTTAGGGTCGCGGCCGGCGATCCCCTCCAGACAGCGGTCCAGCTCGGCGGCGCCGCCGGCGGGATCGCTGGGATATGCGGTTGTCAGACCATTATGCGCCATAATATCGCTGCTCCTTTCAACCAATTAACGCGTGAGGAACGGGTTTTATTGCATTGTGTATCAATTTTTTTCTAAAACTCTCATCCTTATTCTTCCATGGACCTGTGGAATTGTCTGCGGGTAAAGTGAAACAGCCCCCGGCGCTTGTGCGCCGGGGGCTGTCTGCTGCCTGGATCAGAAGATCTGCCCGGGGAGCTTCAGCTTTTCTTTGGGCGGGAAGGCGGCGTCAAATTCTTCCGCCTCTTTCTCGTCCACAAAATAGCCGTCCGGGTCTTTGTAGGTGCCGGAGATCCCGTCCAGAAATCCCGGCTCCAGCTCGGCAATGAGGAAATAATCCGCATCGGGATCATCCTCATACCGAACGCCCTTGGTTTTGGAAACCACAAAACCGGATTTTCCGTAGAAGTTGATGTTTCCGGTGATGGCCAGCGCGCCCGCGCCCATTTTTTTCGCCTGTTCCATGGAGTAACGCAGAAGGACGGTACCATAGCCCTGGCACTTGCACTTCGGCGCGATGCTGATGGGACCGAAGGTCATGATCGGAACCGTTCTGCCGTCATCGGTTTTGATGGCAGAGCGGGCATACATCACATGGCCGATGATCTCACCGTCCGCTTCCATGACGAGGTCGAGCTCCGGAACAAAGTCCGGGCGGTCCCGGAACCGGTGCAGCACATAGTGCTCGGTGCAGCCGGGGCGATAGATATTCCAGAATGCCTCACGGGTCAGATTTTCAACTTCACGGTAATCGGCCGGGGTTTCCTTGCGGATCATTGTTTTTTTCATGTTGATTCCTCCTGAAAATTGCAGTGTGCTTTTCGGGAGGGCGAGATCGTGTTTCCCTCCCGGGTCAGTCCACAATCTCCAAGGTGTTGTTCATTTTCAAACAGCATTCTCCATATATCATTGATTCCGGCGGTGCCGGTGAAGACATTATAATCCTTCCGAATGGATTTCGCAAGAGTGCAAAGCGGACTTGCGGGTGAAATCACGAAAATGCGGAAACAAAACATATCAATTCAACCAGCAGTTTAATGACATTTCCCATGCCGGCGATTATCATAAGGTCAAAGAGAAAAAGGAGTGATTCGCAGTGAATTTAAAAGAGGCGTTCCGTTTTCAGAATAAGCTGCAGTCCTTGATGGACGAGGCACAGTCCATTCTCGGCTGCAGCGAAAACATCACCAAGGTGCAGAATACCTACCTGCGTAAAAAGGTAATGGCAGAAGCCGAGGACGAAACCACCATAGAGGCTCCTTCCACTGAATACAGTGAGAAGATCACACAGGCGGCGGAGTTCCTACTGTACCTGTTGGCCGAGCGTGAGAAGCTGAGCGCCGCGATCCATCAGGCTAAAATCGGCTTGGATCTTCCAGCCGGTCTGGATGGTGAAGTTAGTCTGAATGGCAAACGCCAGGACATTGCCGGCCTGCTGCGCCGTATGGCCGGCTTACCCTGCTGCCACTTGTAGATCGCCTGCGGCTCCTCAAACCCAAAGTAGGCCTGCAGGTCACGGACAGACAAGCCGCGCTCTGTTCGCAGGCGGATGATGTTCTTTCCGGTGGCAACGGGGTCAATGACTGGGAAGGGCTTTGCATTCATGGCGATCGCCTCCATCAGTGAAATTTCCCCATCGGGGAGCATTTCAGAATACCCGATGATGCTCTAAAACGCAAGCCCCAAAACAGATTTGTAAAGAAACTGTCACATTATAGTGTGGCCCAATCAAAAGGAGGAGGCGAGACACTTGAAGCAGCCGGTGCCTCTGCGGAAACAAAGCAAGAAAGCTCAGAAGAAGTATCATGCGAAACAGCGGGGCAGCTGGTACGGGATCTCACCGGTGACCAGAACTGTGCCCAATGGCAAGGCTTATGACCGAAATCAGGTGAAACGGGAAAAGCGGGCGGATCGGGACTTCGCGGATTGAGACACAAGGTTCCGGAACAGGCATGACAAAGAGACGGAAATGTGTTACCATAAGCACGTTTGCTGTTTGCCAGACAGCACACAATCCAACGAAGCAAATGAGGTATGATCCATGAATCAAAGAGAATTGGGCGAGCTGCGCCGCCGTTTCCGTCCGGATAAAAGCGCCATCAGCCGCATCTATGGCTGCTATGTCAACAGCAGTAAAGAGGTCATCTCCTACATAGACACATCCCTGGGCGTCATGCCCCAGGAGGAGGCGGAAAAGTATCTCGGGCTGCTGAAAAAGGCCCTCTCCGGCACGCTGGGGCGGAACCTGATCGACATTGTGTTTTCCACACAGCAGGTTGTGGACAGCGACGAACACCGTCTTCTTTCTGCATTGCGCGATTCCGGGCTGAAGGACGGCGCGGTGCGGCAGACGTTTTATCAAAAAATTATCGACTCCCTGGACATGGACGGCAGTAATTATCTGATCCTGCTGGCTCACGACGTCTATGACGTACCGTACCGGGGCAAGGACGATGAAACCCAGGCAGATGCCTCTGATCAGGTGTTTTCCTATATTGTCTGCTGCGTCTGTCCGGTAAAAGACAGCAAGGTCGAGCTGGGCTACTTCCCCGGGGAGAATGAGTTCCACAACTGCGCCGCCGGGCAGATCGTCGCCGCGCCCGAGCTGGGTTTCCTGTTCCCTGCGTTCGATGACCGGTCCGCCAACATCTACAACGCGCTGTTCTATTCTCATAAGGCCGACGAGCTACACCAGGAATTTATCGACGCTGTATTCCACACCGAGCCGCCCATGTCCGCCGGGGAGCAGAAGGAGGCGTTTGAGACAGCGCTCAGCGAGGCGCTGGAGGACGCCTGCAGCATGGAGGTGGTACAGTCCGTCCATGAGCGTCTGACGGAGCGGATCGAACAGCACAAGGAGAGCAAAGACCCGGAACCGCTTGCGTTGACCGCGCGGGAGGTGGGGAATATTCTGGCCGAGTGCGGTGTGGAGGAGGAGCGCGTGGCTGCGTTCTGCCAAAAATGCGGTGAACAGTTTGGCGATGGTGCGGCTTTGAGCCCCAGCAACCTGATCGACCACAAGCGATTTGAGATCAAGACTCCTGATGCCACGATCATCGTGGACCCGGAGCACAGTTATTTCGTGGAAACGCGGGTCATTGACGGCAGGAAATATATCCTGATACCCGCCGACGAGGGCGTGGAGATCAATGGCCTCAGTGTGCGCATTGCGCCGTAATTGAAATAGAAAGTGGCCGATTTCACAAGAAATTGGCCACTTTTTTGTTGCAAATGAAAACCACCGGCAGTGTTGAAGCTGTAAGATAAAGGCGAATCATGGTTGTTTTCCATATGTCTGCCTTTATCTTACAGTTTCATTGTACGGGTGGTCCTGACTGACAGCGGTAAATTGAAATTATTTTTGTATTATGATAAGATGAAAAAAACGATTTGCTGTGAGGTGTGCCGGATGAGCTTGACCGTGTCACAATTGATGGAGCTGCCTTGTTTGCGGCGTTCGAAGGTCCTTGCGGGACACAATGGGCTGAATCGTATTGTGACCTGCTTATCGGTCCTGGAGTATTCCAACCCGACGGAACTCCAAAAGCGGCTCTACGAGAGCATTGAATTTTGGGGCAGTGAATTGGTCATCACCGCCTTCAGCAATGTTGCCGATGATGTGGATGCCCAATGCGAGAATATCAAGAGCATGGCGGCGGCCGGTGAGGTCGGTATGATCCTCTACTATGTGGGACTGATCATGCCGCGCGTGGACCCCAGGCTGATCCAACTTGCAAACGAGCTTGATTTTGTTTTGATCTGTATGCCGGAGAATGAGCCGAATCTGCGGTACAGCGAAGTGATCCACGAAGTCATGGACACCATCATTCGGGACGAGCTCAACAACCCGACCTTTGCGCTCGATCTGCTGGACCAGATGACAAAAGTTCCGAAGGGCCAGCAGACGGTAAAGACGATCCTGCGGATCACAAGTGACCGGCTCCGCGCGTCCACCGCGGTCACCGACTCAGAATACCGGGTTTTGAGCGCGGCACCGTGGCCCCGCAATCAATCGACCCCCTGGGAAGAGCTGATCCGGCTTGCCGTTCGCCACACTGGGACGGAAAATATCTGGGAAATCAAGGGCGAGCATCCTTTGTGGGTGTATCGGGCCGAGATCCAGCCAAGCGGACACAATAAAATGTTTCTCCTGGTTTTCTCGGAAGGCGGAAAATTTGACCCTGTTCTCTGGAAACAGGCTGTGGAAGGCGTCCGGGTGAGCATGGGCGTCTGGGGCCGGCAGCATGACCAAATCGACTTGTCTGAGCTGGTGCGCGCGATCATCCTGGATGAGCCGATCAAGATGCGGCGGCTCGGTGATTTGTATCACATTGACGTTGAGTCGCTGAGTGATATGTGGATTCTGAAAAGCGTGACCGGGGAGGACTTGTCCCAGTGGACTGACTCGGTCCGTGAACTGTCGGCTCACTATGCAAATATTGGCCTTTGTGAACACTACGAGAACGACATATTGATTTTCCCGGTCGGAAATCGTACTTTGCGGGAGATGGACGAGTGGACCGAAGCACTGGTAAAGTTTTGTGAGGAAGAAAAAATTCCGGCAAAAATCACCCGCTGTCCCGCGCTCCAGCAAACTGCCGACGCAAGGTACGCCTACGAGATCAATCAGGCCAATTTGGAAGACGCCATGAAAGTGTTCCCGCTGCGGTCATTCTTTACGATCGCTGAAATCGAGTTCGTAAAAGAGTGCAGAGAGATCGCTGCAGCCGGAAAAGAAAACGTTCGCCGGTATACATCCATGCTTACCCCCCTGCTGGCGGGCAGAGATGGAAATGAGATTCTGAACACGCTCACCGTATTCCTTCTGGATAAAAACTCCAGCATTACGGAAACGGCAGCCCATCTTTTTGTTCATAAGAACACCGTAAAATATCGCTTGCAGAAAGCGAGCGATTTTCTCGGGTTCCGCGTCGGTGACGTGCCCCAATCGAAAAAGCTGTTTTATGCGCTTGCCTTGCAGAGGATCCTCTGACTTGCGCAGGCAAACAATTCATGGAAGTGTCCGAATGAAGCCGCCGCCCCATTCGTTGTCCTTTGAGACAATGAATGGGGCGGCGACTTTATCTCATCCCATAATGAAATTTTGATGGGGTCAAAATATAATGGTTTTTAGGGATTTCGTTGTTGAATCCCGATCTAAACGAAAGAAGGAGAGAAAAACATGAACAAATCATCGGGCTTTGAGATCAAAGCGGAAGAAAGGCAGAGTTGGGTTTCCATTACAATGGTCTGGATCGGCTCCATGATCTGCGTGCCTGCCCTGATGATCGGCGGTATGCTGGGTTCCGGTCTGTCCCTGGGTATGTGTGCGCTTGCGATCCTTGTCGGCTATGCTCTGGTCTGTATCTTTATGAGCTTTATGGGCATGCATGCCTGCGATACCGGCCTGCCCACCGCAGTTATGGCATCCGGCGCCCTGGGCGAAAAGGGAGCAAAGTACATCATCAGTACGATCCTTGCGATCTCCTGCATCGGCTGGTTCGGCATCCAGGCCGCGGTCTGCGGCGCGTCCTTCTCCTCCATGATCGGCGACATGACCGGCCTGAACATTCCCGTCTGGCTGTCCTCCGTGGTTTGGGGCGTTATTATGCTTCTTACCGCTTGCTTCCGTTTTACTGGCCTGAAGTGGCTGAACAAGATTGCAGTTCCTCTGCTCGGTATCGTTCTGGCCTATACCTTGATTTATAATTTCGTCACCGGCGGCGGTTCCGCTCTGAGCGGTTATACTCCCTCTGCTCCCATGAGTTTTGTGGGCGGTGTCAGCATGACTGTCGGTTCTTTTGTTGTTGCGGCCGCAATTTCCGGTGACTATTGCCGCTTCGCGAAGAACCGCAAGGATGTTGTGAAGTCTTCCATCATCGGGGTTCTTCCCGCGGGCCTGGTCGTTCTGATGATCGGCGCCATCCTCGCCATCTGCACCGGCTCCTATGACATCAGCGTATTCCTGTCTTCCGCCGGCCTGCCTCTGATCGGCCTGATCGCCCTGATCCTGGCTACCTGGACCACCAACGTCTCCAACGCCTACTCCGGCGGCCTGTCCCTCTCTGTTCTGCTCGGCCAAGATGAGAAGAAGAGCCAGCTGACCACTGCAATTGCCGGTGTCATCGGTACGATCCTGGCTGCTGTTGGTATTCTCAACTCGATCACGGGCTTCCTGTCTTTGCTGTCCGCAATCGTTCCCGCATTGATGGGCGTCCTGATTGCAGATTACTGGATCATCGGTAAGGGCAAGGTTGAAAATTATAAGATGCGTGACGGCTTCTATGCTCCCGGCCTGATTTCCTTTATCATCGGTGCTCTGGTCGCGTGCATCACCGGCGGCACCTTCGCCTCGATTTCCTTCCTGTCCTTCCTGAACTTCCCCTTCTTGATCGGCCCCATCAACGGCATCATTGTCGCAATGGTCGTATATGTGATCATTGAAAAGGTAAGGGGCAGAAAAGCCTGACATCAAAATAGATAGAAGGAGTGCAGCATTTTGCGTAAAATCGGTTTAACTGAAATAGAAGATATTGCGTTGGGAGCTTCTTTGCTGGGAGCCGGCGGCGGCGGTGATCCGTATTACGGAAAGCTGATGGCCATTGGTGCCATTAAAGAGTGCGGCCCAGTTGACCTGATCGATCCGGAGGAAGTTCCCGATGACGCCATCATCATGCCGATCGCTATGATGGGCGCTCCCACGGTCCTCTGCGAGAAAGGGACCGGCGGCAATGAGTATAAGGTCATCTACGAGATGGTATCCCAGTTCTTCGGCAAGCAGGTATATGCTGTGATGCCCATGGAGGCAGGGGGAGTCAACTCCATGCTGCCCGTCGCCGCGGCTGCCCGCCTTGGCCTGCCTATGGTGGACTGCGACGGCATGGGCCGTGCATTCCCGGAGCTGCAGATGGTGACCTTCACCATCGGCGGCGTCAGCACGACGCCGATGGCCGCGACAGACGAAAAGGGAAACAGCGTGATCTTAAACACGATCACCAACAAATGGGCGGAAGAACTGGCGCGCGCGGTCACGATGAGCTGCGGCGGCTCCATTACCGTGTCGCTCTATATCATGGACGGCGCGACCATGAAGGCGTTCAGTGTGAAAAACATTGTCACCCGCAGTGAGATGCTGGGGAAGGCCATTCGCGGCGTGAAAAACCACAGTGATCTGACTCCGGAAGAGGCATTTCTGAACGCCAGCGAAGGGTTCAGGCTGTTCAAGGGAAAGATCGCCGATGTGCTGCGCGAGACCAACGGGGCGTTCAACCTCGGCCGTATCATTCTGGAGGGCATTGGGGACGATCGCGGAAGCAGGGCTGAGGTGACCTTCCAGAATGAAAACCTTGCCGTGGTCGTCAATGGGGCGATCAAGGCCACAGTTCCCGATCTGATCTGTCTGGTCGATACGGAGACCTTCATTCCGGTCACGACGGAAGCGCTGAAGTATGGCAAGCGGGTCATGGTGGTCGGTCTGAAGTGTTATGAGATGTGGCGGACGAAGGAAGGCCTGGATCTGGTCGGTCCCCGGTACTTTGGGATCGATACCGATTACATCCCCCTGGAAGATCGCGTGAAAGGAGGCTGCCGGAATGTATAAGCTCGGTATCGACGTCGGCGGCACAAATACGGATGCCGTGATCATCAATGACCGTCTGGAGGTGGTTGCGGATATCAAGCATCCGACCACCGAGGATGTTTATGACGGTATTCTCAGTGCGATCCGGGAGGTGATCTGGGAAGCGGGGATCGACCGCAAGGACATTACCCAGGCGATGCTCGGTACGACCCAGTGCACCAACGCCATTGTGGAGCGAAAGAATCTTGCGAAGGTCGGCCTGATCCGGATCGGCGCTCCGGCCACGACCGGAATTCCTCCCATGGTCGATTGGCCGGAGGATATTCAGGCCGTCGTGGAGGACTATACCGTGATCCGCGGAGGTTTTGAATTTGACGGCAGGGAACTTACCCAGCTTGATACGGAGGCTGCAAGGGAGTTCTTCCGGAACATCAGGGGCAAGGTCCATTCGGTTGCGATCTCCTGTGTTTTCTCGACCATCCGGAATGACCATGAAATGGCAATCGCACAGCTCTGCAGAGAGGTCATGGGCGATGATGTCCACATCTCCATTTCCAGCGAGATCGGCTCCATGGGCATGATCGAGCGCGAAAATGCCACGATCCTGAACGCCGCCCTTTACAAGGTCGCGGAACGTTTTACGGAGGGCTTTGCCAAATCGCTTGCAGAGGAAGGGATTACCAATGCGGAGATCTATCTGTCCCAGAACGACGGGACGCTGATGACGATGGAGCATGCCCGCCGCTATCCGATCCTGACGATCGCGTGCGGCCCGACCAACTCCATCCGCGGCGCGTCCTACCTGAGCAGGCTGAAGAACGCCATTGTGATCGATGTGGGCGGCACCACCACCGATTTCGGTGTGATCCAGAACGGATTCCCCCGGGAGTCGAGCGTTGCCGCGACGATCGGCGGCGTCCGCACCAACTTCCGCATGCCTGATATCATCTCCATCGGCCTTGGCGGCGGTTCCATTGTCCGCAGGCAGCCGGATGGCCGTGTGACCGTGGGCCCGGACAGTGTGGGATACAAGATCACCTCCGAGGCGCTGGTCTTCGGCGGGCAGACCGTGACGGCCACGGATATTGCGGTGAAGCTTGGCATGGCAGAGATCGGCGATCCTTCGCTCACCGCCCCGATCGACGATGATTTCGCGGCTGCGGCAATGGCCGCGATCCGGGAAATGGTGGAGGACTGCATTGACTCGCTGAAGATCTCCAGCAATGATGTGGACGTGATCCTGGTCGGCGGCGGCTCGATCGTTCTGCCCAAGCAGCTGGCCGGTACCTCCCATGTCTGCAATCCCGCGCATTTTGGCTGCGCCAATGCCATCGGCTCTGCCATCTCCAAGGTATCCGGCAACTATGAGCAGCTCATTGACTACAATCAGATCCCCCGGGAGAAGGCGCTGGAGCAGGCAAAAGCTGAAGCGATCCAGCTGGCGGTGGCGGCGGGCGCCATTGAGAAGACCGTGGAGATCATCGAGGTGGAAGATGTGCCGCTGGCCTATTGCGTGGGCAACACCTGCCGCGTCCGTGTCAAGGCAGCCGGGGATCTCGCTTGAGGGGAGGATAACCTGATGAGCGGCGAAAAACTGACTTTGCTGGATATTGTTCCTGTGACGGCTGAGGGCATTCTCACACCGGAAATGACTCAGGACATGACCAAGTTCCTGATGGACACCACGCAGGTCATCCATAAGCAGATCCCGGAAGGCTCTGTCACGATCGAATGTGAGTACGACGAGGTATATTCGGCGCCCCATGTCGTATCTCTCGCGGTCGAAGAGGCAGAGGCCCGGGAGATCGACGGCGTCTTTTCCAACTGCTTCGGTGATCCGGGCGTTCGGGCCCTTCGGGAAAAGCTGAAGGTGCCTGTGTTCGGCGGCTTTGAGCCTGCCATTTATCTTGGACTGGGGCTGGGCGACACCTTGGGCATTGTCACGGTGCTGAAGAATGTGGTCCCGATGATCAACGGCGCGATCGTCCGCGCCGGCCTGGAGCGCCGCGTAACGAGCGTGCGCACACTGGATATGCCGGTCATCGAGCTGCAGGACCGTGATAAGCTGATGGCGAACCTCTACATAGAATGCAGAAAGGCCATTGAGGAAGACGGTGTGAGCGTTCTGATTATGGGCTGTACCGGAATTATCGGCGTCACGGATGAAATGACGGGCAGGCTCAAGGCTGACGGATACGACGTCCCGGTCCTGGAAGCGGCCCAATGCGCAATGACTCTGACGGAGCTTTATGCGAGAATGGGGCTGTATCAGAGCCGCCAGACCTATAGGGAGCCGCCGAAGAAGTGAACGGATATTTATAAAAAAGCAACGCCCTGGCGGTGAAGCCGGGGCGTTGCTTTTTGCCGAAGAATCTCCCAAGGTCTGTCCCTGGGGAGGCCCTTTGGGGAAAGACCGGTTTTATTTTTCCAGAGCCCGGACGGATTCCAGGAGGATGTCGAACGCCTTGTCGCAGTCCGCCTCGGTGATGATCAGCGGGGGGATCATGCGGATGGTGTGGGCGCCGATGGCGGTGATCAGCAGATGGCGATGCAGGCACTCGTGCTTCACGTCCACGCCGGAGATAGTGTCGTCGAACTCCACGCCCACCAGAAGGCCCTGGCCGCGCACCTCCTTGACATGGGGAAGCGCGCGCAGCTTGTCCATGAAGTACGCGCCCATCTTGGCGGCGTTTCCGGCCAGGTCACGGTCCAGCAGCTCGTTGACCTCCGCCAGCGCGGCGGCGCAGCTGACCGGGTGGCCGCCGAAGGTGGTGCCGTGGGAGCCCGGGGTAAAGGCCTTGGCGACCTCCGCCGAGGCGCAGATGGCGCCGATGGGCATGCCGCCGCCCAGAGCCTTGGCCATGGAGACGATATCCGGCTTGATGCCGTAGTTCATGAAGGACATGACCTTGCCCGTGCGGCACCAGCCGGTCTGAACCTCGTCGATCAGCAGGAGCATTCCGTTCTCGTCGCAGAATTTGCGCAGGCCGGTCATGAATTCCTGCGTGGCGGGGTGGACGCCGCCCTCGCCCTGGACGGGCTCGATCATGATAGCGATGGTGTTCTCGGTGCAGGCGGCCTTGAACGCCTCCAGATCATTGTAGGGGGCGTAGGAGAAGCCGTAGGTCATGGGGCCGAAGCCGACCTGACAGCCGTTGCCCGGCTGTCCGGTGGCGGACATGGCGCCGAAGGTGCGGCCGTGGAAGCCCATCTTTGCGGTGACGATGTGGTACTTGTTGGGGCCGTACTTCTCAATGCCGTACTTGCGGGCCATTTTGATCATAGCCTCGTTGGCCTCGGTGCCGGAGTTCTGGAAGAAGATCTTGTCCATGCCGATGGTGGTGCAGATCTTCTCCGCCAGCAGGGCCTGGGGGATGGTGTAGGGATAGTTGAAGGTGTGCATGATGTCCTGGACCTGGTCGATGACGGCGGCGACCACCTTTTCATTGCAGTTGCCGGCGGAGTTCACGGCGATGCCCGCGTAAAAGTCCAGATAGGGAGTACCGTTCTCGTCGTAGATGTACTGATCTCTGGCGGTCTCGGCGAGGAAGTCGAAGCGCTCATAGGTCTCGATCATGTATTGGCTGACTTTGTCCTTGATGTCCTGGGCGGTCAGCCCAAGCTCGTTGAGTTTCATCCGTATTCCTCCTGATGATTAAACGTTGTGGCGGTATTCATAGGGTAGAACCTTCATCTGGTTGAAGCTGGGGCAGTCCCGCACCCACTCCAGAGACTCCTTGACGATGGCGGTCTGCATGGGGATGTTGTTGGGCTCGCCGGCGTTGGAGCCGATGGGCACGTGGGGCGCGGTGATCCGGGGCGCGCCCTGCTGCCGGGCGATGGGGGGCAGGGCGGCGATGACCACGCAGCTCATGCCCGCCTCCTCACAGCAGCGGGTGACGATGGTGGCCGAGCGGTGGCAGGTGCCGCAGCCGCCGGTGCACAGAACAATGTCCACCCCCTGGGCTTTCAGCTTCCGGGCGATCTCCGGGCCGGTTTCGTTCTGAAATTTTTCCACGTTGCCGCCGCCGCCCATGAAGGTGTAGGTCTCGTCGGCCAGGGAGCCGATAAAGCCCTCCTCCACCAGCTCGTGGAGCCGGTCGATGGGGAACATGGCATTGACGTCCTTGTTGATATCGGAGTTGTCAAAGCCGCCGTGGGTGACCATCAGCTCACTGGAGGGCGTGTCGAATTCGATGGTGCGGTAGGAGAAGTCGCCCGAGGTGTTGAAGGGCGTCTGGCTCTTCTTGTGGATGCCGCCCGCGGTGATAAAGGCCACCTTGCACTCGTTCAAGGGCTTTTTCAGCTCTGTAAAAACCGGCTTTGGGGTCACAGGCACGAAGATTTCGGATTGCATTCCCGCAACGGTTGTCAGTTTCATTTGGATTCCTCCTGTCGTTCCGCTTCCGGACGGCTCGGTTCGGCCGGGAGCGCGCGTTTTCCGATGATGTTCATGGGGCTCAGGTAAAACCGGGCGGTCAGACCCTCCCGGAGGGGGACGTCGGTGAACACCCACCTGCGGGGCACCGCCACCGTTCCCATGCCGGAGGGCAGGGTACACACCACTGCCGTGTCGTTGACCTCGGTCAGAACTCCGCCCGCCAGGATGGGGAGCAGCCCGGCAGCGGTCTCCAGCTCGGTCAGGTCATACTCCATGGGACTGCCGTCCACCTCCAGATAGCTGAAGTAGAACTGCAGCTCGTGGCCGCTCTCCAAAGGCTGATTGCCCAAAATCAGCCGCCGGGGGACGGTGAGCACGCCCAGCCGGCCGTGGAGATGGACCTTGACCGCGTCCCCGGTCACTTCTTTGACCAGTCCGCCCATCAGGACCGGGTTGATGACGTAGTCCATCAGTGCAGGGTGCCGTTGTCCAGCAGAACGGTCTCCGGCAGGCCCAGCAGAGTGTTGTTGGCGTTAATGACGTCGTTGCTCCACTTCTTGGGAGCGGGCTTGATCTCCACGCCGGCCATGCGGTTTTTCAGCATCTGGATGGCCCGGGCGGCGACCTCCTTGGTGACGCAGGAGCACCCGGCCACGTTGTTTTCAAAGCCGCCCATGTCCATGTTCTCCTCCACCATGGCGGTGGCGTACTCGTTGCCCACCACCAGCTGGCCCTGATAGGCGCAGAAGGAGACTCCCACCACGGGGATGCCCCGCTTGCCGGCCTGGCCGATGTGCTGGATGAAGTCGATGTGGTTGTTGCCGAAGCCCTCGGTGGTGATGATGCAGCCGTCGATGTCCAGGGACTCCAGCAGGGAGCCCAGGCGCTCGGAGACCCACAGCTTCTCGTCGTTGACCTGGGGCGAGCCGACAAACACCACGCCCACCAGATCCAGCTCGGAGTCGGCCGCCAGGCCCTCCACCAGGGGCTCGCGGATGTAGTGGCGGGTCATCTCCTTGGTGGCGGGGCCGATGCAGGTCAAGGCGTGGATGGAGCCGTCCCGGACCTGGTTGGGGGTCAGGATGATGGGCACGTTG
>JBJDYV010000098.1:0-263628 GCA_051867655.1 Oscillospiraceae bacterium
TTTTTCAAATTGACGACGAAACGGAATAATACTAATATGATGAAATACTGATTGCAGACTCCCCAAATACCAGTTTCTATTTCGTGAAACCCTATAATTCCACTCGGACCATCGAAAACGTCTGCATAGAATGCGGACGTTTTCTTTTTTTGCCCCCGATTAAACACGCTGCCTTTTGGGCGGTGCGGCTGCCAAGCGTGGGAGCGTGATGCGCAGCGGCGCCCCACAGAAAAAAGACCTGAAACTGTAATGGTTTCAGGCCTTTAGCTTTTTATTGATTCGAGGATTGGTCCTCACAGTGTTTGAAATCAAAAAAGAGAGATCACTACTAAGGGACTCTCATTCCTGGAGCTCCGCTTTCCCTTTCGTCGGGATTGTTTTCACGCCAAAGACGAAATAGATAATGTGAAAGGCCCACACGCACCCCAGCACGATGCGGCCGACGGGTACTCGGCTCATCATAATGAAGCCGATGCTCATCAGAAGAGTGACCATGACCATGATGCGGATTTTGGTTTTCCAGGTCATACCTTTGCCCTGAACATAGCTTTCCAGGTTATTCTTATACAGCTTCGTTCCGATAAACCATTTGTACAGCTTTTCGGAGCTTTTTCCGAAGCAGAAGGCAGCCAGCAGCAGGAAGGGGAAGGCCGGGATCATGGGCAGTACCGCGCCGACGGCGCCCAGACCCACGCCAAGACAGCCCAGAATGATAAACACGATTTTTTTCAAATTCATTTTCTTTTCTCCAATCGTCTCTTTTCTTTTTTGGTTTCGATCATATGACGTACCGCCAGGACCGGGTGATGAAAGATCATCCGGGGACCTGAAAAGCGCATGACGGCCCGGATCTTCTCCCGCATTTCCGGCTTGTAGCAGTGGACCGTGCAGTTGGAACAGAAGGTCTTGGTCTCCATAAAGGGGCACCTGTCGCTGCGCTGCCGGGCATAGGCGTCCAGAGCGGCGCAGTCGGGACACAGGTCCCGTCCGCCGTGCTTCTTTTTGCAGTACAGGGCGATCATTTGGGAGACGAGCTGTTTTTCCCGCTCCCGCTTGGTCAGAATATCCATCAACTCATTCTCCCGTGCTCCACCGAATAGACCTCGTCCGCAATGCGCATGGTGGAGGCCCGGTGAGAGACCAGCACCACGGTCTTGTCCTTTCCTTCCTCCCGCAGGGAGCGCAGGATCACCGCCTCGTTCAGGCTGTCCAGGTTGCTGGTGGGCTCATCCAAAAGCAGGAACGGTGCGTCGTGCAGGAAAGCACGGGCCAGGCCCAGCCGCTGGCGCTCGCCGCCGGAGAGGGTATCGCCCAGTTCTCCCACCGGGGTGTCGTAGCCCCGGGGCAGGGTCATGATGAAATCGTGGACGGACGC
The DNA here is from genome assembly GCA_051867655.1 of Oscillospiraceae bacterium. Lineage (GTDB taxonomy): Bacteria > Bacillota > Clostridia > Oscillospirales > Oscillospiraceae > JAJPXI01. Next base: position 1,376 of record JBJDYV010000098.1, read on the forward strand.
CTTTTTGCAGGCCGCTGCGATTTCCTCGTCGGTGGCGTTCAGTTTGGCGAGGCGCAGGTTGTTTTTGATGCTGTCGTGGAACAGATGGGTCTCCTGGGTGACGAAGCTCTCCATGTCTCGCAGGTTTGCGGTATTGATCTCATTGACGGCACGCCCGGACAGGCTGACCTGTCCCTTTTGTACCTCCCAGAAGCGCATGAACAGCTTTAAAAGGGTGGACTTGCCGCTGCCGCTGCGGCCCACGATGCCCACGATCTGTTTTTGCGGAATGTCAACGGAAACATCATCCAGAATGGCCTCCGCTCCGTAGGAAAAACTCACGTGTTCCGCGGAAGCCCCGGTAAAGGCAATGTCGGTGCGGCCGGTCACGTCCTCCGCCACCGGAGTTTCCTCCAGAATGTCCAGCACCCGATTGCCCGCAGCGAAGGTGTTCTGCAGGGTGCTGCCCAGGTTGGCCAGGGCCACCACCGGGCCAAAGGAGCTCATCAGCGCTACGGTGGGAATCAGAATGCCGTCAAAGCCCACCGCTCCCTGGCGGTACAGTACGGCGGAGACAAAGAGCATAGCCAGGTCGAACAGAAGAATGACGGTGTTGGTGCAGGCAGTGTTCCGCCCGGCGGTGCGCTTCATGCGCTCCTCGTCTTTGGAAAGCGCATCGGTGCGCCGGTTCATCTCGTTCAGCCGCTTTTTGCCCTGACCGTACTGCTGGATCTCGGACAGGCCCCGGAGACTGTCCAGCACAAAGCTGCTCAGATGGCCGGACTTGGTGCGGAACTTCATGCCGTCCTCACCGCTGAGCTTGGAGGTGATCAGCGGCACCGCCACTCCCACTACCAGATAGGCACACAGCGCCAGAAGTCCCAGGCTCCAATGATACTGCCCGATGAACAGGCAGAGAATGACGGAAAACAAAGCGGCAATGGCGGCGGGGGAGATGGTGTGGGCGTAGAACACCTCAAGAAGTTCAATGTCGGAGGTGATGACGGAGATCAGGTCGCCCTTGTCCTTGCCCTCCAGCTTGGCCGGGCACAGGCGGCGCAGGGCCTGAAAGACCTTGTCCCGGATCAGGGCGAGCAGCTTGAAGGCGATGAAGTGGTTGCAGGCCTGCTCCCCGTAGCGCAGGACCGCCCGAAGCAGGGCAAAGACCGCCGCGCTGACAAACAGAACCGTCAGGCTCAGAGGCGTTTTGAACCCCAGCACGTTCAGCACCGCGTACCCGCCGAAGATGGTGATGAATGAGGCGCACAGGTGGCCAATCAGGCCCATGGCGATGGCGAGGAACATGCATCCGGTCAGGGGCTTGACCAGTCCGATCAGTTTTCCCATGACCGTCAATCCGCTTCTTCTTTTCATGCCAGCGCCTCCTTTCCATAGTTCTCCAGCGCCTGCTGGGCATTCCACAGCCTGGCGTAGTGGCCGCCGTGAGAGAGCAGCTTTTCGTGATTCCCGCTCTCCACGACCCTGCCGCCGTCCATCACATAGATGTGATCTGCGTCGGCCACATTGGCCAGACGGTGGGAGATCAGAATGACGGTCTTGGTCTTTGCCAGAGCGTGGATCTGGGCCATAATATCGTTTTCACTCTCCACGTCGATGTTGGAGGTGGCTTCGTCAAAGATGTACACCGGGCTGTCGTGGAGCAGCGCCCGGGCCAGGGCCAGCCGCTGGCACTGACCGCCGGAGAGGTTGGACGCTTTCTCAGCCAGGGGGGTATCCAGCCCCTGCTCGCTGCGGACGAAATCGGCCAGCTTCACCCGTTCCAGCGCCATCCACATGGAGTCCTCCCCGGCATCAGGGCGACCCATCAGCAGATTGTCCCGGACGGTGCCCTTGAACAGATAGCTCTGGTGGCTGACGTAGGTAAAGTTCCGCAGCAGGCTTTCCTCCGAAATGTCTGCCAGGGGCAAGCCGCCCACGGTGACAGAGCCGGTATAGCCCCGGCTGCGTCCAATGAGAATGGACGCGATCGTGGATTTGCCGCAGCCGCTTTCTCCCACGATGGCGGTAAAGCCGTCCCGGGGGAAAGAAAGGTCGATGCCTTTGAGAATTTCGCGGTCAGCTTCGTAGGAGAAATACAGGTTTTCACAGCGGATGGAGCAGTCGTCCGGCAGCGCTTGCGTTTTGGGCTCCGCCTCCGGCAGATCCAGCAGACGGAAGATCTTGTCCGACGCCGCCATGCCGTTCATGGCGATGTGGAAGAAGCTACCCAGCTGGCGCATGGGGATGAAGAAATCAGCGGCCAGCAGGATGATGGCCAGGCAGCCGCCCAGGCCCACATAGCCTGCCCGGAATTGGGTCGCCGCCATGATGATGCCCGCCGCCGCGCCGCCGTAGGCGATCAGGTCCATGATGGTAATGGAATTGAGCTGCATGGTCAGCACCTTCATGGTGATGCGGCGGAACTTTTCCGACTCCTCGTTCATCTCCTGATTTTTGAATTCATCCGCCTGATAGATTTTCAGCGTAGTCAGGCCCTGCAAGTTTTCAAGAAAGGTATCGCCCAGGGCGGTGTATTGGCTCCAGTATTTGCTCAGCAGCTTTTTAGCCCAGGTCTGCACCGCCGCGATGGCGATAGGGATCAGGGGCACGCACACCAGCAGGACGGTGGCCGCGGGTACATTCACAAAGCACAAAACGAGAAACAGGGTCAGCGGGGCCAGCATGGCGTAGAAGAACTGGGGCAGATAAGCGCCAAAGTAGGTCTCCAGCTGGTCCACGCCCTCCACGGCCACCTGCACCACTTCGCTGGTCTGGACCTGTTCCTTATAGGAACTGCCCAGACGCAGCAGCTTTTGATAGATTTTTTCCCGCAGCGTTTTTTTCACCGCCTTGCTGGACAAATATCCCATCCGGGCGGAGCCCGCATTGCAGACAAACCGGATCACCATCGCGCCGGCGGCGACTGCGGCGGTGAGCAGCAGGTCGTTGGCTTCGGCGCTGCCCCGGTACAGCCGCTCCAGCAGGCGGCAGATTGCTCCGATCATGGCGATATTGGCGGCCAGAGAGCACCACTGCAGCGCCACATTCCCGGCAATGTATTTCTTGCTTTCCCTGACCGTCCCAATCAGACGTTTGTTGATCATCATTGCTGTTTTTCCTCCCTGTAAGATCGCTTCGGCAGAACTTTTGGTTCCGCGGCAGATGGCGATCAAGCCCGCAAGTTAGTTTATGCTAACTCGTGGATGAAAGTTAGCATCCGCTGAAGTTAGCGGATGCTAACTATAAAAGTTTATCATGACCCTGCATAAAAGTCAATCTTTTGATCGGATATTTTTGATCCGCCGGATGTACGTTTGCGCAGGAATCCGTGCCGCCACCAAAGGAGACTCCATACTTTCTCTGTCCTTTTATTTTTTGAAAAGAGAAAAGCCCTTTTTCTCATACGGTTCTGTTCTGACTGCCGTTACCCGATACCCGGTGGCCTCAATCGCGGCTTTTAATGCTTCTTCTTCCAGCAGCTGTTCGGAAAGTATTTCCGTTCTTCCTTTTGAATGAGAAGAGGTGACCTTTTGCACCGCAAATGCCTTGCGGACAGCGTCGTTAATATGGGCTTCGCACATGCTGCAGGCCATACCGTCAATCTCCAGCGTAGTTTTTACCATCATAAACCCTCCAAAAGATCCATCTGGAATCATTGAAAATTCCGCGCGGTTTCCGTTTCCTAAATAGAGGTTAGATCTTTCTAACTGTTAAACAAGAAAAAAATTAGCGGATGCTAACTGTGATTATCATAGCATCGCTCTGCTTGTCTGTCAATCAAAGAGCGCTGTCCATTCAGAAAAAGAGCCAAAGCGCTGAGACTGCCGGGGTGAAAAAGGACGGGGACAACCCCCGTGGGTTCAGCCGTTCGTTCTTTTGCATCGCAATTTCCTGGGGCTCCAGATGAAAAGGGGAGGCGCAAATTGCTTTGCGCCTCCCGTGCATTTATTTCTGAGGATGGCAGGAGCCGTGCATCGCGCAATGCGCGCAATGATTGCCGCAGGAGGACTTGCCCTGCTTTTTCTGCCGGATCAAAGATCGAATGATGAGGGTAACGGCCGCGATCAGAATGAGACAAATGAAAACAGTACCGATATTTGCGTTCAGCCATTGCAGCACAGGTATCACTCCTTTGACATCAAATGTGAGCTGGATCAGACTTTACTGGCCGCCTTGGAGGTGAGCTTGGTAGCCTCCTTATAAGGCTTGAAGAGCATATAAACGATCAGCGCCAGAGCAGCCAGTGCAGCGATCAGGCCAACAATGTTCAGATTGCCGGTAAAGGCATTGCCGAACTGGTTGATCATCAGGGCGATGATATAGGCGAAGCCGCACTGGTAGCCGATGGCAAACCAGGTCCACTTGGCGCTGTTCATCTCCCGCTTGATGGCGCCGATGGCCGCGAAGCAGGGGGCACAGAGCAGATTGAACACCAGGAAGGAATAGCCGGTGATGCCGGTGAAGGCGGCGGCCAGATTCTGATAGACGGTGCCGTCTCCGCCGCCGTAGAGGATGCCCAGGGTACCCACAATGTTCTCCTTGGCAATGAGGCCCGTGATGGAAGCCACGGTAGCCTGCCAGTTGCCCCAGCCCAGGGGCTTGAAGATCCAGGCCAGCACGCCGCCGATGGCAGCCAGGATAGAGCAGTCGATTTCCTCCTCGGCCAGCATCCGGAAGGTGCCGTCCACAAAGCCAAAGTAAGTGGTGAACCACACAAAGATGGTGGACAGCAGAATGATGGTACCGGCCTTCTTGATAAAGCTCCAGCCGCGCTCCCACATGCTGCGCAGTACATTACCCACAGTGGGCAGGTGGTAGGCAGGCAGCTCCATGACGAAGGGGGCGGGCTCGCCGGCAAAGGGCTTGGTCTTTTTCAGCATGATGCCGGAGATGATGATGGCGGCCATGCCGATAAAGTAGGCGGAGGTAGCCACCCAGGCGCTGCCGCCGAAAAGGGCGCCGGCGATCATGGCGATGAAGGGGACTTTCGCGCCGCAGGGAATGAAGGTGGTAGTCATAATCGTCATCCTGCGGTCACGTTCATTTTCAATGGTTCGGGAAGCCATAATACCGGGCACGCCGCAGCCGGTACCGATGAGCATGGGAATGAAGCTCTTGCCGGAAAGGCCGAACTTCCGGAACACCCGGTCCAGAACAAAGGCGATACGGGCCATATAGCCGCAGGCCTCCAGGAACGCCAGCAGCAGGAACAGCACCAGCATCTGGGGAACGAAGCCCAGAACCGCGCCGACGCCGGCCACGATGCCGTCGAGGATCAGGCCGCTGACCCAGTCGGCCGCGTTGAGTTTCTCCAAAAGGCGCTCCACCAACACGGGGATGCCGGGTACCCACACACCGTAGTCAGCGGGGTCGGGCTCGTCGAATCCGTTTTCTTCCAGATAGGCTACCGCGTCCAGATAGGTCATGGAGACTGTGGTTTCCTCATCGGCGCCGTCCGGAATAGCGTCATAGTAGGAGGTCATGGTATTGACGGCCAGGGTTTCCTCGTCCTCCACATCCACAGTGGCGGAAACGGACGCGGGCTGGAGGGATCTCAGTTCGTCCAGAGCGGAGGCGGCGTCAAAGTCCTCCGCCTCCGTGTCGATCCCGGAGAACGCACTGACCGCCTCCATGGCGGCGGTATAATCGTCGCTCACCTCGGAATAAGCGGAAGAACCGATGCCGAACAGGTGCCAGCCATCGCCGAACACGCCGTCGTTGGCCCAGTCAGTGGCAAAGGAACCCACCGTGACCATAGAGATGTAGTATACCAGGAACATGATCACCGCGAAAATGGGCAGGCCCAGCCAGCGGTTCGTCACGATGCGGTCGATCTTATCGGAGGTGGAGAGCTTTCCGGTGGACTTCTTCTTGTAGCACCGCTTCATCAGCTCGCCGATATAGATGTAGCGCTCGTTGGTGATGATGGACTCTGCGTCATCGTCCAGCTCATCCTCGGCGGCCTTGATGTCCGCCTCAATGTGGGCAAGGGTATCGCCCTGAATGCCCAGCTGGGCCAGCACCTTGTCATCGCGCTCGAAGATCTTGATCGCGTACCAGCGCTGCTGCTCTTCGGGCATGCCGTGGACCGCCGCCTCCTCAATGTGGGCGATGGCGTGCTCCACAGCGCCGGAGAAGGTGTGCATGGGAACCGTTTTCCCGTTTTGGGCGGCGTCAATGGCGGCCTCGGCGGCAGCCATGATGCCGTCGCCCTTCAGAGCGGAGATCTCCATGACCTTACAGCCCAGAGCCTTGGCTAATTCCTGGGTGTTGATCTTGTCGCCGTTTTTGCGGACCACATCCATCATGTTGATGGCGACCACCACGGGGATGCCCAGCTCGGTCAGCTGGGTGGTTAAGTAAAGGTTGCGTTCCAGGTTGGTACCGTCCACGATGTTCAGAATCGCGTCCGGGCGCTCGCCGATCAGATAATTGCGCGCGACGACCTCTTCCAGAGTATAAGGGGACAGGGAATAGATTCCGGGAAGGTCGGTGATGGTGACATCCGAATGCTTTTTCAGCTTGCCTTCCTTTTTCTCGACCGTAACGCCGGGCCAGTTGCCCACGAACTGGTTCGATCCGGTCAGTGCATTGAACAATGTGGTTTTACCACAGTTGGGGTTGCCCGCCAGGGCAATTTTCAATTCCATGATGGATTCTCTCTCCTTCCGTTAGCGCTCGCTAACCCATGGTGAAATAAGTCGGGGCTTACGCCCCGGTACTCAGACCTGCTTATTCGATTTCGATCATGTCAGCGTCCGCTTTGCGGATGGACAGCTCATAGCCACGGACCGTGATCTCCACAGGATCGCCCAGGGGGGCAACCTTGCGGATCTTTACTTCCACACCCTTGGTAATGCCCATGTCCATGATGCGGCGCTTCACGGCGCCTTCGCCATGGAGCTTCACGACCTTGACGGTATCACCAACTTTTGCCTGCCGAAGTGTCTTCATGCCTCTCTCCTCCTTTATTGTGATCGGAATACGTCCGGCGAGAACATCAGATCATGATCTTCTGCGCCATTTCCTGGCTGATTGCGATGCGGGCCTCTTTCACCTTGACGATGACGTTGCCCCCGATCGTATTGATGACGGACACTCCGGTGCCGACCACGAAGCCCAGGTTTTCCAAATGCTTCTTGACCTCCGGCTTGCCGCCGATCTTCTTGATAATATGCTCCTCGCCAACATCGGCAAATGTAAGCGGCATCATGTTCGAACCCTCTTTGTTGTGTCATTTGAATTAGCGGCCGCTAACTAATGCGGCCGCAAAAGGTTAGCTCCCGCTAACCTCCTATATCATAGACCTGCGGGACAGTTTTGTCAAGCCCAATTTTAGTATTTTTTTCCGCACTTTGCAGCAAAGAGGACTTCTGCCGCCTGGAAAAGCTTCTTTCTGCTTGCAGGATCTTTAATTATATGATATCTTTTAATAGGCATATCAATAACCTTGATACGTGCCCGATCAAAGGCGGGAAGGGGAGGAGAATCCGTGCATTTACAGGAATCCGGCGAAATGTATCTTGAAACCATCTATATTTTGTCGAAAAAGAACGGCTATGTCCGCGCCATTGATGTGAGTGAATACATGGGGTTTTCCAAGCCCAGCGTCAGCCGTGCCATGGGCCTGCTGAAGACCGGCGGCTATGTGACTGCCGACGAGCACGGTTCTTTGACCCTGACCGAGATCGGCGAGGAAACCGCTGCAAAAATCTATGAACGCCATACTGTACTGACAGACCTGCTGGTTCGGTTGGGAGTGGACGAAGAGACCGCCATGGAAGACGCATGCCGCATTGAACATGTGATCAGCGACAAATCCTTTCAGGCCATAAAGGGGCATGTCAAGGAATAAAAGGGCAGAACCAACCCGAGCCATGGGCCTCACCGCTCCATGGCCCGGTTTTTTTGTTGACGCCTTTCACCGGGCAGCACAGGAAAAAATTTCAACGTTCGTCTTGACAATTCGCAAACTGCAAGGTAAACTAACCGTCAGGTAGCATATGCTAACTGACCTGTTTCAGGTTTTCCGGCCTTGCTGTAAGGCTTGGAAAAGCTGTTTCTTTTTAACATGAAGTTAGCGGCAGCTAACCAGAAAGGAGCGACATTATGAAGAAAAAAGTACAGCGTATATCCGGCGCCCTGCTGAGCGTTTGCATGCTTGCGGCATTTGTGCCTGCCGCGGAGGCCGCGCCCAGCGCGGAGGGGCATTGGGCCCAGGCAGTGATTCAGGATTTTGTTGACCGCGATTACCTGAGCGCGGGAATCAGTGACCCGGATGCCGCCATGACTTGCGGACAGTTTACCGCCCTGATCGATACGATCATCGGCTCCGCCGCAAAGGGGGCCGCATACACGGATGCGGACGCCGGCAGCGCCCTGACCCGTGAGCAGGCCATGACCATCGTAGCAAGCCTTTTGGATCTGACCGCGACGAGCGAGCAGGTGGAAGCGATTGCACAGTTCAGCGACTACGCCCAGATCAGCGCGGACGCCAGGAACGCCGTCGCCGCTCTGGTGGCAGCGGGCTATATCAACGGCACGCCGGAGGGCAGCCTGATGCCCCGGAAAATGCTGACCGTTGCCGAGGGCGTTACCCTCCTGAGCAACGCCCTGGACGCGCTGCCCTTTGACCTGGCCGACTACGACGTCGTGTACGGCAAGGCGACCCTGACCTTTGCGGAGTACTACTCTGGCGACGTCAGCAGCACGGACAGCTACGGTGTGGACGGCGTCTCCTCCGCCACTGTGGGTATGTACAACAGCTTCAACGGCGGCATGTACACCAACTATACCGAAGACAAGACCGAGGGCTACAACATTCTGGGCGTGAAAAACGTGAACATAGCCGTTTCCGCCGAGGACTATGAGGCCTATCTGGCCATCAATCCCACCTTCCAGTTCACGCGTACCACTCCCCAGCAGTACAAGACCGTGACCGTCTTCAACGACAAAGCGGTTTACTCTGCCACCAACTTCAATGTGGTGGAAACCGTGACGGACGCCGCTGTCACCCTGAAGACCGGTTCCACTTGGGGCGATTATGAGATCGACGTGACCGAGAACTCCACCGCAAACATCCGCAACAACCGCACCGACGAGGGCTGGGCCATCAACGCCAATATTCAGGGCGCCATTCTGGAGACCGAAAGCGGCCTGAGAGTCGGTATGGAGTTCCTCCAGAGCATGTGGCTGCAGCCCTGGGAGGTGTCTTTCAACGTGACCGAGGACAGCGCGCAGAACGCCCACATCGTGGGCTGGGATAATCTGCCCGAGCTGGCCAAGCTGGTGGGGGAGAAAGTGACCTCCATCACCTACATCATGCCCGACAGCACCTACATCTACACCGTTGACGGCATCTACATCAAGCCCGCCTACAGCGGCTCCGAGAGGGTTTCCGCCTCCTTTGCGGGCGAAGGTTCCCCGGAAGTCATCATCACTGGCGTCCCTGAGGCCCTGAAAGATGTGATGGTCACCATCACCTGTGGCTCCGGGCGCGGCGCACAGACCGTGGCGAATGCCGCCAGAATTCAGGACGGCAAGGTCACCATGGACAGCGCGTACGACAGCACCCAGACCTATACGATCAAGGTCTCCAGCAGCAACTATGCGGACATCGTAGCCGCCTTGCCTATCAGCTCTACCCAGCGGGAGCAGCTGACCGCCCTGGTGGATCAGGCAAAAACGCTGATCGAGAACGGAACGGCGGCCCAGGACGAGGGCCTGATCGAGCACTATGAGGAAGCGATCGAAATGCTGGAAGACAGCACTGCCACCTCTGCCGAGGCTGCGGAGCTGATCACCGATCTGACCGGCCATCTGTCCGTTTATATCACTTCTGATCCGAGCGCCCACTGACCTGCGTATTAACGCCCCGGGGCCGTATCCGCGGACCCGGGGCTTTCCCTGATTTCACCTTGGAGGTATTGTATGATTTTTCTGATCTCGCTGGCCCTGGCGGCGCTGTTTATCTGGGGCTGCGCCAAGCCGCTGAAAAAACACCCGACCGTATTTTACATTGCCGCGGCCGTGATCGCCCTGGCGGTCATCGGCTGTACCTGGGGCCGTGTGTCTTTCCCGGCGTGGTTCCAGAACTGGGTGTGGCCGCTGGCTTCCCGTGGCGCGTTTGCCACCGCGCTCTTCGCGGCGGTCATGTGGACCGGCGCGCTGCCCAATGGTTCCAAAGCCGTCCGGCTTCTGATGCCCATCCGGGGTGAGCTGTCCATCCTGGCCTGTATCCTGACCCTGGCCCATAATATTTCCTATGGGCGGACCTATTTTCGCTTCCTGTTTGCCCAGCCCGGCCGCCTGCCCGTCAATCAGCTGGCGGCGGCGGTCTGCTCGCTGGTGCTGATGGTCATCATGCTGCCCTTGTTCGTGACGTCCTTTCCGGCGGTGCGGAAGAAGATGAACGCCCGCAGTTGGAAACGGCTGCAGCGCTTGGCATACGGTTTTTATGCCCTGCTGTGTGTCCACATTATGCTGCTGTCTATCCCTTCCGCTCTGGATGGCCGCGGCGGATATGCGCTGAACGTGCTGGTATACAGCGTGGTGTTTTTGGGTTATGCGGTGTGCCGCGTCATGAAGGCACAGGCGCTTAAAACCCGGAAGCCGGACAAACTGTTCCGGAGACAGGCTGTGTCCTTGGTCTGTGTTCTGGCCGTATCCCTCTGCCTGAGCGGCGCGGTAAGCGTCTGCGCGGCGAGGGAAGAAAATGCTTTGTCCCAGACTCCGCTCCGGCCGGAATCCCTTGAACCGGAAGAAAATCCGGAGCCGGAGACACTTGCTTTGCCGGAAGCGCCGGAGGATGCGCAGGACGCCGAAGCGGAGTCTCCCGATCCGGTCCCGTCCGCAGACGAACAAACCGAAGAACCGCAGCCCGCGGCAGAGACGCCGGAGCAGGCCGGGGCTGCGGAGGAGCCGTCCCAGTCCGAGGCGCCCCAGGAGTCTCAGACGCAGGCACCCGCGCCTGAACCGACTCCGACTCCCGCGCCCACACCCACGCCGACCCCAACCCCTGCGCCGGAGCGCACCTATCAGAACGGCACCTTCAGCGGCAGCGGTGAGGGATATTGGAGCACCATCACCGTCAGCGTCACCATTCAGGATGATGTGATCACCGCCATTACGGTCACGTCCGCCGACGAGGATGAGCCGTACTATTCCAACGCCCTGTCGGTGATCAACCGCATCCTGACCCTCCAGAGCACCGATGTGGATACCGTCAGCGGGGCCACCTACTCCTCCGGCGGCATCATCGATGCGGTCGCGGCCGCTCTGGCCAGCGCAAAAAATTGAGGGAAAGGAACCTTTTCATGAAACGAGCATTTGCCCTTCTGCTGCTTCTTGCTTTCCTTCTGACCGGATGTTCCGGCCAGGCTTCCACGGAGCAGACGGCCGCCGCGCAGCCGGTCACCGGTACGGTCTTTGCCATGGATACCGTCATGGATCTGACTATTTACGGCGGGGAAGAGCTGCTTTCCGCGGCGCAGGCGTGCATCGGGGATCTGGAAGCGAAGCTGTCCGTGACCGCGGAAACCAGCGAGATCTATACGGTTAATCAAAACGGCGGCGGGACGCTGTCCGCGGATACCACTGATCTGCTGCATCGGGCGCTGGAGCTCTGCGGGCGGACGAACGGCGCGCTGGACCTTTCCATCTATCCCGTGGTGCGCGCCTGGGGCTTCACCACCGGAGAATACCGTGTCCCGGATGATGCGGAGCTGAACGCACTGCTTCCCCATGTGGATTATACGCAGATCGCTTTGGATGAGGAAAACGGCCAGGTGTCCCTTGCTTCCGCGATGGAAATCGACCTGGGCAGCGTGGCGAAGGGGTACACCGGGGATCGGCTGATCTCCCTGCTGCGGGAGTCCGGCGTTACGTCCGCTCTGCTGAACCTGGGCGGAAATGTGCAGGCGCTGGGCAGCAAGCCGGACGGCTCCCCCTGGCGGATCGCGGTGCGGGACCCCTTCGGAGACGGATATGTGGGCATCCTGGAGATCACGGATCAGGCGGTCGTCACCTCCGGCGGCTATGAGCGTTACTTTGTGGAGAACGGGCAGACCTATTGGCATATCCTTGACCCGGCGACCGGAGCGCCCGTGCGCAGCGGCTTGGCGTCGGTCACCGTCGTGGGCGACAGCGGCCTGGTCTGCGACGGGCTTTCCACCGCCCTGTTCGTCATGGGGCTGGAGGATGCCGCCGATTTCTGGCGCGGCTCAGACGATTTTGAGGCGATCCTTGTCACAGAGGGCGGACAGGTCTATATCACGGAGGGACTGGAAGATGTGTTCTCTCTGCCCGAGGATTCCAGCCTGGAAGGGGTCACGGTGATCCGCCGTGGTTAAGACGCGGACTTGGATGATTGGCATCCTTCAGGTATATTCATCAACAAATGGGCATCTTTCACAGCACTAACAGCAAGGCGGGAGCATCATAAAGGATGCTCCCGCCTTGCTGTTGTTTTTACATATCTCTCCCGGTCTCCTCAGTTACACCGGAGAATATCGCTGTAGAAGGCGTCCATCTCCTCCTTGGTGGAGAAGGTGGCCATATACATCTGGTTGCCCATGGCATCGGCCAGAGCGTCGGGGATGCGCTCCACCATCTTCATGTGGGAGCCGTACCGGGCCATGATGGCCTCGTGATCCAGAACAAAATTCTTGCCGTCCCGCAGGCCGGCAAAGGCGCAGTAGAAATGCTTGCCCTCCGGCACCGTGGAGCGGTCAAACGCGATCATATCCGCCCAGATCTTATACACATTGGTGCTGTTGGCAAAGTTCATCATGTCCGGGGAGAAGCCGCCGCAGGGGCGCATATTGACCTCCAGCGCCATGATCTCGCCCTTTTTGCCCAGCCCCTCCTGGTCCTGGGTCAGGCGGAAAAACTCAAAGTGGACGAACCGGCTTCTGACGCCGAAGCTCTTGACGGTGGCGCGGCCGGCCTTCCGGGTGTCCTCGGGCAGATCCTTGAGGATGTAATAGATGGAGTTGTCCGCCTCGTTAACGATGTCCATAATGGACATGGGGGTGACGTTGCCGGTCTCAAACATGGGCTCTCCGTTGGAGTCGATGATGGCGTCGTAGGAGTTGACCTCCGCGTGGACGAACTCTTCCATGATGTAGGAGACATCACTCTCCCGCTCATCACGGAACCACGCCCGCAGCTCCTCGTCGCTGCTCAGCTTATAGGTGTGGGAGGCGCCCACGCCGTTGTCCGGTTTGACCACCACCGGGTAGCCCACCTTTTGTGTAAAGGAAAAACAATTGTCAAGATCATCCACCAGGTGGTAGCGGGCCACCGCCAGTCCGGCTTTGGTGTAGAACTCCTTCATTTTGGACTTGTACTTGATCCGGGGCATATCCTCCACCTGGAAGCCGCTGGTGATGTGGAAGTCGGTGCGCAGCCGGGCGTCCCGCTCCAGCCAGTACTCATTGTTGGACTCCAGCCAGTCGATGCGGCCGTACTTGAAAATAAAGAAGGCCACGGCCCGGTAGACCTCGTCGTAGTTTTCCAGGCTGCCCACCTTGTAATACTCGTTCAGGCTGCCCTTCAGCTCAGCGGTCAGCTGGTCATAGGGCTGGTCGCCGATCCCCAGCACATTCAGACCGTTATTTTTCAGCTCCCGGCAGAACTGCCAGTAGTTTGTGGGAAAATTGGGGGAAATGAAGACTACGTTTTTCATCGTTATTCCTCTCTCATCCTTGTTTGATTATTGATCCAGCAGATAGGGCAGGAAGTAGACCACCTGTTTATACCACCAGTCCCAGTCGTGGGCGCAGTCATAGCCCCAGAGGTCCACCCAGATATGGATGCCCTTTTCCGCAAAAATGTCCCGGAGCCGGCAGGTTGTCTCAGGCAGCTCCCAGGGGCCCTGGCCCACACAGATGACCGCCTTTTTTCGGTTGAACAGCTCCACATAGGGGTGGTCGGCCGGCAGATTCGCCATGTAATGGACCGGGGAATTCATGTAGACCACATCGTCCATATAGCCGTCGAAGCCATAGTCGGCGCTGTAGATGCCGCTGAGGGCCAGAAGGCGGTCAAACAGGTCGGGGCGGCGGAGATACAGGTTGGCGGCATGGGTGGCGCCCAGGGAACAGCCGAACACCATGACACCGGGCTCGCCGTCCCAGCCGTTGCGCTCGTTGACCATGGCACGCATGAAGGGCACCATTTCGTCGGTGATATAGGCGATCCACTGTTCGTACCGCCGGATGCGCCAGTAGGGGTCGCCGCCCTTGTTGGACCAGGTTTCCCCATCCAGGGTATCGATGGAGAACACCATCACCTGACCGGACTCGATCCAGGGCGCCCACACGTCAGCCATGTGAAAATTCTCAAAATCAAAGAAGCGCCCGTCCTGACAGGGAATGAACAGCACAGGGCGGCCGGCATGGCCGTAGACCTTGCACTCCATGTCCCGGCCCAAAACCGGGCTGTAATTTTTATAATACTGGGTTTCCACGTTGATTGCTCCTCTATTCCAGCTCGTAGAGCAGGGTATTTAAAAAGAAGGGGATCTGCCGCTCCCAGCTGGCCTCACAGTGCTCGCCGCCCGGGATGACACGGCAGTCCAGCAATACGCCGCGCTCCAGAAGCAGGCTGGCCACCCGGCTCAATTGCTGCGGCGTCCTCCGTCCGGTCATCTCCCGGGAACCATAGTCCAGATAGAGCACCGTATCCGGTGCAAGCTCCGCACCCCGGATCAGCTGCTCGATCCGCCCCGGGGAGCACCACAGGGAAGGGGAGAGCGCCGCCGCGCGGGAAAACACGTGGTTATAGGCCATCAGGGCATACAGACTCATGAGACCGCCCATGGAGCTGCCGGCAATGAAGGTGTGCGCTCGGTCGGGCAGGGTGGGAAGGTTCGCGTCGATGAAGGGCTTGAACGTGTGCACCATCCATTCCATCGTGATCTGACCCCGGCCTGTCACCCGGCCAAAGCGGCGGTCCTGAAAGGAGAAGGGGGAGTATTCGGACAAGCGTCCGTTGTCCGGGCTGTGGTTGCACTCCACCGCCGCCACGATGAGGGGAATCTCGTGCTCGTCCAGATAGCCGCCCATGCCCCAGCTTTTGCCGTAGGTGGCATGGTCATCAAAAAAGACGTTGTGCCCGTCAAACATATAGAGCACCGGACAGCGCCCATCGGGGTCGTCCTCCAGCATGTCAGGCAGGTAGACATATGCCCGGCGTTCGATGTCCCCCGTCAGCTCCGGTATGGTGATGTTCCAGGTCTTGATCATAAAAAATCCTTTTCCGCAAGGGTGAACACTTTGAAGATGAACGGTCACAATATAACACAGTAAAGCGAAAAAATCAATGCCAAAATAATGCCTTAGGGGACAGAAATGACCCGATTTCGGCTGAAATCGGGTCATTTTCGTTGCTGTTTTGCTTTATGTAAGTCCGCAGACGGCCCGGTTTTCCACCGCGTCCAGCCAGTAGCCAAGCCCCGGGGTCTCCACGACTTTGACCATGCCGTTCAGCTCCGGGTATTCCGGGCAGAGGGTGGGGAACAGGTCCTCCCAGCAGTCCAGAAGCTCCGGGTGGTACGCGGCCGTTTTTTCGTTTCCCCACACAGCGCCGTAGGCGATCTCCGCTTCCACCAGGTCCTGGAACATGTGGCTGCCGTAGCTCAGTTCGGGCATGAAGCCCGCTTGCCGGTCGGAAACCTCGCACACCACGGTGAAGTTGGTGATGTCACCGAAGGACAGCGGAATGCCCAGGTCGGGGGAGGAGGTGCCCAGACGCCCGGGGGCCAGCAGGAGCAGCTTCTTTCCGCTGCCGTTATAGTGCCGGTTGATCTTGCCCACGGCGGCGGCCAAGCCGGCCTTTTTGATGTAAGGGTAAGCGCGGTAGCCCTTGGGGTCGATCCACACCACCGCGTCGATGGCCCGGCGGCCGGAGGAGCCCATGGAGGAGTCCCGCAGGTCAAAAAGCGTCTCCGACAGGCGCAGTGTCTTCCAGTCCACCTGCTCGCCCGTCCGCCCCTGGTACAAAGGGCGGCACTGGAGCAGGTTCACCACGAAAGCGCCCGTCTCGTCCATATTGACAGTGTATTCAATGTCCACTGGATTTCCGTAGACGCGCTCCAGGGTCTTCAGAATCTGCTGCATCAGGCCGGTGAAGGTCTTGTTTTCCAGCAGGGCCTGACAGTTGGCGAACCAAACCTCCCGGAACGCGCCGCGATCCCGCAGGACTGCCTCGGCCTCCCGGTCCCGTTCCATGACGCTCCTGCGGTACCACACCGGCAGGCAGGGAAGCAGTTGATCCAGCGGCAGTTCCCGCAGGCGGTTTTCCTGACAGTCCAGCACATCCACATAGCGCTGGGAGAAGCGGTGTTTATCCGCCACCGTGGTGGCCACGGTGACCGCCGGCCGGTCCAGGTTGGCAAGGCGGGGATAGTCCTCACCGGGGCGGTCCACCGCGCGGGTGCCCAGGCCCACCACGATGCGAAGCATCCCGGCACTTGGGTCCATGTCCCGGTTCCATTGATAGTTGCTATGGCTGTAGCCCACCCCCGCGGCGCCGGGTAGGAACCACTGTCCGAAGTAGGAGCCGGAGACTCGCTGCACCAGGACGGCCATCTGCTCATCCTTTTGGCTCATGCCCCGCTGCAGGCGGTATTCCAGGGCGGAGCGGTTCATGGTGCTGGCATAGACCACACGCACAGCCTGTTCAAAGGCGTTCAGCCGCTCCTGAGGGTCACCCTGGTTGACACAGAACACAGATTCATATTTTCCTGCGAAGGCGTTGCCGAAGCCGTCCTCCAGAAAGCTGGAGGAGCGGACGATGAAGGGACTCTGCCCGAAGTAATCCAGAACCTTTTGAAACTGCTCCCGGATGTTGGAAGGAAAGGTACCCTCCAGCAGGGCCTTTTTCAGGTCCTCCGCCTCGGAGAAGTAGCCCTCCGGCGTCCTCTGCCGGATGCGCTGCCGCCAGCAGCCGTTGGAGACGATATAGGTGTAGAACACATCGGAGCCGATATAAAACGAATCGTGGGGCTCACTGTAGCGGGAGAACTCCGGGATCTCCTTCTGGGCGATCTTCCGGGCCAGCAGCATTCCGCACGCCTTTCCGCCGATAGCGCCGCTGCCGATCATCCGGTCCCGCAGCTGGAAATAGTCCGCCGGGGTGAAGTAGCGCTTGACCATGTCCTTCAGCCGCACATCCTTGGTCATGGTACTGTCGATGATCTGTTCCTCCGTGTCCGCGGAGAAGGTACCCCGGGCAAAGTCCAGCCGGGCCAGACTGAAAAAGCGGTCGTGACTGTCGTAGTTCTGGTCCTGAGCGCCGGCGGTGAGGTCCTGCATGAGCTGATAGTACCGGCTCATGCCCACCGCATCCTCCACGGCGGTGAAGTCGTTTTGCTCCTTTTGATAGCAGTAGGGGAGGAACATGCGGTCTGAATAACGGTTCCACACCTTCAAGGGGTGGAGGAACAGCGTGTCTCCCTCGGAATATACATCCAAAAGAAGCTGGGTAGTGTCCCGGATGCGCGCCACCGCGTCGAAGGAGTGACGGCCGCGCAGCAGGGGAAAGTAGGCCACGGTGTCCAGCTCGAACAGATAGGGACAGGTGACCCGGAAAAAGTTGCCCATCATCAGGTCGGTATACCAGACCGACTGCAGCTCGGACAGGCAGTCGAAGACGTAGAACGCGTCCCGCCCGGCCTCGGTGATCTTGTCGTGGATCGCCACCGTAAATGCTTCAAAGCCCTGGTCCGGGTCATATTCGCACAGCTCGACCCCGGTCAGGTCGTCCAGAACGGGCGGGTGCTGGGCAAAGCGGATGTAAAGCACCCGCCGACCGTCGGCCACCGCCTGCCGGACAAAGGGACGGGCGAACAGCCCGAATTCTTCTACGCTGGATACCTGCCAGACCACATTGTCGCCCAGACGGATGTAATCCAGGGCCTGATCCAGACCGGGATACCCGCAGTTGATTTTATCAAATGCCGCCATGGTACCGCCTCCTAAAAAGAAAAAAGCAGAACAAAGGCGCGCATCACGCCTTTGTTCTGCTGATTCTCAGTTTAGCACAAGTTGCCCGGGGACGCAATATGGAAATCGACCGTATGAAAGAGGCCCGGCAGGATTTACATTTGCAAAATGGTTACAAAACGGTTACAATTTGCCTGTCTTCGCGAGACGAATATGAATCAGGAGGTCAGCAAGATGTGTAACTTTGATTGCAGCTTTATCTGGCAGATTCTCTGCCAGCTGTGCGGCTTCGGCTGCTGATGTATGGGCGGCCCTGCAAAAGCAGGGCCGCCGCATTTTAGATCAGCTCCTGCGCCATTCCACGCACCGTAGGTTGCAAGAACTGCGCTGATGGGTTATGCTTTCCTCAGAATGATCAAAGGAGAGAGCAAAATGAACACCTATATCACCGGGGCTACGATCAAACGGCTGCGGGAAGGGCAAAAGCTGACTCAGGCAGAGCTGGCGGAGAAGATCGGCGTCAGCGGCAAGGCTGTGTCCAAATGGGAGACGGCAAAGGGACTGCCCGACATCGCGCTGATCCAACCGCTGGCAAAGGCGCTGGGCGTTTCGGTCATCGAGCTGATGAACGGGGAGACAGTCATCAACCGCAACATCTCCTGCAATATGCTGCGCACAAAGTTCTATGTGTGCCCCATCTGCGGCAATGTGATCCATGCGGCGGGGAATGCCCTGGTCAGCTGCTGCGGCGTGACCCTTCCCGCCCTGGAGGCAGAGGAGACGGATGAGCAGCACAGAATCCAGATCCAGAACGTGGAGGACGAGCATTTTTTGACCGTCGATCACGACATGACAAAGGAGCATTATATCTCTTTTATCGCCTATGTGACGGCGGACAGGCTGCAGCTGGTCAAGCTCTACCCGGAGGGAAACGCTGAGACCCGGCTGAATCTGCGCGGACGCGGGGTCTTGTACCTGTATTGCAACAGGCACGGATTGATGAAGCAAAAAGTGTGAAAAAAGACGTTCTGAATCGGAAAATTCAGAACGTCTTTAAATTATATGTATTTAACCCTGGTTCTGGGCTTCTACCAGGCGCACGCCGCAGAACATCTCACGCAGCTTGGGCTTTTCGATTTTACCGGTGGCGTTGCGGGGCACGTTGGCGAAAATGATCTTCCGGGGACGCTTGTACCGGGGAAGATCGGTGCAGAATTCGTTGATCTCCTCCTCCGTGCATTCCACGCCTTCCTTGACCTGGATGATGGCCGCAGCGATCTCACCCAGACGCTTGTCCGGCAGGCCGATGACAGCCACATCGTGGATCTTCGGGCAGCCGGCCAAAAAGGCCTCGATCTGGACCGGGTACAGGTTCTCGCCGCCGGAGATGATGACGTCCTTCTTGCGGTCCACCAGGAAGATGAAGCCGTCTTCGTCCTGCTGGGCCATATCGCCGGTGCGCAGCCAGCCGTCCATCAGGACCTCTTCTGTCGCCTTGGGGTCGTGGTAATAGCACACCATGACGCCGGGGCCCTTGACGCACAGCTCGCCGACCTGTCCCTGGGGGACGATCTCGCCCTGCTCGTCCACGATCTTGACCTCCCAGCCGTAGCCGGGCACGCCGATGGCGCCCACCTTGTCCAGGTGATCCATCCCCAGATGGACGCAGCCCGGGCCAGTGGACTCGGACAGGCCGTAGTTGGTGTCATATTTGTGGTGGGGGAAGTACTCCATCCAGTGCTTGATCAGGCTGGGGGGCACGGGCTGGGCGCCGATGTGCATCAGCCGCCACTGGCTGAGCTGATAATCCGCGAGCTTCAGATCGCCCCGGTCCAGCGCGGCCAGAATGTCCTGAGCCCAGGGTACCAGCAGCCAGACAATGGTGCATTCCTCCTGCGACACGGCCGAAAAGATGGCCTTGGGGGAGTTGCCCCGGAGCAGGACGGCCTTTCCGCCGGTGAACAGGGAGCCGAACCAGTGCATTTTCGCGCCGGTGTGGTACAGCGGCGGGATGCACAGGAACACATCGTCGTGGGTGGTCTCGTGGTGGTAGGCCTCCATCCGGGCGGACTGGAGCAGGGCCAGGTGGCGCTGCAGAATGGCCTTGGGGAAGCCGGTGGTGCCGGAGGAGAAATAGATGGCCGCGTCGTCTTCATCGTCGATCAGAACCTTGGGGGCGACGCTGGAGCAGTTGGCGGCGGCGGAATGGTAGTCGGCGGCGAAGGAGGGGCAGGAATCGCCCACGAACATCAGCAGCCGCTCGCGTCCCAGTTCTTCCGCGATGGCCTCGATCCGCCCGATGAACTCAGGACCGAAGAACAGAACGTCCACATCGGCCAGTTTGACACAGTAGCTGATCTCTTCGGCGGTGTAGCGGAAGTTCAGCGGAACCGCCACGGCGCCGGACTTCAGGATACCGAAATAGACGGGCAGCCATTCCAGGCAGTTCATCATCAGAATGCCCACTTTCTGTCCCTTGCGGATGCCCAGGCTCAGCAGCAGGTTGGCCACCCGGTTGGCCTTCTCGTCAAAAACCGACCAGGTGATTTCCCGGCGATAGGGGGCGGTAGAGGTGGGCTGGATCAGCTCATATTCCTTCCAGGTGACGCGCTGGGCCTCCTGGACCTCCGGGTTGATTTCGACCAGCGCGACCTCGTTTCCATACAGCTTGCTGTTGCGCTCCAGCAGATCAGTAATCGGCAAAGCAAATCGCTCCTTTTCGTATAGCATCAAACGGTACATTTTTCACTTTAAACCATTAAAGAACATCATAGCGGATATTGACTCCAAAGTCAAGCAGTTCTGCCAAATTTTGATCCAATTGCAGAACAGCGGAAAAGCCAAAAAATTACCTTGACACAGGAAAAATGGGAGAATATACTGAATAGGTAAATTTGAAACCCTTCAAGTACCCTTCGGTCCGGAAAGACCGCCGGGGAGAATAGAGAACCGGGTGAGAATCCCGGACGGTACCGCCACTGTGTGTGCTGAGTCCGAGGCTCGTTGACGAAAGTCAGTCACTGGGAAACTGGGAAGGCAGAACTCGGGCGCAGGAGGAGCGTTCCTCCCTAAGCGCAAGTCAGAAGACCTGCTTGAGGAAGTGTTTTACTCCTCCCCGCGTGTAAAGGGGAGGGAGTATCTTTGTTGCGGAAACACGGCCGCGGCAGCCCCAATAAGCTGCCGCGGCTTTTATGTTTTGTACGGAGGTGGAGTTGAATGGAACGGCGAATCCCACGGCTGCTGCTGGCGGGTACCAACAGCGGCTGCGGCAAGACTACAGTGACCTGCGCGGTGCTGCAGGCGCTGGTCAACCGGAAGCTGCGGGTGGGCGCATTCAAGTGTGGACCGGATTACATCGACCCCATGTTCCACAGCCGCATCATTGGTGCGAAAAGCGCCAACCTGGACCTGTTTTTCTTTGAGGAGAACACCATGCGGGATCTGCTGGCCCGCAGCGCCTCCGACTGCGACGTCAGCGTTATCGAGGGGGTCATGGGCTACTACGACGGCATGGGTCTGACGTCAGTCCAGGCCAGCTCCTATGGGGTGGCGCGGGCGTCCCACAGCCCGGTCGTCCTGGTTGTCAACGCCCGGGGCGCATCCCTGTCCATCCTGGCCACGATCCACGGCTTTCTTTCCTTCTGTCCGGACAGCGGGATACGGGGCGTCATCCTGAACCAGTGCACGCCTATGACCTATGAGGCGCTCGCCCGGGCCATTCGGGAGCGGTTCGGAGGACGGGTGGAGCCGCTGGGCTATCTGCCCTCCATGCCGGACTGCACTCTGGAAAGCCGCCACTTGGGATTGGTCACGGCCGCCGAGGTGGCGGGCCTAAAGGAAAAGATGGCGGCACTGTCGGAGCAGGCGGAGAAGACCATCGTCCTGGACGGCCTGCTGAAGCTGGCCGGGGACGCCGAACCCATTTGCTATGAGCCGGTGGAACTGCCGCATTATGACACGACCGTGCGCATCGGGGTGGCGCGGGACAAGGCCTTCTGCTTCTACTACGAGGACAGCCTACAGGCCCTTCGGGATATGGGAGCGGAGCTGGTGGAGTTCAGCACCCTTGTGGACGAAAGGCTGCCGGAGAACATCCAGGGGCTTTATCTGGGCGGCGGCTACCCGGAGCTGTACGCCGAAAAGCTCAGCGAAAACCGCCCCATGCGGGACTCCATTCGTACCGCGCTGGAGCGGGGGCTTCCCTGCATCGCCGAGTGCGGCGGCTTCATGTATCTGACGCAGGCCATCGCGGGCCACCCGATGGTCGGCTTCCTGCCCGGCGAGTGCTTTGACACGGGTAAGCTGCGGCGATTCGGCTACGTGACCCTGAAGGCCAGGACGGACAACCTTCTCTGCAAAGCGGGGGAGGAGATCCGTGGCCATGAGTTCCACCACTGGGATGCCACTGTGCCCGGCGACTGCTTTACCGCTTTTAAGTCCACCGGAAAGAGCTGGGACTGCGTGGTGGCGACGGACCGGCTCTACGCCGGGTATCCTCACTTCCATTTTTACGCCAATCCGGCCTTTGCCAAAGGCTTTTATGAGACCTGCCTAAAGGAGCTTGGAGAATATGTTTGAGATTGTAAAACCCATGGACATTGAAAAGCGCAGCTTTGAGATCATTTCGGAGATCCTGGGCGACCGCCAACTGGACGCGGAAAACGAGCTTGTCATCAAGCGGGTCATCCACACCACAGCGGATTTTGACTACGCGGACAATCTGGTCTTCACCCCGGGCGCGGTGGCCAAGGGCATCGCCGCGCTGCGCGCCGGCTGCCACATCGTCACCGACACCAGCATGGCCATGTCCGGCATCAATAAGACCGTGCTGGGCAAACTGGGCGGCCAGGTCCACTGCTTCATCGCCGATCCCGACGTGGCCCAGGAGGCCAGGGAACGGGGCGTCACCCGATCCACAGTCTCTATGGAGCGGGCGGCTCAGTTGGAGCAGCCCTGCATTTTTGCCATCGGCAACGCCCCCACCGCCCTGATCGCGCTGCACGAGCTGATGGCGGCGGGGAAGGTGAAGCCCGCTTTGATCATCGGCGTGCCCGTGGGTTTTGTCAATGTGGTGGAGAGCAAGGAACTGATCCTGGGGGACGACGTTCCCTCCATTGTGGCGCGGGGACGCAAGGGCGGCAGCAACGTGGCCGCCGCTATCTGCAACGCTGTGCTCTACCAGATCACCCGCTGAGTTATGGAACAGTACATCGAAAAGGACGGCAAGCGCCTTCGGCTGGGCTACACCACCGGCTCCTGCGCCGCTGCGGCGGCCAAGGCGGCGGCCTGGATGCTGCTGACGGGCAGGCGGCGGGAACACATTTCACTCGTGACGCCCAAGGGCATCACACTGGAACTGGCCGTGCGGGAGATCACGGTGACGGAAAACACGGTCTCCTGCGCCATCGAGAAGGACAGCGGGGATGACCCGGATGTGACGAAGGGCACCCAGATCTTTGCCGCGGTTTCCCGTAGCGACACGCCCTGCATCGCCATTGACGGCGGCGTAGGCGTGGGCCGGGTGACCAAGCGGGGGCTGGACCAGCCCGTGGGCGCCGCCGCCATCAACTCGGTCCCCCGGCGGATGATCCGGGAGAATGTGGAGGAGGTCTGCCGCCTGGCGGATTATCACGGCGGCCTCTCGGTCATCATCTCCGCCCCAGAGGGGGGGGCTCTGGCAAAAAAGACCTTTAACCCCCGCCTGGGTATCGAGGGAGGCATTTCCATCCTGGGGACCACCGGGATCGTCGAACCCATGAGCGAGCAGGCCCTGGTGGACACCATCCGGGTGGAGCTGGCGCAGCGCCGGGCTTCAGGGGCGGACTATGTACTGCTGACCCCCGGCAATTACGGCTCGGATTTCATCCGCGACGGTCTGGGCATTGACCCGGACCAGGCGGTGCAGACCTCCAACTTCATCGGCGACGCGCTGGACATCTGCCGGGAGCTGGACTTCAAGGGCGCTCTGCTCGTCGGGCACATCGGAAAACTGGTGAAGATCGCGGGCGGCATGTTTAACACCCACTCCAAGTACGGCGACTGCCGCATGGAGATTCTGGCCGCCCAGGCCGCTGCCTGCGGCGTCAGCCCCGCCGGTGCGGCAGAGATCCTGGACTGCGTGGCCTGCGACGATGCCCTGCGGATCTTGCAGGAAGAGGAAATTTACGAAGTGACTCTGCGCCGTCTGACCCGGCGGGTCCACCGTCTGCTGACGATCCGGGCGGGAGAAGACATGGAGATCGGCGCGGTGCTGTTTTCCAAGGTCTACGGTCTGCTTGGCAAGACGGACAACACGGAACAACTGATTCGAAAGATCACGGAGGAATAAGATATGGTACATTTTGTCGGCGCGGGCAGCGGCGCGGTGGATCTGATCACCGTGCGGGGTGCCCGCCTGCTGGGAGAGGCGGATGTGGTCATTTACGCTGGCAGCCTGGTCAACCCGGAGCTGCTCAGCTACACCAAGCCCGGCTGTGAGATCCACAACAGCGCGGAAATGACCCTGGAGCAGGTTCTGGAAGTGGTCCAGGCGGCGGAGGCGGCTGGAAAGACGACTGTCCGTCTGCACACCGGGGATTCCAGCATCTACGGCGCGGTGCGGGAGCAGTTTGACGAGCTGGACAAGCTGGGCATTGCCTACGATGTCTGCCCCGGCGTCAGCGCCTTCTGCGGCGCGGCGTCCTCTCTGAAAACGGAATACACTCTGCCCGACGTCAGCCAGACGGTCATTATCACCCGCGCGGCGGGACGCACCCCGGTACCGGAGCGGGAGTCCATCCGCTCTCTGGCGGCGCACCAGTCCACCATGGTGCTGTTCCTCAGCACCTCTCTGACCGACAAGCTCCAGGCGGAGTTGCTGGCCGGTGGCTATAGCGCCGACACGCCCGTGGCAGTGGTGTACAAGGCCACCTGGCCCGACGAAAAAATCTTCCGCTGCACGGTGGACACCCTGCACAAGACTGTTACGGAAAACGGCCTGACCAAGACCGCCCTGATCATTGTGGGCAACTGCATGGGGGAGAAGTATCTGCGCTCCTGCCTGTATGACCCCGCCTTTACCACCGAATACCGGGAGGCCACCCAATGAAGGTCGCCGTCTTCGCGTACAGCAAGCAGGGGTGTGTGATCGCACGGCGTGTCATCGAACATTTTTCCGGCGGAGAACTGCGCGCCTATACCATGGAGCGCTTTCAGGAGGCGGGCTTTGCGCCCATCCAGCGGCCCAGTAAGCCCTTTTACGGGCCGATTTTTGAATGGGCGGACGCCATGGTTTTTGTGGGCGCCTGCGGCATTGCGGTGCGGGAGATCGCACCCCATGTGCGCAGCAAGCTGACCGACCCGGCGGTGGTGTCTATCGACGAGCTGGGCCGGTTCGTGGTTCCACTGCTGTCCGGGCACATCGGCGGGGCCAATGAGCTGGCGCTGGAACTCGCCGGGGCGCTGGGCGCCACGCCGGTCATTACCACAGCCACGGATATCCACAACAAGTTTTCCGTGGACGCCTGGGCCGCCCGGCAGGGCTTGCTCATTACCAATCTGCAGGCGGCAAAGGCCGTGTCCGCCGCCATTCTGGAGCGGCCGGTGCCGCTGGCAAGCGACTTTCCCATCGTGACCGATCTGCCCAGCGGCGTGGTGACGGGAGAGAACGGTGACGTGGGCATCTGCATTTCCTGTCAGAAGAAAAAGCCCTTTGACCAGACGCTGCTGCTGGTGCCGCCGGTTCTGCACCTGGGCCTCGGCTGCCGGCGGGGAACGAGCAAGGAAACGATCCGGGAGGCTGTGGAGCAGGTCCTGGATGAGCACATGATCCACCGTAAAGCCATCAGATGCGCGGCGTCCATTGACCTGAAGGCGGACGAAGCTGGTCTGCTGGCCTTTTGCGAAGAAAACCACTGGCCCGTTCAGTTTTACACGGCGAACGAGTTAGAGGCCGTGCCGGGGGAGTTCACCCCGTCGGAGCGCGTCCTGCGGGTGACCGGCGTGGACAACGTCTGCGAGCGTGCGGCCATGCTGGGTGCGGAGAAGCTGTTGGTACAAAAGACGATCCACAACGGCGTCACCGTTGCGGTGGCGGCAGAACATTGGGAGGTACGCTTTGAGTAAGCTGACTGTGGTGGGCATCGGCCCCGGAAATTATGAAAATATGACCGTTCGGGCGGACCAGGCGCTGCGGGAGTGCGACGTCATCGTCGGCTATCACGTCTATGTGGACCTGGTGCGCGGCCGCTACCCCGATAAGGAATTCATGACCACGCCCATGACCAAGGAAGTGGACCGCTGCCGGATGGCCCTGGAGGAAGCCCAAAAGGGGAAAAACGTGGCCATGGTCTGCTCCGGTGACAGCGGCATCTACGGCATGGCCGCACTGATTTATGAGCTGCGCGGCGACAGTACAGAGCCTGCGGTGGACGTGGTGCCCGGCCTGACCGCCGCCTGCAGCGGCGCGGCCCTTCTGGGGGCGCCGCTGACCCACGACTTCGCGGTCATCAGTCTCAGCGACCGGCTGACCAGCTGGGAGCTGATCGAACGGCGGCTGGAGGCCGCCGCCCAGGCCGACCTGACCATTGTGCTGTATAATCCCGCCAGCAAAGGCCGCTCCGATTATCTGCGCCGGGCCTGCGAAATCCTGCTGCGCCACCTGCCGGAGGACCGCCCCTGCGGCGTCAGCCGGAACATCGGCCGGGAAGGTGAGAGCGGCTCGGTGCTGACCTTGGGTGAGCTGAAAGATTTCCCGGCGGATATGTTCTGCACGGTGTTCATCGGCAATCCCGCCACGAAGGTCATCGGCGGAAAGCTGGTCACGCCCCGGGGGTACCGCGATGTATAAGCTGTGCGTGTTCGCAGGAACCACGGAGGGCCGGGAACTGGTGGAGTTTCTGACCACACAGCCGGTGGAGGTCACCGCCTGCGTGGCTACTGAATACGGCGAGACCCTGCTCCATCCTGCGGACAACCTGACCATCTCCGCCCGGCGGCTGACGCAGGAGGAGATGGAGAAGCTGTTTGCTGTCCAGAACTTCGATTGCATCATTGACGCCACCCACCCGTATGCGCCCGCGGCGACGGAGAACATCGCAAAGGCGTGTCAAACCACGGGAACAGAGTACATGCGTCTGCTGCGGGAGGGAAGCGCAGCCCCTGCCGATGCGGTGTTCGTGTCCGACATTCCTGCAGCGGTGGAATTCCTCAATGGGACAGACGGCAATGTCCTGCTGACCACGGGGAGTAAAGAGATTCAGCTTTACAGTAAAATCCGGGATTTTGCCGCGCGTACCTACGCCCGCGTGCTCCCCTTAGAGGACTCTCTCCGGGCCTGCCAAAGCGCGGGCTTGGCTCCGTCTCACATTCTGGCCATGCAGGGGCCCTTTTCCCGGGAAATGAATGTAGCCATGCTGCGCGCTGTCTCCGCCCGGTATCTGGTGACCAAGGAGGCGGGTAGCGCCGGCGGCTTTGACGAAAAGATTGCGGCGGCCCGGGAGGCGGGAGCAGCTTTGGTGGTGATCGGCCGTCCCCCGCAGCGGGAAGGTGTCGGGTTTTCCGAGACTGTGGAGCTGCTCTGCCAACGCTTCGGTCTTGCCTGGCGGCCCCAGGTGTCCGTGGTGGGCATCGGGCCGGGCAGCTCCGGCGGCATGACGGAGGAGACCCGCCGGGCTATCCGGCAGGCGGATTGCCTGATCGGCGCCAAACGGATGCTGGAAGCGGTGGCCGCGCCCGGTCAAAGCGTATATCATGCCATCGCCTCCGCAGAGATCGCGGAGTATATCATGTCCCACCGGCAGTACCGGAAATTCACGGTGGTCATGTCCGGCGACACGGGCTTTTTCAGCGGTACGAAAAAGCTGCTGCCCCTGCTGAAGGACTGCCAGACGGAGGTTCTGCCGGGGCTCAGCTCTTTGAGCTGCCTTTGCGCGCGCTTGGGTACCTCCTACGAGGATGTGGTACCGGTCAGCGTCCACGGCCGGGACCGCGACATCGTACCGGATGTGCAGCGAAACCGCCGTGTATTTGCCCTGGTGGGCGGGGAAGACGGCATGGCCGCCCTCTGCCGCAGGCTGGTTCAAGCCGGACTGGGGGATGTGCGCGTCAGCGTCGGCGAACGGTTGGGCTATGCGGACGAGAAGATCACTGTGGGTACAGCTTCTGAGCTGTCCGCGGGCAGCTATCAGACCCTCAGCGTGGCCCTGATCGAGCATATAAAGCCCTTTGTGGTGACCCACGGACTACCCGACGCGCTGTTCCAGCGGGGCAGTGCGGCAGACGGCGCGGTGGTGCCCATGACCAAAAGCGAAGTGCGCGCGGTCTGCCTGTCCAAGCTGCGTCTAACGGAAGACGCGGTGTGCTGGGATGTGGGGGCCGGGACCGGCTCCGTGGCCATTGAGATGGCGCTCCAGGCCCGGAACGGACAGGTCTACGCCATCGAGCGAAAGGCGGATGCCGTGGCACTGATGGAGGAAAACCGGCAGAAGCTTTTTGCGCGGAATATGACGATCGTTTCCGGAAGCGCTCCGGAGACCTGCCGGGATCTGCCCGCGCCCACTCATGTGTTCATCGGGGGCAGCGGGGGAAGTATGCGGGAGATCATTGCTCTGGCGTTGGAGAAGAATCCCTCGGTCCGGATCGTGGCAACGGCGATCTCTCTGGAATCTGTTGCTGAACTGACAGCCTATTTAAAGGAATCTTCCTTTACAGATGTGGAGGCGGTTTCCCTGACTGTGGCCCGGGACAGAAAGGCGGGGGAGTACCACCTGATGACCGGACAGAACCCCATTACCATCTTTACTTTTCAGGCATAAGGAGTCCCGCATATGAAATGGTCCCTTTGCGCATTGGTCCTGGGCTTTTTCCTGGACCTGCTTCTGGGCGATCCCCATTGCATCCCGCATCCGGTGGTAGGCATCGGCAAGCTGATCTCCGCCCTGGAGAAGGCGCTGCGGTGGGTTTTCCCGAAAACGGAACGGGGGGAAAAGCTAGCCGGGGGTATTCTGTGGTGCCTGGTTGTTCTGGTCTCCACCGCAGTTCCGATTGCAGTTTTGTGGTTTTGCCATTGGGTCAGCCCCTGGCTGCGGCTGGCGGTGGAGAGCATCATGTGCTGGCAAGTCCTGGCTACCAAATCCCTGCGGGACGAGAGCATGAATGTCTACGCTGCCCTGAAGACCGGGGATTTGGAGCGCTCCCGCCGCGCGGTCTCCATGATTGTGGGCCGCGACACGCAGCGGCTGGACGAGGATGGGGTGACCCGGGCCGCCGTGGAGACGGTGGCGGAAAACACCTCGGACGGCGTGGTGGCGCCCTTGCTGTTTCTGGCGGTGGGCGGCGCCCCGCTGGGATTTTTCTATAAGGCGGTCAACACCATGGACTCCATGCTGGGTTATGTGGAGCCACCCTACAAAAACATTGGACTTGTTCCCGCCAAGATGGACGATGTGATGAACTTCATCCCCGCCCGCCTGTCCGCCCTGCTGATGCTGGCGGCGGGAGCGCTGATGCGGCTGGATGTGAAAAACGGATGGCGTATTTTTAAGCGGGACCGTTTCAATCACGCCAGCCCCAATTCCGCGCAGACAGAATCAGTCTGCGCGGGCTTGCTGGGCCTGCGGCTGGCGGGGGACGCCTGGTACCATGGAGTTCTGCATAAAAAGCCCTATATCGGCGATGCAGTGCGGCCCATCTGCCACGAGGACATTCCGTTGGCCGGACGGCTTCTGTACGTGACCGCGCTGCTGGCGCTGCTCCTGTTCGGCGGCGTGAAAGCGCTGCTGATCCTGCTGTAAAGGAAGCTGAAAACATGTTATATCAAACGAAAAATCCCCATGGCGGCGACCTTTACACGCGCGAGGTCAAGCTGGATTTTTCAGCCAACACGAACCCGCTGGGCACACCGGAATTGGTTCGTCGGGCGGTGATGGAGTCGGCGGAAAAGCTGAATCAGTATCCCGACCCCTATTGCCGGGAGCTGGTCGCCGCCCTGTCCGAATTTGAACAGGTCCCGCCTGAATACCTTCTCTGCGGCTGCGGCGCGGCAGAGCTGATCTTCTCCTTCTGCACGGCGGTCAAGCCGAAAAGGGCGTTGGAACTGGCTCCTACGTTTTCTGAATACTCCGCTGCCCTGGAGGCCATCGGCTGCCGGGTGGAGCGTTATCCGCTGCGGAGGGAAAACGACTTTGCACTGACTGAGGAGTTCCTTGAAGTTTTGCAGAACAGCGATTGTGAAGTGATATTCCTTTGCAATCCCAATAACCCCACCGGGCAGGTTATCGACCCGGAGCTTCTGCAAAGAATTGCCCTGCTTTGTCACGAACGGGGCATTCGTCTGTTCCTGGACGAGTGCTTTCTGGACCTTTCCGACCAGGGACGTCAGCTGAGCCTGAAGGAAAAGCTGAAGGAACAGCCGGGGCTGTTTATTTTGAAAGCGTTTACCAAAAGCTACGGCATGGCGGGCCTGCGTCTGGGCTACTGCCTCAGCGCGGACCGGGAACTGCTGACCGCCATGGGGAGGTGTGTTCAGCCCTGGAATGTATCGCTGCC
This sequence comes from Oscillospiraceae bacterium, assembly GCA_051867655.1. GTDB lineage: Bacteria > Bacillota > Clostridia > Oscillospirales > Oscillospiraceae > JAJPXI01. The sequence goes on from JBJDYV010000098.1 coordinate 31,828, forward strand.
TGCTCAATGCGCCGGTGTAGCCGCTCTGCAAGAGGTCGAGTTCCTGAACCAAACCCGCGCTGTGATCCAAACGCAGCGCGGCTGGCTGAAAGAGCAATTGGAAAGCCTGGGGCTGTATGTCTGTCCCGCACAGGCCAACTACCTGCTGCTGTACCATGAAAAGCCCCTGTATGAGCTTTTGCTGCGGCAGGGTATTCTGGTGCGCGACTGTTCCAATTACCACGGGCTCCGTCCGGGCTGGATCCGGGTGGCGGTCCGGCGCGCGGAGGAAAACCAGGTTTTAGTGGAGGCCATTCGCACCGCGCTCCAGGAGGAGCGGTAGGAGGGGAGAAGCCATGGCGAAAAATTTGATGATCCAGGGCACCATGTCCAACGCGGGCAAGAGCCTGCTGGCGGCGGGCTTGTGCCGCATTTTTAAACAAGACGGGTACCGTGTGGCGCCCTTTAAAAGCCAGAATATGGCCCTGAACTCCTTTATCACCGCTGACGGCGGGGAGATGGGCCGGGCGCAGGTGGTGCAGGCGGAGGCCGCTGGCATTGCCCCCGACGTGCGGATGAATCCCATCCTCTTGAAGCCGACCACCGACGTGGGCAGCCAGGTCATTGTGAACGGCGTGGTCCAGGGCAATATGAAAGCCATGGAGTATTACCGCGCCAAGCATCAGTATGTTCCCGCCGTGCTGGAAGCCTACGAGAGCCTTGCGGCGGAATGTGATATCATCGTCATCGAAGGGGCCGGAAGCCCTGCGGAGATTAACCTGAAGGAAGAGGACTTGGTCAACATGGGTCTCGCCAAGCTGGTGGACGCGCCGGTTCTGCTGGTGGGGGACATTGACCGGGGCGGCGTCTTCGCCCAGCTCTACGGCACCATCGCCCTGCTGGAGGAGGACGAGCGCCGGCGGGTCAAGGGGACCATCGTCAACAAGTTTCGGGGGGACAGGGCTATCCTGGAGCCGGGCCTGAAGCAGCTGGAACAGCTATGCGGTGTTCCGGTGGCAGGGGTGATCCCCTATACCCATGTGGACATCGACGATGAGGACAGTCTCTCGGAGCGGTTTACGCGCTCCGATGCCCGAAAGCTCCTTGACATTGCCGTCATCCGTCTGCCCCGTATCTCCAACTTTACTGATTTCAGCCCCTTTGAGCGGTACGAGAACGTCTCCCTGCGCTATGTGGACAAGGTGGCCGATCTGCACTGCCCGGACATGATCCTGCTGCCCGGGACCAAGAGTACCATCTCCGACCTGATGTGGCTGCGTCAGTGCGGCCTGGAGGCGGCCATCCAGAAGGTGGCCGCGGCAGGGACCCTGGTGTTCGGCGTGTGCGGCGGCTATCAGATGCTGGGCCGCAGCGTCTCCGACCCGGAGGGGGTGGAGGCCTGCAGTGTAACCGGGATCGCCGGCATGGGTCTCTTGGAGATGGATACCGTATTCCGGGGGGAGAAGGTGCAGACCCAGACCCGGGGGACCTTTGGCGGCGTTTCCGGGCTGTTGTCCGGCCTGAACGGCATGGAGTATGAGGGCTACGAGATTCACATGGGCCGCAGCGAAACAGCGCTGCCGCCCCTGGTGGGAGACGGAAATGTGTATGGCAGTTATGTCCACGGCATTTTTGACGGCGCGGGGATCGCGGACGCGGTCCTGCAGGCGCTCTGCCGGCAGAAAGGGATTGACTTTGACAGTCTGGGCACCTTCGATATGTCGGCCTACAAAGAGCGCCAGTATGATCTGCTGGCCGACGCGGTCCGGGGCGGCCTGGACATGGGCTTTGTGTACCAGGTTCTGAACCGGGAGGTGTAGAAATGGAACAGGAGCAGATGGGCTTGATCCACCTCTACTGCGGAGACGGGAAAGGGAAGACCACCGCCGCCGCCGGGTTATCTCTCCGTGCGGCCGGTGCGGGAAAGCAGGTCCTTTTCGTCCAGTTTTTCAAGAACGGAAATTCTTCCGAAGTCAAGGCGCTCCGGCAGCTGGAAACAGTGCGCACCATGCACAGCGTGATCCCGCACCACCGTTTCAGCAAAATGGGGGAGGAGGAGCGCATACAGGCCCGGGACGACTACTGCAGGCTGCTGAGTGATGCCCTGGCGGCGGCCCGGGAGGGCGTGGACCTTTTGGTGCTGGACGAGGTGATCTCCGCCTGCAATCATGAGATCGTTTCGGAAGAAACACTGCTTGATTTTCTTCGCAGGAAGCCCGAGCATCTGGAAGTGGTGCTGACCGGGAGGGACCCCTCCGACGCGCTGCTTTCTTTGGCGGACTACGTGACCGAAATGCGGAAGGTCAAACACCCCTATGACCGGGGTGTCCGTGCCCGCCTGGGAATTGAATTCTGACGCAAAAAGAGTAAGAATGGCCGGTGATCGAATGGATCACCGGCCATAAAAACATCATTCCCAAACCGCGCCGTCAGGCACGCTGCTTTTGACAGGCTCATGCTCCCACAGGATCAGACAAAAGCGGTGTTCGCAAGAAAAATACCGCCTGCAGGGATTTCCCGCAGGCGGTATCTGTTCCTTTATTACGTGAGGTTTGTATCCGTGCTGGGCTGCCCATTGCGTTTGTCGCCGGGCATGATCTCGTTCCCGGTTCCCGTCGGAATCTCCGGGGGCATTTCACCCGGGGGTTCCATGCCGCCTCGGCCAAAGCTGCCGTGCTGACCGGCCCCGCCAATCATATTTCCGCCCTTGGAGCCGCCCATGCCGACCTGTCCGTAGGTGGTCAGAACGTCGGAGAGAGTCATCTCAGTCAAAAGGGTGCCGCCGCTGTAGGTTCCGCCGGTGCAAAGCCCTCCGGTGCTTTCACCGCTGTACTCTCCGCCGTACGAGATAGAATAGACGGCCCCGCTCTTCAGCTCCGGAGAGCTGAACACGATATGATTGGCCGGAGCGCTCAGCTGGAAGACAAATTCGTGATCCGTGCTGGCAAACTGAACATAGGTCCCGGCGGGCAGGGTCGATCCAAACTGGACAGACATTGTGTACTGTCCGGGGTTGCTGGGCGCCTGGGCCATATTGCCGGAACTGGCGGCCAGCAGAACGCCGCCCTCCAGGGAGAAGCCCGCGTCGTAGTCCAGGGCGCCGTCACTGTTTCCGGTGCTGCTGACCAGAACAGTGCCGCCCGCCATGGTGATACTGCCGTTGGAGTCCAGACCGTCGCCGCCGGCGGTGACATGCAGGAAGCCGCCGGAGATGGTCAGGGCGTAGCTGGAGCCGGCAGGGTCAAACAGATTCCCCATCCCACGGCCGCCGAAGCCGCTGCCATCGACGCCGCCGGCCGCATTCACGCCGTCGTCCAAAGAGATAAGGGTGATCTCCCCGCCGGAGATGTCCACATTGGACCCCTCCAGCCCTTCGTAGGATTTCAGAATGTTCATCTGACCGCCGGATACGGTCAGCGTCTCATCGGCGTGAGCGCCGTCGTCCCCGGTGGAAATGGTATAGACGCCGCCGGAGATGGTCACATCCCCGTTGGCATGGAGGGCGTCATCGCTGCAGTCCAGAACATAGACGCCGCTGGTCAGGATCAATGCCGTCCCGGCCTTGATGCCCTTGGCGCTGACATCATCACGGGGGGCCACGCTGCTGCCCCCGCCGGAGGTAATGGTATAGCTGCCGCTGGACAGGGACGCCCAGGTCTCGGCCTGAATGCCGTCCTCTCCGGCGGTCAGGGTCAGCGTGGAATTGGAAACGCTGACCCAGCCCAAGGTGCTGTCGGTGTCGTTGCTGGAGCGGATAGCGTCACCGCCGCAGGTGACAGAAATCGATGCGCTGTCGATGGTGTTGGAGTCCTTACCGTTGATCCCATGGTTGACGGCGGTGACGGTAAGCGCGGCGTCATAGATTTCCAGGGTATCCTTGCTGGTGATGCCGTTTTTGTAGTTGGCCTTCACAGTCAGAGCTCCTGCCCCCTGGATGATCAGGTCGGACTTGCTGTACAGGCAGGCGTTGGGCTCCTCATCTGCGGCGGAAGACAGGCTGTCCGCGAAGGTGTAGTTTTCGCCATCGGTCAGAGTGTTTTGGGTGCCCTCCATCAAATGGATCGTGGTGGAGGAGGATTTATAGATATAGATGGGGCTGCCGTAAGAGCAGGTGATGGAAGCTCCGTTCAGGACCAACGTCACATCTTTTCCGGAAGCGTTGACGATGATCCGGCCTTCCTCCAGAGTCCCGCTGACCTCATAGGTTCCGCCGGCGGTGATGGTGATCACGCCGTTGGACTGCTCAGCACCGCTGCCGTTGATCTGGGCAGAACTGCCGGACAGCGTAATGACGGTGGCTCCGCTCAGGTCCGCTTCCGCCGGAGTTTGGGGAACGGCAATGTCGGAGGCGGAAGGAACGGCGCTCGGTACCACAGTGGCCGGCGCAGTAACCGAAGTATCCGTGTTCGCTGTGTTCTCTGCGTTATCGGCGGGGGATTCTGTACCGGATGTATCGCCGCAGGCGCTCAGGACGGCAATTTGAAGAGCGGCGCAGAGGATCAGTGCGGTTATTTTATTTCCGTTTTTCAAAAGGGAAGACCTCCTTTTTAGTTTTCATGTTGTAAATTGAAAAGCAAAAAGCTAAAGAGAAGTTAAAGGTTGGACAAGATAAAAATAAGTTTACAAAACATTCATTTTTTACATTGTCTTTACTTAAGGTTTACTTTAGGTATCGGGCACATGATAGACTCAGAAAACACAAGGAGGACTCTCCATGGCCAAAAAACTGAAGATACAGAGCAACTTTCAGCGCTTTGAGAAGAAGTATTTGCTCACGCAGGTCCAATATGCGGCCCTGCTGGATGGTATGAGCCCTTACCTGCAGCCGGATGAGTACGGCCACTACACCATCTGCAATATCTATTATGACACAGACAACTACCAGCTGATCCGTGAGTCGCTGGAAAAGCCGGTTTACAAGGAAAAGCTGCGCCTGCGCAGCTACGGCGTCCCCGGTAACGGCGACAATGTATTTGTGGAGCTGAAAAAGAAGTTTCACGGCGTCGTTTACAAGCGCCGGGTGGTTATGGCGGCGTCTGAGGCGTTGGACTATCTCTCCGGTGTATCCCGGCCCTCTCAGGACGGTCAGATCTGCCATGAGATCGATTGGTTCCTGAACAGCTACCGCCCCACGCCCAAGGTGTTCATTGCCTATGACAGGGAAGCTTTTGCGGGCCGGGAGGATCCTGAACTGCGGGTCACCTTTGATACCAACCTGCGCTGGCGCGGCAGTGAACTGGACCTGCGCTGCGGGGACTATGGGGAACGCTTTTTGCCCGAGGATCAGATCCTGATGGAGATCAAGATTCCCGGCACCGCTCCCGTGTGGCTGGGCCATCTGCTCAGCGAAACGGGCGTTTTTCCCACTTCTTTTTCCAAGTATGGAACCTGCTACCGGCAGAATCTGATTCGGCGTGAGCCGGCCAAACCCACAAAGGAGGTACCTTATTGTGCTTAACTCGATTATCGGAACTGAAATTACCCTCAGCGTCTTTTTGATCTGCACCGGCGTGTCACTGGCCTTGGGCCTGTGCACCGCTCTGCTTTGTATGTACAAGAGCAGCTATACACAGAGCTTCGTTGTGACCCTTGCGATGCTCCCGGCCGTTGTCCAGGTGGTCATTATGCTGGTCAACGGCAACATCGGCGCCGGTGTGGCGGTGGCAGGAGCCTTCGCACTGGTCCGGTTCCGTTCCGTCCCCGGGACGGCCAAAGAGATCGGCATGATCTTCCTGACCATGGCCATCGGACTGGCCACCGGCATGGGCCACGTGGTACTGGCCGTTTTGTTTTTCCTGATCATGGCGGTCTTTATTCTGGTCCTCTCCCTGTTTCACTTCGGCGCGAGACATGCAAATGAGCGTGAGTTGAAGATCACCATTCCGGAAAACCTGGATTATGACGGCCTGTTTGACGACCTGTTTGAAAAGTACACAAGCTCTGCCCGTCTGGTGAAAATCAAGACCACCAATATGGGGACTCTGTACGAGCTGGATTACCGGATCGTGCTCCGGGGCGAACAGGTCTCCAAGGAGTTCCTGGACGCGCTGCGCTGCCGCAACGGGAACCTGAACATCGTGTGCGGCAAGGTTGCCTCGAAGGAGGCTTTATAAAATTGAGGCAGGCCCCGAAAGGAAATTGCTTTCCGACGGAGCCTGCCTTATAATTAGAGTTGGGTGATGGATATGCGCTTATTGATCGCGGAAGACGAGCTGGACCTGGCTGAGGCACTGACCGCGTTTTTTGAGAAGAACCAATTCACGGTGGACGCCGTCCACGACGGCATGGCCGCCTATGACTACGCCTCCACCAACGAGTACGACGCTGTGATCCTGGATATTCTCATGCCGAAAATGGACGGCATCCAGGTGCTCAAACGGCTGCGGGAGGCGGGGATCTCCACTCCAATCATGATGTTGACGGCCAAGGCGGAGAAGGACGACCGCATCGTGGGCTTTGACGCAGGGGCCGACGATTATCTGCCCAAGCCCTTTTCACCCGACGAACTGCTCTCCCGGGTGCGGGCCATGCTGCGGCGGAAGGGAGACTACAAGCCCACTGTTCTTTCATTTAGCGACCTGTCCATGGACTGTGCCGCAGGGACGATCCAGTGCGGAGACCGTACTGAGCGGCTCAGCGGGCGGGAGTATCAAATCATGGAGTTGTTTATGCGCTCTCCTAGAGTTATTATTTCCGCTGAGCGGATCATGGAGCGGGTATGGGGTTGGAATTCACAGGCCGAGGTCAATGTGGTCTGGGTCCACATTTCCAATCTGCGGAAAAAACTGAAAGCCATTGGCTCCTCGGTGACCATTCGGGCCAGCCGGGGTCTGGGCTATGCGTTGGCGGAGGACAGTCATGATCAATAGGCTGCGCAGGCGGTTCATTCTGATTGCCATGTCCTCTGTTTCTCTGGTCATCGTGCTCTTATGCCTTTCCATCAATATCATCTATTTCATCTCCACCAATTCCGACCTGAACAAAATGCTGGAGATCATCTATGATAACCAGGGGGCGGTGCCCGAGCCTCCGAGAGGCGGAAGGCCCGATGGGATGCGCGGTGTTCCCATCACGCCGGAAACACCCTATTCCACCCGCTATTTTGTCATTTGCTATCATGACGACGGCAGGCTGATCAATGCAGACATGCGGCATATCGCCGCTGTGACTGAGGAGGACGCGGACACCTATCTCTCCATCGCTCTGGACCACGGGGAGGGCTTCGGGTTTTCCGGCAGCTATAAATATTGTGTGGTCTCCACGGGCGGCGGTGAATTCGCGGCGATCTTTCTGGAGTGCCAGAAGGAGCTGCATTCCATTCGGATCTTCGCTTTGGTGTCCGTCTTGGTCGCGGTCGTGTGTATCGTGCTGGTCTATATTCTGGTGATGCTCTTATCCAAGCGGGCCATCGACCCGGTGGTCAAAAATGCGGAAAAGCAGAAGCAGTTTATCACCGACGCCAGCCATGAGCTGAAAACTCCGCTGACGGTCATCACCACCAGCCTGAAGGTTCTGGAGATGGAGGTGGGGGAGCAGAAATGGATCAGCAAGGCGCAGGCCCAGACGGAGAAAATGAGCGTTCTTGTCAACGATCTGGTCACCCTGTCCCGCATGGACGAGGAGAAGCCCGCGCTCCGCCTCTCCGATTTCGACATCAGCGAAGCGGTGACTGAGACCGCCGAATCCTTCCGGGACTTTGCCGCCGCCCGGGGGCACGCTTTGGAGCTGGAGATCCCGTCCGGTCTGATTTACCGGGGCGACGAGTACGCGGTCCGGCAGCTGGTCTCCATTCTGCTGGACAATGCCGTGAAATACTCCGACGAGGGCGGCGGGATCCGTCTGAGCCTGGACCGGGCCAAACGTGGCGTGATCCTGAAAACCGCCAACACCTGTACGGGCATGGACCCGGCGGAGCTGGACCGGCTCTTCGACCGTTTTTACCGGGTGGAGAAGTCCCGCTCCAAGCAGACGGGAGGCTTCGGCGTGGGCCTGTCCATCGCCCGAAGCATCGCCGAGGCCCATAAGGGCTCCATCAAAGCGGAATGCCCGGACGAGCACACCATTCAATTTACAGTGATCCTGAAGTAATAAAATCCCGAAAAGCCATGAAAAAATCATGGCTTTTCGGGATTTAAAAATGCTAGATTTATTCCCACTCAATAGTGCCGGTGGGCTTGGGTGTCAGATCGTACAGCACACGGTTGATGCCTTTGACCTCGGTGGTGATGCGTTCAGTGATTCTCTGCAGCAGGGCAAAGGGCACATCCTCCACAGTGGCCGTCATGGCGTCCACAGTATTCACCGCACGCAGGATGCAGGGCCACTCATCGGCACGCTTTCCATCGCGTACGCCTACAGACTTCAAATCGGGCACTACAGTGAAATACTGCCATACCTTGCCCGCCAGACCGTTGTTGGCAAACTCCTCACGCAGGATGGCGTCGGCCTCACGCACGGCCTCCAGGCGGTCGCGGGTGATGGCGCCCAGACAGCGCACACCCAGCCCGGGGCCGGGGAAGGGCTGGCGGTATACCATGGAGTCGGGCAGGCCCAGAGCTTTGCCGCATGCGCGCACCTCGTCCTTGAAGAGCATCTTCAGCGGCTCCACCAGCTCAAAGTTCAGATCCTCGGGCAGGCCGCCCACGTTGTGGTGGCTCTTGACCGCCTTGACAGTCTTGGTGCCGCTCTCGATAATGTCGGGGTAGATGGTGCCCTGGCCCAGGAAAGCGATGCCGTCCAGCTTGCGGGCCTCTTCCTCAAAGACGCGGATGAATTCGGCGCCGATGATCTTGCGCTTTTTCTCCGGATCGGCCACGCCGGCCAGCTTGTCCAGAAAGCGGTCTACCGCGTCCACATAGATCAGGTTGGCGTCCATCTCGTCGCGGAAGACTTTGACTACCTGCTCCGGCTCACCCTTGCGCAGCAGGCCGTGGTTGACGTGCACACAGGTCAGCTGCTTGCCCACCGCCTTGATGAGCAGCGCGGCCACAACAGAGGAGTCCACGCCGCCGGACAGGGCCAGTAGTACCTTTTTATCTCCGATCTGACGGCGCATGAGCTCCACCTGGTCGGAAATAAAGTTTTCCATGTTCCAGTTGGCCTCGGCGCCGCAGAGACCAAACACAAAATGGGAGAGGGCCTCCTTGCGGGCCGCTTCGTCCTCGGGCCAGGGAGCGTCCCCCTTGTGGTCCGCCAGCAGCACCGGGACTGGGGCGTTGTAGATCTCCTTGGAAACGTCGATCTCCACGCCGTCCACCACCCGGTTGGGGCCGCCGTTCAAAATAATGCCCTTCACATTGGGCAGAGCGTTCAGTTCAGCCAGAGTGATGTCATGGGGATGGATCTCACTGTATACGCCCAGGGCACGGATCTCACGGGCCAGACGGGGATTTTGGTCGCTGCCCAGGTCCAGGATCACGATCATGTCCTGCTTCATGATAAGAGTACCTCCTTGAACGTTCTGTTTCATAAAATGCAGAAAAAGGATTTCTTTATGTTGTCTTGCTTTCAGAAGCCATCTCAACGTCACAATAGGCTTCTTTCAGGAATCGGGCGTATTCCTCCGCCAAAGGATTCTGCTCGTCCTCATTCCAGAGGCAGACGATGTGCTCCTCCGCGCCGGTGGGATATTTCCGCAGGTCGCTGCTGTTGGAGATGCGGGAAATGTCGGTGGAAAGGACAAAGCCCCGGCCCAGCTCGGCCTCGGTGTAGGCGGAATCCCGGCTGTCGGACATGATGATCCGGGAAGGCTTGAGCCCATACATGGCGACTTCCTTTTTTGCGCGGCGGAGCGCTTCGGCAGAGGGCTCATTGGGAAAGGCGTCAAAGACAAAGGGTTCGGTAATGAAATCCTCAAACACAGCGCCGTCTTTTACTTTGGGATTGGTGGGGGAAATCATGAGCATGATCGGGGCGCTCATCAGCTCCATCCGCTTGAATTTGTCGGGGTCCTGAACAAAGCGCTCGTAGATCAGTACCAAGTTCAGGTCCCGTTCCTCCAGCCGTTGGAGCAGAACGCCCGGACCGCCGCGCATAGTCTCCACCATGGTTTCGGGATAGGCTTTTTCAAAGCGGCTGAGCGCGGTGTTGTTGGCGGGGCCGAAATTCATCCAGTTCTGGTAGCCCACCCGCAGGGAGCCGCAATGGGAGGAGTAGCGGGCCTGACACAGATCCCGCAGCAGGGAAAACTCCCGGAAGGTCTTGGACCAGAATTCGTACATCTGCCTGCCGCCCTTGGTCAGGGAGACGGAGCGGCGGGTACGGACAAACAAAGGAAAGCCCAATTCCTCTTCCAGGCGGGAAATGTGCTGGCTGACCGCCTGCTGACTCATGTAGAGCTCCTTGGCAGTGCGGGTAAAATTCAGCGTCCCGGCCAGGGATAGAAAACAGCGCAGATTGGTCTCTGTCAGCATCATCTCACCCCCGAAACAGTTTGGAAAAATTACTCAATCGAAGCGGGCTCAGCGTACGTAGGTCAGCAGTTCCTCGGCGCTCTTCTTAGCAGGGGGCTCGGGTTTATCGCCCTTCAGATAGCCCAGAGCGATGGTGCAGACGGTTTGGTAGTTGTCCGGGATCTGAAGGGTCTTCTTCAGTTCGGCGCCCTCATCCGACCGGAACATGAACAGGGAGGAGCCGGTGACGCAGGAGGCCAGGCCCAGCTCTTCGGCGGCGGCGACGATCAGGCCCACGCCGATGCCGCAGTCGGTCTGAACATAGGAGCTGGCGGAGAGCTCACCGGAGACGAAAATGACGGTGGGGGCGTGATGCAGCGGGGAGTAGCCGGGGGCGGATGCCTTCTTGCGCTGGGCCTCATCACCCTGCAGCATCTGCTGGCGGATCAAATCGGCCATATGGTCCAGCAGGGCGGCGTCCTGTACCACGCTGAAATGGTACTTCTGGCGGTTGTGGGCGGAGGGGGTGTTCAGGGCCACCTTCAGGATCTCCTGAAGAGTCTCTTCGGGGATCTGGCGGTCGGGGTCGAGATTGCGGATGCTGCGGCGTTCCTGCAGCAGTTTGACAGCTTCATTGGACATAAAAAGAACCTCCTAAAAATTAAAACGATCAATAAAATTATAAACGATAGTTCGTGATTCGTCCAGTTTAAATTGCAATACCTGGCTTTTCATGTAAAACGAGCCGGGACAGAATTCTGTCCCGGCTCGCGGTTTACTTGCGTTTGGTGATCTCGTGGCGCCCGGGTCCGGTGGAGACCAGGGTGATGGGGTAGCCGATCTGCTGCTCCAAAAAGTCAACATAGGCCTTGGCGTTTTCCGGCAGGGCGGCGTAGTCTGTACAGCCGCGGATGTCGCACTTCCAGCCGGGCAGGGTGGTGAATACAGGCTTGGCCTGCATGAGGGCGGGAGTGGTGGGAAACTTGTCGGTGACCTGGCCGTCGATCTCATATCCGGTGCAGACCTTGATCTCGTCCAGGTAGCACAGCACGTCCAGGCAGGTCAGCGCAACCTGGGTGCAGCCCTGGACCATACAGCCGTACTTGGTGGCCACGGTGTCGAACCAGCCCACGCGGCGGGGACGCCCAGTGGTAGCGCCGAATTCGCCCTTGTCGCCGCCTCTGCGGCGCAGCTCGTCGCCTGCTTCACCGGTCAGTTCGCTGACGAAGGGCTCGGTATGGGAGCCGACGGAGGAGGAGTAGGCCTTGGTGACGCAGATCACATCCTCGATGGCGGTGGGGGGGATGGCGGCACCGACACAGCCAAAGCCAGCCAGCGTGTGGGAGGAGGTGGTCATGGGCACGATGCCCAGATCGGGGTCCTTCATGGAGCCCAACTGACCCTCCAGCAGGATGGATTTGCCGCTGCTCAGGGCTTCATGCACAAAGCCGACCGCGTCGCCCACGTAGGGGCGGATCAGCTCGCGCAGCTCCAAAAGCTCGTTGAAAAGCGCGTCGGCATCGACAGGGGGCTTGTGGTACAGATACTCAAAGAGTACATTTTTCATCGTCACAGCGGCGTTCAAACGCTCTCGCAGCCGCTCCTCGTCAAACAGGTCGCACACCTGAATGCCGACCTTGGCGTACTTGTCGGAGTAGAAGGGGGCGATGCCGCTCTTGGTGGAGCCGAAAGCTTTGCCGCCCAGGCGCTCCTCCTCATAGGCATCCTGCAGCACATGGTAGGGCATGAGCAGCTGGGCCCGTTCGGAGATGATCAGGTTGGGTGCGGGAACTCCCTGGTCGGTGATGGACTTCAGTTCATTCACCAGCTTTTTCACATCCAAGGCCACGCCGTTTCCGATGATGTTGGTGATGTGGGGATAGAAGGTACCCGAGGGAAGAATGTGCAGGGCAAACCGGCCGTAGTCGTTGATGATAGTGTGCCCCGCGTTGGCCCCGCCCTGGAAGCGGATAACCACGTCGGACTGCTCAGCCAGCATGTCGGTGATCTTGCCCTTACCCTCGTCGCCCCAGTTGGCGCCGACGATCGCTTTTACCATATTCAGTTACCTCCGTGACCGGGATTCGCAACCGCGGTGCGGATTTGCCTTTTCCGGCCACATGGAACAAAAGCAATTATAATCCTGTCTTCTTGCCTTTGCAAGCGGGAATGTGTTATAATTCATAAAAAAAGAACGGGAGGTCATCCCAATGAACGAGTTTTCTTTCTGGATGCCTACAAAAGTGGTCTTTGGTACGGGTACGCCGGACCGAACAGGTGAAGAGGTCCGTGCCTTTCAGGGAAGTAAGGTGCTGGTACTTTACGGAGGCGGCAGCGCGGTCAAGAGCGGCCTGCTCAAACGAGTTACTAACAGTCTGGACCGGGAAGGCCTGGCCTGGAAAGCGGTGGGGGGCGTGCAACCCAATCCGCTGGCGGAGTTTGCCCAGAAGATCGTGGACGAGCACCGGGATCAGGGCTTCGACTTTTTGCTGGCCGTGGGCGGCGGCAGCGTCATTGACACCGCCAAGGCGGTGTCCTACGGCCTGAGCGATCCTGAAACGCCCATCTGGGACTATTTCAGCAAGAAAGCGGTCCCCAGCCGGAATCTGCCGGTGGGTGTGGTGCTGACCATTGCCGCCGCAGGCAGCGAGACCAGCGACTCTGCCGTGCTGACCTTGGAGTCCGAGCACCTGAAGCGCGGCCTTGGAACTCCCCTGAACCGTCCGAAGTTTGCTATCATGGACCCCGCGGTCACCGTGTCCCTGCCGCCCCGTCAGACGGCCTGCGGCATTACGGATATCATGATGCATACACTGGACCGCTATTTCGCGCAAGGGACCGGAAATGATGTGACCGACGGCATCGCCCGCGCCGTACTGCGCACAGCGATTCGATCCGGTGCCGCCGCTATGGCCGATCCCGGGGATGTGAAGGCCCGCAGCGAGTTGATGTGGGCGGGCAGCATCTCCCACAACGGCATGACCGGATTGGGGCAGGGGAGGGACTTTTCCGTCCACCAGCTGGGACACGAGCTGTCCGGAATGTTTGACATTCCCCACGGGGAGAGCCTGTCCGCCATGTGGCCGGCCTGGGCGCGGTATGTCATGGAGACCGACGTGCCCCGCTTTGCTCACTATGCCCGCGAGATCTGGGACATTGCCGAAGCGGACGACCGGAAAGCTGCGGTGCAGGGCATCGACGCCACGGAAAACTATTTCCGCTCCCTTGGTATGCCCATTACACTGGGGCAGGCGGTGGGCGTTCAGCCGGAGGAGACCCTGAAGGCTCTTGCGCACAAGTGCTCTTTTGGAGGGACGCGGACGATCGGCTCCCTGCGGCCGCTGGGGGAAGAGGAGATCTATCAGGTTTACAAAAAATCCAACCACTGAAAAATTTTTAAAAACTTGTAAAAAGTTCTTGCATTTTTAAAATAAATGTGCTAATATAATCAAGCTGTCATGAGGGACATCCCTATGAAAGACAGTATGCGGCTGTAGCTCAGCTGGATAGAGTGTTTGGCTACGAACCAAAAGGTCGGGGGTTCGAATCCCTTCAGCCGTACCAGAAAAAGCCCTGAAACGTAACGTTTTGGGGCTTTTTCGTTACTTTTTTGAATATCTTATAAAGCCCCCAAGAGTGATTGGGGTTAATTTGGTGTTTATAGTGGCAGGATAAAAGTGTAGTACATTGTTTTTGCTTAAAAAGACACGCCGGAGAATGGCCTCCGGCGTGTCTTTTTCGTATATTCAGGTGCGCAGATAGGACTTAACCAGTTCCTGCAGCAGCTCATCCCGGTCCAGCTTACGAATCAGGGAGCGGGCGTTGTTGTAGTTGGTGATATAGGTGGGATCTTCAGAGAGGATATAGCCGACGATCTGATTGATGGGGTTATAGCCTTTCTCCTGCAGGGCGTTGTAAACTGTGCTCAAAATTGCTTTGATCTCTTCGCCCCGATCCTGGTGGAGAGAAAACTTCCGTGTGTAATCCATTTCCATCGACGGTACACCTCCTGCGTCATTCAAATTATTTATCATTATTTTAGCGCAACTGAAAGGCAATTGTAAAGGGGAGAATTGCAAATTTCATGAAAACTTAACGAAAATGAAATGGTCTGAATTAACGAAGCACCGCGCCCAGTTCGGATTCCAGAAGGGCCAGAATGCTCTTCACATCTTCGTCGGCCTCTTCGGCGGTCAGGCTGCGCTCATCGGAGCGCAGGACCAGGTTGAAGGCCACGGATTTCTTGCCCTCATCCACACCCTTGCCGCGGTAGATGTCGAACAGAGAGACTTCTTTCAGCAGGCCCTTGGCGCCGCGGCGGATGCAGTCCTCCAGCGCACCCACGGTGACAGCCTCATCGCACACCACGGCAATGTCGCGGGTCACGGCGGGGAACTTGGGCAGGGGTACATACTCCGGGTCGGCGCCCTTGGCGGCCATCAGCGCGTCAAAGCTCAGTTCGGCGCAGAAGAATTCGCCGTCCACGTCGTAGTTGCGGGCCACCAGGGGGTGGATCTGACCGAACACGCCGATGCAGTCGCTGCCGCTCCAGACAGTGGCGCAGCGGCCGGGGTGATAGGAGGGATTGTCTGCACAGGCCTCAAAGCGGACGTCCTTGGCGCGGATATCCTGCAGGATGGACTCGATGATGCCCTTCAGGGCGAAGAAGTCCATGTCGCTGCCATACGCGCCGATGGAGAGCAGCTTGGACTCGATGGCCAGGCCATCTTCACCGCCGGGCAGATAAATCTTGCCGATCTCATACAGCTTGGCGGCCTTGTTGCGGTAGTTCCAGTTGCGGGTCAGGATCTCCAGCATGGAGGGCAGCACGGTGGTGCGCATGATGGAGGTGTCCTCGCCCAGGGGGTTCAGGATCTTGAAGGACTTGCGGCGCTCATCGTCGGCTGCCCAGCGGATCTTGTCGTAGTAGGTGGGGGAGATGAAGGAATAGGTAATGATCTCGTCGTAGCCAAAGGAGCGGCACAGCTCGCCCAGCCGGCGCTCCAGCTGCTGCGCGGGGGAGTAGCCGCCCAGAGTGGTCTGGCCCCGCATCAGGGTGCAGGGGATGTTGTTGTAGCCGTGGAAGCGGGCCACCTCCTCGGCCAGGTCGGCCATGCGCTTGACGTCGGCGCGGTAGGAGGGGACTGTGACCTGGTCGCCCTCCACCTGGAAATCCACGCCTTTCAGGATGGAGACCATTTCGTCAGCGGGGATGTCGGTGCCCAGCAGGGCGTTGATCTTCTCCGGCTCCAGCTTCAGCACAGTGGGCTGGGGAACGTAGTTCAGAATGTCGATCACGCCGTCCACCACGTCGCCGGCACCCAGCAGCTCTACCAGTTCGCAGGCGCGGTTCACGGCGGGGATGGTGTTCATGGGGTCCAGGCCCTTTTCAAACTTGGCAGACGCCTCGGTGCGCATACCCAGGGACAGGGCGCCCTTGCGGATGCAGGTGCCGTCGAAGCAGGCGGACTCGAAGACCACGTCGGTGGTGTCGGCTACGATCTCGGAATTCATACCGCCCATGATGCCGGCCAGGCCCACGGCGCGGGTCTCATCGGCAATGACCAGGTGGTCGGCAGTCAGCTTGCGCACGTTGCCGTCCAGAGTGGTCAACTCCTCGCCTTCCTCGGCGCGGCGGACGATGATCTTGCCGCCCTGCACATAGCGGTAGTCGAAGGCGTGCATGGGCTGGCCGTACTCCAGCATAACATAGTTGGTGATGTCCACGATGTTGTTGATGGGGCGCACGCCCATGGCGCGCAGCCGCTCCCGCATCCACTTGGGGGAGGGGGCGATCTTCACATTGCGCACCATGCGGGCGGTGTAGCGGGGGACCAGGTCGTCGGCGGGGGTTTCCACGTCAAGCAGGTCGATGAGATCGCCCTCGGCGCCGCCCTTAACCACGGGCTCGTGGAGACGCAGCTCGGAATGGAAGGTGGCGGCGGCCTCCCGGGCCAGACCGATGACGGACAGGCAGTCGGGGCGGTTGGGAGTGATTTCGAACTCCACCACATGGTCGTCCAGACCCACGGCGGTGCGGATGTCCTCGCCGATGGTCAGATCGGTCAGCTCAGGGTCGTCAGACAGGATCCAGATGCCGTCCTCATAGGCGGTGGGAAAGTCGCGCTGATCCAGGCCCAGCTCCTTGAAGGAGCACAGCATGCCGTTGGACACCTCGCCGCGCAGCTTGCCCTTTTCGATCTTCACACCGCCGGGCAGGGTGGACTTGTGCTTGGCCACGGGGACCAGGTCGCCTTCCTTGACGTTCTGGGCGCCGGTGACGATCTGGGTGGGCTCGCCTGTGCCCACATCCACCTGGCATACCCACATGTGGTCGGAGTTCTCATGGCGCTTCATGGATAAGACCTTGCCCACCACCACGTTGGTGATCTCGGCGCCCAGGTCAGTGGTGATCTCCACCTTGGAGCCGGACAGGGTCATGGCCTCGGCAAATTCTTTATCGCTGGCATCAATAGTCACGAACTCATTGAGCCATTTACGGGATAGGTTCATATGTCAAAACTCCTTATTATTGGATCGTAGGGGCGCATAGTATGCGCCCGCGGGCGGCTGTTAGCCGCCCCTACAGAGATTAGAACTGCTCGAGGAAGCGGATATCGTTCTCAAAGATCAGCCGCAGGTCGGCGATTTTGAAGCGGCGCATGGCGGTGCGTTCCAGGCCGATGCCGAAGGCCCAGCCGGAGTAGACCTCAGGGTCGATGCCGGCCATCTCCAGCACGCGGGGATGGATCATGCCCGCGCCCAGCAGCTCGATCCAGCCCTCACCCTTGCAGGTGGGGCAGCCCACGCCGCCGCACTTGTGGCACTGCACGTCCATCTCGCAGGAGGGTTCGGTGAAGGGGAAGTGGTGGGGACGGAAGCGGGTCTTGGTTCCCTTGCCGTAGAGCTGCTCCACGACCGTATTCAGAGTTCCCTTCAGGTCGGCCATGGTCACGCCCTTGTCGATGACCATGCCCTCTACCTGGTGGAACATGGGGGAGTGGGTGGCGTCCACCTCGTCCTTGCGGTACACGCGGCCGGGAGCGATGATGCGAATGGGCAGCTCCATGGTGTCCATGGCGCGCACCTGCATGGGGCTGGTCTGGGAGCGCAGCATGACACGGCTGTCCTCGTCAAAATAGAAGGTATCCGACCAGTCGCGGGAGGGGTGACCCTCCTCGGCGTTCAGACGGTCGAAGTTCAGCTCGGCCAGCTCCACTTCAGGGCCGTCCAGCACGGTGAAGCCCATGCCGATAAAGATGTCCTTGATCTCGTCCAAGGCCAGGTACATGGGGTGCTTGTGGCCCACCTTGAGGTCTTTGCCGGGAATGGTCACGTCCACGGTCTCCGCCTTGAGCTTCAGCTCCAGAGCGGCCTCCTCCAGCTTTTTGGAGGCGCTCTCCAGGGCACTTTCCAGGGCGGTGCGCACGTCGTTGGCCAGCTGGCCCATGGCGGGCCGCTCCTCGGCGGACAGCTTGCCCATCTGCTTGAGAACGGCGGTCAGCTCGCCCTTTTTGCCCAGGTACTTGACCCGGAGGGCGTCCAGGTCGGAAGAGGCTTTGGCTTCTTCAAAGGCCGCCAGCGCCTCCGCGCGGATTTTTGCCAGTTGTTCTTTCATGGTGTGCAGCTCCTTATGTGGAAATTGTAGGGATTAACAGAGAAAAAAGCAGGCCGCATAAATCGCGGAATTACTTTAAATACATGCTTGGATGGCTTGTGGTACTCATGTTGTAGCGAGTCAGCTTGTAAAGGCCCTGAGATATATCAACTGGGGCAGAGGCGGTGATCAGGGTCACGGCAAAATGTTCCTGAATGAAGTCATCGGCCCAGGCGTCGGTTCGTCCATGGGGGTAGGCAAAGAGCAGAACCTTTCGGCCCAGATTAGCCTCCATCACGTCGATGCTCAGCTGAAGGTCGGTGAAAATTCGCTCGTCGTATTCCTCCTCAGTCTCCCCGGGCCGGCGCTGGATACCGTAGGTGTCGTATTCCGCGTTATACTCGTGAGACAGATAGGTGTGGGAACCAAATTCCACCAGACCGGAATCGGCCATCTCCCGGCACATGTCCCAGCTGAGCCAATTGGGCGCCTCGTTGACCTGGAGGGAGACGATCAGGGAAATGACAGCCTTGGCGCCAAATTCCTTTAAGATGGGATAGGCAAGATCGTAATTGCTGGCGTAGCCGTCGTCCATGGTGAGCATGACGGCCTTTTCCGGCAGAGCGACGCCGGCAACCAGATCGCTGGGAAGAATGAAAGAATAGCCGTTGTCCACCAGCCACTGCAGGTCGGAGCGGAAGCTGCCGGTCGTGGTGGTCCAGTCATTGCACTCCATGCCATCCTCCACAAAGTGGTGGTACATCAGAACATACAAGGTCGTGTTCCGGGAAGAAGGCAATTCCGGTTCGACCGGATGGAACGAAAGCGTGGGTTCAGGCTCCTGTAAGGGATCGGGTTCCACGGAAAGCGCAAGCATAGGAGCGGGCTCGTCCGCGGAAGCAGATTCAGGCGCAGGTGTGGAATCCTCCGCGGGAGCAGGTTCAGATGCAGGGGCAGATTCCTCCGCAGGAGCGGGCCCGGTCACTGGGGAGGGCTCGTCTGCTGGTACAGGTTCGGGTGCCGGAGCAGGCTCGGCCGCAGAAGTGGAATCCGATACAGGAGCAGGCCCGGGAGTGGGAGCGGGTTCAAACGCCGGGGACGACCTGGGTGCGGGGACGAGTCGGGGTGCAGGCGCAGGCTCCGGAGTGGAAGTGATCGTAAAAGTGGGAGCGGCCTCCCGCGCGGAAGCGGACACCCCGGAAGATATGCCCGCGGCCTGAGAGGAAGCTTGGCAAGCGGAGAGAAGCAAGACGCACAGAAGAGCAACAAGGAGCAACAGTTTAAGGCGTGGACAACTCATGAAAAGGAATTCCTCCAGGTACAGGATGTGGGCATAACATAAAAGCCTTTACTCTCCGTCCCTTAAGCAGGACGAAAAGCAAGGCTTTCCGCGGTACCACCCACAATTCCCGCGCTTGCGCGCAGGCACTCGGGCCCCTGTAACGGTGGGCCTCCGGCCATGTCTCCATGGCGGCTCCCGGGCGAACCAAACCGGGCGTCCGCAGTCTGGCTTGCAGCCGGTGACCAGACCTCTCTTGGCGGCGTATCACGGTTATTTTCCCGTTCATCGCTTGTAACATCCTATATTATATAACATAGAAAAAGAGGAAATGCAAGGGAAAAATCCCCGTATATCAAAGGAAACAGCAGGGTGTTCCAAAGAAACCTTTAGAACACCCTGCTGCGCGCCGCTTACCACTGAGATCCGGTTTTGCTGACAGCTGTAACGATACTGTCGATCCCGAGAAGGATCAGGTATACTCCGATAATAACGCCGAAGGAAAACAGGGAAACGGCTGGTTTAAACAGCATCAGGAAGCCCAGGATCAGACCGAGAATGTTGACCACCAGGGAAAAGTAGTAATAGAATTTTCCTGCGGTGATGCGGATCACATTCAAATGCGTGAGCCGGGAGATGCAGTGGGCAATGAACCAGATGGGGACGAGCAGGGCCAGAATCCATTTCACGGCGCCGGGATAGACCAGAAGCATGACACCGGCCATGACGCTGAGAAGACCGGAGATCAGCGAAACGGTAGGTCCAAAGCCGGTGTGCCGTTCCATTTTTACATAAAAGACAAGATCCGCGATCCCCGTGACAACAGCGAGCAGCCCATAGATGATGATCACACCGGTCAACGTGCTTCCCGGACTGATCAACGTAAAGATGCCCAGAAGGATCAGCAGAATTCCGACAACGAGCTCCAACCAACCGAAACCGGAACGCTTATTCATGCTTTGCACCGTCCTCTTTGTTCAGAATTTCCATAAACTCATCGCCCGTGATGGTTTCTTTCTCATACAGGAACTGAGCCAGTTCATCCAGTTTTTCCCGGTTCTCCGTCAGAATCTGCCGGGCTTTCTCATGCTGGGCCTTCACAAGGGCCACGACCCTCTCGTCGATCTCTCTCTGGGTCTCGGCGGAGCAGGACAGGGAGGTGTCCCCGCCCAGATACTGGTTGGTCACGGTCTCCATGGCCACCATGTCGAAGTCCTCACTCATGCCGTACCGGGTAATCATGGCGCGGGCCAGCTTTGTGGCCTGTTCGATGTCATTGGAAGCGCCCGTGGTGATCTCGCCGAACACGATCTCTTCCGCGGCGCGTCCGCCGGTGTAAGTGGCGATCTTATTTTCAATCTCCTGCTTGGTCAGCAGATATTTGTCACCCTGCTCCACCTGCATGGTGTAGCCCAGAGCGCCGGAGGTCCGGGGAATGATGGTGATTTTCTGTACCGGGGCGGAGTGGGTCTGCAGCGCCGCCACCAGGGCATGCCCGATCTCGTGATAGGCCACGACCTTCTTTTCCGCGTCGGAAAGGACCGCGTTTTTCTTCTGATACCCGGCAATAACGACCTCGATGCTCTCCTCCAGGTCGGACTGATTGACCAGGGTACGCCCGCTGCGCACAGCGCGCAGCGCGGCCTCGTTGATGATGTTGGCAAGCTCTGCACCGGACGCACCGGAGGCCATCCGGGCGATGGTGTGGAAGTCCACGTCCTCGGCCACCTTGATCTTCTTGGCGTGGACCTTCAGGATCGCCTCGCGGCCCTTCAGGTCCGGCAGCTCCACAGGCACCCGGCGGTCGAAACGGCCCGGACGGGTCAGAGCGGGGTCCAGGGACTCCGGACGGTTGGTGGCCGCCAGGATGATCACGCCGTTGTTTCCTTCGAAGCCGTCCATTTCGGTCAAAAGCTGGTTCAGAGTCTGCTCGCGCTCGTCGTTGCCGCCGATCTGGCCGTCCCGCTTTTTGCCGATGGCGTCGATCTCATCAATAAAAACGATACAAGGGGCTTTTTCCTTGGCCTGCTGGAACAGGTCGCGGACCTTGGAAGCGCCCATGCCCACGAACATTTCCACAAACTCGGAGCCGGACATGGAGAAGAAGGGCACATTGGACTCTCCGGCTACCGCCTTGGCCAGCATGGTTTTACCGGTGCCGGGAGGGCCCACCAGCAGAACGCCCTTCGGCATGGAGGCGCCGACCTGGGTATATTTGTCCGGATTGTGCAGATAATCCACGATTTCGGCCAGGCTCTCCTTGGCCTCGTCCTCACCGGCCACATCGCTGAACCGGATCCCTTCGGCGGACTGGACATAGACCTTCGCGTTGCTCTTGCCCATGCCGAAAGCCATGGAGTTCTTGCCGCCCATCTGCTCCGTCAGCTTCTTGCTCATGTATTGACCTAACCCGATGAAGACCACCAGCGGCAGAACCACCGTCAGAAGGATGCTCAGGAAAGGGGACATGGTATTATCGTCCTCAATGCTCGTAAACGTTGCGCCGCAATCGTACAGCCGCTGGGTCAGGGTCGGGTCATTCATGGCGCCGGTCCTGTATACGGTGGTGTTGTCCCGGTCTGTGAAGGTGATCTGGTAGGTTTCCACCTCCACCTGGCCGATGTTTTTCTCCTCAATCATCCGCATAAAGGTGCCGTAGTCCACCTCGGTGACCTGACTTTGCAGCAGGAGGGGAGACACGATCAGGTTGAACAGGAGCAGGACCAGCAATACGATCCCATAGTAGTAGATCAAAGGTTTTTTCGGTGATTTGACTTCTTTCATCCAAGGTTCCTCTCTTTCTGTTCTTGTTGGGCCAGCTGCGCTTCGATGGCCTCCAGGGCGGCCAGCAGAGCCCGGTTTGCCGTCTGTACGGCAAAGTCCAGAGAATATTCCGCCAGGAGCAGCTTTTCTTCGACGTTCAGTGCTTCAGCCTGTTCGCCGGCGGAGGGACGCTTGATCTTTTCTTTCGCCTGCCGGACCAGCCGCTCCGCGTCCTGATAGAACTCCGACAGTCCGGTCAGCACATTTGCCCTTGAATATTGCAGTTTGTCGCGAAGGGCCAATTCCGCTTCCGTGCATTCATCCCGAAGGGATTCCACTTCCGCACGGAGGCGCTCACGCCCAGCCGTCTCGCTTAATTGAATCCGGCCGTGCAGGCGGGACAATGCTTTATCCAATTCGCATAGCTTAACTGACAAAATCTCGTGCGCCATCTTAAAAAACGCACTCCTTTCCGTGTTTTGCTGATTTTATTCTATCCGATTTGGTGCTCTTTTCTATTCACAAAAAAGCCGGAGTGTAAAATGTTTTTACACTCTGGCTTTTTTGTAAACAAGTTGATTTAATTGGAAAAAGGGGTGAGCCCGCCCGTCATCAGAAGATAGACGGTGTGGACGACCTGATCCAGATTTTTTGTATCCTCCTCGGACCATCCACGCAGAAGACCGATAATAGCCTGACTATGATACTGTGTGATTAGTTTCAACTCAATGGGACTGCAGTTCTGATATAACCCGTTATCCTTCGCGATCTGCTCGAAGAGGTGATAGATGTGCTGGGTCAGCAGACGTTCGATTTCCTCCCCGTAATTGGTCTGCATGCTTCGCTTCACATACGGAGCAGAATTGATGCCAAGCAGGAAGAAATAGCGCAGTCCCTCCTCCGGGTCCTGCCGGGTGCGTGAATCGCGCAGCAACTGCTCGGTCCCGCGCTCCAGCACCCACTGGAACAGTTCCGGAATGTCGGCAAAGTGATAGTAGAATGCCTGCCGTGTGATCTTGCATTCTTCCACGATATCTTTAACGGTCAATTTTTTGACCTTCTTTTCCAGTAAAAGTCTGCGGGCCGCTTCCGCGATCGTCTCTTTCATATCGACTGCCATCGGTTTACCCCCTGCGTCAATGTGCACTGGAAATTTTAAATAATTATACCATGGCGGAGGGAAAAACCGCAATCATTTTTTGCTTTTGCCGTGGTACGGATCATTCCGTCCCGGCCTGCAGCACAATGGGAGAAAAGTCCACTTTACGGTAGAGCCACGCGCCGACGATGAGAATGAGGAAATTGCTGATGACCATGGCGTACCAGATCCCCCGGCTGCCGATATCGGTAAAGAGCTTAAAGATCAGAATGAGAGGCAGGCGGATTAGCCAGAGACGGGCGGAGGAAAGGACCATGGCGAACCGGGTGTTCCCTGAGCCGTTGAAGACGCCGAGATAATTCTGGAACAGCGCCATAAGGGGCTGCGTCAGAAGGGTCCAGAACACATAGACACAGGCGTGGGCCTGGGTCGCGGGGTCATTGGTCAGCAGGGAGACCAGCCAGCCGCGCAGGGGAAGAAGCAGCAGGCAGCCGATGATGGAAATGGCCAGACCGAGGTTCCGGCTGACGGCGCAGGCCCGCCGGGCGCGCACGCCGTTTCCGGCGCCGATGTTCTGGCCCACGTAGGCTGCCAGAACCGTGCCCAGGGCCAGAACGGGCATCAGGAGCATATTGGCGATCTTGTTGCCGATACTGAATGCGGCGGTCACTGCGTCGCCATAGCTGACAACAACCATCTGGAGTATCAGGAACCCCAGAGAGGAGAGAGCCTGGCTGCCCGCGGCGGGCATTGCGACAGCGGCCAGCTGCCGGATCTCGCGCGGCCGGAAGCGCAGCGCGTCCCGGGTCAGGTGGAGGGACTGCTTTTTGGAAAAGAGCAGCAGCAGACAGACCGGGGTCAGCGCCACCTGGCCAATCATGGTACCCAGACCGGCGCCGAAAGCACCCAGACCCATCCCGCGCACGAAGACGCCGGTGAGGATGATGTTGAGCACGATGGAGGCGACGGAGAGGTAGACTGGAGTAGAGGTATCGCCTTGCGCCTGCCGGATGGCCTGGAACGCGCCGAAGAGGAAGAAGGAGAGCATTTCAAAGGAGCGGATGCGGAGATAGTCCACCGCACATGCATGCGCAGCGCCTTCCGCGCCGATCAGGGTCATGGCGGCGGGCGCCAGAAGGTATGTGACCGCGTTGATCGCGGCGCCCAGAACGACGGCAATCAGAAAGAGCATTCCCGCATTCTCACGGGCCTTTTCTTTTTCGCCGGCGCCCAGAAGCTGACTGATGACCGCGACGCCTGCCACGCCGAAACCCACCTGGAAGGACTGCAGGATGCCCAGAGGCGGCCAGGCGGAGGCAATGCCGGACTGGGCGGCCACCGAATCCGCGATCTGTCCGATAAAATAAGTATCCACAAGGTCGTTCAGGGCACGCAGAAAATTGGCGCCGAAAATGGGCAGGGCCAGAACGATAAAGGACTTGTAAAGGTTTGGCTCCTGCAGGAGCAGAGCGGAGCGGTCTTTTGCCATGAAATCTCTCTCTTTTCCTATGTGTTTTGGCGCGGAATGTCAGTCGTCTTCGCCCTTATAGGGGTCCAGGATGATGGCGACTACGCCGCAGAGAATGCCGCCCACGGCGAAAACCCACCAGGCGGTTCCCCACAGGTTTTTCGCAAGACCCAGCCCTACATAAATGGCCGTGACGGCCAGCATGATGCAGCCGCAGACGGTACCGATCAGGTTTTCCTTCTTTTTCGCTTCGGGAGTGGGATTGTTGTCCCGGTTGTACTTCCAGATCTTATACTTATCGTCCTGCATCCCGCCATAGATGAAAGAAGTGACTGCTCCGGCGATAATCAGCAGAAATATGCCGCAGGCTATGGACTCATAGGGTTCCTGTTCCGGGAAGAAGCTGAAAAACAGGATCAGAAGGACAACGCCAAACAAGATGGCGCCGACGCCGCCTGCAATGAACCAGACGAATTTCTGGTGAAAGGCATCCTTTTCCTCCTGCGTATAGAAATCGGCAATGACGGGATATTTCTTGCGAAAGCTGTCATGCTGGATGCCGCTGGCCACAAAAATCACCACAGAGGCCGTAAGAACCAGCAGGAAAAAGGCGACTGCCAGCATTTCAGACAGACCTGCCGCCGTCAGGAAGATCATCACGCCAATCGCGGCGATGATCGCCCCCACGGAAAATGCGATGCGGCGGGAAAAGCGGTTCATGGTCTCATCGTACCGGGCAGTATCGGTCACCAGGCTCTTTTCCACGCTGCCCCGCAGCAGGGTGTCCAGATCCATGTTGTACATGTCGCAGATGCGCAGCAGGGTGTCCATCTCCGGGAAGCTGGCGCCGCCCTCCCATTTGCTGACCGACTGGCGGGAGACGCCCAGCTCTTCGGCCAGTTGTTCCTGGGTGGTGCCTGCGCGGGTGCGGAGAAACTGCAGATTTTCTGAAAATGCCATACTCAAAACCTCCTGATTTGGATGGCTTCATTCTACAGGGGCTTGAAACGCAACTCCACCGATTTTGTGTTGCGTTTCAAGAAAATCGTGTCAATTTACGGTTGCACCGCCTGCAAACTGGAGATATGATAACAGATTTTCAGATAAAAGAAAAGAGAATTGGTTTGCATTGTGAGGAAAGAGCTTTTATAATGAAGGTTAAAATGATGTTGATCTGACAGGAGGTACGACTATGGAGCTGTACACCGCCGCGCAGATGAAAGAGATCGATCGCATTGCCATTCAGGAGCGGGGCATTCCGTCCACACTGCTGATGGAGCGGGCGGCCCGGGCCCTCGTCAACGAGGTACTGGCCCTGCCCATTCCCAGACAGAGCAAGCTGGGCGGTGCTGCGTGGATCACGAAAGATGGACGGGAGCCGTCGGAGGAAGAGCAGGCGGCCTTTTGGGCCGCCCGGCAGCGCTCCGCTGTGGTGTTCTGCGGTCCGGGCAACAACGGCGGCGACGGCGTGGCCTCTGCCCGGTTCCTGCTGCGGGAGGGCTGGAAGGTCAAGTGTGTCCTGGTGGGCAAGCGGGAGAAAATGACCGACGACTGCCGGGAGATGGAGCGCCGCCTGATCGAGGCGGGCGGCGTTTTGGAGGATTTTGAACCGGCGAACCGGTGGGAGTATACAGGTTTTGATGTAGCAATCGACGCCCTGTTCGGCGTGGGGCTGAACAGCGACCTGCGCCCCGACGCGGTGGAAGCGGTGCGTATGATGAAAAGCGCCCAGTGGGTGGTCTCCGCCGACGTGCCCAGCGGCATCCACGCCGACACAGGCGAGGTGCTGGGCCGTGCGGTGCAGGCCGACGTGACCGTGACCTTTTCCGCGGGCAAGCCCGGGCTCTATGTGGGGCAGGGGGCCGTCCACAGCGGCCGGGTGGTGGTGGCCGACATCGGTATTCCACGCGATCTGATGGACCGGGACGCGAGTACCACGTCGGTCGTGGACAGGCCCCGGCTGCCCCGCCGCAGGCGGGACGCCCATAAAGGCAATTTCGGCAGGCTGTTCATCCTGGCGGGCAGCGTGGGCTATACCGGCGCGCCGGTGCTGGCAAGCCGGGCCGCCGTGCGCGGCGGCGCGGGTCTTGTGACCTTGGCTGTGCCGCAGGAGATCTACCCCATCGTGGCCGTGAAATGCGATGAGGCCATGCCCTGGCCCTGGCCGGAGAGCGACGAGGAGATTTTGGAAAAGGCAAAAAGCTGTGATGTGGCCCTGATCGGCCCCGGCCTGGGCCAGGGGAAACGTGCGGAAAAACTGGTCCTTTCCCTGCTGCGGGATCTCACTTGTCCCGTAATTTTGGACGCGGATGGTCTAAATATTCTTTCGCGGCATATAGATGTGTTGGACAAACGGGAGGGGTTGACCGTTTTGACACCCCACGACGGAGAGTTTGCCCGTCTGTCCGGCTGTACGCTGCCCATCGCGGATCGCCTGCAAGCCGCCCGTGATTTCGCGGAAAAGCACAGCTGCATTCTGGTTCTGAAGGGCCACCGGACCATTACGGCGGCATGGAGCCGCTGCTGTGTGGTCAACACCACGGGCAACCCCGGCATGGCCCGGGGTGGCTCGGGCGACGCCCTGGCCGGGCTGATAGCCGGACAACTGGCACAGCGGCTCCGGGTAGACACCGTGCCGGAGGCGGTCTGGCTCCACGGCCGGGCGGGCGATTTAGCGGCGGCCGACAAGGGTGAATACGGCATGACGGTGGGGGACCTGATCGAGCAGATCCCTTATGCAATGAAGGAGTGCGAGGAGGAATAAGCGCGTGCGCAGACGGTTGTGCGCACTGATGATGATCCTCCCTCTGCTGACGGGCTGCGGCGGGGGAGAGCGAGGCGGCGGAAATTCCGCCGATGAACTGGCCCTGAGCATCCGTACCGAATATCTGGCCATGACGGCCTGCGCCGCCACCGTGGAGATGACTGCCGACTACGGCCAGCGGGTGTATGAGTATACGCTGACCGTAGCCTGGCAGAAAGGCGGGGAGACCCTACTGACGGTGGTGGCCCCGGAGAATATCGCCGGGATCACGGCGCGCATCCAGAACGGCTCGACCCTTTTGGAATACGACGGCGCCAGCCTGGAGACCGGGCTGTTATCGGCGGAAGGGCTTTCCCCCATGGAGGCTGTACCGGCTATTCTGGACTACATCTTCTCCGGTTTCATCGCCGAATGCGATTTCGAGACGGTGGGGGAGACCCGGCAGCTGTGGTTCTGCTGCCGCGACCCGGAGTGCTCCCCCGGAACCGGAACAGAGGCGGAGTTCTGGTTTGACGCGGAAAGCCACGCGCTGACGCGCGCGGAGGTGCTCTCCGATGGATATGCCGTCATTCAATGTGTTTTTACGGAATTTACGAAAGAATAAACAGACAGAAGGGACTTCAAATGGAACAAGCGACTAAGCGCACCTGGGCGGAGATCAGTCTGCCCAACCTGGAACACAATTACCGTGCCCTGCGGGGGATGCTCCCCCGCGGGTGCCGCTTTTTGGGCGTGGTGAAGGCCAACGCCTACGGCCACGGGGCAGTCCCGGTGGCAAAGAAGCTGGAGGAGCTGGGGGCGGAATATCTGGCCGTGGCCTGTCTGGACGAGGCGGTGGAGCTGCGCCGGGCGGGGATCACCGCGCCGATCCTGCTCCTGGGCCCCACGCCGGTTGAATTCGCTGGAGAGCTGCTGCAGTATGATCTGACCCAGTCGGTGCAGGATCTGCCCGCCGCCCGGGCCCTGTCCGAAGCCGCCGTCAAAGCGGACAAGCTCCTGAAGATTCACATTAAAGTTGACACCGGCATGTCCCGCTTGGGCTTTCTCTGCGACGAGAAGCACGTGAGCACGTCGGTGGAAGAGGTTGTAAAGGCATGCTCCTTGCCGGGACTTGATGCAGAGGGAATTTTTACCCATTTCGCCAACGCCGACGGCGACGAAAGCTACACAATGCGCCAGCTGACGCGTTTTTTGGATGTCGTGGACAAGCTGCGTGCGCGGGGAGTCGAATTTAAAATCCGCCATTGCGCGGCCAGCGCGGCTGTGTTAAACTATCCCTGTACCCATCTGGACATGGTGCGTCCGGGGATCGCCCTGTACGGCCACTACCCCGACCCATCCTGCCAGGGACTGGACGGTCCCGGTCTGCTGCCGGTGATGACCCTGAAAACCCGGATCGCCGCTGTGCGTGAACTGAGCGCCGGGACCTGTATCAGCTACGGCTGCACCCACACTCTTGCGCGGGATTCCCGTTTGGCGGTGCTCCCTGTCGGATACGCCGACGGTTTGGAGCGGCTGCTGTCCAACCGCTCGGAGATGCTGGTGCATGGACAGCGTGTGCCCGTCCTCGGCCGCGTGTGCATGGACATGTGCATGGTGGATGTGACCGACCTGCCCGATGTCAGGGTGGGGGACGAGGCGACCGTGTTCGGACCGGACCTGCCGCTGGAGGAAAAAGCCGACACAGTCGGCACCATCCAGTATGAGCTGCTCTGCGGTGTGGCGCCCCGCGTACCCAGAGTATATATCGAATAACGGCGAACTTAAGCTGCCCCGCCGGCATAAGATGATGTGGGAGAGAGTGTCGGGCAGGCGGCGGGGTATGGAAATTTCTTCAAGCTTGTATACTTTCCGCCGCCCCGTGGGAAAATGATAGTGGCCGGGTTACCAGGTGACGCCGGCGACTATATTCCGGCGGAGTGTGAGCTTTGTGGACAACAGCGTAAAACGAGGAGACATTTTTTATGCGGATCTCAGCCCCGTGGTGGGCAGTGAACAGGGGGGCGTGCGCCCGGTACTGATTGTGCAGAACGATACCGGCAACCGGCACAGCCCCACGGTCATCGCCGCGGCCATCACCTCTCAGACGGGGAAGGCGAAGCTGCCGACCCATATTGAGTTAGAGGCCATGAGCTGCGGACTGCCCAAGGAGTCCGTGATCCTGCTGGAACAGATTCGTACATTGGATAAGCGGCGCCTGCGTGAGCGGATGGGCAGGCTGGACGAAGAAAGGATGCACCAGGTGGATTCCGCCATTGCGGTCAGTTTTGGGCTGCACCCTGAGACTCTGGTGTGACCGGATCACACAATCAGTGCTGTCCCGGCGGACTTCGCCGGGACAGCGGAATATGGAGGTACATATGAAAAGACCGGATCGGATCACGGCCGCCTTTGGCGCGATCGTCCTGACTGCAGTTGTGGCCGTGGGAGCTTTCTCGGCTTCCGCCGCCGGGGGAGACCAGAACGACCCGTTGGTCACTTTGAGCTATCTGACGCAGGTGGTCACCCCTGAGCTTCTGGAAAAAGTGGACGAGCAGGTGGAGGCCAACGAAAAGGCATTGACCGACAAGCTCAACGCGGCCATCGATGACTATTCCAAGCAGATGGAGCAGGCGCTGGCCCAGGGGACGGGGGAGAGTGCGTCCTATGTTTCGGTCAGCCTTTCCGCCGGACAGACGCTTCAGCCCGCCGCGGGCAGCGAACTGCTGCTGCGCTCCGGAGGAGCCAAGGTCTCCGCCGGAAATTCCCCTGTTTTGCTGGACGCCACGGCGGGCAGCAGCCTGGAGATCGGCGGAGCGCTGCAGACGAATCACTTGTATGTCGCCCCCCTGGACGGAGTCAGGATCTCCGTCTCGTCCGCAGCTGTGTTCCTGGTGCGCGGAGCGTATACTGTCGCTTGATCTGAAACGAGAGCAGACAGATGAAAAAAGTCTATTGGGTCAGTCTGTGTTATGAAGGCGCTCATGGCGGTGGGTTATACGTCTTGGGCAACCATTTGCAGTTTCGGACCAACAAGATCCAGCTGCCTGACAACGTAAAAAATATCACGATCCCTTTTTCTGAGGTTGCCCAAATCACGAAGAGTAGATCGCTGCATCTGTTTCCCGCGATCCTGATCACACTTCGATCGGGGGTAAGCTATAAGTTTATTCTGTTCAGAAGAACGGAATTGATCAATTATTTTCAAAAGAGAAAGATGGAAGGTGTACTGAGATCATGAATCACTTTACGCGCAAGGGATGGCTGGCCGTGATCGCCTGCGCACTGGCAACCTTCAATTCCGGAGCGCTCTTTTTCGGCTATCCCGGTCTGATGACGCCGTATTGGCGTGAGCTTCTTGAAGTGGACGCGGGCGCAACCGGATTTATTATGACTTTTGCCTGTCTCGGTGTCGGCTGCCTGACCCTTGTTTCCGGCCGCTTGCATCCCAAGATCGGGACGCGCCGCAGCTTTTTGCTGGGTGCGATCATTCTCTTCATTTGTATGACCGTTGCAAACCATATCTCCAATATTGTTCTCGTTTACATATGGGCCTTTTTGAATGGCGCCGGGACCGGTTTTATTTACGGCCCGTCTCTGACCACAGTCCAGCACTGGTTCCCCCAGCGCCGCGGCTTGGCCACTGGTGTTGTCAATCTGTTTTTCGGAACCTCCGCGGCGGTCATGTCTCCGATTTACAAGCTGCTGTTTAATAAGCTGGGCTATGAGCGGATGAATTATGTGGTTTTGGCCATGATTATCGTCATCAACCTGCTGGCCTTGCTGTTTGCCGAACTTCCGGACCGGGTCACCTTGAACGAAGAGGAAAAGCGGGGACGGGAGGAGATTATGGAAAAGCTGCGTCAGCAATCCTCCTCCAAGGGCCCCACTCTGGCCGCGAAAGATTACACCGTCAAAGAGGCGCTGTGCTCCAAATGCTTTTGGGCAGTCTGGTTTACCTGGGTCTTTGTCGGCGCGGCCGGTATCTCCATGGTCAGTCTGGGCGGCGGCTTTGCGACGTCGATCGCAGTGTCCAGCGTCGTTGTGATTACGTCGTTTAATCTGACCAACGGAATCAGCCGCATTGTGGCCGGTACTCTGTCCGACTTTATCGGCCGCAACGCCACCGGCTGCATTGCGTTCCTGATGGGCGCCGTGGGCTATTTCCTTCTTACGTTCTGCCGCAATCCGATCCTGGTGGCCGTGCTGGCCGCTTTCGTGGGCTTTGCGTTCGGCACCCTGTTCGCGATCTCCGCTCCCCTGGTGTCCGACCTGTTTGGCTTGAAGCACTACAGCACGATTTTTAGTTTGGTGTTCGTCGCCTACGGCTTTATCAGCGGCATTGTGGGGCCGGCTCTCGCAGGCCAGCTTCTGAAAGCCACCGGCGAAAACTATACGGTCGTGTTCCTGCTTCTGGGCGTCTTCTGCGTGATCGGCGCCGTCTGTATCCTCCAGGCCAGGCACGCCCGCCGTGTGTCCGCTTCCACTGACACAAAATAAGCTGAAAGCCCCTTCCGTGCACGGAAGGGGCTTTTGTGATTCGCGTTTTGAATTACTGTCCTTCGTCCTCCAGCTCTTTCAGCAGCTTCTGGTCTTCCTTGGAGGACAGATCCAGCTTTTCATACAGATCAGGGCGGCGCTGGCGGGTCCTTAAAATGGACTGCTTACGCCGCCATTTCTGTACATTGCCATGGTGGCCGGACAGGAGGATCGGGGGAACGGCCCGGCCGTGCCAGACCTCCGGACGGGAGTACTGGGGGTATTCCAGCATGCCGTTGAAGTGGCTCTCCTCCTCGAAGCACTCCGGGTCGGGGAGGACGCCGGGCACCATGCGGGCCACCGCGTCGGCCACACACATAGCGGGCAGCTCGCCGCCGGTGAGCACGAAGTCGCCGATGGACAGCTCCTCATCCACACACTCCTCGATGAAGCGCTCGTCAATGCCCTCGTAATGGCCGCACACCAGGATCAGGTGGTCGTAATCGTTGAGCAGACGTTTGGCGTGGGTCTGGTTGAAGGTCTGTCCGGCGGGGGACATATAGATGGTGCGGCCGGGGCCATAGGTGTCGGTGATGTGCTTCCAGCACTGGTACAGCGGGTCGGCCTGCATGACCGCCCCGCGGCCGCCGCCGTAGGGGTAGTTGTCCACCTGCTTCTGCTTGTTGAGAGTGTAGTCCCGGATCTGGTGGGCCTCAATGCAGATATAGTCCCGCTCCTGGGCCCGGCCCAGGATGGACTCATTCATCATATCGCCCACCGTCTCGTCAAACAGGGTCATGATGTCGATACGGTACATCAGACTTCCATCCCTTCGATCAGGCGCACCCGAACATAGCCGCCCTCGATGTTGGTCTCCGCCAGAAATTCCTCCACGGCGGGGATCATATACTCTTTCCCCTTGCCCTTGACCACGTAGACCTCGTTGGCGGGCAGAGTCAGCACATCGTTCAGAACGCCCAGCACGGCGCCGCTGTCGGCGTTGCGCACCTCCAGCCCGATCAGATCGGCGATGAAGTGGCGGCCCTCGGGCAGTTCCACGTCGGAGCGATCGATGGAGACCACCTTGTTTTTCAGGCACATGGCGGCGTTGACATCGCTGACGCCGGCCAGTTTGACGATGACGTTGCCTTTGTGCGCCCGGGCGCTCTCCACAGGAACGGGCTTGCCGTCCAGGTAGAGCACGTCAAAGTCGCAGAGAAATTCCGGTGTGTCACACCAGGGGACGATCTTCACTTCGCCCCGGATGCCGTGAGTATTGACGATTTGACCGGCCTCCAGAAATTTCTTTTGCATGGGAGAATACCTCCTATCGAAAAAACGGCGGGGGAGTGGCCCCCGCCGTTTTTCAGTCCATGATTTCTACGTTGACCCGTTTGCCCTGACGCTGAGCAACCGAGCGCATCAGCGCCCGGATCTCCTTGGCGATGCGGCCCTGACGGCCGATCACCTTGCCCATGTCGTCGGGGTGGACACGCAGCTCCAGGATCGTTTCGCCCGCGCCCGCGATCTCGGTGACGTTCACCGAGTCGGGGTGCTCCACCAGGTTCCGGGCGATGTAGGTGAGAAGTTCCTTCATTGCCGGGAGCCTCCTTAAATGGCGTTGGCCTTCTTCAGCAGAGCCTTCACCGTCTCGGTGGGCTGGGCACCGGTCTTGATCCAGGCCTGGGCGCGCTCGGCGTCCACCTTGATCGCGGCGGGGTTGACGCGGGGATCATAAGTGCCGATCTCCTCAATGAAACGGCCATCGCGGGGATAGCGGGAGTCGGCCACGACGATACGATAGAAAGGAGACTTCTTGGCGCCCATGCGGCGCAGTCTGATTTTCACCATGGTATTTTCACCTCCAAAAAAGTAGCATCTGTATCAATGGAAGTATCCAAAAGGGGATACGAACCAACAAAAAATGGGGCCCCCGGGAAAGCCGCAGGCTTTTCTGGGGAGAAGAGAAGCAACGAAGCGGCCAATCGGGATTTGTCGCGCAAATTCCGTCGGCTGTGAAGTATGCGACGACGAATCAGAAGGGCAGGCCCTTCATTTTGCCGAAACGGTTTCGCTTCATGTTCTTGCCGGAGAACTGTTTGGTCATCTGCTGCATCATCTCAAACTGCTTGAGCAGCCGGTTGATGTCCACCACCTGGGTGCCGCTGCCGGCGGCAATGCGCTTCTTTCGGCTGCTGCCCAGAATAGAGGGGTTTTCCCGCTCCTCAGGGGTCATGGACAGGATGATGGCCTCGGTGCGGGCCAGGGCCTTTTCATCCACGGTCGCGCCTTCCAGCGCTTTGGCGTTCATACCGGGCAGCATGCCCATGATATCGTTCAAGGAGCCCATGCCCTTGATCTGAACCAGCTGATCGTAAAAGTCAGCCAGAGTGAACTTGTTTTTACGCAGCTTCTGCTCCAGCTCGGCAGCTTTCTTGGCGTCAAAGGCGGCCTCTGCCTTTTCAATCAGGGAGAGCATATCGCCCATACCCAAAATGCGGGAGGCCATGCGGTCGGGGTGGAACACCTCGATCTGGTCCAGCTTTTCGCCCACACCGGCGAACTTGATGGGCTTTCCGGTGACCGCCTTGATGGAGAGGGCCGCGCCGCCCCGGGCGTCGCCGTCCAGCTTGGTCAGCATGACACCGGTGATGTCCAGCGCGTCATCAAATGCTTTGGCGGCGTTCACCGCGTCCTGGCCGATCATGGCGTCCACGATCAGCAGGATCTCCGTGGGGTTGATGGCCTGCTTCATAACCTTGAGCTGATCCATCAGCTCCTCGTCCACGTGAAGACGGCCCGCAGTGTCCAGGAACACCATGTCATTGCCGTGCTTTTTGGCGTGTTCGATTCCGGCCTTGGCAATGTCCACCGGATCGATCTGTCCCATCTGGAAAACGGGGATATCCAGCTGCCCGCCGACGACCTCCAACTGGTGGATGGCGGCGGGGCGGAAGGTGTCGCAGGCCACCAGAAGGGGCCGCTTGCCCTGCTTTTTCATCATGCCGGCCAGCTTGGCACCATTGGTGGTCTTACCGGCGCCGTTCAGGCCCACCAGCATAACAACGGTGGGCGGGGAAGAAGAGATGGTCAGCTTGGTCTCGCCGCCGCCCATGAGAGCCGTCAGCTCTTCGTTGACGATCTTGACGATCATCTGGGCGGGGGTCAGGCTCTCCAGCACGTCAGTTCCTACCGCGCGCTCGGTCACCTTGGCAATAAACTCCTTGACGACCTTGTAGCTGACGTCGGCCTCCAGCAGAGCCAAGCGGATCTCCCGCATGGCCTCCTTGACGTCGGCTTCCGTCAGGCGGCCTTTACCGCGCAGACGCTTGAATGTCGCGGAGAGTTTTTCGGTCAGTCCTTCAAATGCCATGGATTACTCCTGCTTCATCTGCTCGATGGTCTCCTTGACCTCGCGGGCCAGGGAATCCAGCTCACGGTCAAAATACTTGTCGCTGTTGATGGAGATGATCTTGTCCAGGTTTTCCGAGGCAGAGGAAAGCTGCTTCTGCATCAGGTGGAACCGCTTGATGATGCCGGTTTTGTCCTCCATCTCCGTCATGATGCCCTCGGCGCGGACGATCACATCACGTACGCCCTGGCGGCTGATGCCGTAGTTTTCAGCGATCTCGGCCAGGGACAGGTCCTCATTATAGTAGAGGTCAAAAAACTCCTTCTGACGGTCGGTCAAAAGCTCCCCATAGAAGTCGTAGAGCATGGTCATGCGATAAGCCTGATTCTTCATGGGGGCACCTCCACAAGATGTTGTGTAAAGTTAATTGACTTTACGAAACGATACTATACACGAAAATTTCCGATTTGTCAAGGGGGTTACAGCGCAAAGTTTCCGTTTTCAAACACTTTGATCTCCCGACCGTCGGGGGTGGTGCCGATGATTTCCAGGTCGGCAGTGCCCACCATGAAGTCCACGTGGTTGATGGACTGGTTGATGCCCAGGGCTTTCTGCTCGTCGGGGGAGAGTTTGTCGGCGCCGTGGATGCAGGGATAGGCCTCACCAAAGGCGAAGTGGCAGGCGGCGTTTTCGTCAAACAGGGTCTCGTAGAACAGGATGCCCGTGTTGCTGATCGGGGAGTCATAGGGCACCAGGGCCACCTCGCCCAGATAGGAGGAGCCCTCATCCAACGTCACGCTTTTGCGCAGATACTCTTCGCCCACATCGGCGTGAAGGTCCACGATCTTGCCGTCCTTCAGCTCCAGCCAGAAGCCGTCCACCAGGTTGCCGTTCAGGGACAGGGGCTTGGAGGCGTACACACGGCCGTTGACCCGGTCCATATGGGGCAGGGTAAAGATCTCCTCCGTGGGCAGGTTGGCAATGAATTCCGCGCCGGTGCCCGCCCGCTCGCTTGCGCCTGTCCAGAAATGATTTTCCGGCAGGCCCACGGTCAGGTCGGTGCCCAGGCCGCTGCGGTAATGCAGGGTGGTGAAAGCGTATTCATTTAGCTTATCTACCAGTTTTTTCTGTTTCTTGACATGCTCCGCCCAGCGCTCCACAGCCTTGCCGTCGCCGGTCACGCGGACGGCGGCGAACACCGCATCCCAGAGCTTCTCCATGGCGTCCTCCGCGCCAGGGAAGACCATGTTGGCCCAGGCGGGGGTGGGGCAGGCGGCCACCAGCCACTGAAAATCGTTGTTGGTCTGGGCCTTATAGTAGGCTTCCAGGGCCTTGCCGGACGCCTGCCGCGCGCGCTGGATGCGGGAGGGATCAACGCCCTTGAATGCCTCCGGGTCATCGCCCACGATGGCCAGATGGGGGCACTTGTGTTCCAGGGCGCTGTCGTAAAGTGCCTTCTGCCAGACGGGAATCTCGTCAAACACATCGTCCGCCGCCCGCAGATACTTCATACGGCTGACCTGGTCGTCGTTCCACAGGACGGTGACCTCCCGGGCACCCGCGTCGTAGCACGCCTCGGTGCAGGCCCGGGCCAGAACGGCGCAGTCCACGGGGGCAAAGATATTCACATGCTGGCCAGGCTGTACATTCAGTCCGATGCGGACCAGCAGTTCGGCGTATTCTTTGAGTTTGGTATCCATGCTGCAGCACTCCTTATTTTAATTCAGGTTCGGCGCTCATCCAGACGGGAAGACCCAGCAGAACGGCGCCGCCAATGAGATTACCCAACGTGACCCAGACCATATTCCAGGCGATCCCGGAAAAATCCGCGCCGGGGACCAGCAGGGCATACAGGGAGAAGGTCGCCATATTTGCCACCGAGTGCTCAAACCCGGCCAGTACAAAGGTGGTGATGACGGTGATGATGGCGATGCATTTGCCCGTCTCGCTTTTCAGCTTGAACCCGGCAAAGACGCCCACGCATACCAGAAAGTTGCACAGAACGCCTTTCAGCAGGAGGGCGTACCAGGTGCCCGACAGCTTGGCGGGGACCGTCAGAGCCAGATAGGCGGAGAGCATCTCGCCGCTGGCGCCGGAGCCGGCCACCAGGAGGGCGAGCAGGAAAATACCGATGAAATTGCCCACATAGCAGAAGACCCAGATCCGCAGGGCACCGGGGACGGAGACCTTATTTTCATACAGGCTGACGCCCATGACGAAGTTGGTGCCGGTGAACAGCTCACCGCCCAGCAGGACGATCAGGATCAGGGCGGCAGAAAAGGTGGAGGCCCCCAGCAGCTTGGCCACGCCGGGATAGTCCGTGTAGAACCAGGCGGCGGAGAGGGTGGAGATCAGGGAGCCCACCATAATAAATGCCCCCGCCATAGCGGCACGGGAGAGGTAGCGCCCGGGATGGGTGCGGCAAAACTCCAGCTTTGCGGAGCCGGCGGCGGCGACAGCATTGACGTCAACACGAGTCATAACAGTACCTCCATCATAAAAGTTTCCGTGTGCGCCCGGTGTAAAAAAGGGCGCACTACGAAGTAAAGTAGTGCGCCCAGACGGTCGGCATTCAAGGCGATACTTCATGTGGTTGATCCACTTCCGTCAGTTATATCGCATTTCTTTTTTACCACGTACCGTTGATTTTGTCAAGCGAAGCAAACGGAAGAAACAAACATGTATTGACATATTCTTACAGCAATGGTACATTGTGGGTATATAGGATGTGTCAGGGAGCCGCAGAGGTCGATTTTGCGGATTTCCCAACCATACCGCGGCGGTGCTTTGCGTCCGGCAAGGCACCGGAATAGGAGTGAGACCAATGCAGCAATGAGAGCAGGAAGGGGCGCTAAACGCCAGAATTCTTTTTTGTGGCATCCGCTCTAATCCTGCATCAGAATGGATAAAGGCACCTTTTTCAATAAAAATGGTGCGCACCGTTTTGACTTCCAACGAGTAGAGAGGAGATCAGGAGTAATGAAAAACAATAGCGTAAAAGATCCCGAATTTGTCGGTACCTGGGGACTGGTTGCTATCTGCGTGGCGTTTACGATCACGCTGAACAACTTCGCCGTGGGCGCCAGCGTCATGGCTGGTATGACCTTCTGGAAAGGCATCGCGGCCATTGTTGTCGCATGGGTGTTCCTGTCACTGACCTGGATGTTCTCCGGACAGATCGGCGCGATGACCCATAAGCCGGCCGCCGAGATATTTAAGAATGTATTCGGCAAGCAGGGATTCCGCATTCCGTCTCTGATGATGTCTCTGGCGTGCATGGGATTTGGCATCTTTGATTTCTGGTTTGTCGGTTCCGCATTTGCCAACACATTCTCGAGCCACAAAAACGTGGCCTTTATCATCGGAATCATTGTGATCGTTGCGATCGCAATTATAGGAAACCTGAAAAATGTGACGAGTATCAAATGGCTGACCGCTGCGACTATCCCTATTGCCCTGGTTTTGTTTATTATCATCATGGTGGCCACGGTGGTAAAGGCGGGCGGTATGCATGAGATCATGTCCTTCGTTCCGGAGAACAGCATGCCCTTCTTTGCGGGCGTCAACGTACTCTTCGCCAGCTTTATCGCCATCGCCTCCGGCTTCTCGGATATCACCTGTCATTCCACCAAGAAGGCTGTGCGCATTGCGATGCCCCTTTGTATGTTGGCCATCGCCTTCCAGTTCCTGGTGGCTCAGTTCGGCGTGTACTGGAACCGGGATATCGTGGACTTCACCTCCCTTGCCGTGGCTTTGGGCGGCGGCCTGTTCTACATCTGCAACCTGTTCACCGTATTTGCCCAGGCCAACACGGTGCCCAGCAACACACTGGTGATCACCACCCAACTGGCCGCCAACATCAACCTGCCCAGAAAGGCCGGCATGATCATCCAGCCTCTGCTGGACGGCGTTCTCGCCACGGCCCTGTGGTTTGGCGCGGAGATCGGCATCATCGCCTCTTTTGCCAATATTCTGGGCTGCGCCTTTGGCCCCCTGCTGGGTATCATTTTCGCGGAGTTCTATGTCGTACGTAAGAGAAAATTCGAGGATGACTATCCTCTGCACAGCTGGAGCGCCGGCGGAATTCTGAACCTGGCCATCGGATTTGCTCTGGGTATTTACCTGACCTATTTCTGCCCCATCAAGTTTCCGGTCGCCATCATGCTGCTGATCCTCTGCTTCTTCCTGCAGCTGCTGTTCCGGAAAGTCTTTAAAATGTCCTGACCGCGGTTCAAATGCCCCTCGCTGTTAAGCGAGGGGCATTTGTTATGCCGCAATTCTTAACCGTCAGCATTTCTGCGGAATGCAGAACTGCGGCTAATATAAATGTTGTGAAGTGGGAAAAAAAGAGGTATAATACTTCTAATTTTATAAAGCATAACATTTGCCTGCTGAAATGAAAGGAGCATTCGCTTTGGATGTCTTGCAAAAGGAATTGCTGCCGGGCGTGACGCTGACCGCGCTGCGCACCGATAAGTTCAAGAGCAGCTGTCTGTCTTTGACGCTGCTGGCGCCCATGGACGCGCAGACCGTCACGGCCAACGCCCTGCTGCCTTCGGTGCTGCGTCGGGGCAGCCAGGCCCATCCGGACACCCGGTCGCTGTCCGCCGCCCTGGACGATCTGTGCGGCGGGACCCTGGAGGTCAGCGTGCGCCGGCAGGGTGAGACTCAGTGCGTGGGCTTTGTCGGGAGCTTTCTGGACGATGCTTTTTCCCCCGACGGCACCCCGATTCTGGAGAGCGCCGCCGCTTTGATGGGGGAGCTGCTGCTGCGGCCTGTGACGGAAAACGGCGTGTTCCGGGCGGACTACGTTTCCGGCGAAGGAAGAAACCTGGCCGATCGTATCCGGGCCCAGATCAATGATAAGCGGCAGTACGCCATCAAGCGCCTGACGGAGCAGATGTGCGAAGGGGAGCCTTACGGCCTGGACAAGCTGGGCTTTGCGGACGAGGCCGCCGCGGTCACGCCGCAGCAGCTTTGGGAGCACTACCAGGCTCTGCTGCGCACGGCACCCATCGCCCTGTACTACTGCGGCTCCGCCCCGGTGGAGCGGGTGGAGAAGGCACTGACGGACGCGCTGAGCGGTCTGCCGGAGCGCGCCGTCGTTCAGCTGCCCGCATGTACCGCCGTCGCACGTCCTGTGGAGAAGGTGCGCTATTTTGAGGACGCGCTGGACGTGA
This sequence comes from Oscillospiraceae bacterium, assembly GCA_051867655.1. Classification (GTDB taxonomy): domain Bacteria; phylum Bacillota; class Clostridia; order Oscillospirales; family Oscillospiraceae; genus JAJPXI01. The sequence goes on from JBJDYV010000098.1 coordinate 72,158, forward strand.
CCCAGGGCAAGCTGGCTCTGGGCTGGCGCACGGGGGGCATCACCATTCGCTCCGGGGAATACCCCGCTCTGCTGGTGCTCAACGCTGTGTACGGCGGCACCACCACCTCCAAGCTGTTCATGAACGTGCGCGAGCGGCTGTCTCTGTGCTACTTCGCCAGCTCCTTGCTGGACAAGCAGAAGGGGCTGATGCTGGTCTCCTCGGGCATTGAGTTTGACAAGGTCGACCAAGCCCGGGAGGAGATCTTGGCCCAGTTCCGGGCGTGCGTTCAGGGCGACTTTACCGGCCAGGAGCTGGAGGCCGCCCGCCGGGCGGTGGTCAGCAGCCTGACCGCCTGTGAGGACAGCCAGGGCCTTCTGGAGTCCTACTGGCAGACCCAGGCCGCCGCGGGACAGTGCCGGAAGCCGGATGAGCTGATCCAGGCGGTGGAACAGGTCACTGCCGAGCAGGTGGTCCAGGTTGCCACGAAAATGGAACTGGACGCGGTCTATTTCCTGAAAGGGAAGGAGGGGTAAGACGTGGAAGAAAAGAAGTATCCTCGAGTGGGAGAGACCCTATATCATGAAGTGCTGGAGAACGGCCTGCACATCTACGTGGACCCCAAGCCGGAGTTCGGCAAGTATTACGCCTTCTTCGCCACCAATTACGGCGGCATGGATGTGCGTTTCCAGCTGGACGGTGAATGGCACGACACCCCCGAAGGGGTGGCACACTTCCTGGAACACAAGATGTTCGACACCAAGGACGGCAACGCCCTGCAGGATCTGGCCGCCAACGGTGCGTCTCCCAACGCCTTTACCAGCAACGCCATCACAGGCTACTATTTTGAGTGCACCGAAAAGTTTGAGGATAATCTGAAGACCCTGCTCTCCTTTGTATCGGTCCCCTGGTTCACCCCGGAGAGCGTGGACAAGGAGCAGGGGATCATCGGCCAGGAGATCCGTATGGTGGAGGACGATCCCAACTGGCGGGTGTATATGAACCTGACGGGCTGTCTCTACCAAAACCACTCCATTAAAATCTCGGTCATCGGCACCCAGGAGTCCATTGCGCAAATTACGGATAAGACTCTGTACGCCTGCCACAAGGCATTTTACGATCCCTCCAACATGGTCCTCTGCGTAGCGGGCAATGTGGACCCGGAGCGGATCGTGGAGATTGCCCGGGAGATCCTGCCTGCGGGGAACAGCCCGGAGATCGGCCGGGATCACGGCGGGGAGGAGCCGGATACCGTGGCTGCGCCCGAGGCGGAGATGGACATGGATGTATCCACCCCCATCTTCCTGCTGGGCTTCAAGGCGGACCCGCCCCCGGAGGACGGCGAAGGAAAGCTGCGCCAGGCCTTAACGGGCGAACTGGCCTGCGAAGCGCTGATGGGCACCTCCAGCGCCCTGTACGCTGAGCTGTATGAAAAGGGACTGCTGAACAAGAGCTTTTCCTGCGAGTATGAGGATTACCCCGGCTGTGCCTTCCTGTGCGCCGGCGGCGAAAGCCCCGATCCCAGGGCCGTGCGTCAGGCTGTCCTGGATGAGGCCAGGCGCATGGGGGAGGAGGGCATCGACGAAGCACTCTGGAAGCGGTTGAAAAAGGCCGCTTACGGCAGCCGGGTGCGCAGTCTGAACTCCTTTGAGAATATTTGCGTCGAGCTTGCCCAGGCCCATTTTGCCGGGGAGGACTATTTTTCTTTCCCGGAGGTCTATGACCGAATCGAAAAAGAGAATGTGGAGGCGTGCATCCGCCGCTGGGTGACGCCGGAGCGCACGGCCCTGTCCGTTGTCAAGCCCCGGGAGGACACGTGATGGAAAAGATCGTGACATTTCCCGGCCTGGGGCTGGAATTCCATCTGAATCCCATCCTGCTGCAGATCACGGAGGGATTTGGCATCCACTGGTACGGAGCGATCATCGCGGTGGGCTTTCTGCTGGCAGTCCTTTGGGGCTGCCGGCAGAGCAGCCGCTTCGGCATCAAGCAGGACGATGTGATCGACATGCTCTTTTTCGCCGTGCCTCTGGGTATCATCGGTGCACGGCTGTACTATGTGGCCTTTGAGTTCCGGAACTATTACGTCCCCGGTGACCTGGGGGCGACCCTGATCAAGATCGTCCGCATCTGGGACGGCGGTCTGGCCATTTACGGCGGCATCATTGCGGCTGTTTTGACGGTGCTTGTCGTCAGCAAAGTGAAAAAGATCAAATTCCTGGCTTTCGCCGACCTGGGTGCCATGGGCCTGCTCATCGGCCAGTGCATCGGCCGGTGGGGGAATTTCGTCAATGTGGAGGCCTTTGGCAGTGTGACCGATGTGGCTTGGCGCATGGCGGGCCCCAACGTGGCCAATTACCTGCAGCGCACCGGCCAGATCGATGCCGCCGTCTACGAGCAGATCGTGGACGGGACCCTGGGCGTCCATCCCACGTTTTTCTATGAGTCCTTGTGGAACCTGGTGGGATTCCTGCTCCTGGCGCTGGTTCTCCAAAACCGCCGGAAGTTCGACGGACAGATGTTCTTCACCTACATCGCCTGGTACGGGATCGGACGCTTCTGGATCGAGGGGCTGCGGACCGACAGCCTGTGTATCCCGGGTACATCTCTGCGGGTGTCCCAGCTGCTGGCCCTGGTCTCGGCTCTGGTATCCATCGGAGTCATTCTGTATATGCTGCTGGTCAAAAAGCCGGGGCCCGAAAAGCTCTATGTCAATCAAGTAAAGGAAAAGGAGGCGTCGGAGGATGGCAGCGAAGATCCTTGACGGCAAGGCCCTGGCGGCCAAAATCAAAGCAGGTTTGGCGGAGGAGGCGAAAACTCTGTCGGCCCGGCCCGGTCTGGCGGTCATTTTGGTGGGAGACAACCCCGCATCCCGCGTGTATGTCACCAGCAAGCGGAAGGACTGCGAGGAGTGCGGCTTTTACAGTGAGGAGTACACCATGCCGGCGGAAACCCAGCCGGAGCAGCTTTTGGAACTGATCGAGGTGCTGAACGGCCGTGCCGACATCGACGGTATTCTGGTCCAGCTGCCTCTGCCGCCTCAGTTTGATGAGAAGGCGGTGCTGGAAGCCATTGACCCCGGCAAAGACGTAGACTGCTTCCACCCCATGAACGTGGGCAGGCTGATGACAGGGGACGCCCGCTTCCTGCCCTGCACTCCCGCCGGCGTCATGGCGCTGCTGGAGGAGGGGGGCATCGACCCCGCCGGGAAGCACTGTGTGGTGCTGGGCCGCTCCAACATCGTGGGCAAGCCCCAGGCCATGCTCATGCTCCAGAAGGACGCCACCGTGACCATCTGCCACTCCAAAACGCCGGACATGGCCGAGGAGTGCCGCCGGGCGGACATCCTGGTGTGCGCCGTGGGCAAGACCGGTCTGATCACGCCCGACATGGTGAAGGACGGGGCGGTCATCGTGGATGTGGCTATGAACCGGGACGAGAACGGCAAGCTCTGCGGTGACTGCTGCCGCGAAACATATGAAAAGGCATCCTGCTTTACACCTGTTCCCGGCGGCGTCGGTCCCATGACGCGGGCCATGCTCATGGAGAATACCCTGCGTGCGGCGAAGCTCCACGGAAAATAAACAGGGCGGAGAGTGCCGCAGAATGTGTCCGTTCTGCGGCACTCACTTTTTTATTTTCAAAATTCACTATATTGCCAAACACGGGAATTGCGTATATACTGAAATTATCTTGAGCAAAGGAAAGAGGGATGTCCTGTGGAAAGCCGGTACCATGTTCCATTAGACAAGATCATTCAGGAATTAAGTCTGGAGGTGCTTTGTGCGCCGGAGGATTACGAAAATATTCAAATCAAGACTGAGGATGTGAACCGACCGGGTCTTCCGTTGGCGGGGTTCTTTGACTATTTTGTCCCGCAGCGGATCCAACTGATCGGACTGGCGGAGACTACCTATCTGACGAATCTGACGCCGGAAGAGCGCCGGGAAAGTTTTGAACGGCTGTTTACCTATGAGATCCCGGCCCTGATCATTGCGCATGGGCTGGAGCCTTTCCCGGAATGCATTGAAATGGCACAAAAATACGGGCGTGTCGTTCTGCGGACGCCGGAGAGCACGACGAATACCATGTCGGGGATCATCAGCTTCCTGCGGCATATGCTCTGCCCCCGCATTACCCGGCACGGCGTTCTGGTTGAGGTGTATGGTGAGGGCTTGCTCCTTCTGGGAGAGTCCGGTGTTGGTAAGAGCGAAACCGCTATTGAGCTGGTCAAGCGAGGCCACCGTCTGATTGCCGACGACGCCGTGGAGATCCGCCGTATTTCCCGGCGAAAGCTGATCGGCTCGGCGCCGGAGCTGATCCGCCATTACCTGGAGCTGCGCGGCATCGGCGTGGTGGATGTGCACCGCCTGTTCGGTATGAGCGCGGTCAAAAAGGATTCCGACATCGATCTGATCGTGAACCTGGAACCGTGGAAAGATGATACGGTGTATGACCGCCTGGGGACCGATGAGCAGTTCACCACGATCTTTGATGTAAAGGTACCCACCTTGACAATACCTGTCAAACCGGGCCGGAACCTGGCTGTCATCATCGAAGTTGCCGCTATGAACAACCGAAACAAAAAGATGGGTTACAACGCGGCGCTGGAGTTCACCAAGCAAATCAACGAACATTTTGACCAGGCGATGTCGGAGCAGCACTGAAGGAGTGGTGCGGAATGTATATCGGCATCGATGTGGGCGGGACCAATCTGGTTGCCGGTGTGGTGGATGAGCACAATCAGATCGTTGCCCGGGCGAAACGGAAAACAGCGGCGTCCGCTTCGGCGGAAATGCTGTGTGACGACCTGGTGGCCCTGGCCCGCGAGGCGACGGAAAACGCGGGCTTAAGGTACGACGAGATCAGCGATATCGGGATCGGTTTTCCGGGCTCTGTGGACCGGAAAAAGGGTGTGGTGATCTATACCCCCAACGCTCCGTTTTTGAATACCCCCATCCGGGACTGGTTTCACAAAAGCTGGGATGTTCCCGTCTATGTGGGGAATGACGCCAACTGCGCCTCTCTGGGAGAGTACTATGCAGGAGCGGCCCGCGAGAAGCATTCCGCCGTCGTGGTCACCCTGGGGACCGGCGTGGGCATCGGCGCGGTGGTGGAGGGCCAGAGCTTTCTGGGCCTTAACGGAAACGGAATGGAGGGCGGCCACATGGTCATCGTGGTGGACGGCGCGCCCTGCAACTGCGGCCGGCGCGGCTGTTGGGAGCAGTACGCTTCGGCCACCGCTCTGAAGCGCCTGACCCGGGAGAAAATGGTGAGCAGTCCGGAATCCATCATGTGGCAACTCTGCGAGGGCAGTCTGGACAATGTGGGAGGGCGGACCGCCTTTCAGGCCGCGCGAACCGGAGACGAGACCGGGCGGCAGGTCGTCAGCCTGTACCTGAAGTACCTGGCTGCCGGGCTGACCAATCTGGTGAACATTTTTCAGCCGGAAATCCTCTGCCTGGGCGGCGGCGTGAGCAATGAAGCAGACGATCTTTTTCTGGAACCTCTGCGGGATCTGGTGGCAGGGGAGCGGTACAACTCCCGCCAGAAGGACGCGCCGCAAACTTTGCTGGTCAAGTGTCAGTTGGGCAATGACGCCGGGATCATCGGCGCGGCGCTGTTGGGAAGGGTCCAGACCAGAGAGGGCCGCTGCTGATTTTTTGTTGTACATTTCCGGGATATGCACTATACTTAAAAAATATTTTTTCCCCTGAGGAGGTTTTCGCCATGTGCGGTATTGTCGGCTATGTTGGAAAAGAAGAAGCCGCTCCCATCCTGCTGGACGGGTTGGCGCGGTTGGAATACAGAGGTTATGATTCGGCGGGGCTGGCGGTCTATTCGCCCACGGACGGTCTGGAGGTCGTCAAGGCGAAAGGGAGGCTGCAGGTCCTGTGTGATATCGTACAGGGTGGGAAGACGCTGGACGGGACCGTGGGCCTGGGACACACCCGCTGGGCCACTCACGGCGCGCCTTCTGACATCAATTCTCACCCGCAGGTCAGCGAGCATGGCCGTTTTGCGGTGGTCCACAACGGTATCATTGAAAATTACGTTCAGATCAAAGAGTTTCTCCAGTCCAAGGGGATCCACTTCGTGTCAGAGACCGATACCGAGGTGGTGGCCCAGCTGTTGGAATTTTACTACGACGGCGATCTTCTGGGAGCGGTGGCGCAGGTCCTGGAGAAGATCGAGGGCGCCTACGCGCTGGGCATCATCTGCGCGGACTGTCCTGACCGGTTGGTGGCCGCCCGCAAGGACAGCCCCTTGATCCTGGGCTATGGCGAGGGCTTTAATTTGCTGGCCTCCGATGTGACCGCCGTGATCAAATATACCCGGGAGGTCGTCTATCTGGATGACGGCGAGGTGGCAGTGCTCACCGCGGACGGCGTGCAGATTTATGACTCCTATTTCCGTCCGGTGGAAAAGCCGCTGAACCATGTGGACTGGGAGGTCTCGGCCGCCGAAAAAGGCGGATATGAGCATTTCATGTTCAAGGAGATCATGGAGCAGCCCAAAGCCATCCGGGACACGGTGTTTCCTCGCATTCACAACGGCCGGGTGGTACTGGACGATCTGTCCATTGACGCGGACTATGTAAAGGAAATCGACAAAATATATATTATCGCCTGCGGCTCCTCCTACCATGTGGGCATGGTGGCGAAGTACACCCTGGAAAAGCTGCTGCGCAAGCCGGTGGAGGTCTCCCTGGCGTCGGAGTTCCGCTACTGTGATCCCATCGTCACCGACAAGACTCTGACCATTGTGATCTCCCAGTCGGGCGAGACCATCGATACCCTGGCCGCCCTGCGGGAGGCCAAGCGCCTGGGCGCCCGGGTGCTGTCCATCGTCAACGTGGTGGGCTCCACCATCGCCCGGGAGTCGGACGACGTGCTCTACACCTGGGCGGGGCCGGAGATCGCGGTGGCGACCACCAAGGCCTACTCCACCCAGCTGGCGGTCATTGACCTGATCGGTCTGACCTTTGCCGATATGCTGGGGACCATCGGGAAAGAGGAGTACGACCGCATCGTCAGCGAACTGCTCCAGATCCCCTCCAAGATCGAGACCATCCTTTCTCACAAAGAGGATATCCAGTATTACGCTTCCATTTATTTTAACCACGAGTCGGTGTTCTTCATCGGCCGCAATCTGGATTACGCCGTCGGGCTGGAGGGCTCCCTGAAGCTGAAGGAGATCTCCTACATCCACTCGGAGGCCTACGCCGCCGGTGAGCTGAAGCACGGCACAATCTCCCTGATCGAGGACGGCACCCTGGTGGTGGCGCTGGCCTCCTGCGGACAGCTGTTTGAGAAGCTCATGAGCAACGTGAAGGAGGTCAAGGCCCGGGGAGCCGACGTGGTGGGGCTGACTACCGAGAGTCAGGCTGAGGAGATGAAAAAGACGGTGGATTCCGCCATTCTGGTGCCCGATACCCACCCCTTGCTGCTGCCCTCTCTGGACGTGGTACCTCTGCAGCTGTTCGCCTACTATGTGGCACTGATGCGCGGGTGCGATATTGATAAGCCGCGAAATCTGGCAAAATCGGTGACAGTGGAATAGAAAAAATCAGTGGGAGCGCCAAAAATTGGCGCTCCCGTCTCTTTGTGCTTGCTTTTTTTCGTAAGAAGGCATATAGTAACATCAATCAGGCAGAGTAGGAGCGCGCGTGTCCAGTGCCGGCGGGACGGGGAGTTGTCCGCCGGACGAAAGGCGATTTGCCGCAGTGCGTGTTCCGCATCCCGCTGCCGCAGATCGGGAACCTCCCTTTGTGCGGCATTTCCGGCTTGCCGGGCTGCCGAATACAAAGAGGAGGTCTTTTTATGCCCCTGTTCAAAACACCCTTTTCCCGCTCCTATTGGAAGGAAGCCTTAAAGTCCTTCCGCAGTATCCGCGGCATGGTCTTTGCGGCGCTGATGATCGCCGCCTGCATCGTGCTGTCCCATTTTTCAATCAAGGTGACCGACGTGCTCACCGTCAGTTTCAGCTTCTTGGCCCGTGCTCTGTGCGCCCTGGTTTACGGGCCGGTCGGTGCGCTGGTGTTTGGTGCTGCAGAGGATACTCTGAGCTTCCTGCTCAACTCCAAGGGATATCCCTATTTCCCAGGCTATATGCTGACGACCATGCTGGGCTGTTTCACCTACGCTTTGTTTTTCTACCGCACCAAGGTGACGGTTGCAAAAATCTTTTTGGCCAAGCTGATCACCAATGTACAGAATGTGTTCCTGGGCGCATCGTGGAGCGCTATCCTGTACAGCAAAGGCTACCTGTACTACATGACCACCAGCGCCGTGAAAAACCTGATCTCTCTGCCGATTTACACCCTGATGCTGGTGGTTGTGTTCCAGGCCCTGCTGCCGGTCATGCATAAGATCGGGATCATTCCGAACCAGCTGGGTGAAAAGGGCAGGATGAAGCTGTTTTAATCATGCGGCAATGATCCAATTTCCATTGCATATCCATACAGAATCGGATATAATGGTATTGTATATAAACCATTCATTCTGAAAAGGAGAACTGTATGGAACAAGGGAGAAAGAGACGCGGCCCCAAGAGCAAGGGCGGAAAGATCCTGCTCAACGTGTTGGTTACTCTGATCGTAGGTGCAATCTACTTTTATATCTCCTTGCCCGCCATTAACCTGCATGACAGCAGCCTGTATGTGTTCATCGGGCTTCTGTGCGTGGTTTACTTCCTCTGCGCTCTGGTGACATCGGGGATGAATCTGGAGCGGGGAGGCGGTGTGCGGCAGTATTTTCATTTCATCAAGACCCAGTGTCTGCCCATTGGCATCCTTTTTGCGGCTCTGATCCTGGTGGCGATTGTCGGCTCCGTGATCTCCATGCCCATTTTCCGGGCCTCGTCCTACCGGGATCTGCTCACCGTGGAGACCGGTGATTTCTCCACCGATGTGGCGGAGGTCTCCTTTAATGAGATCCCCATGCTGGATGAGGAGTCCGCCCGCCGGCTGGGCGACCGCAAGCTGGGCGAGCTGTCCGACATGGTCAGCCAGTTCGAGGTGTCCGACAACTATACCCAGATCAACTATCAGGGCCGCCCGGTGCGTGTGACCTATCTGCAGTACGGCGACTTTTTCAAGTGGCTGAATAACCGCTCCGAAGGCCTGCCCGCCTACATCCGCATCGATATGGTGACTCAGGAGGTGGAGGTGGTGCGCCTGTCCGACATGGGGTTGGACGGCATCAAGTATTCTCCCACGGAGATGTTCAACCGCAACTTGGAGCGCCATCTGCGCTTTAACTATCCCACTTACATGTTCTCCGATCCGACCTTTGAGATCGACGAAAATGGCCATCCCTATTGGGTGTGTCCCAAGGTGAAGAAGACCATCGGCCTGTTCGGCGGCCGGGACATTGACGGCGCTGTGCTGGTGGATGCCATCACGGGCGAGTGTGAATATTTCGAATCGGAAGATATACCGACCTGGGTGGACCGGGTGTATCTGGCTTCGCTGATCATGGAGCAATACGACTACCATGGCACCTATGTGAACGGCTTTTTCAACTCCATCTTCGGCCAGAAGGACGTGACCGTGACCACCGATGGGTATAACTACATCGCTATGAACGACGATGTGTATATGTATACCGGCGTCACCTCCGTGTCCAGCGACCAGTCCAACATCGGCTTCCTGCTGTCCAACCAGCGCACCAAGGAGACCACCTATTACGCTGCTCCCGGCGCGGTGGAGCGTTCAGCGCAGGCCTCCGCCCAGGGCGTGGTCCAGGATCTGGGCTATACGGCGACCTTCCCGCTGCTGCTCAACGTGGCGGGGGAGCCCACCTATTTCATGTCCCTGAAGGACGCCTCTCAGCTGGTCAAGCAGTACGCCATGGTCAACGTGGCCCAGTATCAGATCGTGGCCACCGGCGTCACGGTTGCGGAATGTGAGAGCAACTACCTGAAGCTACTGACGCAGTCCGGCATCACCACCGAGGCGGAGCTGCCCCAGACCGAGGCCTCCGGCGTGGTGGAGGAGATCCGCACCATGGTGGTGGAGGGCACCACGTACTTCTGCATCCGCTTGCGTGGAGAGGACGTGTTCTATTCCATCTCCGCCTCCCTGTATCCGGAGGTGGTCACCCTGGACCCCGGTGACCGGGTTACCATTGAGCATCAGGTTCCCGCGGAAGGGGAGGAGTACCGCCTGCTGGACGGCTATTCCATTACGATCAAGTAATAGATACCCACCGGCTAAGCCGGTGGTTCTTCAAAAAGCCTAAAAGGCTTTCATACTAGCTTGCGCCTGAAGGCGCTTATACGGTCTGCCAGCCGCGAGGGGATTGTTACTTGCTACCCCTAAAGGGGTCTACAAATTCTTTCATCGTTACCTGGTCGAGTGCCTTGTCCTCTTCCAACTGGTTCCGTATATATTCCGCTATCTTTTTACTGTTCTTGCCTGCTGTATCCACATAGTAGCCCCGGCACCAGAATTGTCGGTTGCCATACTTGTACTTGAGATTTGCATATTTCTCAAATATCATCAGGCTGCTTTTCCCTTTCAGGTATCCCATGACCCCTGATACACTATATTTCGGCGGTATCTCTACCAACATGTGTATGTGGTCGGGGCAAACTTCCGCTTCTATGATCTTGACTCCCTTCCACTCACATAACTGGCGCAATATTTTCCCGATATCTGTTCTTTTTTCTTGATAAAACACCTTCCGCCGAAATTTCGGTGCAAATACTATATGATATTTGCAGTTCCACGTTGTATGTGATAAATTATTTACGTCATCCATCCCGATGGCCTCCTTTTGCTACTCGTTAGTTTGCGGCTGGCTAGACCGCTTCTAGTGTAGCAGAAGGAGTTTTTATTTCATACTCATCGCTTAAGCTCTTTGGAACCTCCGGCACAGCCGGAGGTTTTCGGTCTACAAAAAGAGTTCTCCCCACATGAACGTGGGGAGAACTTTTTTGTGCCCGGTCAGCGGCCGAAGGCGTCCGAGATGCTGTCCGCCGCGCTGCTGACCGCCTTGACGGCCTTGTTGGCCGTACGCTTGAGTTCCTTCTTGCCGGGACTGACCATCATCCCGACGACGGTGCCGGCCAGCATGCCCAGCCCGACTCCGCGCATAAAATGATTGTGTTCCATTTCTTCACCCCGTTCTATTATGCCCGAAATACGGAAAATCCCATTGCGAAATCATATCCTTTTCGTTATAATAAAAAAGATAAGGGAGTGTTATTTTCTTGAAACTTTTGATCAAGCAGGGCCGCCTGGTGGATCCGGTAGGAGGCATCGGTGGCGTGATGGATATTCTCATCGAAAACGGAAAAGTGGTCGTCATCGGCAGCAATTTGCAGGAACCGGACGCTCAGGTGATCGACGCCCGCGGCCTGGTGGTCTCCGCCGGCCTGGTGGATATGCACGTTCACCTGCGGGAGCCCGGATTTGAGTACAAGGAGACCATCGAGACCGGCTGCGCGGCAGCGGCCCGGGGCGGCGTGACCTCGATCGCCTGCATGCCCAACACCAAGCCGGCCATTGACACGCCGGAACTGGTGTCTTTCGTATTGGAGCAGGCGAAGAAAGCCTGCGGCGTCCATGTGCTGCCCATCGGGGCGGTTTCCAAGGGGCAGCAGGGAAAAGAACTGACCGACGTGGAGGCCCTTGTACACGCCGGCGTGGTGGCCCTTTCCGACGATGGTGTGCCGGTACAGGACGCCAACCTGATGCGGGATGCTCTGATCAAAGCCCGGCGGAAGCGTTTGCCGGTGCTCTCCCACTGTGAGGACGCCGGGATGGTGTGCAATTACGCAGTCAATGAGGGCACAATTTCCCGCCGCCTGGGGATTCCCGGACGGCCGGCCATCGCAGAGGAACTGATGGTCATGCGGGACGCCATGCTGGCGGAGGAGACCGGCGGGGCGGTACACATCTGCCATGTGTCCACAGCCCGCTCGGTGGATATCGTGCGGCAATACAAGCAAAAGGGCGTGCGCATCACCTGCGAGACCTGCCCCCAGTATTTTACCCTGACGGAGGACGAGGTGCTGGCTCAGGGCTCTCTGGCCCGTGTGAACCCCCCTCTGCGCACCAAATTAGATGTGGAAGCCATCATTGCCGGTCTCCAGGATGGGACCATTGACGCCATCGTGACCGACCACGCCCCCCATTCGGCGGAGGAGAAGGCCCGACCTCTGACCGAAGCGCCCAGCGGCATGGTGGGCCTGGAGACCTCCCTGGCGGTCTCCCTGACCGCGCTGTACCACACGGGAAAGCTGGACCTGTCCGCGCTGCTGCGCAAAATGACGGTCAATCCGGCCCGCATCCTGGGGACGGACAAAGGCCGTCTGGCTTTGGGCTCGGACGGGGATGTGGTGATCTTTGACCCGGACGAGGAGTGGACCGTGGACCCGGAACAGTTTGCGTCCAAGGGCCGCAACACTCCTTTTGGAGGACATCGCCTGAAGGGGCGCGTCAAATACACGATCGTCGGCGGAGCCGTGATCTATCAGGATCAGTAGGAATTGAGACGGAACAGAAAAGAGAAAAGGAAGGATCAAAATGTCTTTTGATGTATTACAGGATAAGATCCGCGCCATGAAAAACCCCACAGTGGCCGGACTGGACGCCCGCATTGATTATGTACCCGAGCATATCAAGCAGGCTGCCTTTGCAGAGCACGGCGCGGGCCTGAAGGGGGCCTGCGAAGCCATTTATCAGTTTAACGTGGGCCTGATCGACGCCCTGTGCGATATCGTGCCCGCCGTGAAGCCCCAGTCCGCTTACTATGAGAACCTGGGCTGGCAGGGCATGGAGATGCTGGAGCGCACCATCCGGTACGCCAAGAGCAAGGGGCTGTTTGTCATCGCCGACATCAAGCGCGGCGACATCGGCGCCACTGCCACGGCCTACGCCGAGGGCTGGCTGTCCGGGACCCAGATCGAGGGGCAGACCTTCAAGACCTTTGATGCCGACTGCGTGACCCTGAACGGCTACATGGGCTCCGACTCCATCAAGCCCTTCCTGGAGGCCGCCAAGGGGGAGGACAAGTGTGTGTTCGTGCTGCTGAAGACCTCCAATCCCGGCTCCGGCGAGCTGCAGGATATCGTAGCGGGCGACCGGCTGGTGTACCAGGTCGTGGGCGACCTGAACGAGCGCATCGCCAAGGGCACCGAAGGAAAGTACGGCTATACCATGGCGGGCGCTGTCACCGGCGCCACTTATCCCTCTGACATTCGTGCCCTGCGCAAGCGTCTGGAGCACACCTTCTTCCTGGTGCCCGGCTACGGGGCCCAGGGCGGTACCGCGGAGGATGTACAGTATGCCTTTGACAAATACGGCCACGGTGCCATTGTCAACGCCTCCCGCTCCATTATGTGTGCCTGGAAGAAGACCGGCGGCGACGGCCACGACTTTGCCGATGCGGCCCGGAACGCTGCCATTGCCATGCGGGATGATATCAAGCGCTTTGTGACCGTTGTGTAAATGCTTTTTGAGGGTGTGGGATTGTGAAAGTAGAACGTAGGTGTACGGTCGTCTCCAAGCAGCGGATGGGAGACGCCATTTATATGGTCCTGGAAGCGGGCGACATGGTGCGCACCACTTTCAAGAGACCCGGTCAGTTTATCCATATCAAGTGCGGCGACGGCCTGCTGCTGCGCCGCCCCATTTCTGTGTGCTCCTGCATGGAGGACGACCCTTCCGACCTGCTGGCCATCGTGTTCGAGGTCCGCGGAGAGGGGACCGCGTGGCTGGCGGACCGGGAAGAGGGCGAGAAGCTGGATGTGATGGGCCTGGCGGGCAATGGATTCCCCGTGGAGCAGGGAGAACGCTACCTGCTGGTGGGCGGCGGGATCGGCGTGCCTCCTTTGCTGGGCTGCGCCCGGAGTACCGGCGGCAGATCCACGGCTGTCCTGGGATTCCGTTCCCGAAGCAAGTCCATTTTGCTCAAGAGCTTTGAAAACGATTGCGCCAAGGTCCTGGTGGCGACCGACGACGGAAGCATGGGCTATCACGGCTTTGTGGATGCTCTGGTGCGCCAGGAACTGGAGCAGGACAGCGCATACGACGGCGTGATGGCCTGCGGCCCCAAGCCCATGCTGCGCAGCGTGGCCAAGGTGGCCGAGGAGTTTGGTATCCCGTGCCAGGTCTCCATGGAGGAGCGTATGGGCTGTGGCGTGGGCGCTTGTCTGGTGTGCGCCTGCGATATGGCCGACGGCACCCGGAAGCACGTCTGCAAGGACGGTCCGGTTTTCGACGCCAGGGAGGTGGACTGGAATGCCTGATGTGAATATGAGTGTCAATCTGGCTGGGATGATCCTGAAGAATCCCATCGTGGTGGCCTCTGGCACCTTCGGCTTCGGCCGGGAGTACAGCCAGTTTTATGACCTGTCCGAGCTGGGCGGCATCTGCGCCAAGGGTCTGACTCTGCACCGCCGGGAGGGCAATCCCGCCCCCCGCATTGCTGAGACCCCCATGGGGATTTTGAACTCCGTGGGCCTGCAGAATCCCGGTGTGGACACCTTTATCGCGGAAGAGCTGCCCTTCCTGCGGCAGTATGACGTCAAAGTCATCGCCAACATTTCGGGCAATACCCCCGAGGAATACGGCATTATGTGTGAGAAGCTGTCTGCCGCCGGGGTGGACATGATAGAGGTCAATATTTCCTGCCCCAACGTCAAGGCGGGCGGTCTGGCCTACGGCACCAAGCCGGAGCTTGCCGCCGAGGTCACCCAAGTGGCCAAAGCCCACGCGGGGAAGGTCCCCGTCATGGTCAAGCTGTCTCCCAACGTCACCGATATCACCGAGATTGCCCGGGCAGTGGAGAACGCGGGGGCGGATGCAGTATCGCTGATCAATACTCTGCGCGGGATGCGCATCGACATCAATACCGGACGCCCGGTTCTGAAGATGAACACCGGCGGCCTGTCCGGCCCCGCCGTGCTGCCCGTTGCGGTGCGCATGGTGTGGGAGGTGGCCAACACCGTTCATATTCCCATCCTGGGTATGGGCGGCGTCTCCAAGGGCTCTGACGCGGCTCAGCTGATGATGGCGGGCGCCAGCGCCGTGGCGGTGGGCACCGCCTGCTTTGCTGACCCTTATGCACCGGTCAAGGTGCGGGATGAATTGGAGCGGATCGCAGAAAATAAAATGCTTGACAAGGTATCTGACCTTACAGGAAGTGTGAAGCCGTGGCAGTAACGAAACTCTATCTGATCCGGCACGCGGAGGCGGAGGGAAACCTCTACCGCCGCATTCACGGCTGGTATGACAGCCTGATCACCGATAACGGCTACCGTCAGATCGCCGCTCTGGAGGAGCGCTTCCGGAACATTCCGGTGGACGCCGTCTATTCCAGCGATCTGTTTCGTACCTGCACCACTGCTTCGGCGGTCTATAAGCCGAAAGGTTTGACACTGAACACCCGCCGCGCCCTGCGGGAGATCAGCATGGGGGTCTGGGAGGACAGGACCTGGGCCGAGACCGCCTGGACGGACCCGGAGCAGTTAAGCTATTTCAACAGCAATGATCCTGCCTTCCACTGTGAGGGCAGCGAGACTTTTGAAGAGCTTCGCCAGCGTGTGGGTGCCGCCATTCTGAACATCGCCGCCGCCCATCCGGGCAAGACCGTGGCTGTATTTTCTCACGGCATGGCTATCCGCAATGCCGTTAGTCTGTTTTTGGGCTATTCCACGGCGGAGACCCACGAAAAGGTTCCTCATGGGGACAACACATCGGTCACGCTGCTGGAGGTGGAGGACGGCAAGGTCCGTGTGGTCTTCTACGGCGACAATTCCCACCTGCCCCAGGAGATCTCCACTCTTGCCCGGCAGAACTGGTGGAAGAGCAGGGAGGGGTCCCTGGCGGACGCCAACCTCTGGTTCCGCCCGCTGGATATGGAGCACGACAGCCAGTTCTACTATCAGGCTCGTCAAGAGGCGTGGATTACCATCCACGGCAGCATGCTCTACTTCGACGGCGAAGGCTTTCTGCGGGATGCCATGGATCAGGCCCGCTATGACGAACGCTCGGTGATGCAGGTCATGCTGGGGGACAAGCCCGCCGGCGTCCTGCAGCTCAATCTGCGCCGGGACGCCGACAAGGGCGTGGGCAGCATTCCGTTCTTCTACATGCTGCCGGAGTGCCGTAAACGGGGGCTGGGTGTTCAGTTGCTGGGACAGGCGGTGTCTACTTACCGCCCCCTGGGGCGCAAATATCTGCGCCTACGCTGTGCGCCGGACAATTTTGTCGCCCAGCGCTTTTATCAGAGGTATGGATTTAAAAAGATCGGAGAGGACCCCGGCTCCCGGGTGCCTCTTGATATTATGGAAAAATACATTGGTTACGACCGCTAAGGAGTCTTATGAACACCGAATTTCTCCCTGTTTGTAAAGAGGATATGAAAAAGCGAGGCTGGGACTGGTATGACTTCCTGGTCATCACCGGCGACGCCTATGTGGATCACCCCTCTTTCGGCACGGCAATTATCAGCCGCCTGCTGGAGTCAGAGGGCTACCGGGTGGCCATTCTGGCCCAGCCGGACTGGCGCAAGTTGTCCTCCTTTACAGAGCTTGGCCGTCCAAGGTTGGGCGTGATGCTGTCCGGCGGCAACATTGACTCCATGGTGGCCCACTATACTGTGGCCAAGCGCCGCCGCCAGACTGATGCTTATTCGCCAGCCAATAAGGCAGGGCTGCGACCGGACCGTGCCGTCATCGTCTACTGCAACAAGGTTCGGGAGGCCTTTGGAGACGTTCCGCTGATCATCGGCGGCCTGGAAGCCTCCCTGCGGCGGTTCGCCCATTATGACTATTGGGATGACAAAGTGCGCCGTTCCATTCTGCTGGACAGCGGCGCCGACATTCTTTCTTACGGTATGGGGGAGACCTCCATGAAGGAGATCGCCGCCCGGCTGGCTTCCGGCACACCTGTCCGGGAGATCACCGATGTGCGCGGCACCGCCTTCCTGGCGGACAGCGCCGCGGCCTGCGCCTATCCCAAGGTGGAATGTCCCTCCTTCGAGCAGGTGTGCGCCGACAAAAGGGCCTATGCGGAAGCGACCAAGCTTCAGTACGAGGAGCACGACGCCATCCGGGGAAAGGCCATCCTGCAGCGCCACGGGACAAAAATGCTCATTGTCAATCCGCCTGCCATGCCCCTGACCACCCAGGAGATGGACTTTGTGGCGGAGCTGCCCTACGTCCGGGAACCTCATCCCATGTACGACGCCGTGGGCGGCGTGCCCTCTATCGAGGAGGTGCGCTTTTCCGTCATCCACAACCGGGGCTGCTTCGGCGCGTGCAATTTCTGCTCTCTGGCCTTCCATCAGGGGCGCATCATCTCCTCCCGCAGCCACGAGAGCGTGATCCGGGAGGCGACCGAACTGACCAAGCACCCCGGGTTCAAGGGGTACATCCACGACGTGGGCGGCCCCACGGCCAATTTCCGCCGCCCGGCCTGCAAGAAGCAGATGAAAGCGGGGCTGTGCCGCAACCGGGCCTGCCTGGCCCCGGAGCCCTGTCCCAATCTGGACGCCGACCAGAGCGATTACCTGGCCCTGCTGCGGGAGGTGCGGGCGATCCCCGGCGTCAAAAAGGTGTTCATCCGCTCCGGCATCCGGTTCGACTATCTGATGCAGGACAAGAGCGGCGAATTCTTCTCCGAATTGGTGCAGTACCATGTTTCCGGGCAGCTGAAGGTGGCCCCGGAGCACTGTGTCAACAGCGTGCTGGACTATATGGGCAAGCCTCATATTGAGGTCTACGAGAAATTCCGGGATAAATATCAACGGCTGAATCAGAAATACGGGAAGGAACAGTACCTGGTGCCCTATTTGATCTCCTCCCATCCGGGCTGCACGCTGCAGGACGCTGTGCGCTTGGCGGAATGGCTCAACCGCACCGGCCGCCAGCCGGAGCAGGTACAGGATTTCTATCCCACACCGGGCACTCTGTCCACCTGCATGTACTACACCGGCATCGACCCGCGCACCATGCAGCCGGTCTATGTTCCCAAGGACGCCCACGAGAAGGCTATGCAGCGGGCGCTGATGCAGTGGAAGCGCCCGGAGAAGCGCCGCTTGGTACTGGAGGCCCTGCACAGGACGGGCAGGGAGGACCTGATCGGCTATGGCAAGAACTGCCTGCTGCGCCCGGAGCGGCCCGAGGGCGGCCAGCGCCGCCCCGCTGGGAAGAAGACCGCCGCCACCGGAAAAAAAGAAGAACGCAGAAGTGCGCCGCCCCGGCAAAAAAAGGCGGGCTGGGCCAAGGCAAAGCCCAAACCCAACGCCCGCAAAAAGAGAAGATAGCAAAAGGCCGGACAGAGAACTGTCCGGCCTTTTCGGTTGGAATCTTACGCTTTTTTCTGTTCCGTTTTGGCAAGGAAACGGTCCACCGTGATGCACGCCCGCTTGTGGATGCCGCGGCCGATCAGACCGGCCTCATCGTAGGCAGTAACTGTAAAGGTGATCTGCTTCCCGTCCACTGCGGCCACTTCACTCTCCGCCCAGACCTTTAAACCAATGGGCGTGGCGGACTCGTGGGAGACGTCCAGGTGGATGCCCACGGAGCCCTGGCCCTCCTCCAGATAGGGCAGCAGGGAGGAGGCGGCCGCCTGCTCCATCAAGGCGATCATAGCAGGGGTGGCAAACACGGGCACCAAGCCGGAGCCCATGGCGGCGGCGGTGTTGGCTTCGGTCACGACGGTTTCAGCGCGGCCTTTCAGGCCGATCTCAATAGACATAGGGATTACCTCCTGAGAAAATCTTTCGTACAAAGTGTACACTACTTTTGCCCATCAGGCAAGAAGAAAAACGGACGGCAGGGATTAACCCTGCCGTCCATTGAAATTTAAATGCCCAATTCGATCCAAAGATCGTTATAGAGATTACGCGTCTCCTCGGGGAGGACCAGATAGGCCTCGCAGCGGTCCAGGACCTCCTGAGGAGCGGCCATGATCTCGTACAACTCCGCATCCAGCGGCTCGCCGTAGGTCTCCTCATAGTACTCAGGATACATCTCCAGCGCTTCCTTGTTGGGGGAGGCGTACCAGATGTAGTCCATGTTGGCCAGGTTGGCTTCGGTGGAGGCGATGAAGTTGATCCACTCCTCGGCCTCGGTCTTGTTCTGGGCGTCTTTCAGCACGCACATGGCGTCTACGAACCAGTTGGAGCCCTCCTCGGGGACCACATAGGCCAGGTCTTCGTTGTTCTCCAGCATAGTCAGATAGTCTCCGGCGTAATAGGTGCCAATGGCGGCGTTGCCGCCCTCCATCTTCAGGAAGATCTCGTCCATCACCTTGCCCTGATACACACCCTTGGCGTTGGCGTCGGCGATGAGCTGATAGGCCTCACGAATCTGGGCCTCATCGGTGGTATTGACGGAATAGCCCAGATACAGCAGAGCGATGCCGAAGGCATCCCGGGAATTGTTGATCAGCAGAACATTGCCGGCGTGTTTCTCATCAAACATGGCACTCCAGCTGGTGATGGGCTCGTCCACCATGGTGGTGTTGTAAATGATGCCCATGGTGCCCCAGGTATAGGGGACGGTATACTTGTTCTCCGGATCGTAGGCCAGGTTCTTGAAGCGGTCATCAATCTTGGAGAAATTGGGGATGTTGTCGTAGTTGAGCTCCGCCAGCATATCTTCCTCGATGAGCTGGGAGATCATATAGTCAGAGGGGACGATGACGTCAAAGTCAGCGCCGCCGCTTTTCAGAAGCGAGTACAGCGTCTCGTTGCTCTCAGCGGTCTGATAGTTGACTTTGATGCCGGTCTCTTCCTCAAATTGATCGATCAGGTCGGTGTCGATGTATTCGCCCCAGCTGCAAACATTGACCACACGCTGCTTTTCTCCGCTTCCGCTACATCCGGTCAGAAGCAGTCCGGCCATCATCACAAAGGCAAGCGCCAAGGCAGTCATTTTTTTCAATTGATCATTCCTCCAGTAAATTTGATTTTATCTCAGGGCCCTTGGGCCGAAAGACCTTAATTGTGCCGCTTCGCCGCGGCCTTTTCCATCCGGGCCTCCCGTACGTTGACGATGACCAGCAGGATCAGCACCACCACGAACAGCAGGGTGGAGACGGCGTTGATCTCGGGGGTGATGCGCTTTTTGGTCATGCCGTAGATGGCCATGGCCAGGGTTTGCGTGGACGACCCGGCAGTGAAGTAAGAGATGACGAAGTCATCGATGCTCATGGTGAACGCGATCAGCGCGCCAGAGACGATGCCGGGCTTGATTTCCGGGATAATGACCTTCCAGAAGGCCTGGAACCAGGTGCAGCCCAAATCCTGGGCCGCGTCCACCAGGTTTTTGTCCATCTGCCGCAGCTTGGGACTCACATTCAGGATCACATAGGGGATGTTGAAGGTGATGTGGGCAATCAGCAGGGTGCCGAAGCCCAGGGTCAGCCGCGTGGGCAATTGGATCAGCGACTGGATGCCGTTGAACCACTTCGCAAAATCACCCCACAGGGTAAAGAAGGCCACGAACAGCAGGCAGAGGGAAACGCCGGTGACAATGTCGGCGTTCATCATGGGAATGTTGTTTACCGTCATCAGCGGGTCCCGCCAGCGGCGGCGCATGTTGTAAAAGCCGATGGCGGCGAAGGTGCCGGCGATGGTGGAGATCACCGTGGCCAGCAGGGACACCAGCAGGGTGGTGTACAGGCTTTCCATAATGATCCGGTCCTGGAACAGTTCAGCGTACCAGTGGAAGGAAAAGCCTTTCCAGACGGCGTTGCTGTTTCCCGAATTGAACGAAAAGACGATCAGCAGAAAAATGGGGGCGTACAGGAACAGAAAGACCAGCGCCATGAACACACGGTTTCCCACACGAGACTGCTTTTTCATAGCATCACCGCCTGTTCTTCGCCCTCACCGAAGTGATTCATGACCACCATGCACACCACGACCACCAGCATCATGACCAGGGCGATGGCCGCGCCCAGATGAGGATTGTAGGCCCCGCCCAGGAACTGCTGCTCGATCAGGTCGCCCAGCATCATCTGGGTGCCGCCGCCCAGCAGGCGGGAGATGGCAAAGGTGGACACGGAAGGGACGAACACCATGGTCACGCCGGACAGAATGCCGGGCAGGGACAGGGGAAAGATGACCTTGCGGAATACGCGCAGGGAGTTGGCCCCCAGGTCCCGGGCGGCCTCCAGCAGGGAATGGTCCAGCTTCACAATGACTGAGTAGATGGGGAGGATCATAAAGGGCAAGTAGTTATATACCATGCCCAGCACCACCGCGCCGGAGGTGCCGATCATTTTGAAATGGGTGATGGGCACATATTGGGCGGGGTCGGCGGCGAAGTGAATGGCGATGCTGTTGTATAGATCGATGATCCCAATGCGCTGAAACAGCTGGTTGAGCAGGCCGTTGGTCTCCAGAATGGACATCCAGGAGTAGGTGCGCAGCAGGAAGTTGATCCACATGGGCAGCATGATCAGCACCATGGCGATCTTCTGAAAGCGGGGACCCTCTTTTGCCATCATATAGGAGACGGGGTAGCCGATCAGAAGGCAGACCAGCGTGGCAATGAGGGCCAACTTGAAGGAGCGCACAAACACCGATACATAGGTGCCCATACGCGCAAAGTTTTCCAGAGTGCCGTCAAAGGCGGCGGTGGTAAAGGCGTAGACTGCCATGATCACAATGGGAATGACCACGAAGATCGCCATCCAGACCACATAGGGGACGGCGAACCGGGAGAGCTTATTCTTCATCCTCGCTCTCCTCCTCATCCAGCTCAAGGCTGGCGTCGCCGATCTCGTCGTATTCTTCGGAGTAGGAGGAGTAGTCGCCGAACAGACCGGAATACTGGCTCTTCTTCATGACGTGGATGCCGTCAGGGTCGATCTTGATGCCGATGTGGCTGTCCACCGGGCAGTAATCGGTGGTCTGGATCAGCCACTTGAAGCCGTAGAAATCCACGATGGTGTCGTAGTGGACGCCCTTGAAGGTGACGGCGGTGACGGTGCCCTTGAGCTGGCCACTGGCCTCGTCCACGATGTCCACATCCTCCGGGCGGATGACCACGTCCACCGGCTCGTCCTTGGCAAAGCCCTTGTCCAGACACTGGAACTTCCGGTTGAAGATCTCCACCACGCCGTCGGCGCGCATGATGCCGTCGATGATGTTGGACTCGCCGATGAAGTCGGCCACAAAGGCGTTATTCGGCTCGTTATAAATGTCTTCAGGGGTGCCGATCTGCTGGATGCGGCCGCCGTCCATGACCACCACGGTGTCGGACATGGCCAGGGCCTCTTCCTGGTCGTGGGTGACATAGACGAAGGTGATGCCCAGCGACTGCTGGATGCGTTTCAGCTCGTTCTGCATATCCTTGCGTAGCTTCAGGTCCAGGGCGCCCAAGGGCTCGTCCAGCAGCAGCACCTTGGGCCGGTTGACCAGAGCCCGGGCAATGGCCACGCGCTGCTGCTGGCCGCCGGACAACTGGGTGATGGAGCGCTTCTCAAAGCCCTTCAGGTTGACGGCCTCCAGCATTTCCATGACCCGGTCGGCGATCTCCTGCTCCTTGAGCTTTACCTTCTTCGTGCGCGTTTTCCCGTTCTCCTCCACCGTTTCGGTCTTGGGAATGCGCAGGCCGAAAGCCACATTCTCAAAGACATTCAGATGGGGAAACAGGGCATATTTTTGAAACACCGTATTCACGGTTCGCAAATGGGGCGGAACATCATTAATCCTCACGCCGTCAAATAAAACGTCCCCGGAGGTTGGCGTCAAGAACCCGCCGATAATACGAAGCGTGGTCGTCTTGCCGCACCCACTGGGACCCAGCAGCGTGAGGAATTCCTGATCTTTGATGGTTAAATTGATGTGATCGAGTACGACATCATCGTCGTAGGACATGACACAATCCGACAGCCGGATCAGCTCTTTGGACATGTATCCTCCCCCATTTCTTTTTTACCGTTTCAGCTCCCTCGATTTATTCACCCGGCGGTGGCTCGGTTCTTCCAAGCGGCCCAACGGCCCCGGGTTTTCACGGATAGCGAGATAAACTATATTATGTTAGACATAAAATGTCAATCATTTTAGGGAAAAATATTCGGGAATTTTGCGGTTGAAATACCGAACACTGGCAGCGGATGCCCTTCAAAAGCGGCCTTGACTTTTTTCCCCGGTTATCGGATAATAATTCGGTAGACATAACAACATTTTTATGTGAAAGGAGCGGGGGACTGCCATGGAGCGCTATCAGGATGTTGCCCGTATCTTGGCGCAAGTAAAAAAAGCCGTGATCGGCAAGGACGGCGTGCTGGTGCGCGTCATGCTGGCCGTGCTGGCCCGGGGCCATGTCTTGCTGGAGGACATCCCCGGCGTGGGAAAGACCACCATGGCTCTGGCCTTTTCCAGGGCTTTGGGGCTTAGCTACCGCCGGGTGCAGTTCACCCCCGACGTGATGCCCTCCGACCTGACGGGATTTTCCATTTATAATAAGGCCACCGGCAAGATGGAGTATCAACCGGGGGCGCTGATGTGCAGCCTATTCCTGGCCGACGAGCTGAACCGCGCCACCAGCCGCACCCAGTCCGCCTTGCTGGAGGCCATGGAGGAGGGGCAGGTCACGGTGGACGGCGTCACCCACCCCATCCCGCAGCCCTTCCTTGTCATTGCCACCCAGAACCCCACGGGAGCCTCCGGCACTCAACTGCTGCCCGATTCCCAGCTGGACCGCTTCACCATGCGCCTGTCCATTGGCTACCCCAGCCTGCAGGATGAGAAGACTATGGTGCGCCGGCAGCGGGGCGGTTCAGCCGTGGAACAGGTGGAGCAGGTGATCGATCCCCAGGGTCTTGAGCGCCTGCGCAAGCAGGTGGAGGCAATCTACCTGTCTGACGAGGTGCTGGACTACCTGCTTCGGCTCATCGACGCCACCCGCCGGCATCCGCTGATTCGCCAGGGAGCCAGTCCCCGGGCCACGCTGGCCCTGACAGCGGTCAGTCAGGCCGCGGCCTTCATCCGGGGCCGGGACTACGTGGTACCCGAAGATATTACGGCGGTGTTCCGGGATGTGATCGACCACCGGCTGATCTACGCCCCTCAGGCGGTCCGGGACGCGAAAGCCGACCCGCTGACGGAAGTGCTGCGGTCGGTGAAGGCCCCCGCGATCCGGTGACGCCATGCGCTTTCGCAGAATTTTATACGCGCTGGCGCTGATTGCCGCTGTGCTGTTTCAAATCTTTTATGACCGCTATCTGGCCCGCTTTGTGCTCGCCTGCGTGGTTAGTTTGCCCATTTTGTCCCTGTTATTGTCCCTGCCCGCCGCGTTGCGCCTGCGCCTTCGGCTGGAGGGAAATGGGACGGAATGTCAGCGGGGCGCCGACGGTCCGTGGAGACTTTGCGTGGAGCGTCACACCTTTTTGCCCATACCCCGCCTGAAGCTGCGGCTCCGGTTTACCAACGACCTGACCGGCTGGACAGAGAAAAAGCGGGTGATCTGGTCCGGACAGTCAGGGGAGAAACTTGAATTTCCGGTGCAGGCGGAACACTGCGGGCGTGTTGCCTGCCGGGTGACCCGGGCCCGGATGGTGGACTGCCTGGGCCTGTTTGCCCTCCCCGTACGGCGGCCTGCCCCGGCGGCTGTTTTGGTGCTGCCGGTCCGAGCCCGGATGGAGGAGCTGCCAAGCCTGGAGCTGCCGAGCGCGCCGGCGGAGAGTGAGGGGAAACAGAAGATCCCCAACGGCGATTACGAGCTGCGGGACTACCGGGCGGGCGATCCACTCCGCTCTGTCCACTGGAAGCTGTCCTCCAAGCGGGATGAGCTGGTGGTCCGGGAATGGCAGGGAAGCGCCGCTCCCCGGGTCATCCTGGCCGTGGACTTTTTTGGAGAGCCGGAGCGGCTGGACCGGGTCTTGGACCGCTTCTACGGTCTGTCCATGAGCCTGCTGGAGAAGGACTGTCCCCACCTGGTACAGTGGGAGGAGCGGGGGGCGGTGCGCACCGTCTCCATCCCGGACCGGGAATCCCTTCTGGCCTGTATGGGTGAAATGCTGTCCAGCCGCGCGCCCCTGCAGGGGACAACCATGCGGGAGCTTCTGCCCCCGGACGGGGCCATTCCCGCTGTCTTTGTCACCGACGGAGAGGAGGAAACGCCATGAAGCGCGCCTCCCGCCGGGTGAAGCCGATTCGCCGCACTGCGGCCATGGTGATCGGGGACGGCCTGCTGCTGGATCTGCTCCTGACCGGTCTGTTTCTTTTCCAATTCAACGTCTACGGCCTGCTCGGAAGCCGCCTTGTGGTACTGGGCGCCTGCCTGACCGCCTCCGTTTTGTTCCTTGTTGTTTTTTCTCTTCCGAAATACCGCTGGACGGTGGTGCTGGCCGTCATCGTCCTGGGGCTTCTTGTGCTCGGTCGGTATTGGGACGGCGTGTTCCGGGGTGCAAAGGCGGTGTACAGCACAGTCGCCCATGTGATCACCGAGTCCACCGATTTTCCGGGAGAGTATCCCATCCCGAAAAGCTGGACCCGGGAGGAGATCAACGCCGCATCCAACTGCTTCCTGACAGCACTCATTTTCGCTTTGGCTCTTCCTTTAGGCTGGGCGGTGGTACGCCGCCGGGCATTCCTGCCGGTCCTTTTGCTGACGCTGCCCTGGCTGATCCCCATTTTCCTGGCCGAATTTCCGCCGGATGTGGTTTCTTTGTCCATGGTGGCCGCGGGGTGGATTGCTCTGCTGCTGTCCGGCCTGACGGCCCGCGGGGACCCGGCCGGGGGTGCCCGGCTGACCTTGGCGGTCCTGCCCGCCGCCCTGCTGGTTTTGTTCTGCATCTGCCGTCTTTTCCCGGTGGAGTATTACGTCTATCCCGATTGGGCGGCCAACGCCGCCCAGCGGCTGACTGCGTGGGGGGAGCAGGCCACAGAGTCCGTCCTGTCCGGAGGAGGTATCTCCGGTGCGCCGTCCTCTGTGGATCTGACGCGCTGCGGTCCCCGGCGGTTTACCGGCCGGTCGGTGCTCAAGGTGGAGAGCGACTGGACGGGGAGGCTCTACCTCCGGGGCGCGGCCTACGCCGACTATACCGGCGAGAGCTGGGAGCGGCTCAGCGAGGAGGCGCAGGCGAAGCTGGACGAGATTGGATTGGACACTTCCAGCTATTTTGCGCTGGCGCGCGACACGGGGGAGCGGACTTATTCCGCATCCATCACGCATTTAAGCGGTTCCAGCCGGATGGCCTACTATCCCTATCAGCCGGTGAATCTGTCCGCGATTCCCGGCGGGGCCAGCTATATGGCCGACTCCTATCTGCGTCTGGAGGAACCGCAGGGATCGTATACCGTGGAATTTTCTGATTCGTATTTGATGATGGAGGATGAAGCCTACCGTCAATTTGTCTATGAGCACTACCTGGATGTACCGGAGGAACTGGCTGATGTTCTCGCGGATGTGTGGGATGAAGAGTTGATTTTTATCCCCGTCAGTTCAATTCACGCCTATAATATCACGTTGGCACGGGAAATTGCCGATTTTTTGGAGACGATCACGGAGTACGATCTCCAGACCCCGGTCACCCCGGAGGGGGAGGATTTTGTCGCCTACTTCCTGACTGAGAGCCATCGGGGCTATTGCGTTCACTACGCCAGCGCGGCGACGATGCTGCTGCGGATGCAGGGGATTCCCGCCCGGTATGTCAGCGGCTATACGGTACAAATCGAAGACGGGGAGGCCCTGGTTCCCGATTCCGCCGCCCACGCCTGGGTGGAGATCTATCTGGACGGCTGCGGCTGGTATCCCGTGGAGGTGACTCCCGCCGCCGCGTTCCGTGACGACACGGCAGGAGAGGAGTCCCCGGCGGTTTCCGACCCTGTGGAGGAGCCAACGCCGTCCGCGGAACCCTCTCCGACACCCACACCGTCGGAGACACCTAAGCCGTCGGACGTCCCCGCTGCCGAACCCTCGGAAAATTCCGGCCAGTCCGGTACGGAAGGAACGGGAATGGCGGACGGGAAACCGTTGAATCTGCGCTGGCTCGTTTATGCTGCGGCCGCCCTGGTGCTTTTGTGCATTCCGGTTCTGATCCGCGCTCTGCGCCGGCGGCGGTGGAACCGGCTGACCACCCTGCCCGATCACAACCGGGCGGTGCTGGAGGTCTACCGCTGGTACCACGCGCTGACTCCCTGGGGCGGTAAGAGCGACCCCAGGCTGGAGGAACTGGCCTGCAAGGCCAAATTCAGCCAGCATACTCTGACGGAGCAGGAGCGCCGGGAGGCCGTTGCCATCCTTCGCCGGGAGATCGACCGCCTGTCCGCCATACCATCCTGGAAGCGCCCCCTGTTCCGGTACCTGTTCGTTTGGAGATGAAAAAGGTGCGCATGGTGAATCTGATTTTGCCATGCGCACCTTTTATCCTTTTGTACTACACTTTAAAACCCGGGAAATACTCCTGTACAAAATCTACATTTTCCATCGTCCACTCCCGGCCATTGAGTCCGGCCAGGCACCCGGCGTCGGTGGTGAAGTCGAACCGAAGCTTGTAGGAGTACAGGGCCTGGAATTTCCGGTCAAACTTTTTGTTGTCTTTCTCCCGGCCATATTTGCCGTCACCCAGGAGCGGATGGCCGGCGGCGGCGAACTGGGCGCGGATCTGGTGGGTCCGGCCGGTGATCAGATCACATTTCACAAGGGAAAGTCCGTTCCTGACCGCCAGCGTTTTATAGAGGGTCACGGAGGTCTTGCCGCCGGGGATGGGACGGTCATAGACCTTGACCTGGGCCTTGTCCTCGTCTTTCAGAAGATAGCCCTTCAGCTGGCCCTCCCGGGGCTCCATCGCGCCGTGGACGATGCACAGGTAGTACTTCTGCAGCTCCCGGTCTTTGATCTTCTGGTTCATGATGCGAAGGGTCTCAGCGTTTTTCGCGGCGATGACAATGCCGCCGGTGTTGCGGTCGATCCGGTTGCAGAGGGAGGGGGTAAAGGAATTTTCCGCCTTGGGGTCCCACTCCTTCTTTTGATACAGATAGGCCTGGATCTGGGTGATCAGAGTATTGACGTATTCATGCTGATCCGGGTGGCAGAGCAGACCGGGGCGTTTGTCACACAGGAGAATGTTCTCGTCCTCGTAGACAATGTTCAGATGGGGCTTGAAAACCGCCAGAAAAGCATTGTCCTCCCGGGGCTTGTCAAAGAACTCATCGTTGATGTATAATTGCAGTACATCGCCTTCCTTCAGGCGTACGTCCTGCTTGGAGCCCTTGCCGTTCAGCTTGACCCGCTTCAGGCGGATATACTTTTGAGCCAAGGGGGCGGGGAGCAGGGGGACGGCCTTGGACAGCCAGCGGTCCAACCGCTGGCCGGCGTCGTTTTTTCCAATGGTGAATTCTTTCATTGAGAACCTCTCATTTCGCGTACTTTTTACCATGATACCACAAAAATTTAAAATGTGAAGAAAACATTTGACAAGCCGGGCATTTTTCGCTATAATGCTCGATGTGCCATTGTGAGGTGTACCATGCGATTAGACCTGAAAAACATCATCCGCACCCCGGGCGCTTCCTTGCCGTTTACCTTTTCCATGGATCTTTCCGACCTGGAGTGGAACGGGGAGAAGCCGGTCACCCGGCCGGTGGAAGTCAACGGAATCGTGCGGAATATGGCAGGCGCGCTGGTATTGACCTGCCGGCTGTCCACTGTACTGGATCTGACCTGTGACCGCTGTACCAAGCCCTTTTCCCAGGAAAAGGAGGTTTCCTATGAGACTTTGCTGGCAACAGAGCTGGAGCAGGAGGACAGTGACGACATCGTCCTTTTGGATGATGAGGAATTGGATGCGGACGAGCTGCTGCGGGATGTGTTCATCCTGGCAATGGACTCCAAGCATCTGTGCTCGGAAGACTGTAAGGGCCTTTGTCCCGGCTGCGGCGCCGACCTGAATGTGGAACCGTGTCGGTGCCAAAAGGAAATTGATCCCCGCCTGGCTGGTCTGGCAAAGTTTTTTGAGCAGGACCCCTGATTTTGTAACCATGTGCCGTTCGGCATTCACCTAAGGAGGTGTCAAATATGGCAGTCCCCAAGAGTAAAGTATCCAAGCAGCGTCGGAATAAGCGCCGCAGCTCCGTGTGGAAGCTGGAGGCCCCCAACCTGTCCACTTGCCCCAAGTGCGGCGCTCTGCATGTGCCCCACCGCATCTGCAAGTCCTGCATGACTTACAAGGGCCGTGAGTACGGCAATGCTGAGGCAAAATAATCGAACAGCAAAAAAGAAGAGGGGAAGCATACCCCTCTTTCTTTTTGCCCGAAAACGGGGTAGAATAATACCTGAAAAAAGGGGGGGGAACGCCCGTGTCCATGACCGTGATTCAATCTGTGGATGCCCACAGTCCCGCCAGCCGTGCTGGGATCAAAGCCGGAGAGAAGCTGCTGCAGGTCAACGGCCACCCCATTGTGGATGTGCTGGATTATAAATTTTATACCTACGACCCCAAGCTGTCGCTGCTGCTCGCCCGGCCGGACGGGAAGGAGCGCACGGTGAAGGTGCGCAAGGAGGAAGGGGAGGAGCTGGGACTCAATTTTGAGACCTATCTCATGGACAAGGCCCGCTGCTGTGCCAACCGCTGCATTTTCTGCTTTGTGGACCAGCTGCCCAAGGGGATGCGGGACACCCTGTACTTCAAGGATGACGACGCCCGCCTGTCCTTTCTGATGGGCAACTATATTACGTTGACCAATCTGTCTCCCCGGGAGCTGGACCGGATCGCGGAGCTGCGGGTCTCGCCCATCAACATCTCCGTCCACGCTACCGATCCCGATCTGCGCGCCATGATGCTGGGCCACCGCAACGGCGGGCGGCTGATGGAGATCATGGAGCGCTTTGCGCGGGCGCACATCACCATGAACTGTCAGATCGTGGCCTGCCCCGGCGTCAATGACGGGGAGCAGCTGCAAAAGACCATGGAGGACCTGGCGGCGCTGTACCCTTATGTCAAGAGCGTCTCTGTGGTACCCGTGGGTCTGACCTGCCACCGGGAGGGCCTGTATCCGCTTCAAGCCTATGACAAGCCCAGGGCGGAGGCAACGCTGGACCAGGTGGAGGCCTTCGCGGAAAAATGCCTTGCCGAACATGGAAGCCGCGTCTTCTGGTGCTCGGACGAGCTCTATCTGCGCGCACAGCGTCCCATTCCCGAGGACGAATATTTTGAGGACTATACCCAGCTGGAAAACGGCGTGGGCATGCTGCGCCTGCTGCGCACGGAGTTTGACTCCGCCCTGCGTCTTGCCGACCCGGCGGAGTCCGTGCGTCCTTACTCTACTGCCTGCGGGGTGGACGCCGCCGCCTGGATCAAGGAAATCGTTGACAGAGCGGCGGAGAAATGCCATACTAAAGGAAACGTCTACCCCATTGTGAACCATTTCCTGGGGGAGAGCATTACCGTCTCCGGCCTGATCACCGGCGGCGATCTGATCGCCCAGCTGAAGGGCTGCGACCTGGGAGAGCGGCTGCTGATCCCCATCAATATGCTGCGCCACGGCGAGGATGTGTTTTTGGATGACATCACCCTGGCGGATGTGGAGCGGGAGCTGAACGTGGAAGTGGTACCTGTCGAGCAGGACGGCTTTGACCTGTGCGACGCGATTTTTGACATTCGGAAAGGAGGGCTCTGAGATGCCGAAGCCTCTTGTGGCCATCGTGGGCCGGCCCAATGTGGGCAAGTCCATGCTGTTCAATAAGCTGGTGGGTCAGCGCCTTTCTATTGTGGAGGATACCCCCGGCGTCACCCGGGACCGGCTGTATGCCGAGGCGGAGTGGTGCGGGCGCACTTTCGACGTGGTAGATACCGGCGGTATTGAGCCGGACACTGACAATGAGATCCTGGCGTTCATGCGCCATCAGGCGGAGATTGCCATCGAGAATGCCACGGTGATTATTTTCGTCTGCGATATTAAGACCGGCCTGACCGCCTCCGACCATGAGGTGGCCAACATGCTGCTGCGCTCCCGCAAGCCGGTGGTGCTGGCGGTCAACAAAATGGACCGCATCGGCATGGATGACCCCGATATTTACGAGTTTTACAACCTGGGCCTGGGCGACCCCATCGCCCTGTCCGCCGTTCACGGCCACGGCACCGGCGACCTGCTGGACGAGTGCCTGAAGTACTTCCCGCCGGAAGAGGAGGAGGAAGAGCCCGACGATGTGGTCAAGGTGGCTGTCATTGGCAAGCCCAATGTGGGCAAGTCCAGCCTGGTCAACAAGATCCTGGGGGAGGAGCGGGTCATCGTCTCCAACGTGGCGGGCACCACCCGGGACGCCGTGGACAGCTATTTTGAAAACCAGAAGGGCAAATACCTGTTCATCGACACCGCCGGGATGCGCAAAAAGGCCAAGGTGGACGACCGCATTGAAAAGTTCTCCGTCCTGCGTGCCACCATGGCCATCGAGCGCGCCGACGTGTGCCTGATCCTGATCGACGCCAACGAAGGCGTCACAGAGCAGGACACCAAGGTGGCCGGTCTGGCCCATGAGGCGGGCAAGGCCTGCATCATCGTGGTCAACAAGTGGGATGCCGTCGAGAAGGACGACAAGACCATGGACCGGATGCGCGAAGAGGTGCGCCGGGACCTGTCCTACATGACTTACGCCCCCATCGTGTTTATTTCCGCCCTGACCGGCCAGCGTGTGGACCGCCTGTTTGACCTGATCAACTATGTCAACGACCAGGCGTCCATGCGTATCACCACCGGCATGCTCAACTCCGTACTGGCGGATGCCACAGCCCGCGTCCAGCCCCCCACCGATAAGGGACGGCGGCTGAAGATCTACTACATGACCCAGGTGGGCATCAAGCCCCCGCATTTTGTAATTTTCTGCAATGATGCCAGGCTGTTTCATTTCTCCTATCAGCGATATCTGGAAAACCAGATCCGAAATACCTTCGGTCTGGAGGGCACGCCCGTGCGGCTGACCATCCGGCAGAAGAGCGATAAGGAGGGGTAACGATGGGAGCTTTGGAAACGATTGGAGCATCGGCTGTGCCGGCATTTCTGATTGCAGCTGTGATCGCCTATCTCTGCGGCTGTTTTAACGGCGCGGTCATCGTCTCCAAATACATTTTGCATAACGATGTGCGTAACCACGGCAGTGGGAACGCCGGTATGACCAACTTCCACCGGGTGTTCGGCGGGCCGCTGACCTTTGTGGTCATTCTGACCGATGTGCTCAAAGCGGTCGTGGCGGTGTTGGTGGGAATGTGGCTCTTCAGCGTCTTTGGCGGATCGGAGTTGGTGACGCTGGGCAAGTATTGGGCCGGTACCTTCTGCCTGCTGGGTCATATGTTTCCCTGCATGTTTCACTTTAAAGGCGGCAAGGGCATCCTGTCCGGCGGCACCATCGCTATCATGATCGACTGGCGGGTGGCCCTGGTGGTGTGGGGCGGCTTTCTGATCCTGGCCGTGCTCACAAGATGGATCTCCCTGGGTTCCTGCTGGGCGGGGCTGAGTTTCCCCTTTGTCACATGGTTCGTGTATCGTGATCTTTTCTGTACCGCCCTGGCTGTGGTGTGCGGCGCGTTGATCCTCTGGAAACACCGGGGTAATATGAAGCGTATCCTGAAAGGGACGGAATCGAAATTCAGCCTGCACCATAAGAAGGAGGCGGAGTCATGAAAGTTTCCGTGATCGGAAGCGGCGGCTGGGGCACCGCTCTGGCCCTTGTACTGCTGGAGAATGGCAGCGATGTGACATTGTGGTCTTATACGCAGGAGGAATCTGACGTTCTGCGCCAGACCCATGAAAACCCCATGCTCAAGGGTGTTCCTCTGCCGGAAGAACTGAAGCTGACCACTGATCTAAGCTGCGTCAAAGGATGTAAAGTTGTCGTGCTTGCCACACCTTCTTTTGCTGTGCGGGGCACTGCCCGACAGATGGGACCGCTTTTGGACCCCGGAACGGCAGTGGTCCTTGTCTCCAAGGGCATCGAGAAGGATACCTCCCTGACCCTGAC
This sequence comes from Oscillospiraceae bacterium, assembly GCA_051867655.1. Classification (GTDB taxonomy): domain Bacteria; phylum Bacillota; class Clostridia; order Oscillospirales; family Oscillospiraceae; genus JAJPXI01. The sequence continues at coordinate 105,068 of JBJDYV010000098.1, forward strand.
CCAGGTGGTAGAGCAGGAGGTGGGGGAGAAGTGCCCCGTGGTTGCTCTGTGCGGCCCCTCCCATGCAGAGGAGGTCGGGCGGCATGTGCCCACCGCTGTTGTGTCGGCGTCCCAGGATCAGCAGGCCGCCGAGCTGGTGCAGGATCTGTTCATGAATGAGCGCTTCCGGGTCTATACCTCTGATGACGTGATCGGTGTGGAGCTGGGCGCGGCGCTTAAAAACGTGATCGCCCTGTGCGCCGGCTGTCTGGACGGCATGGGCTTTGGGGACAACACCAAGGCCATGCTCATGACCCGGGGCCTGACCGAGATCGCCCGCCTGGGTGTGGCCATGGGCGGCCGGCAGGAGACCTTCGCCGGTCTGGCCGGTGTGGGCGATCTGATCGTCACCTGCTGCTCCATGCACTCCCGCAACCGCCGCTGCGGCATCCTGATCGGAAAGGGGACGCCGGTAGAGCAGGCTCTGAAGGAGAGCGGAGGCGTGGTGGAGGGTTATTACGCCGCCGCCAACGCCAAGACCCTGGCGGACAAGCTGGGGGTGGAAATGCCCATCTCCCAAGCGGCCTACGAGGTCCTGTACGAGGGCAAGGACGTCAGGACTGTGCTGACTGAGCTGATGACTCGGGCCAAGAAGCACGAGACGGAACAGAGCTGGGTCAACTGAATCTTGTTTAAAAAATCTCCGTACTGCCCAGCAGTACGGAGATTTTTTTTACTTTTTCGGAAGCTTACAGGACAACGATCTGCACGCGGGCGGATCGAGGCGCCTGCCGTCATAGGAAAACCGGGAGCCGTGGCACGGGCAGTCCCAGGAGCGCTCTGCCTGGTTCCAGGCCAGCTGACATCCCATGTGAGGACACCGGGTGGAGACCAGAAAATATCGATCATCTTCGCTGTGATAGACCCCCACCTTCCGGCTGTTCCAGAGCACAACGCCGCCGTGGCCGGGGGCAATCTCCCGCAGCTGGGAGCCGGGGATGGAAAAGGCCTGGGAAAGGAGATGCCCGGCGCTGATCCCGCCGTCGAGAAGAACCTGACCCGATCCGGTGGGCATAGGAAAGCGGTGGGGAGAGAAGACCTCAGCGTTTTCGTTGGGCCGTCCGCAGATCTGATCCGTCAGGATGCGTGCCGCCGCCATGGCGGTGGTCATGCCCCATTTTTGAAAACCAGCGGCGACATAAATCCTTCCGTTTTTTTGTTCGTAACTTCCGATATACGGGACCCGGTCCGCCGGCATCCCATCCTCGGTGGACCACTGGGCGGTCACTTCGCAGCTGGGATACCACCGCTGGGCGTCCAGCTTCAGAGCTTCGTACCCATCCAGAATGGGCTGGGTCCCGGTGCGGTGGCCCCGGCCGCCCAGAATGATCTGATCCTGCCAGGGGCGGAAGGTAACGCCGTTCTTTTCCGCATCCATATACATCCCCGAGAGGAGAGGCATACCGGAAATGGACAGCGCATAGGAGCGTTCCTGATGCATCCGGGCAAAAAAGAGGCCGGGCGTCAGAAAAAACGGGAAACGGGTGGCAATTACGATGTGTCTGGCGCGGACTGTACCGCGGTCAGTCAACACACAGCCGTCTTTGACGGACCGGGCCGTGGTGTGGGCATATACCCGCAGCTGCGGCAGAAGAGCACCGAGAAATTTCAGCGGGTGAAAACAGGCCTGGTCAGGAAATTTGACCGCCGCCGCAATGGGAAAGGGAAGCTCGGTCTCCTGCACCAACTCCGCCCGGATACCAAGCGAGACGGCGGCGTCCCGTTCGGCCTGGATGGCGGCTTTGGATGTGCGGGAATAGAGAAAGGAGTCTGCCCGGCGGAAATCACAGTCGATCCCCAATTTTTTGATCATTTCGGCATAGGCATTGACAGCCTCCCAATTAGCCCGGGCATACTGCCCGGCTTTCTTTTTGCCGAGGGTGGAGATCAGGTCGGCATAACAGAGTCCGTGTTGGGCCGTGATTTTGGCCGTAGTGCGTCCGGTCGCGCCCTGAGCGGGAGCGCCGGACTCCAACAGGACCACATCCATACCCTGCTCCTGCAGCATCCAGGCGGTCAGAATTCCCGTCAGCCCGGCACCTACCACGACAGTCTCGCAGGTCAGATCCTGCCGAAGGGGCGGAAAATCGGGGAAAGGGGTGGCAGTCTTTTGCCAAAGAGAGCGGTTGTCCATGGTGTTTCACCTCAGGATCAGTATGCCCGCCTGTGTGAAGTTCCAACCCGCTGGTCTAAAAAAGGACAACCATTCATAGAATGGGTCATGCAAAAGAAGAGGAGGGGTTCTCCATGGATCCAGTGATTCCATTTGACCAGGCGGCGGGACTGCTGCCCTTTGGCATGCGGCAGCTTGCCCTGTCTCTGCCCCAGGCGGAGCGGGCGGTGGCGGAGGAACTGCGGCTGCGGGCGGGACGGCCATTGGCCATTACGCTTCCGGAAGGAGAGGTGGTCCTGCCCGGCTGTCCGATCATCTCACCGGATGATTTACGCACAGCCCTGGAAATCGCCACCCAGGCCTCGGCCCATACCGCCCTGGAGCGCATCCGAAACGGCTTTGTGACCGTGCGGGGTGGTCACCGGATGGGGCTTTGCGGGACGGCGGTGGTGAAGGATGGGACCATCCACAACCTGCGCGAGCTGTCCTCTGTGAATATCCGGATCGCCCGGCAGATCAAAGGGATTGGGAATGAAGTGCTTCACCAGCTCCGTGCGGAAGAAACGTTGCCCTCTGTGCTGGTGCTCGCCCCGCCGGGAGCGGGAAAAACCACGCTGCTGCGGGATCTGATCCGGGGCCTTTCCGCCGGAGTAGGCGGACCGCCTCTGCGGGTGGGGGTGGCCGATGAACGGGGAGAGCTGGGGGCCATGTACGACGGTATCCCGCAGCTGGATCTGGGGCCGCACACCGATGTGATGGACGGGTGCGGTAAGGCGGACGGCCTGATGATGCTTTTGCGGGGCATGAATCCTCAGGTGCTGGCCGTAGATGAGATCACCGCCCCGGAGGACATCGACGCGCTGGAGATAGCGGCGGGCTGTGGGGCGGCTCTGCTGGCAACCGCCCACGGCCAGGGAGTTGAAGACCTGGAACGCAGACCGCTCTATGCAAGACTTTTGGAGCGGCGCATCTTTCAGAAGGTGCTGCTGATCGAGCGGCAAGGGGGAGCGCGCCGCTACCGGCTGGAGGATCTGCCGTGCTGAAAATTGCGGGGGCGGTTTTGTTGCTGGCGGGAGGCGTCGGACTTGGCGTATTAGCGGTGAAACGGCTGGAGCGCCGGGTGACCGCCCTGCGATCCCTGACGCAGGCGCTGGAGCTGATGGAGCAGGAGCTGGATTTTCGCCTGCCCCCCATGAAGGAGCTGATCGCGGAGACCGCTCGGAGGTCTGCCGAGCCCGCGTCCGGATTTCTCCGCACCTGCACGGAGAAAATGGACCATTTGGACGGACAGCCCCTGTCCGGACTTTGGCAGCAGGCGGCGCTGGAGCAGCTGCCTGCGCTGAAGCCCTGCGATTTGGAGACCCTTTTTTCCGTGGGAGCCGTGTTAGGCCGCTATGACGCCGAGAGCCAGCGGGGTGCTATTTCCACAGCACGGGAGCGGCTGGCTGGCTTTTTGGCTGATGCTGTGGAGGAACGACGTAGGCAGGGCCGGGTATATGGCACACTGGGCGCCGCTGCCGGGGCCTTTCTGGTGATCTTGCTTCTCTGAAAAAGGAAAAGCCGGAGCCGCGCAGGCGGCCCCAGCTATTGAGAACAGGAGATCGTGTTGTCTTGGCGCAGAGGCAGGCGGCGGAAGATATCGGCCACCTGGGCCTCAAAAGCGGCTGGGTCAGAGGCTTTGCGCAGGGCCTTGGCGGCCTTTCCGTCGTCCTCAAACAAGCCGATCAGATAAAACCAGGTCTCCTTCATGCGCATCATGGCGTTGCGGCGGCTGTTGAAAGCGGTACAGTACTCTTCGTAAAGCTGGTCGTGGAAGGCGCGCAGGGAATCCTTGTCAGCCCCGGGACCGCCCACAGCTTTGCGGGCCAGTGCCGGGTCCCCCACCAGGCCGCGGCCCAGCATGACCGCTTTTACGGTGGGAAATTCCCGGCCAAAATCGGCGCACTGAGCAGCGGTGGCAAGGTCTCCGTTGTAGCTCACAGGCAAGGTGCAGGCAGGTAAAAGAGCCGCAAAGGCCTCCCGCCGGGCGGGGTGCTTATAAAAATCCTTCTGCACCCGGGGGTGGAGGATCAACTCCTGAACGGGATAACGCTGGAACAGCTCCAGCAGGGGCGGAAATTCTTCCGGATCGTTCAGACCCAGGCGCGTCTTGATGGAAATTTTCAGGGGACAGGCGGAAAAGATCTCATCCAGAAATTCCTTCAGTTCCTGTGGACGGCCCAGAAAGCCGGACCCTTTTCCCTTGGCTACTACCGTGCCGGAGGGGCAGCCCAGGTTCAGATTGACTTCCCGGTAGCCGATGGCGGCCAATTCCCGCGCGGCCCAAAGGAAGTCGTCCGCGCTGCGGGTCAGCAATTGGGGAACGACGTGCAGACCCTCGTTGTACTCCGGCAGAACGTCCTGCCACTCTTTTTTTGAAAACATGTGGGTTTGCGTGGGAGAGAGGAAGGGAATGAAATACCGCTCCACACCGCCGAACCAGCGGTTGTGGGCCTGACGGAAGTGCCATCCCGTAATACCCTCCATGGGCGCGCAATCATAACGCATTGTATCAGTCCGTTTCACGATCATGTGAGACACATTGTACACCATTTTTTGACCCGGGACAAGTCAGTCATAATTGTTATACCCGGTACATAAGTTTGGGACAGGCAGACAGGAATACACGGATAAGAGGAAAACAAATGGATGTGGATCTGATTTTTAAAATTGCGGCCATCGGGATCCTGGTGTCGGTGCTCAATCAGGTGCTGACCCGCTCCGGGCGGGATGAGCAGGCGACCATGACCACGCTGGCAGGGTTAGTGGTGGTGCTGATGATGGTGGTACAGGAGATCTCCGACCTGTTCAACATGGTCAAGACTCTGTTTGGGCTATGAGAGATGGAGAGTATCGTCAAGATCGCCGCCATTGCGGTGACAGCGGCCCTGTGTGCGGTTGTGGTGAAAAAGCAGGTGCCCGAGCTGGGACTGGTCCTGGGCCTGCTGGCCGGCGCGCTGATCCTGTCCTTTTCGATCACGGCACTGAAAAGCACGAAAGAGCTGATGGAGACTCTGGCGGATACCGCCGGGCTCTCGCCTGCGGTGCTGACGCCGGTGATCAAGACCGTGGGAATCGCCATCGTCACCAAGCTGGCGGCGGAGATCTGCCGGGACGCCAAAGAGGGCGGGATCGCCGCATTCGTCGAGACGGCGGGGGCAGCTGGGGCGCTTTTGGTGTGCCTGCCGCTGATGGAAACCGTTCTAAGCATGATTACAGAACTACTGTAAAGCGAGTTTGCTTGCTGGCCTTTGTGCTGCTGTTTCTGCTGGCTGGACAGGCCCGGGCGATGGAGACGGATGAGATCCTTCAGTCTCAGGCCGGCGCCCTTGACCTGGATGATTTACAGCGCGCGGCGGAGGAATATGCCCCGGACATGGACTGGACGCAGACACCGGACCTGAACAGCGGACTTTCTGATTTGCTGGAGACGGGGACCGAGTCGCTTCATGGAGTGGTAAAAAAAGCCCTGCGCAGCGGACTGCTGCTGCTGGCGATCGTCCTGCTGAGCAGTCTGGCGGAAAGCGCCGCGGCCTGCGGAACGGGAAAGACCATCCGGGCGGCGCCCGTGGCGGCGGCACTGGCCATCACTGCGGTGGCCGTGGCGGACGCAAATACCCTTATCGGTCTGGGCAGCGAGGTCATTGAAAAGATGGAGCTGTTTTCCAAAGTCCTGCTGCCCACCATTGCGGCGGCAACAGCGGCTTCCGGTTCTCCGGGCGGGGCGGCGGCGCGGCAGCTGGCAGCCATGCTTTTTTCCGATCTGCTCATGAGCCTGATCAACCGTCTGCTGCTGCCCCTGGTTTATGCCTACATTGCCGCCTGTACCGCGTATGCAGCCATCGGAAACGAAGGGCTCAAGCGGATCGCCGCCACGCTGAAATGGGTGGTGACGTCCATCCTGACGACAGTGCTCCTGGCTTTTGTCGGATACCTGACCGTCAGCGGAGTGATCGCCGGGAGTACGGACGCGCTAACAATCAAGGCGGCAAAATTCACCGTGTCCAGCATGGTGCCCGTGGTGGGCGGCATCCTCTCCGACGCGTCGGAGACAGTGCTGGCAGGTGCGTCGATCCTGAAAAATTCCGTGGGGGTGTTCGGCATGCTGGTGGTCCTGGGCATGTGTATTGTTCCGTTTCTTCAGTTGGGCGTCCATTACCTGATGTATAAAATCACAGCGGCCCTGTCGGCGACCGTGGCCGATTCCAGGACCGCCGGACTGATCGACGGCATCAGCGGGGCCTTCGGCCTGGTGCTGGGCATGACAGGGGCCTGCGCCCTGCTTTTGCTGGTGTCCCTGGTGTCTGCTGTTACGGTGGTGAGCCCGTGATGGAGCTGGTTCGCAACTGGCTGATCGGCGTCACCGCTGCCGCCATGGTGGTGGCTCTGGCCGAGAGTCTGGCGCCCGAAGGCGCGGTGAAGAAGATTGGGAAGCTGACCGGCGGCTTGCTGCTGATGGTCGCCATCCTGCAGCCGCTGATCGGGCTGGACTACGCGTCCCTGTCCGGCATTCTGACGGAATACCGCCTGGAGGCGGAGGGCTACAGCACAGCGTTGGAAACAGAGAATGTGCGGCTGATGAAAACCATCATAGAGGAGCAAACCGCCGCATATATTCAGGACAAGGCGGCGGAGCTGGGCGCGGACTGCACGGCAGAAGTAACTTGCCGGGAGAATGACGATGGAAACCTGTATCCCGCATCGGTTGTTGTGTACGGAGAGCTGACACAGGCGCAGACCAACGCATTGAGCCGAACCATCGAAGGGGATCTGGCCATTCCGGCGCAGAACCAGCAATACGAAAGGACGAAGGAGCGATGAAAGACAAGGAATCCCTGTTTTCTAAGGGGAAAAAAGTATGGAGCGCCTTGGGGCGCTATAAATATGTACTTCTTGTTATGCTCGTGGGCGTTCTGCTTTTGCTTCTGCCCGATTCGAATAAAACAGTTCAAAGTAATGAACCGGCTGTCACAGGTGTGGAAGAAGATTTCTCCGTCGAGGCCTTGGAGGAGAAGCTGGAGAAGACCTTGTCAGAAATCGACGGGGCGGGACAGGTGCAGGTCATGCTGACCGTCCAGAGCGGGATGAAGCGGGTGCTCGCCCAGGACGGAAGCTTGGAGCAGGATGGAAGCTCCGTCCAACGGGAGACGCAGACTGTGGTGATATCCACCGGGTCAGGGGTGCAGGAGACGGTGCTGGTACAGCAGATCTATCCGCAGTTTCAGGGAGCGCTTGTGGTGGCCAACGGCGGGGGAGACCCGGCGGTTCGGCTGAAGCTGACTGAGGCGGTGGCCGCCTTAACAGGACTTGGGGCGGATAAAATATCCATCTGTAAAGGAAAGTGAGGAATTGATATGAAAGTTTGGAAGCGCAATGTGGTGGTGGCCGCGATTATGCTGTTCGTGTGTGCGGCGGTCTATCTCAACTGGTCCTATAGCCAGGAAATAGAAGAAGGGTCGGAGTCGGCCGGCGGCAAGCTGCTGGGGGAGGCAACTCTGGTAGGCAGCAGCAGCGACGATCCTCTGTTGGCGGGTGAGACCGGGGGCGACGCCGAGCTGACCCAGGGGGAGACCTTGCAGGAGCAGACCGGCTATTTTTCCTCCGCACGCCTGAACCGCCAGCAGGCTCGTGACTCCGCCCTGTCTCTCCTTCAGGAGGCTGCCGCCGATGAAGCGGCCAACCAGACAGTGAAGGACGAGGCGAACGCTTCCATCCAGACCCTGGCGGCCAACACCCTGTCGGAGGCCCAGATCGAAAATCTGGTGACCGCCAAAGGGTATGCCGACTGCGTATGCTTTATTGGGGATTCCAGCGCCAGCGTGGTAGTGGCGGCCGTGGAAGGTGGCCTGACCAATACCGACACCGCCCGCATCACGGAGATCGTCAAAGAGACAACCGGCCTGAGCGCCGCCCAGATCACGATCATCGAGGCAGAGCAGTAAACCGGCACAAAACTCTCTCTTGTAATTTTCCTTTTTTGTGGTAAAATGAATCGTACCCGTATTCCGTATCACAAAGAAGGAGCGTGAGCAGTGTGGGTGAAGGGAAAGAATATGTTTCCCGTCCGGACGAGATGGGCAACATCCATATATCAGAAGAGGTCCTGGCTGTGATCGCTGCCGCTGCTGCCCAGGAGGTAGACGGCGTCAGCAGTCTGGCGGGCGGCTTGAGCGGCGACATCGCCGAGTTGGTGGCTGGAAAGAAGCTCGGTCGTGGTATTGACATCCGTGTGAACGAGGAAAGCGTGACCATCCGCGTGGCCATTCTGGTCAAATATGGCTATGTCATCCCCGATGTGGGCAAGGCCGTTCAGGACGCCGTCATGAGCGCGGTGGAGAATACCACAGGACTGACAGTGGAAAGCGTCAATGTCCATGTTGCCGGCGTGACCTTCCCCCGGTGAACCTTTGTGAGCAAAACATTGGGCGGATCTTTCCGCTCAATGTTTTTTTCTTGTCTGAAGGGGTTTATTTTTTGGCAAGAGCAATATATAATATCATCTGTATAAACTGTTGACAGAGTGAATAGAAATACAAAAGACATGGGGGAACGACCATGACCAGAACGAACGCCCGGGAGATCGCGATCCACTTTACCTTTGAACTGAGTTTTTCCGATCAGACCGCGGACAAGCTACTGGAGGAATTTTTTAATCGGGAGTACTTTGCCCTGCTGGGGGAGGAGGAGCCTCTCTACGCGGAATTTCCCAATGAGAAACAGCGGGACTATATCTGCACGCTGGTGCGGGGCGCGTTCCAGCACGGCGCTGAATTGGACGGATACATTGAGAAGTACGCCGTGGGCTGGAAGTTTTCCCGCATCGGCCGGGTCGCCGCCGCTATCATGCGCGTCGCCATGTATGAGATCCTCTATATGCCCGATGTTCCCAATGCCGCCGCCATCAACGACGCGGTGGAGATCGCAAAAGGCTATGAGGGAGAGGAGACCGTCCGGTTCATCAACGGCATCCTGGGCTCCTTTGTACGGGGGGAGCATATCCCTGATCCGGCATCCCCCGTTCCGACGGAGGAAAACTGACCATGCCGGTTTGTCTGGGCCTGGACACCAGCAATTATACCACCTCCGCAGCCGTATTTGACGGAGCGGAGGGCGTCAACCGGGGCAGACTGCTGGAGGTGCCGGAAGGGGCTTTGGGGCTGCGTCAGAGCGACGCCCTGTTCCAGCATGTGAAGCGGCTACCCGATCTGCTTGCCGCCCTGCGGCAGGAAGGCGCTCTGGAACATATCGCCGCCGTGGGAGCCAGTACACGGCCCAGGGCAGTGGAGGGTTCCTACATGCCCTGCTTTTTACCGGGGGAGACCGTGGGACGCTGCTTGGCAGACGCCCTGGGCGTCCCCTTTTTTGCCTGTGCCCATCAGGAAGGGCACATCGCGGCAGCGGCCTGGTCCGCCGACCGAACGGACCTGCTGGATCAGCCTCACCTGGCCTGGCACCTGTCCGGAGGGACCACCGAGCTGCTGTATGTGCAGCCGGAGGGCAGCGGAGTGAAAGCCTCCTGCGTGGGCGGGACCAGTGATATTTCAGCCGGACAGCTCATTGACCGCACCGGCAAGCTGCTGGGTCTGGACTTTCCCGCCGGTAAGGCGCTGGACGCCCTGACGGGAGGGGCGAAGCAGGGAAAGTATTTTCGTGTAAAGCTGAAAGACCTGACATTCTCTCTTTCCGGCGTGGAAAATCAGGTCAAAACCATGGCAGAGCGGGGGGAGGAACCCAGTCATATCGCCTGCTATGTATTGGACACGATCGCCAACGCGGTGCTTTCCGCCACGCGGGCAGCCTGGGAGAAGTGGCCTGGCCTTCCGGTACTCTGCTCCGGCGGCGTGGCCTCCAGCCGGCGTCTGCGCAGTTGGATGGACGGCGCGGTCTTTGCCGCGCCGGAGTACTCCACCGACAACGCCATGGGCGTGGCGATCCTGACCCACCGGATGCTGCTGAAGGAGGGGCGCGGATGAATGTATATACCGTCTCTCAGGTCAACGGTTATCTGAAAGAACTGATCGACCGGGACCGCAGCCTGGCAGCGATTTTTATTCAGGGTGAGATCTCCAACTACAAGGCCTATCCCTCGGGACACCACTACTTTTCTTTGAAGGATGAGGGGGGCGCTATCCGCTGCGTCATGTTCCGGCGGGAGGCGGAATCCCTGCGGTTCCGGCCCCAGAACGGCATGAAGGTCATTGCCTTTGGCCGGGTGGCGGTTTTTCCCCGGGACGGCCAGTATCAGCTCTATTGCTCCAAGCTGACCCCTGACGGCGTGGGCGACCTCCATCTGGCCTTTGAGCAGCTCAAGGAAAAGCTGTACCGGGCGGGGCTGTTCGCGCCGGAGCATAAAAAACCGATCCCGGCCTATCCGGAAAAGATACTCCTGGTGACTTCCCCGGCGGGGGCTGCCGTGCGGGATATGCTGCGCATTTTGGGAGCCCGCTGGCCCCTGGCTCAGGTGACCCTTCTGCCCGTACGGGTGCAGGGGGAGGAGGCAGCCGGAGAGATCGCGGGAGCGATCCGCTGGGCAAACGAAAACCTTGCATCCGACCTGATTATTACCGGTCGCGGCGGCGGGTCCATGGAGGACCTCTGGGCCTTCAACGAGGAGATCGTGGCCCGGGCCATCTACGACTCTGAGATCCCGGTGATCTCCGCCGTGGGCCACGAACCCGATGTGACCATCGCGGATTTTGTGGCGGACCTGCGGGCAGCCACACCGTCCAACGCCGCCGAACTGGCGGTACCGGATCAGAATGACCTGTACGCCCGGCTGGATCATCTGGCGATCCGCATGAAGCAGGCCATGGAGCGTGACCTGTCCGAGCGCCGGGCGCAGCTGAAGCGCCTGGCCGCCAGCCGCGCGCTGACCAGTCCGGAAAACTACCTGCAGGACCGTCGGATGCTGCTGGATTATCAGCAGCGCAGATTGGTGGCCGGACTGAACGCCTCGGTAGCACAGCAGCAGCGGCGTCTGGCCGCCTTGGCGGCCTCTCTGGACGCCCTCAGCCCGCTGAAAGTGCTGGGGCGGGGATATTCCATCGCCCGGAAGGAGGACGGCACGGTGCTGACCAGCGTGAAGCAGGCCGGACCCGATACGCGCTTCCGCCTGCGTCTGGCAGACGGGGAGGTGCCCTGCCGGGTTGAGAGAAAGGATGACTGATATGGCGGAAAAAAAGTTGAATTTTGAACAGGCCATGAAGCGCCTGGAGGAGATCGTGACCGCTTTGGAACAGGGGGAGGCCCCCCTGGAGCAATCGCTGGCCCTTTTTGAGGAGGGCAGCAAACTGCTGCGGCAATGTACCGGCTTGCTGGATAAGGCGGAGCAGAAGGTGACCAAACTGACGGCTGCCGGCGAGGTCCCCTTTGACCAGGCGGAGGAGTGAGTATGGACTATCAGCAGGAGTATGAGCAGTGCCGCGAGCTGATCGAGGCGCGGCTCAACGAATTTTTTGTCCAGGAGTGCCCGCAGAAGGAACTTCTGGATGCCATGCGCTACAGCCTGTTGGCGGGCGGCAAACGCATTCGCCCCGTCCTGACGGTGAAATTCTGTGAGGCTGCCGGGGGAACGGCGGCGGAGGCATTGGATTTTGCCTGTGGAGCGGAAATGCTTCACACATATTCTCTCATCCATGATGATCTGCCCTGCATGGATAATGACGACCTGCGCCGGGGGAAGCCCACCTGCCACAAGGTATTTGGAGAGACGGTGGCGACTCTGGCGGGAGATGCCCTGCAGGCAGCGGCTTTCCGCACAGTGCTCACCGCTGACGGCGCCTGGAGCGACCCGTCGGCTCCCGGCGCGGCCGCTTCGATCCTGGCACAGGCGGCGGGAGAGAATGGCATGTGCGGCGGCCAGTATCTGGACACTGTAGGGGACGGAAAGCCCCACACCGTTGAGGAATTGAAGGTCATCCACGCGGGCAAGACGGGCGCGCTGCTGCGTGCGGCCTGTTTGATGGGCGTGATTGCCTGCTCCGGCTACCGCAAGGTGGATTACCGCTCATTTGAGGCGGCGAAGGGATATGCCGAAAACCTGGGGATGGCCTTCCAGATCCAGGACGATATTCTGGATGTGACGGCTACCACCGAGGTGCTGGGAAAGCCCGCAGGCTCGGACGCGGCCAATCAGAAGACCACCTTTGTCACCCTGCTGGGGGTGCCTGCCTGCCGGGATCTAGTGCGGGAGCACACCGACCGCGCCAAGGCCGCTTTGGACGGAGTATTCCCGGATTCCGGATTTCTGTGCTGGCTGGCAGACCGGTTGGCGGAAAGGGAGAACTGAGCATGGGAAATATCGTGCATTTCCTGACGGGAAACCTGGTCCTGAATCTCTGCATCATCTCCTGGCTCGCGGCACAGGTTCTGAAGGTCATCATCTACTACGTCAGCAAAAGGCGGCTGGATTTCCACTATCTGGTCAGCAGTGGCGGAATGCCCAGCTCTCATTCGTCGGTGGTGTGTACCTGCGCGACCTCGATCGGCGTTATTGCGGGCTGGTCTTCGATCAGCTTTGCCCTTGCCACAGTCATGGCCTTTGTGGTCATGTACGATGCGGCCAATGTGCGCAAAGCGGCGGGGGAACAGGCGAAGATTCTGAACTATATCATGGAGCACTGGAAGGAAATGCGTCCTGAATTTCTCAGCAAGGAGCTGAAGGAGCTGCTGGGACACACGCCGCTTCAGGTCTTCGCGGGAGCTGTTTTGGGGATCGTGATCGGTCTGCTCGGTACCTATCTCTGCGCTTGAAACAGCTCCAAAAATGTGGTAAACTATTCTAAAACTATTTCAAAAATATACAAAAGGAGATCCTATTTTGGAGGCACTGGAATTACCTGATCTGCACTCGATCTCGGACAGTGAGGCAGAGGCACTCTGTGCCCGGCTGCGGACCAGCCTGATCGAGACGGTCTCTCAGACGGGCGGCCATTTGGCCTCAAACCTGGGAGCGGTTGAGCTGACGGTGGCATTGCATCGGGTCTTTGACACCGGCAGCGACCGTCTGGTTTTTGATGTGGGTCATCAGTGCTATTGTCATAAGATCCTGACCGGCCGCGGTGGGGCGATGGATACGCTGCGCACCTTTGGCGGCCTGGCTGGTTTTCCCAAGCCCCAGGAGAGCGTCCATGACGCCTTTATCGCCGGACACGCGTCCAATTCCGTCTCTGTGGCACTGGGAATGGCCCGGGCCCGTTCGATCCTGGGGGAGGATTACAGTGTGCTGGCCCTCCTGGGCGACGGCGCCCTTTCCGGCGGTCTGGCTTATGAAGGGCTTTCCAACGCGGGGGAAAGCGGCGAGCCGCTGATCGTGATCCTGAATGACAATGGCATGTCCATCACAAAAAGCGTGGGGGGCGTGGCCCAGCACCTGGCCCACCAACGCCTGAAGCCCCAGTATCTGAGCCTGAAAAAAGGTTACCGGAAGGTCATGAGCGTGCTGCCCGGAGGCGGGCATATCTACCGATTTACCCATAAGCTGAAGAAGGCTGTCAAGGACGCTCTGCTGCCCGGCAGCATCTTTGAGGACATGGGTTTTACTTATCTGGGACCGGTGGACGGACACGACGTGCGCCTGCTGACCCGGCTGCTTCGGTATGCCCGTGAGCTGAAGGGACCGATCCTTCTCCATGTCAGAACTGTAAAGGGAAAAGGCTATACCCCTGCGGAGCAAAATCCCGATGCCTATCATGGCGTTACCCCGTTCAACATTTCGGACGGCACGCCGGTGAGAACGTCAAAGCCCGGGTTTTCTTCCGCCTTTGGTGCGGCACTTTGCGAGTTGGCTCAGGAAGACCGGCGCATCTGCGCCATTACGGCAGCCATGCAGTCGGGTACCGGGCTGGACCAGTTTTCCCGGCAATTCCCCGACCGCTTTTTCGACGTGGGCATTGCGGAAGAACACGCGGTCAGCATGGCCGCCGGGATGGCCAAGCAGGGGATGATCCCCGTATTTGCGGTGTACTCGACCTTTCTGCAGCGTTCCTATGATATGCTCCTCCACGATGTGGCGATCCAGGGTCTGCACGTTGTGTTTGCCGTGGACCGCGCCGGGCTGGTGGGAGAGGACGGCGAGACCCATCACGGCGTGTTTGATCCCGCTTTTTTGGATACGGTCCCCGGCATGACCGTTCTTTGCCCTGCCAGCTTTCAGGAGCTTCGCTCCATGCTCCGGCGGGCGGTATATGAGGTGCCCGGCCCTGTGGCGGTGCGGTACCCGCGCGGCGGGGAGACGGAGTGGCAGGAAGACCGCTCCGCCGGGCAGGCTGTTTTGCTGCGCGAGGGCGGAGATATCACCCTGGTCGGGTATGGGACCATGATCCAAACCATTCTGGAGACAGCGGAACTTCTTTCGCAGCACGGAATTGCGGCGGAGGTCGTCAAGCTGAATACCATCACGCCGATCAACATAGACTGCATCGAGGGTTCCGTCCAAAAGACCGGCCGCCTCCTGGTGGCGGAGGACAGCGTGGCCATGAACTGCGTAGGCAGACGGGTCATCACATGTCTGGCCGAGAAGGGAACCTGCCCCCGGGCCTTTGCTCTGCAAAATGTGGGGAATGGGTTTGTGACGCATGGAAGCGTGGCGCAGCTGCGGAAGCTGTGCGGTCTGGACGCAAGGTCCCTCTGCATCAAGGCTGAGGAGGTGTGTCGGCGTGGCTAAAAAGCGTCTGGATGTTCTGCTGGTGGAGCGCGGACTGTTCGAGAGCCGGCAGAAAGCGCAGGCCACCATCATGTCCGGCCTGGTCTATGTGGACGGCCGGAAAGTGGACAAAGCCGGCAATCCGACCAGCGAGGATGCTTCCATCGAGGTTCGCGGAAAGTCTTTAAAATATGTCAGCCGCGGCGGACTGAAGCTGGAAAAGGCGATGGCGTCCTTTCCCATTGCGCTGACGGATCGGGTGGCCGCCGATATCGGCGCCTCCACAGGGGGGTTTACAGACTGTATGCTGCAAAACGGCGCCCGCAAGGTATACGCCGTTGATGTGGGCTATGGGCAGCTTGCCTGGAGTCTGCGCAGCGATCCCCGTGTCATTTGTCTGGAGCGCACCAACGCCCGTTATCTGACCACGGAGCAGATCCCGGAGCCGCTGGATTTTGCGTCCATTGATGTGTCTTTTATTTCTTTAAAGCTGATCCTGCCCGCGCTGCGCCCTTTGATGGCGGAGGGAGGACAGGTGGCCTGCCTGGTGAAGCCCCAGTTTGAAGCCGGCAAGGAGAAGGTGGGCAAGAAGGGGGTCGTACGCGACCCCGCCGTTCACCTGGAAGTGCTGGAGCATTTTCTGGAGCACGCCGCACAGGCGGATTTCCATGTGGCGGGTCTGACTTACTCGCCCATTCGCGGGCCGGAAGGAAACATCGAGTACCTGGGATATCTGACTACCCTGCCCGCGCCGGACTGGGAGATGGATCTGAAGGGTCTTGTAGCGGCCTCTCACGGAGAACTGGAGGGAAATTGACCATGCGCATCGTGCTCAGTCCGAATCCGTTTCGGGACAGGGGCCTGAAGGCGGCCCAGTCTGCGCAGAAGATTTTAAATCGTGCGGGGGTGGAGACCTCCATCTGTCTTCCTTTTGATCTGGATGGAGGCAGCAAGGTGGAGCTGCCCCGTCATTTGACCTATGAAAAGATGGATCAGGTTTTGCCCGGCGCGGACATGCTGGTCTGCTTCGGGGGGGATGGTACCATCCTGCACGCGGCAAAGGATGCCAATGCTTACGGCGTGCCCATTCTGGGCGTCAACATGGGCAGCGTGGGCTTTATGGCGGAGCTGGAGTACAGTGAGCTCTCTCTTTTGAGCAAGCTGGCAGATGGAAAATTTACCACCGAGTCCCGCATGATGCTGGATGTATCGGTCATTCGGGATGGCCGGCAGATTTTCCACGACATCGCGCTCAATGACGCCGCCCTGACAAAAGGGGCGGTGGCCCGGGTCGTGGACCTGAAGATCTCCTGCGACAATATGGTGATGTCCGAATTTTCCGGAGACGGCGTTGTGGTGTCCACACCCACCGGTTCCACGGGTTATTCCATGGCGGCGGGCGGGCCCATCGTGGAGCCCACAGCGGAAAACCTGATCATCACCCCCATCTGCGCCCATGCGATGGACGCAAAATCCTTTGTACTCAGCAGCGAACGGGTGGTATCCGTTCGCATGGGGCGGCTGACGCGCAAGACGGCGTATTTGTCTGCCGACGGCGGGCGCGCGTTCCGGCTTCAGGATGGGGACATCGCAGAGATCCGCAAATCGGATAAGGTGACAAAGCTGGTACGGCTGTCCGGCCGTACGTTCTATGAAATCCTGGCAAAAAAATTCGGGAGGACGTGACATTGTGAAAGGAACGCGGCAAGCGGAGATCCTGCGTATTATCGACGAGGTCGAGGTGGAGACCCAGGAGCAGCTTTTGGACGAGCTGGCCAGACGGGGAATCCACGCCACCCAGGCCACGATTTCCCGGGACATCAAGCAGCTGCATCTGATCAAGGAGCTGACCGGGCAAGGCTCCTATAAATACGTGGTATCCGATCGAAAGACCAGCCTGAATTATGCGGAGCGGCTTCGCACCATCTTCCGGGAGTGTGTGACGTCCTTCGATTTTGCGCAAAACATTGTAGTCATCAATACCATGCCCGGACTGGCTTCTGCGGCCGGCGCTGCGCTGGACGGCATGGAGATCCCCGACATGGTGGGCAGCCTTGCCGGGGACGATACGGCGATCCTGATCATGCGGACCAATACGGCTGCGGAGGAATTCTGCCAGAACATCCACGAAATGCTCAAATGAGGTGAGACCATATGCTCTCCTTGCTTCATATTGAAAACATTGCTGTCATCGAACAGGCCGAAATCCGGTTCGATGACGGCTTTAATGTCCTTACGGGCGAAACCGGCGCGGGCAAATCCATCGTCATTGACGCGATCGGAGCGGTGCTGGGAGAGCGTACCAGCCGGGATCTGATCCGGACCGGAGCTCGCTCCGCCCGGGTGGAAGCGGTCTTTTCCCGGCTTCCGGCCCTGCCCTGGTTTGCGGAAAACGGGGTCGGACCCGATGAAAATGGGGAACTGCTGCTTCAGCGGGAGCTTCAGCCGGACGGAAAGAATGTGTGCCGGGTAGGCGGAAGACTGCTCACCGTTGCCCAGCTGAAAGCCCTGGGACAGCAGCTTTTGAATATCCACGGCCAGCATGAGGGACAGCAGCTTCTGGACGAGGAACGGCACCTGGACTATCTGGACCGCTTCGGCGGTTTGGAGAAACTGCTGGCGGATTTTCAGCTTGGCTACAGTGAGGTTTCGTCTCTGCGCCGGGAGATCTCTGCTCTCCAGATGGACGAGGCGGAGCGGGAACGGCGCATCGACAGCCTGAATTTTCAGATCGCAGAGTTGGAACGGGCCAACCTGAAAGTGGGGGAGGAGGAGACTCTTCTGGCCCGGCGGGACCTGCTGCGCAACGCGGAAAAGCTGATCGAAGCGGTGCAGGGCGCCCATTATGCCCTGTCCGGCGACGAGGACAGCCAGGGGGCCGTTTCCCTGATCGGGGACGCCGAGTACGCCCTGAGCGGCGTGCGCCGTGTCAGCGAGGAGCTGGACGCCCTGACGGAAAAAATGAAGCAGCTGCGCCTTGATGCCGACGATCTGGCTGAACAGGTGCGGGACCTGCGGGACAGCTTCGACTTCTCACCCGGTGAACTGGACGAGGTGGAAAGCCGGCTGGATGTGATCTTCCGCCTGCGCAAAAAGTACGGTAACAGTGTGGAGGAGATGCTGGACTATCTGGACCGCAGCAAAAAGGAGCTGGAACAGATCCAGGATTCCGGTGACACGCTGCTTCACCTGGAGCAGAAGCTGGACAAGGCCAAAAAAGAAGCGCGGGAGAAGGGAGAGCGTTTGTCCGAGCAGCGGAAGCAGGCAGCCGCCGCTCTTCAGGAACGCATCCAAACCGAACTGGCCCAGCTGGATATGCCAAAAGTCCGCTTTGCGGTGCAGTTTTCTCCCAAAGACTGTCAGGATGGCATGGACGCCACGGGGCTGGATCAGGTCCGATTTCTGATGTCCGCCAATGTGGGGGAGGACCTGAAGCCGATCGCCCGGATCGCCTCCGGCGGTGAGCTGGCCCGCGTCATGCTGGCACTGAAGAGCGTACTGGCGGAAAATGATGATGTCAGCACCTTGATTTTTGACGAGGTGGATACCGGCGTCTCTGGGCGTGCCGCCCGCAAGGTGGCCGAGAAGATGGCGGACATCGCCGCATCCAAGCAGGTCTTGTGCGTGACCCATCTGCCCCAGATCGCCGCCATGGCGGATACCCACTTTTCCGTGGAAAAGGGAGAGCGGGACGGGCGTACATTTACACGGGTCGAGCGGCTGACGCCGGAGCGCCGCAGGGAAGAGCTGGCCCGGCTGACCGGCGGGGCGGAAGTGACGCCGATCCAGCTGGAGAGCGCAGGTCAGCTTCTGGAAGAGGCGCAGAAGTACCGAAACCAGCACCGCCGCTGAGTGAGACGGAGGAAAGAACATGGAAAAACGTCTGAAGATCAATGAGGTGGCCCGCCTGCTCTGCACCACTCCGGATGCCATCCGGCTTTATGAGCGCAAAAAGATCATTCAGCCCAGCCGGGATCAGGAAAACCGGTATCGGGGCTTTACGCAGGAGGATATTACCCGCCTTTACGACTGTAAGCTGCTGCAGAACGTGGGCTTTTCCCTGTCCGAGATCTCCAATATTATTTCCAACGGAAGCCCGGAGGAGTTTGACGAGCTTCTGGAGGAGAAGGCCAAGGAGCTGGAGCAGAAGCTGCTGCGCTACACCCGTGTGCTGGACCAGATGCACCGCCTTCAGGCGGCAAAATACCTGCTGGAGTATTATGAGGGCGAGTTTTATATCCGGGACAGTCCGCACGTCCTGGTGTGCTGCTATGCCAACGCCGGTGAGCTGGACCGCCGCATTCTGGAATGTCCCTTTTACCAGCATGTGATCGAGTATCACAATATGTTCCGGCGCTGCATCGTGGTTCCCTACGCCAATGCTTTTTCCGATGTGGTCGGCATGGACGGCATGCCCGGATATTCTATCGAGATTGAGAAGGCGCAGGAGCTGGGCCTGGAATCTGACGATGTCGTTTCCGAGTGGAAGCCGCACCGCAGCGTATATACCGTGATCCGGGTGGAAGAAAAGCTGCGCAGGGAGGACCTGCAGCCTGCCTACGACTGGATCAGCGCCCATAATTTCCGCCTGGCGGGAGACATCTTGGCTTGGGTGCTGAAAATCGTATTTGATCACGGAAAAATTTCCCGGCTGTATGCTGTTTGGCTGCCTGTCAAGTGAGAAATACAAAAAGTCTGGAATAGGTCAAAAGTTTTTGTGGACTTATTTTCCGGAAAAAGGGTGATTAACAAGCGATTTATTTTCAAATAAAAATTTTTTTCTTGTATATCGGCAAAAACAAAACCGAACAAAAATGAAAAACGAGCACTTTTTGCATACAAAAACACCAAAATATCCAGAGCCTAATTGACAAAATCCTGAATTTTTTCAGACCTCTTGACTCTGGACTTGGTCAAGGGTGAAAAATTAAAATATCCCTTTTTATAGGTATTTGCCTGAAAAGGGTTTTTGGGTATTTCGGCCAGCCCCGACGGCCGTAAGGGATAACAGAGTGAGGAGGAGTCATTGAAATGAAGAAATTTGGCATGCTCATTGATGTGTACTATTGCACAGGCTGCCATACCTGTGAGGTGGCCTGCGCGCAGGAGAACCACCTCGACGCAGGACAGTTTGGTATCAAGGTAACCGAACATATCCTGCAGCAGAGAAACGGTCTTATGATCGACTATGTTCCGTACATCACCGATATGTGCAACTTCTGCATGGCCAGAGTCGCGGATGGCAGGAAGCCTTCCTGCGTGAAGCACTGCCTGGCACAATGCATGTCTTTCGGTCCCATCGACGAGGTCGTGGAAGAGGCGAAGAACGGCAAAAAGCCGATACTGTACTTGAAGTGACCGAACAGTTTTCGTCTACAGAAAGCAAATATTTAATGATGAGGAGATTATTATGGGCTGTACATATTGTAGCGATGGTACCAAAGTCGTAAAAACCGGCGCCTGGTCCGGCGGCCCCGGCTGCCACGGCGGCTGCGGTGTAGAACTTTATATTAAAGACGGCAAGCTGCTGAAGGTCGAGGGCGATGAGGATCACCCCTTCCTGCAGGGCCGCCTCTGTCCCCGCGCTCTGGCTCTTTCCCAGTATGCCTATCATCCCAACCGTCTGCAGTATCCTCTGCGGCGCGTGGGCGCCCGCGGCGAGGGCAAGTGGGCCCGCATTTCCTGGGATGAGGCCCTGGACGAAATCGAGTATAAATTCAAGAAGATCCGTCAGGAAGACGGCGCGGAGTCCATGGTCTTTGGCCAGGGCACCGGTCGTGACGCCGGCGGCTCCCTGATCTTCCTGGCCTATGCTTACGGCAGCCCCAACTGGACTCTGTTCGGCCTGTCGGGCATTGCCTGCTTCACCCCCCGTCTGGCTGCCATGAACATGGTCGCCGGTGATATCCAGTTCGAGGATGCGGCTCAGCTGTCCCCGGAGCGTTATAACGATCCCGACTTTGTGCCCCCCGAGCTGATGATCATCTGGGGCCGCGGAACCCGCGGCAGCCAGTGCGCCGACCACTACTATTCCAGCCACTGGGTCGTTGACCTGATGAAGCGCGGCACCAAGTTTATCGTCATTGATCCGCGTCAGACCTGGATGTCCACCCGTGCCGAAAAATGGCTGCAGATCCGTCCCGGTACCGACTGCGCTCTGGCTCTGGGTATGCTGAACGTTATCATCAACGAAGAGCTGTACGACAAAGAGTTCGTGGAGAAGTGGACCTACGGCTTTGAAGACCTGAAGAAGCGCGTGCAGGAATATCCGCCCGAGAAGGTCGCGGAAATCACCTGGGCCAAGGCCGAAGACATTGTCGAGGCCGCCCGTATGTACGCCAAGGCAAAGCCGGCTTCCATCCGCTGGGGCCAGCCGCTGGACAGTAATGCAAACTCCATCGGCACGATCCAGGCTCTGAACTGCCTGTGGGCCATCACCGGCAACCTGGATGTTCCCGGCGGTGAGATCATCGCGCGTCCTCCGTACAAGGTCACGATCTATCCCTATTCCACTTGGGAGACCGTCCAGTTGTACGGCCAGGAATTCGTCGATATGATGAACCAGAAGCGTATCGGCTGCGACAAATATCCTCTGGTCAAGAATTTCCGTTCCTGGGCTATCTCGGACGATGTTCTGGCCCAGATGGAGACTCAGAAGCCCTATCCGATCCGTGGTCTGTATCTGTATACCAATAACTTCATGGCATGCACGGCGCAGGATCCGCGCCGCTATTATGAAGCGGTTAAGAAGCTTGACTTCAACGTCGTCGCCGACTGCTTCATGACGCCGACCTGTCAGGCCGTCGCCGACCTGATCATTCCGGGCGCGACCTTCGCGGAGAAGGACTCCGTCTTCACCACCGGCGTTCCTCTGAATGCCATCCATAAGGAGATTCAGGTTGCAGAGTGCCGCAGCCACTGGGAAGTCGCCTTTGAGCTGGCGAAGCGCCTGAATCCCCAGGCAGTGCCCTGGCCCACTCTGAAGGATCTGTTTGACGCCCGTATCGCGGTCAGCGGCAAGACCTTTGACGAGCTGTCCGAGAACACCTGGGATTTGGCTCCCAAGGATCACGAATCCGGCTGCAGCGGTTACTACCGTTACGAGAAGGGCCTGCTGCGCAACGACAAGAAGCCCGGCTTCAATACGCCCACTGGCAAGGTCGAACTGTACTCCACGCTGCTGGAGCAGTATGGCGCCGATCCGCTGCCGCATCACGAGGAGCCCCTCGAGAGCCCGCTCAGCACTCCGGACGTTTATGAGGAGTATCCCCTGATCCTGATCACGGGCCGCCGTATGCCCACCATGTTCCACAGCGAGCACCGTCAGATTCCCTGGCTGCGCCAGTTTGAGCAGGAGCCCATCGTGGAGCTGAATCCCAAGACGGCTGAGAAGCTCGGCCTGAGCGACGGCGAGTGGGTCTGGATCGAAGGCGTCCGCGGCAAGTGCAAGCGTAAGCTGAAGATCACTCCCGTGATTCACGAGAAGATCGCCATGGCTCCTCACGCTTGGTGGCTGCCTGAAAC
This sequence comes from Oscillospiraceae bacterium, assembly GCA_051867655.1. Lineage (GTDB taxonomy): Bacteria > Bacillota > Clostridia > Oscillospirales > Oscillospiraceae > JAJPXI01. Next base: position 127,426 of record JBJDYV010000098.1, read on the forward strand.
GGAAGGCGCCGCTCCCAACCTGTACGGCGTCTGGGATATCAACGTGAACCAGCTGATTCCCACCGGCCATAACCATCCTCTGACCGGTTACGGCGGAGCGCCGACCAAGACCATGCTCTGCAAGATCTATCCCCTGGGCGAAAACGATGCGATCCCGACCGAGAATACGAAGGTCAACCGCCTTGACTTCTCGGATTTGTACGATGTTGTGGCGCCCGAGGATATGAACGATCCCAATTACCGTGGCGATAAGCCGACCGAATTTGCCACCGAGGAGAGCTGGAACATTCCGCGCAATACGCCTGTTTACAGCTTCAAGCATCCGCAGGAGAATATGGAAGTCAAGCACGCCGAACTTGACGAGATCTATGCGCATATCCGCGAGTTCAAGTCGCAGTTTGACGGCGCTGTCCTGCCGCCCGAGGCATAATAATCCTTGACAAAACCGTGCGGGTACACTATAATGACCCCGTTCGAAATTGGCTGTGATGAGGAAGAGTAACCCGGATATCTCTGCGCAGAGAGCCCCCGGTTGGTGCAAGGGGGAGAGAGAGCCGGAGTGAATACCCCTCGGAGCCGCCCCCTGAACGCGCCGCAAGTAGGGGAGGACGGGAACGCCCGTTACAGCGTGGGAGTGCCTGCACTCCGTAAGGCTTTCGCCGTGAGGCGTCAGCAAACCAGAGGTGGTACCGCGTATCAAACGCCCTCTGTCCGTTCGGACAGAGGGCGTTTTTGCGAAGAAATGCATCAATGTGGATGTGATAGAATGACCAAAGAGCAAAAGGGGACGCTGTGTGTGTTCCTGGCGGCGGTTCTGTACAGTATCGGCGGCCTTTGCATGAAGGTGATCCCCTGGAGTGGGATGGCCATCAACGGCGGACGAACCGCCATCGCGCTTGTCGTCATCGGCGGTTATCTGATTTTGGTGAAACACCCTCTCCGGTTCAACCGATGGGTTCTCTTGGGGGCGATTTGCGTTTTTAGCTGTAATGCGCTGTTTGCGGTTGCCAATAAACTGACCACAGCGGCTAATGCCATTGTACTCCAATTTACGGCCCCAATTTTTGTGTTGCTGTTTTCTCTTCTGTTTTTCCGCAGCAAGCCGACCAAACTTGATTTGGCCGCCTGCGCTGTGGTGTTTGGTGGGATCGTGTTCTTTTTCGCGGACAGCCTTTCCGTGGGCGGCGGCCGGGGGAATGTCTTGGCCCTGCTTTCAGGTGTAACTTATGCCGGCGTTTTTCTGATGAACGAAATGCCGGACAGTGATGCCATCTCCTCCGTGTTTTGGGGCGATGTTCTGTCCGCTGTTACTGGGTTGCCGTTCCTGCTTCAGGAGACAGATTTCTCTGTAGTTCCGCTGGTCAGTCTCGTGATCCTCGGCGTTTTTCAGGTGGGGATGGCCTATATTCTGCTGACCATTGGCCTGAAAACCACCCCACCTGTGACAGCCAGTTTGGTCTCCGGGATCGAGCCGGTCCTGAATCCCATCCTGGTGGCGGTGTTTTATGGCGAGACCATGGGCACGTTCGCCCTTGTGGGCGCTGCCGTCGTTATCTGCGGCGTGGTTGGCTACAATGTCCTGAAAATCAAACAAAAACATCAAACACTGGAAGTATAAAGATCAATCATTTTATAAAGGAGAAAAGCGTATGACTTGCTACGAGGAATTGAAAGCCCGCGGCCTGATTGCCCAGGTCACCAATGAGGAGGAAATCTCCAAGATGATCAACGAGGGCAGGGCCGTGTTCTATATCGGCTTTGATCCCACCGCCGATTCTCTGCATGTGGGTCACTTTATGGCTCTGTGCCTGATGAAGCGCCTGCAGATGGCGGGAAACAAGCCCATTGCTCTGATCGGCGGCGGCACTGCCATGATCGGAGATCCCTCCGGGCGTACCGATATGCGTACGATGATGACCCGGGAGACCATTCAGCACAACTGTGACTGCTTCAAGAAGCAGATGGAGCGTTTCATTGAATTCGGCGAGGGCAAGGCCCAGATGGTGAACAATGCCGACTGGCTGCTGAACCTGAACTATGTGGACGTGCTGCGCGAAGTGGGCGCCTGCTTCTCCGTCAACAATATGCTGCGCGCCGAGTGCTACAAGCAGCGTATGGAGAAGGGCCTGTCCTTCCTGGAATTCAACTATATGATCATGCAGTCTTACGACTTTTACTATCTGTACCAGCACTACGGCTGCAATATGCAGTTCGGCGGCAATGACCAGTGGTCCAACATGCTGGGCGGTACGGAGCTGATCCGCCGCAAGCTGGAGAAGGATGCCCACGCCATGACCATCACTCTGCTGCTCAACAGTGAGGGCAAGAAGATGGGCAAGACCGCCAGCGGTGCTGTCTGGCTGGACCCCAACAAGACTTCTCCTTATGACTTCTATCAGTACTGGCGCAATGTGGGCGATGACGACGTGCTCAAGTGCCTGCGCATGCTGACCTTCCTGCCCCTGGATCAGATCGATGAGATGGACAAGTGGGAAGGTGCGCAGCTCAACACCGCCAAAGAGATTCTGGCCTATGAGCTGACCAAGCTGGTCCACGGCGAAGAAGAGGCGGCAAAAGCACAGGAGGCCGCCAAGGCGATCTTTGCCCAGGGAGCTGCCAACGCTGCCGATATGCCTTCGACCGATCTGTGCCCGGAGGACTTTACCGACGGAGCCATCGATGTGCTCTCTCTGCTTGTCAGGTGTGGCCTGGCCGCCTCCCGCGGCGAGGCCCGCCGCTTGGTGCAGCAGGGCGGTGTCACCGTCGCGGATCAGAAGATCACCGATATCGACGCCAAGTGGACCTGCGAGGACTGCGGCGGAGACGGTCTGGTAATCAAGAAGGGGAAAAAGGTCTTCCACCGTGCCGCCCTGAAGTAAAGGCGGAAACCGCCCGGCAGTTCGGATCGGGCGGTTTTTCATTTCGGCCTGTACGTCTGTTTAAGCCGGAAATAAAAAGAAAATTTTTGGAAAACAATTCGACATCGGACCGCTTTCATGGTACACTAATCAGGAAGTGAAGGGAGGTGCGCCTTATCAAAAAGAAGTTTTGGCCGTTGGATTCCAAAGCGATATCCAATTTGATCATTGTATTGATCGGAATCTTGTTTTATGTTGCACTGTCCAATTTCGGCGCGATACGCCTGCGGGTCAAGATGTTTCTTGACGTGCTCAAACCGTTCATTTTCGGTTTTGTGATCGCGTATCTGCTTAACACCCCGGTTCATTTCTTCGAGCGCAAGGTTTTCCATAAGGTGCGCTGGAAACGCAGTCTGTCCATCGCCTCAGTCTATCTGCTGGCAGTCCTGGTCGTGGTCATCCTGATCAACATGATCATCCCCCAGGTCATAAGCAGTGTGACGGAATTGATCAGCAACATGAAGGGATACCTGAATAACCTGAACGCCCTGGTGGACTCCCTGGTGGAGCGTTTTGAGCTGGAGGGCGATGGGATCGATAACCTGATGGTCTCGTATGAGGGCTTGGTCAATAAGCTGGCCAATTTGGTTTCCAGCGCTTTGCCCGAGTTGCTTAATTTCGGCGTGGCGTTGGGTAATGGCGTGATCGCTGCCGTGACCGCGCTGATCTCCTCTGTTTATATGCTCTCCGGGAGAGATAAGCTGACCTCTCAGATCAAAAGCATTCTGTTTGCGGTATTTCCCGTGAAGAAAGTGGAGCATTTTCTCCACACCTGCCGCCGGGCCAACGACATCTTTGTGGGCTTCATCAATGGCAAGGTTATCGACAGTGTCATCATTGGAGTACTCTGCTTCTTGTTATGTCTGATCTTGCGCATTCCCTATGCGATTCTGCTCGGTGTGATAATTGGAGTGACCAATATCATCCCCTTTTTCGGGCCGATCATTGGCGCGATCCCGTCCATCATGGTCCTGATCATTGTCGATCCCTGGGCCGCGCTGCGATTTGGCGTGATGGTCATTGCTTTGCAGCAGTTTGACGGCAATATCCTGGGTCCCAAGATCCTGGGCAGCTCCACCGGCATTTCCGCCATCTGGGTCTTGGTCGCGATCGTCGTGGGCGGAGGCCTGTTTGGCTTTCCGGGAATGCTGCTGGGAGTACCAACCTTTGCCGTAATCTATATGCTGACCAAGGATTTTGTGACAGCGCGCCTGGCGGAAAAGCAGATTGACGGAGAGGGAAGACCTCTGGCGTCCACGGAGGAAAAACAACAAGAAACAACCGATGAAATAAAGTGAGGAGCCGCACATGAAAAACAAGTATGAAAGTCCGCTTTCGTCCCGGTATGCCAGCGACGAGATGCAGTATATCTTTTCCCCGGACAAGAAGTTTTCCACCTGGCGTAAGCTCTGGGTGGCCCTGGCCCGGGCGGAAATGGAACTGGGCTTGCCTGTGACCCAGGAGCAGATCGATGAAATGGAGGCCCATCTCACCGACATCGACTACGACAAAGCAGCCCAATACGAGAAAGAGCTGCGCCATGATGTCATGGCCCATGTGCACACCTTTGGTGAGCTGTGTCCCAAGGCGATGCCCATCATCCACCTGGGCGCCACCAGCTGCTATGTGGGGGACAATACGGATGTGATCCTCATGCGGGACGGTCTGGAGCTGGTGCGCTCCAAGCTGGTGCGCGTGTTGGCGAAGCTGGCTGATTTTGCTGACAAGTATAAATCCTTGCCCACCCTTGGATTTACTCATTTCCAGCCTGCCCAGCTTGTCACCGTCGGCAAGCGTGCCACGCTCTGGATGAACGACCTGCTTCTGGACCTGGACGAGGTGGAATACCGCATTGCCGGGCTGAAGCTGCTCGGATCCAAGGGCACCACCGGTACGCAGGCGTCCTTCCTGGAGCTGTTCGAGGGGGATCACGAAAAATGCAAGGAGCTGGAGCGGAAGATCGCGGCGGAAATGGGCTTTGACGGCGTGGTACCCGTGTCCGGTCAGACCTATTCCCGCAAGACGGACGCGGCCGTCCTGGCGACCCTGTCGGGCATTGCCCAGTCGGCCAGCAAATTCGCAACAGATATGCGCCTTCTCTGCCATTTGAAGGAGGTAGAGGAACCGTTTGAGGCCAAGCAGATCGGCTCTTCCGCCATGCCTTACAAGCGCAATCCCATGCGCTGCGAGCGCATTTGCGCCCTGGCCCGCTATGTGATGGCGGATGTGATGAACCCCACCGTGACCGCTGCGACCCAGTGGTTTGAGCGCACGCTGGACGACTCGGCCAATAAGCGTATCTCGGTGTCGGAAGCCTTCCTGGCTGTAGACGCCATTCTGAACATCTATGAAAATGTGGCGTCCGGTCTGGTGGTTCATGAGAAGGTCATTGAACGCCATGTGATGGAGGAGCTTCCTTTCATGGCCAGCGAAAACATCATGATGGACGCTGTGAAGCGGGGCGGGAACCGCCAGGAGCTCCATGAGCGGATCCGCCAGCTCTCTTTGATTGCCGGCAGCAACGTGAAGGATAAGGGTTTGGAAAACAACCTGATCGACCTGATCGCGGAAGACCCTCTGTTTGGTATGAGCAGGGAAGAGCTGACCGCGCATCTGGAGCCGTCCCGCTATATCGGCCGCTGTCCGGAGCAGGTGGACGATTTCCTGCGCGACTGTGTTGCACCGGTGCTGGAGCGCTATCCTGAAGCACTCCGGAGTAACGCGGCGGAGTTAAAAGTCTGACAGACGATAAGCACATTGATGCAGAAAGGCCGGGGCCCCGATCAGGGGCCCCGGCCTTCTTATGCCTTTACCGCTCAAAATATCAAAGAGCCGATCTGGAACACCAGGAAGGAGACCACATAGGCGCAGAGAAGCTGCCACAGGATAGAGCGGATCGTCCACTTCAAGGAATTCATCTCCCGGTAGATCGTGGACACAGCGGCCACGCAGGGGATATAGAGCAGCACGAACACCAGGAAGGAATAGGCGGCCACCGGGCTGGCAAAGGTACCGGCCAGAGCACCGCGGATGACACCGGCGGCATCCAGGGTGGAGAACCCATAGAACAGACTCATGGAGGAGACGACAGCCTCCTTTGCTATCAATCCGGTCAGCAGGGCCACCGCCGCCTGCCAGGTACCGAAGCCCAAGGGAGCGAAAATGGGAGCAAGGAAGGACCCGATATGGCCCAGGATCGATTCCGCGCCTTCCTCCACCATGTGCAGAGACGGGTCAAAGGACTGCAGGAACCAGAGCACGATGCTCATCAGCAGAATGAGCGTACCTGCCTTCACCAGGAAGCCGCGCACCTTTTCCCACACATGCAGGGCGCAGTTTTTCAGGGTAGGAAGGCGGTAGGGGGGGAGCTCCAGCACGAAGGCGGCGGGCTCGCCCTGAAACATGGTGTGCTTGAAGATGATACCCGACAGGATGGCACAAATCAGTCCCAGAAGATAGAGAGAAAAGACCACAAGTCCCGCGTATTTGGGGAAAAACGCGGCGGAGATCAGGCCGTACACCGGCAGGCGCGCGGAGCAGGACATAAAGGGCACCAGCATAATGGTCATGCGCCGGTCTTTTTCGTGCTCCATGGTGCGGGCGCCCATGACGGCGGGCACCGTGCAGCCAAAGCCCATGAGCATGGGGATGAAGGCCTTGCCGCTCAGCCCGAAACGCCGCAGCAGCCGGTCCATAATGAAGGCGGCCCGGGCCATGTAGCCCGAATCCTCCAGAATCGAGAGGAAAAGGAACAGCAGGGCGATCTGCGGCAGGAAGGTGAGTACGCCGCCCACGCCGCCGATAATTCCATCGCAGACCAGGCTGACCAGCCAGGGCGCCACGTCCAAGGCGGTAAGCGCGCCCTCTACAGCGGAAGCGAAATAGCCGTTGACCAGAATGTCCACGCCGTCGGACAGGAAAGAGCCGATGGGGCCGAAGGTGACGGAGAACATCAGAAGCATCATCAGCAGGAAGACCGGAACAGCGAGATATTTATTGGTGACGATGGAATCAATCTTGTCCGAGAGGGTGAGCTCCCCGAGGGGGCGTCCCTTCTGGACCGCGAGCTTGACCACCCGGCAGATGTATTGATACCGGGCGTCGGCGATCAGGGTCTCCCGGTCACCCAGAGAATACGCGCCCTCGTACTCCTTCACCACAGTATCCACTTTCCAGCGAGTCTCTTCATCCAGTCCCAGAGCTTTTTCTACCAGCTTGTCCCCTTCGATCAGCTTAATGGAAGCCCAATGGGCGGGAATGTCGGCCGCATAAGCCTTGTCGTGGATCAGCTCGCCGATATCGTGGTGGATCCGGTGGGTGAAATCGTCGTACAGGTCGTCCGGCTCCAGAGTGACACCGACGTGCATCTGCTTGTGCGCCACTTTCAGCAGCAGGTCGATGTTTTCCCCTGTACGTGCGGAGATGGGAATTACAGGAACGCCCAGGGCACGGGAGAGACGGTCGATGTTGATCTTATCCCCGTGCTTTTTGACTTCATCCATAAAGTTGAGGGCGACCACCATGGGACGCTCCAACTCCAAAAGCTGAATGGTCAGGTACAGGTTGCGCTCAATGTTCGTGGCGTCTACGATGTTAATGATGGCGTCGGGATGACCGCCGATGATAAAATCCCGGGCCACGATCTCCTCCATGGAGTAAGGGGAGAGAGAGTAGATGCCGGGCAGGTCCACGATGGTGACCTTCCGCCCTTCCGTTTCAGCGCGCCCCTCTTTTTTCTCTACGGTAACGCCGGGCCAGTTCCCCACATACTGATTGGAGCCGGTCAGGGCATTGAACAGGGTCGTCTTGCCGCAATTGGGGTTTCCCACCAGGGCCAGCTTCATCTCCCGGATGTCATGGCTCTCATAGGAGGCAGGGTGGCTATGTTCTTTCTTTTCATGGGCATGGGCGGCTGCCATGCGGCGCAGAGTTTCCTCATCAGGGATGCGTTGAACCATGCCGTGTTTGCTGCTCCGGGAGGTCTCAGGCTCGGGTGCCTCCTCCGGAGGACAGATGGCGATCTGTTTGGCGTCTTCCTTGCGCAGGGAAAGCTCATAGCCGCGCAGATTGACCTCGATGGGGTCTCCAAAAGGGGCAATTTTTCGCACGGTAATAAGGGTACCGGGTGTCAGGCCCATGTCCACCAGCCGGCGTTTGACCGGCCCGCTCTCATGGCCTACGGATAAAATAATGCCGGACTGCCCCGGAGCAAGCTGTTCCAGGGTTCCGGCGGCAGGGATAGTTTCCGCACTCATAAGTAATGTCCTTCCGCTGATTTTTTCAAAAAATTGAGAAACCGCTCAATGCGGTTTATTTCGCCGACGGATATTATAATCCAAAAGCTTCCGACCGACAAGAGTAAACTTTACAGAAACGGGTACTATTTCCATTTGACGCAGAAGGGGGGTGACAGTAAAATTAAACTAAATTCGACAAAAAGGAGGGTGAGGATGAAACGCATACTTGGACTGCTGCTGTCATGCTTCCTCCTTGCTTCGGCCGCGCTGCCTGCCTCAGCCGCCGGACCCAACCGTGAAATCTCGATCGGCCTGGACGAAGACGGGACAGGGACTTATCAGCCCACGTCGGTGCCGGTGGTACAGCTTACCCTCAATGGTGCGCTGCTGGACAGCGATGTACCCGCCTTCATCCGGAACGGACGGACCATGGTGCCTGTTCGGCTCATTACGGAGCAAATGGGTGCTTCCGTAGAGTGGTTCAATGAGACCAATCAGGTAGCCATCTCTCTCAACGGCGGGACCGTCACACTGAAGATCGGATCATCGCAGGCCCTGGTCAACGGGGAAGAGATAGCTCTTTACGACGGTGTTCCGGCTATGGTGGCTAAATATCAGGGGATCGAGCGCACCATGGTTCCTCTGCGCTTCGTCTCAGAACAGCTGGGAGCCCAGGTGAGCTGGGATCAGGACAGCTATACTGCCTCGATCTCCACCGGTCAGGCCGGTTACCAGGTGACCGCTATCAACGCTGACGCCAATGCCCAGAGCGTCCATATCGTGACCACGGCCGCACCCGACTATCACGTCCTCGATCTGGGCGACCGGGTGGTGGTGGATCTGCTGGGAGCGGAGCTTGCGTCCGGTTTCCCCGGTACCATCCCGGTGGATAACGAGCTGATCTCCGGTGTGCGCTATGCCGGGCACGGCAGTAACCTCTATCCGGAATACTCCCACACAGTGCGGGTGGTGCTGGATCTGAAGGAGGGCATCACCTGGGAGGACAACGTGGAGCTGGTTCCTCTGTCCAAGGGCCTGCTGCTGACCACCTTTTGGGAAAAGAGGGATGAGATCGACTTTACCCCTACAACTCCCATCGACCCGCAGAAAAAGACGGTCGTGCTGGACGCGGGGCACGGAGGCAGCCAGACAGGCGCTGTTTACTTCGGTGTCAATGAGAAAGACATCAACCTGGCAGTGGAGAAAAAGGTGGAAGCCATTCTCCTGCAGCAGGGATATAACGTGGTCATGACCCGAACCGCGGATGCAACGGTCGGCCTGTGTGACCGGGCGGATATCGCGAACGCGGTGGAGGCCGACGTTTTTGTGTCCATCCACTCCAACGCGGCCGTGAACAGCGCCGATTTTACGGGTATTTACACCTATTATCATCCCAGCAGCCGCCGGGGTGCCCGACTGGCCCAGGCTATCCAGGACCCGATCTGCCAGATCACGGGTGCCGTGGACCGCGGGATCAAGGACGCCGATTTTGTTGTCCTGCGGGAGACCGATATGTGTGCCGTTCTTGTCGAGATGGGCTTTATGACCAACAGCGGGGAGCTGCAGCGGCTCATTACCCCCAGCTATCAGGACAAGCTGGCGGCGGGCATCGCCGAGGGGATTATTACTTATCTGAACACAGTATAAACACAGCCCGGCATCGACGGATGCCGGGCTGTGCTGTCAAATGAAATTATGGATCTGAGCGGTTCTTACAGATCCGGCGGCACGCAGACAGGCCGTTCCACACATTCTGTACGGACAAGATGAATCTCGGTATTATACACACTTTGCAGCTGTGCCTCCGTGATCACTTCTTCCACCGGACCGCATCTGATCTTTCCCTTTTTGTCCACGATCGCCACGCGGCCGCCCAGCATGATGGCATGGTCCGGATTGTGTGTGGTCATTACAGCGGCAAATCCGCGCTTTGCCATATCCTTGACCAGCCGCAGGATCACAAGCTGTTTTCCGTAGTCCAGGTGCGCGGCGGGCTCGTCAAAAAGGATCACTTTCGGGCGCTGAAACACTGCGCGGGCAATGGTGGCCTGCTGGCGTTCCCCGCCCGAAATATCGGTGTACGGCTTGTTGGCCAGATTTGCGATGCCCAGGCTTTCAAGGATCTCCATCGCTTCTTCCGCCTGCTTTTTTCCGGGGCTTTGAAACACGCCCAGTCGGGAAGCGCTGCCCATCATGACGAAATGCAGGACCGTATAGCCGAAAACCGGCGTGTGGCTCTGCTGTACATAGCCTACATTGCGGGCGATTTCTGCGACAGAGATGGTTTTGATATTTTTTCCGTTGATGAGCACATCGCCGCTCTGGGGGTGAAGTAAGCCGCACATGCAGTTCATCAGGGTAGATTTTCCGGCTCCGTTAGGGCCTAAGATCGAAATGATCTCACCCTCATTGACCGACAAAGAGCAGTCGTCCAGCGTTTTTTGGTCCGCGCCGGGGTAGGTGAAGCTGATATTTCTGACGTCAATGATCATATCAACCCACCCTCGCTCTTTGCCTGTACAGCAGCCATGCATAAAACGGCGCGCCGATCACGCCGGTCAGAATGCTCAGGGGCAGTTCGGCTGTTCCCACAGTGCGCGTCACGGTATCGACCACCAGAAGGAAGATCGCACCGATCAGACAGGTGGCGGGCAAAAGTCTCTTGTTCTCAGAGCCCACCAGCATCCTGCCGAAATGCGGGATCACGAGGCCGATCCAGCCGATCGTACCGGCGATACAGACGGAGCTGGCCGTCAGCAGTGTGGCGCAAATGATGGCGACACCGCGGATCTTCTCCACATCCGCTCCAAGAGTCCTTGCATCGGTTTCTCCCAGGGACAAAATATCGATCCGGAAGCCCAGCAGCAGCAGAACGACTGTACACACAATAACGGAGACCGCGATGCTGAGAAGTGTGTCATATGTGATGTAGCTCAGGCTTCCCATTTGCCAATAGGTGATAGCGGCAAGCTCCGTGTCGGGGTCGGCCCAGTATTTGATCATGCCCATGATCGAGCTCATAAGGCCGCCCACAATGATGCCGGACAGGACCAGCATAATGTTTGAGCTTGAGCGCATCAGCTTTGGGATCAATGTGGTCAGGGCAACAGCGATACAGCCGCCGAGGAATGCGAATACCTGGATGACGGCGGCGCTCTGTGCCAGGAGGATCGCAACGGCGGCTCCGATACACGCTCCGGAAGAAACACCAAGAAAATCCGGCGATACCAGGGGATTCCGGAAAATCCCCTGGTATGTCGCACCGGATACAGAAAGGCAGGAGCCGACGATCACGGCCGCAAGGATGCGGGGCAGCCGCAGCTTCATCACGACATTTACCGTCATCGATGGCCATTTTGATGTATCGCCCAGCAGGGAGGCAAAGATGATTTTAATGTTGTCGCCGACACGAACCTCATATTTCCCGACACATAAGCTCCAAAGCATCACCGCGACAAGGACAAGCGCCAGAATCAGGTGTATGAAATATCCTTTGTGGGGTGAAAACCTCTTCATCGGTATTTAATAACCCAGGAACTCCCGGTCAACATCAAGGTTGTAAACGGTCTTATAAAAGTCGGTCACGATCTCGTCCAGCTTTTCCTGCGTGATCGATTCAGGATACATGACGGACATGGCCCAGACGGAACCGATGCAGGGAGAAAGGCCAAGATTCTCCCAAGCATGCAGGGTGCTGGGGACCGCATAGACATTGCCGTTCTTCACGGCGGTCAGGTCGGACCACGCGGGATCGTTCATAATGTCATCCACGGTAAAATTTGCGGTCGAGGAGATGAACAGGAATTCAGGATCGTACGCAAAGATCTGCTCGGTGCCGATATCGGTCCAGGAGTTGCTGTCAGTCACGTCGGCAGCCATGTTGATACCGCCGCCCAGATCGATCATCTGAGCCTGCATCATTGCGTCAGAGGCCACATAACCGATGTCAGAGCCCAGAATGAGGAAGGTGTGTTTCTCGTCCTCGGGGACGTTGGCGGTTCCTGCCTTGGCAATGTCAACGATGCTGTCATAATAATCGATCAGCATCTCCGCGCGTTCAGACGCGCCCAGGGCCTGGCCGATGATCCTCAGCGCGTCCATCGTCTCCTCAGCGGTCTCGGGGGCGATAGCGATGGCGGTAATACCAAGCTCGTCACACGCTTCGAGATTCTCCGGATCGGAAACACGGTGAATGAACAGGTCGGGATTCAGGGACGCCAGCTTTTCCAGATCCGGCTTACCTCTGCCGGCGGTGTCAAGCTCCGTCAGACGGGGAGCCACGAGCGCCTGAAAATCGTCGTACGGGCCGATGGCGATCAGCGTGTCGGCCTTGTCAAGCGCCAACACAAAGTCGTTTGCCATGTACCAGCAGATGACCGTGGAGTTTACTTCCCCTACCGTGACCTCGCGGCCGGCCTGGTCAGTGATCGTCACCTCAGTCGGCTGGGGCTCTTCTTCCGAGACAGTCTGCGAAGGCGCAGCGGGTTCCGAAGAGGCAGGCGGTGTTGTGGCAGCATCTTCTGTTTCTCCGGAGCTGCATGCGGAAACGGAAAACAGCATCAGTGCGGCCAGGAACAGTGCAATCAGGTTTCTTTTCATGTTTTTTCCCTTTCGTATGAAAAATTTCAACAAATCCATTCTTCGCAGGCAATAAAAAAACCGTGTCCGAAAAGACACGGGAAGAATATGGCATGACCACAAAATCTGCATCGAAAAAACCCGGCACAGATGCAGGGAAGAGCATGCCCATATTTTTCAACCCATCTTCTTTTCAAAACGTGAAGGCTGCCGGATTTCTCCGATAACCCCGCAAGGTTTACACCTTAGGCCAGTGTGCATGGACATCGTCTTTAGCAACGACAGGCTCGAAGAATAAAAGTTGTTGTTGAAACAAGTATAGTTTTGAATCTGGGAATTGTCAAGGCTTACATCTGAGGGAAAAAATAGAAATCCCCAGATATCAGGATATCTGGGGATTTCTCACAAATATAAAAAGCTTAGAACAGACCCACGATTTTGCCGTTTTCATCCACATCAATGGACTCGGCGGCGGGCACTTTGGGCAGACCGGGCATGGTCATGACCTCGCCGGTCAGCACGACCACAAAGCCCGCGCCGGCGGATACCTTTGCCTTGCGTACCGTCACACGGTAGCCGCTGGGAGCACCCAGCTTGGTGGGATCGTCGGAGAAGGAGTACTGGGTCTTGGCCATGCAGACGGGCAGCTTGCCGTAGCCCAACTCCTCCAGCCGCTTCAGTTCCTTGGCGGCGGCAGGGGCGAAGTCCACGCCGTCGGCGCCGTAGATCCGGCGGGCCACGGTCTCGATCTTCTCGGTCAGAGGAGCGTCCAGGTCATAGGCAAAGGCGAAATTGTTTTGCTCCTCGTCCATGACGCGCAGTACTTCATTGGCCAGCTCCACGCCGCCTGCACCGCCCTTGCCCCACACCTCGGACAGGGCCACGTTAACGCCGAACTTGCCGCAGGCGGTACGGATCATGTCCAGCTCAGCCTCGGTGTCGCTCTCAAAGCGGTTGATGGCAACCACAGCGGGCAGACCATAGACCTTGGTGATATTCTCCACATGGCGCACCAGATTGGGCAGGCCGGCCTCCAGAGCGGTCAGGTTTTCCTTGCCCAAGTCAGCCTTGGCGCAGCCGCCGTGGTGCTTCAGGGCGCGCACAGTAGCCACGATGACCACGGCGTCGGGGCGGAACCCGGCGTAGCGGCACTTGATGTCCAGGAATTTCTCCGCGCCCAGGTCGGCGCCGAAGCCGGCCTCGGTGACCACATAGTCGCCCAGCTTCAGAGCGGTGTCGGTGGCGGAGATGGAGTTGCAGCCGTGGGCGATGTTGGCGAAGGGACCGCCGTGGATCAAAGCGGGAGTGTGCTCCAGAGTTTGAACCAGGTTGGGCTTGATGGCGTCCTTGAGCAGGGCGGTCATAGCGCCGTCGGCCTTCAGGTCACGGGCGGTGACCGGCTTGTCGTCGTAGGTGTAGCCCACCACCATGCGGCCCAGGCGCTCCTTCAGATCCTTCAGGTCGGAGGCAAGGCAGAGCACAGCCATGATCTCACTGGCCACGGTGATGTCAAAGCCGTCCTCGCGGGGGGTGCCGTTGGGCTTGCCGCCCAGGCCGCACACGATGTTGCGCAGCTGGCGGTCGTTCATATCCACGCAGCGCTTCCAGGTGATCTTGCGCACATCGATCCCCAGGGAGTTGCCCTGCTGAATGTGGTTGTCCAGCATGGCGGCCAGCAGGTTGTTGGCCGCGCCGATGGCGTGAAAATCGCCGGTGAAGTGCAGGTTGATGTCCTCCATGGGCACCACCTGCGCATAGCCGCCGCCGGCAGCGCCGCCTTTCACGCCGAACACAGGGCCCAGGGAGGGCTCCCGCAAAGCGAGGACGGTCTTTTTGCCCAGCAGGGAAAGAGCGTCGGCCAGGCCCACACTGGTGGTGGTTTTTCCCTCACCGGCGGGAGTGGGGTTGATGGCAGTGACCAGGATCAGCTTGCCTTTGCGGGGGGCGTCCTTCAGAGCGGTGATGTCGATCTTGGCCTTGACACGGCCATAGGGCTCCAGGGTTTCCTCGTCAATGTTCAGCTTTGCGGCGATTTCGGTGATGGGCAGCATCTGCGCGGCCTGTGCGATCTCAATATCAGATTTCATGCGGCATTCTCCTTTTCCGTGTGTGCGCCTGTAAAAAAAGGGCGCACTCCATATGATTGGTAGTGCGCCCAGACGGTCGGCAATCAAGGCGATACTCCATGTGGTCAGTCCACTTCCGTCAGTCATATCGCACTTTAATTTTTACCACTTGCCGCGGATTTTGTCAAGCGCGGTGTTGCATTTTGGGCGATTTCGTATATAATATTTCTATTCACGTTTTATAAGGGGTGTTTCCCATGGCAGAGGAGACCATGAGTCAGAATTTTATTCACGATTTTATTGATGAGGACATTGCCCCGGGCGGACAGTATGAGGGCATGACGGTCCATACCCGTTTCCCGCCCGAGCCCAACGGCTATCTGCATATCGGGCACTGCAAGGCGCTGTGCATTGACTTCGGCACTGCGGAAAAGTACGGCGGCCTGTGCAATCTGCGCTTCGACGACACCAACCCCGCTAAGGAGGACAACGAGTTCGTAGAGGCGATCCAGGAGGATATCCACTGGTTGGGCTTTGACTGGGGCGACCGGATGTTTTATGGGTCCGACTATTTTGAAAAGACCTATGAGCTGGCGGTTGGCCTAATCAAGAAAGGACTGGCTTATGTCTGTGAGCTGACCCCCGAGGAGTTTAAGGCCCATCGGGGCGATGTGGGTATCCCCGCCACCTCTCCCTGGCGCGACCGCCCCATCGAGGAGTCTCTGGACCTGTTTGAGCGGATGCGCAACGGCGAATTCCCCGAGGGCTCCAAGACCCTGCGGGCGAAGATCGATCTGGCCAGCGGCAACTTCAATATGCGCGACCCGGTCATTTACCGCATCCGCTATATCGAACACCACCGCCAGGGCACCAAGTGGTGCATTTTCCCCATGTACGACTTTGCCCACCCCATTCAGGACGCTCTGGAGGGCATCACTCACTCCCTGTGCTCCCTGGAGTATGAGGATCACCGTCCCCTGTACAACTGGGTCATCGAGAACACCGATGTGCCCTCCACGCCCCGCCAGATCGAGTTTGCACGCCTGAACATCAACTACACTGTTATGTCCAAGCGCAAGCTGCGCAAACTGGTGGAGGAGAACTACGTGTCCGGCTGGGATGATCCCCGTATGCCCACCCTTTGCGGTCTGCGCCGCCGGGGCTATACCCCGAAATCCATCCGTAATTTTACCGAACGGATCGGCGTGGCCAAGGCTCCTTCCACTGTGGAGTATGCTTTCCTGGAGCACTGTCTGCGGGAGGATCTGAACGAGAGCGCCCGGCGGGTCATGGCCGTCCTGCGCCCCGTTAAGCTGACCATTACCAACTATCCTGAAGGCCAGAGTGAGACCTTCACCGTGGAGAACAACTCCAACCGTCCCGAGGACGGCACCCGGGAGATCACCTTCTCCCGCACGCTGTATGTGGAGGCGGAAGACTTCCTGGAGACTCCCGTTCCCAAGTATAAGCGCCTGTACCCCGACGGCCCCGAATGCCGCCTGAAGGGCGCTTACCTGATCAAGTGCACCGGCTGCATCAAGGACGAGAAGGGCAATGTCACGGAGATCCTGTGTGAGTACGACCCTGAGAGCCGGGGCGGCGATCCCGCCGACGGCCGCAAGGTGAAGGGCGCCACCATCCACTGGGTGGACGCCGCCACCGCAGTGGACGCCGAGGTGCGTCTGTATGACAACCTGTTCAGCGATCCCGAGCCCGACGCCGGCGACAAGAACTTCCTGGACTGCCTGAATCCCAACTCTCTGGAGGTCCTGCCCAACGCCAAGGTAGAGGCGGGTCTGGCCGGGGTGGAGGCCCCCGCGTCCTTCCAGTTCCTGCGCCAGGGTTACTTCTGCGTGGATAATAAGGACTCCACGCCCGAGCATTTGATATTTAACCGCTCTGTCAGCTTGAAAGACAGCTTCAAGCTGTGATATAATCAATAGAGGTTAAAAAGGACGGCCTCCGGCCGTCCTTTTTTGACGAGAGGTGCTGCGCTATGTACAATTTCAGAAACGACTATTCCGAGGGTGCTCACGAGAAAGTACTCCAGGCTCTGCAAAATATCAATATGGAAGGAAATGTGGGGTACGGAGCTGATCCGTACTGCGCGCGGGCGGCCGCGATGATTCGGGAGCTGTGCGAGTGCCCCGATGCGGCCGTTCACTTCTTCATCGGCGGTACCAGTGCCAACTTTACCGCCATTGACGCCTTCCTGCGGCCCTACGAGGCGGTGATTGCCGCCGACACCGGCCACATCAATGTCCACGAGGGAGGAGCCGTGGAAGGGACAGGCCACAAGATCCTGCCCTGTCCCAGCGCCGACGGAAAGGTGTGCCCGGCAGACGTAGAGCACTGGGTGGAGCTTTGTTCTGACACCGCTATGGTGCTTCCGGGCATGGTGTACATATCCAACGCCACTGAGGTGGGCACGATCTACTCCAAGGCTGAGCTGGAAGAGCTGTCCGCCTGCTGCCGGAAGAATAAACTGTATCTCTTCCTGGACGGCGCCCGCTTGGGAACCGGCCTGACCGCCCCCGGTGCCGACCTGACCCTGCCCGACCTGGCCCGTCTGTGCGACGCCTTCTACATCGGCGGTACGAAGAACGGTGCTCTGATGGGTGAGGCCATGGTGTTGGTCAACCCCGCTTTGCAGCCCCACTTTTTCCGTGTCATGAAGCAGAAGGGCGCAGTCCTGGCAAAAGGCTTTTTGCTGGGCGTCCAGTTTGAAGCCCTGCTGAAGGACGGCCTGTACTGGCAGAACGCCTGCTGGGCCAACTGTATGGCCGCCAAGCTGAAAAACGGTTTGCAGGAATTGGGCTTTTCCTTCTTTGTTGATAGCCCCACCAATCAGATCTTTCCCATCATCCCCAACAAGCTGATGCCCGCCATGGAACTGATGTGCAATCATGAAGTCTGGTGTAAGAGCGGCAAAGGCTGTACAGTAATTCGCCTTGTCACATCTTTTGCCACACAGGAAAAGACGGTTGACCGCTTTCTGGCAGAGCTGAAAGCCCTTTATATGTGCTTGGAGAAGAAAAAGTCATGATCCGACATTCCATTTGCGACATCTGTACTCCCGGCTTGCATTGCGGAATGGAATTAACGGTGGAGGACGGAAAGATCACGTCTGTGCGCGGAACGCCCGACTTCCCGGTCAGCGGTGGGAAACTCTGCGTCAAGGGCCTTGCCACCGCCCAGTACGTCTACCGGGAGGACCGCATCCAACAGCCCATGCGCCGTGTGGGGCCCCGAGGCAGCGAGCAGTTTGAGCCAATTTCCTGGGAAGAGGCTCTGGACGAGGTCGCCCGGCAGATGACCAAGGCCAAAGAGGAAGCAGGGCCGGAATCTGTCCTGTTCATGGTGGGGTACGAGAAGTGGATGCGTACCTGGTTGCAGCGGCTTGCCTTTGGCTTTGGCAGCCCCAACTATATTACGGAGTCGTCCACCTGCAATCAGGCCCGCGTGCTCGCCTGGCGCGCCATGTTCGGAACGATGTTTGACCCGGATATGCGCCGGGCCTCGGTGTGTATAGGATGGGGCTACAATCCCGCGGGTTCTCAGCACGTCGCGTACAACGGACTCAAGGCGTTCAAGGCCCGCGGCGGTCTGCTGCTGATCGTGGATCCGCGCCGCTGCGAGGCCGCCGAGATGGCCGACCTGTACCTGCAGCCGAGAAACGGCACCGACACGGCCTTGGCCTTTGCCATTGCCCGGGAGCTTTTCGTCACCGGTGGCGTGGATCAGGAATTCATCGACCGCTATGTGGCCGGGGCGGAGGAATACCGTGCCCTGGTGGAGCCGTATACCCCGGAATACACTGAGACGCTGACCGGGGTTCCCGCTGAGGACATCCGCAAGGCGGCTACGTTCTTTTACGGCTACGGGCCGGTCTGCCTGCAGAGCGGCAACGCCATTCCCCATCGGACCGGGGGCTTTGACCTGTACCGGGCGGTGATTTCCTTGATGGCCCTGACCGGGAACATTGACAAGCCGGGGGGCGCTCTGCCCAAGAGCATGACCTTTGCGTATTCTGACAGCGGAACGCCGACCCGCGAGTTTGAATACACCCGAAAAAAGGAATTCCGCAAGCTGAAGAGCGCCGTCGGTGCCCATCGGTTCCCGTTCTGGAATGAGATGCTGGCGGAGGGCCAGGGGATGGAGCTGACCCACTGGCTGGAGACCGGCGGGGAATACCCCCTGAAGGCCGCCCTTTGCTTCGGCGTCAATCACATGATGTATCCCGAATCCGAACGCTTCCAGAAGGCCATGGATAAGCTGGACTTTATCATGGCCGCCGATCTGGTCTGGACGGAGACCTGCCGCCACGCGGACATTGTGCTGCCCGTTCTTTCGTCGGTGGAGCGGTCCGAGATCAAGTGCTATGCCGGCAAGTTTGTTTATAATACAACCCCCGCCATTGACCCGGTCGTGGACGGCAAGGATGACGTCGCCATCATCACGGAACTGGCCCGCCGTTTGATGCCCGATGATGAACTGCTTTGCTGCGGCTATGACGCCAGCGCCCATTGGATGCTGGAACCCGCGGGCATTACCGATTGGGACGCGGTCAGGGCGGCCGACGGCCCGGTGCCCATCCCCAACGCCAAGCCCTATGAAGTGGGCAGCTACCTGAAAAAAATCCCCACGCCCTCCGGAAAAATCGAGCTGGTCAGTTCCATCGTCGCCAAGTACGAGGACGCGGGCCTGACCGGGCTGCCGCATTGGACCCCACCAGATGGTAGCAAGGAATATCCCTTTACGGCTATGCTGGGCGCACGCCTGCCCTATGCCATGCACAGCCGCTGTCATAAGGTGCCCCAGCTGCGCAAACTGCGCCCTGAACCTTTGGTCGATATTTGCCCGGCAGATGCCGAAAGGCTGGGCATCGCCCAGGGGGACAGCGTCGAGATCTACAACGCGGTCGGCTCTGTCACTATGAAGGCCAATCTCAGCAAGCGCGTCCAAAGCGGCGAGATCTCTATGTACCACGGCTACGAGGAGGCCAACTGCAACGAACTGATCCCCATCGATCTGCTGGATCCCTATACCGGATTCCCAGCCTACAAGCAGGTATGCTGCAATATAAGGAAGATATAAAAGCCTGGCGCTCCGCGATTTCCGGAGCGCCAGGTTTTATCTTGACAGTCTGCATTAGTTGCATTATGATTAATTATGCAAATGAGGTGAGAACATGCTGTTGCAGTTGGATTTTTCCAGTGATGTTTCAATCTATCAGCAAATTCGGAATCAGGTGGTCCTTGCGATCGCATCGGGCCAACTGGAACCGGGCGATAAGCTGCCCACCATCCGGGCTTTGGCGGAGGAGACGGGCATCAATATGATGACCGTCAGTAAGGCGTACCAGATGCTGAAACAGGAGGGGTACATTACCACGGACCGGCGCAGTGGGGCCACGGTGCGGCCGCGGACAGCCGCGTCTCCTGACAGGGAGACCGTGGCGGGGCTTCGGCTGCGTCTCAGCGAGCTGCAGCTGGCGGGTCTGAGCCGGGAGGAAATTTTGAAGCTGTGTGAAGCGCTGATCGATGAGGAGGTGCAGAGCTGATGTCGGTTTGGGTGAATCTGATCCTATGGGTGTGTATGCTGCCGTTGGTTCCGATTCTGTATTTCATGTTGAAGAACGAGTGTAAACCCAAAAAGAATATTGTTGTGGGGGTCACGCTGCCCTATCGGGCCCAGTGTGACCCGGAGGTTCTGGGGCTTCTGGAGCGGTACAAAACAGAGTTAAAACGGATTTGTTGGGTGGCACTTCTGCCGGTCATTCCGTGCCTTTTCATTCAGAGCATCGGAGCCAGCATGACGGCCTGGTTCATCTGGATCTTTGCGGTCTGCTTTGCGTTCTACATTCCTTATATTCACTGCAACCGGGCTCTGCATCAATTAAAAGAGGTGCGGGGCTGGAAGAGGGAGGACAACCCGCAGGTCATCACGGACCTGAAAGCCGCGGCGGAGTCCATGCGCTGGCTTTCCCCGGTGTGTTTCCTGCCGCCGTTTCTGATCAGTCTCCTGCCCCTGATTTTTGAGCGGACGATGTGGTGGCTGTGGGCCATTGACGCGGCGCTGATCCCGCTGTTCTACGCCTGCTACCGCTGGCTCTACCGGAACCGGGCGGAGGTGGTGGATGGGGACAGTGACCGTAATCTGGCATTGACCCGTATCCGGCGGTACAACTGGGGCAGGTGCTGGATGATCCTGGCCTGGGCCACCGGAGCCTTCAATGTGGGCATGTGGCTGACTTGGGAGCATTTCTGGGCCTGCATGGTTGTCGTCTTGGTCTATGGCATCGTGGTCGTAGGGGCCGTGATGAGTGTAGAGTTCCGGGTCCGTCGGCTCCAGGAGAAGCTGACCGCTGACAGCGGACGGGGGTTCTATGTGGATGACGACGACCACTGGATCTGGGGGATCTTGTATTATAACCCCAACGACGGCCGTCTGATGGTCAATGCCCGAGTGGGGATCGGCATCACCATCAACCTGGCCAGACGGGCCGGCCAGGTTATCATGGCTTTGGTCGTGGTCCTGGTCCTGGCCTGCCTCCTGATCGGGCCGGGGACGGGGCGTTATTTGACGCGGATCGAGGAAGCGCCGGTCGAGCTTACGATCACGGAAACAGAGATCGTGGGTTCCCACTATCATTCCGAGTATTCTGTGGCACTGGAGGAGATCAGAAGCATCGAGCTTCTTAACGATCTGCCTGCGATCCGCCGTGTGGCAGGGACATCCATGGAGACCGTAAAAACCGGCAGTTGGAGCAGTGACAAGTGGGGACGTTTTACATGCTGCATCGATCCCAGAACGGGGCCCTGGCTGCTGATCGAGACAGAGGGCGGAACACGATATCTCTTTTGCAGCAGCAGCGAGGGGAAGACGGAGGCCGCCGCCGCGATCTTGGACAGTGAAACATGACTCTATATAAGCGGGCAGGCCCCCCTTTAGGGAATCCTGCCCGCTGTTTTCTTACAGTATCTTTTTCAAATAAAAGCCCGTATAGCTCTCCGGGCAGGCGGCGACCTCCTCGGGCGTGCCGGCAGCCACGACCTGGCCGCCACCGTCGCCGCCCTCGGGGCCCAGGTCGATGATGTGGTCGGCGGTCTTGATCACGTCCAGGTTATGCTCAATGACCACCACTGTGTTGCCCACGTCCACAAACTGCTGGAGCACGTCGATCAGCTGGTGCACATCGGCGGTGTGCAGGCCGGTGGTGGGCTCGTCCAGGATATAGATGGTTTGGCCGGTGGAGCGTTTGGACAGCTCGGTGGCCAGCTTGACCCGCTGCGCTTCGCCGCCGGACAACTCAGTGGAGGGCTGTCCCAGCTTGATATACCCCAAGCCCACGTCATGGAGCGTGCGCAGCTTGTTGTACAGCTTGGGCAGGTTCTCGAAGAAGGGGAGAGCCTCCTCCACAGTCATGTCCAGAACCTCATAGATGTTCTTGCCCTTGTATTTGACCTCCAGGGTCTCCCGGTTGTAGCGTTTGCCCTTGCACACCTCGCAGGGAACATAAATGTCGGGTAGAAAGTGCATCTCGATCTTCAGCAGGCCGTCACCCTGGCAGGCCTCGCACCGGCCGCCGCGGACATTAAAGGAAAAGCGGCCGGGGCCGTATCCCCTTGCCTTGGCGTCCTGGGTGGAGGCAAACAGGTCCCGGATGTCGTTGAACAGCCCTGTATAGGTGGCCGGGTTGGAGCGGGGGGTACGGCCGATGGGGGATTGGTCGATAGCGATGACCTTGTCCAGATACTCCTCACCCTCGATAGCGTCAAATTTCCCGGCGCGGCATTTGGCGTGGTTCAGATCGGCGGCCAGTTTTTTGTAGAGGATCTCGTTGACCAGGCTGGATTTGCCCGAGCCGGACACGCCGGTAACGCAGATAAAGGTCCCGAGGGGGAAGGAAACGTCTACATGGCGCAGATTGTTCTCCGCCGCGCCGCGGATGGTCAGGTATTTTCCATTTCCCTTGCGGCGCTGTGCGGGAACCGGGATCTTTTTGCGTCCAGACAAGTAGTCGCCGGTGATGGAGCCGGGGGTATTCATGATCTCTTCCGCGGTCCCGGCGGCTACCACCTGGCCGCCGTGGACGCCCGCGCCGGGGCCGATGTCTACGATATAGTCTGCAGCTCGCATGGTATCCTCGTCGTGCTCCACCACCAGCAGGGTATTGCCCAGGTCGCGCAGCTCCTTCAGAGTGGCCAACAGTTTGTCGTTGTCCCGCTGGTGCAGACCGATGGACGGCTCGTCCAGGATATAGAGCACTCCCATCAGTGAGGAGCCGATCTGGGTGGCCAGGCGGATGCGCTGGCTCTCGCCGCCCGACAGGGTGGCGGCGGCTCGGGAAAGAGTCAGATACTCCAGGCCCACACTCTGCAGGAAGCCCAGCCGTGTCTTGATCTCTTTCAGGATGCGTTCGGCGATCAGCATTTTCTGGGGGGACAGCTCCAGGTGTTCCACGAAGTCCAGCGCCTCAGTGACCGATTTGTGGCAGAATTCATCAATGTTCAGTCCGCCTACTGTGACAGCCAGGGATTCCCGGCGCAGACGGCGGCCGCCGCAGTCGGGGCAGGGGCGCTCACTCATGCATTCCTCCAGCTCCCGGCGGGAGCCTTCGCTCTGAGTTTCCCGGTAGCGGCGTTCCAGGTTGTTGACGATACCCTCAAAGGGCTGCATCAGCGTACCGTGTCCGTCGGCCCGCTCATAAGTCAGCTTCAGTTTTTCGCCTTTGGTACCATAGAGGATGACATCCAGAATCTCGGCAGGCAGGTCCTTGACCGGGGTGCTGAGCTTAAAATGGTACTTTTTCGCCAGGGCATCAAAGTACATGCGAGAGATGCCGTCACCTTTGATGTTGTTCCAACCGGTGGCGGTGATGGCACCTTCCAGGATGGACAGGTTTTTATTGGGGATGATCAGGTCGGGGTCCACCTTCAGCTGACTGCCCAGACCGGTACAGGTGGGACAGGCGCCGAAGGGGTTGTTGAAGGAGAACATGCGGGGCGTCAGCTCCTCGATGGAGATGCCGCAGTCCTCACAGGCGTAGTTCTGGGAAAACAGGATGTCCCGGTCCTCGCCCACAATATTGATGACCACCAGGCCGCCGGCCAGGGCGGAGGCGGTCTCCACGCTGTCGGTCAGGCGGCGGCTGATGTCCTCCCGGATGACCAGGCGGTCCACCACGATCTCGATGTTGTGTTTTTTGTTCTTATCCAGCTTGATCTCTTCGGTCAGCTCGTACAGAGAGCCGTCCACCCGCACGCGGACATAGCCGGACTTTCGGGCGTCCTCGAAGATTTTGGCGTGCTCGCCCTTTTTGCCCCGGATGACAGGGGCCATGACCTGGATCCGGGTGGCCTCGGGAAGGGCAAGCACCTGGTCGATGATCTGGTCGATGGTCTGCTGCTTGATCTCCTTGCCGCAGATGGGGCAGTGGGGGGTGCCCACCCGGGCCCAGAGCAGACGCAGGTAGTCGTAGATCTCCGTGACCGTGCCCACGGTGGAGCGGGGGTTTTTGGAGGTGGTCTTCTGGTCGATGGAGATCGCGGGGGAGAGGCCGTCGATGTAGTCCACATCAGGCTTTTCCATCTGGCCCAGGAACATGCGGGCATAGGAGGACAGGGACTCCACATACCGACGCTGGCCCTCGGCGTAAATGGTGTCAAAGGCCAGGGAAGACTTGCCCGAGCCGGACAAGCCGGTCAGCACCACCAGCTTGTCACGGGGAATGGTGACATCGATATTTTTCAGGTTGTTGACCCGTGCGCCTTTAACGGAAATATGGTCAAGCATTGGTGAGTTCTCCTTTACTCGGTGGGAATGAGTTCTTTCTGAACATATTTGGGCAGCTTCGCCAGCACCAGTTCGTAGGATTGGTCGCACAGCTCCCGCAGGACCGCGTCGGGCACATTGCCGTCCAGCTGAACGGCGATCCAGTTGCGCTTATCACAATAAAAGCCGGGCAGGATGTCAGGAAATTCTGCGCGGTACAGCTCGGCACGCCGGGGCTCACATTTCAGGTTGACCAGGGGATGGCCGCCGTACGTTTTGTGCTCTGGGCCGGGGGCACAAACGGCCGCGAATAGTTTGCCCCGAATCATGTAGCGGTCCCACTGCCACTCGAGTTTATAATCGTGTTCTGCGCCCGGCTTAGCGCGCAGGTATTCATCCAGCCAGTTGTAGTCCATCATAACCTCCACATATCTGAAAAATCATCTCAAGATATAAACGGACGCGAGAATGCAAATCAGCCCCAGCAGTACCATGATGCTCATAGGCTCACCAAAAGCCAGCACGCCCACCAGGGCCGCCACCACAGGCTCAATGGACGCCAAAATGGAGGCCTTACCGCTGTCCAGCTTTGCAAGTCCACGGGTGTACAGGATGTACGGCAGAACGGTGGAAACCACTACCAAACCGATGGCCAGAAGAACCATGGGCGGCTGAGAAAAGCATGTACTCAATTCGGATGGCCTGATTAGAAACAGAGCCCCCGCTCCGGCGAACACGAAGGTATAAAAGGTGACGGTCAAGGGCTGATAATGTGCCAGGGCATATCGCCCGAAAATGGAGTAAAGCCCATAGAAAAAGCCGCTGGCGATCCCCAGCACAAGGCCCCAGCCGGTCACGGCCAGCCCGCCGCTCCAGATTCCGGAGACAAAAGTGCAGCCCAAGAAGGCCAAAAGCAGCGCAGCCAGCTTCCCCTTTGTCAGCTTGTCGTGAAATAAGATGGCGGAAAGCACCACCACAAAAGCAGGGGCAGTATACAGCAAAATGGCCGTAACCGCCAGAGAGCACATTTGCTGGGCGCTGAAATAGCACAGGGTGAACAGGAGGATCGACACAACGCCGGTTCCGAAAAAGTAGGGCAGATGGCGCAATTTGATTTTAAACACGGATCGGTCCAGCACCAGCAAAACCAGACCCAGCAGAATAAGTCCGCCGATGTTGCGCACAGCCACGATGGAGGAGGCGGATAAACCGCCGGACGTCAGGTTGCGGTTGAACAGGCCGATCAGCCCCCACAGGGAGCCGGCCAACAGGATTTGAATGTGGGGAAGATAACGTTTCATGCTTGATTGCCTTCTGTCAATTGGAAGATCATTTATGTATGTGGATCTGTCAAGCGCTCTGCCAGAGCCAAAGCGCCCCTGCGCAGCAGCTCGATATTCTCCGCCTGAAACACAGTGTCCCGGTTGGTGTGGATGCGGCCTAACCAATACCCAAACCAGCTCTTGTGAAGCGCCGCGACGCCCACACCGTGGGGGAACGCCTTTTGATCCGAGGGATAAAAACCGAAGCCCCGTACGACCTCAACAGTTTTGGAACTGTCAGATAAAAAAGTCTGCTCCAGAAGGCAGAGCGTATCTTCCTTCTGCTTCAGCTTTTTGTTGGGATAGAACTGGATAAAATCTCCCTCGGAGACGCAGTCAAAATTAATCAGCAGCGTGTCAGCCATGCGTTTGCCGTGGGCCTTCTTGAATTGGGAAGAGCCCAGCAGGCCCTTTTCTTCATTATCAAAGAAAACAAAAGCGACTTTGCTGCGGTCCTTTTCCGGGAGAGACAGCGCAATCTCCAGCAGCGTTGCCACGCCGGAGGTGTTATCGTTGGCCGTATGCTTGTTGGCAGGGCCGTCCATGATCCACCAAATGCAGAAGCCCAGCACGATGTAAACTGCGACCATGGCCAGACTGACCGGACAGTCCTCCCACAAAACAAGTAAGAGGACCTCCGCACCGATGGCCAGGGCGAACATAGGGATGCAGAGCAGAATCTGATAGAGCAGGTAAAGAAAAAAGTTCCGGGGTGTGATAAAATTCGGGACAGGGAGAACGGCACAGGTATCGTAGTGGGCGGTGTAAACCACGAAAGCCTTTTCCGAATCCCCCACGACCACATTGCTGCTTTTGACCAGCGAGCCTCCCGACTCCACCCGCGGTTTATAACCTGCGGCGGTCAGTACGCCCGTCAGCCAGTCCTGAAAGGCTGCCTTCTGGGCGGCGCTTTTGCGGATCTGAAAATGCTTCAGAAGATGATCGGTCTCAGCAGTCATATCATTCACTCTCCCCGCAGCCGGATGATCCGGTCGCGCAGCTGGGCAGCGTACTCGAATTCCAACATCTTGGCCGCCTCTTTCATCTCTTTCTCCAACTTGGCGATGGCCTCCATGCGCTGGAGCTTGGTCATCTGCTTTTCGTTAGCATCATACTCTCTGGGTTCGTCGCTGGACAGGTCGATGACGTCGCGCACGCTCTTGATGATGGTCTTGGGCACGATACCATGAGCTTTATTGTAGGCGTCCTGCTTGGCGCGGCGGCGCTCTGTCTCGTCCATAGCACGGCGCATGGAGGGCGTGATGGAGTCAGCGTACAGGATGACCATGCCTTCGGCGTTGCGGGCGGCACGGCCGATGGTCTGGATCAGGGAGGTCTCGGAGCGCAGGAAGCCCTCCTTGTCGGCGTCCAAAATGGCGACCAGGCTCACCTCAGGCAGGTCCAGGCCTTCCCGCAGCAGGTTGATGCCCACCAGAACGTCGAAAACGCCCAGACGCAGGTCCCGGATGATCTCCATGCGCTCGATGGTGTCGATGTCGTGGTGCATATAGCGCACTTTGATCCCGGCGTTCTTCAGATAGGCGGTCAGGTCCTCCGCCATCTTCTTGGTCAGGGTGGTGACCAGCACCCGCTCGAAACGGGCGGTACGCTCGTTGATCTCGCCGATCAGGTCGTCGATCTGGCCCTCCACCGGCCGTACCTCCACGCGGGGGTCCAGCAAACCGGTGGGGCGGATGACCTGTTCCACGATCTGCCCGGAGCGGGTGCGCTCGTATTCGCCGGGAGTGGCAGAGACATAGACTACCTGATTCAGGCGCTTTTCAAACTCTTCAAATTTCAGAGGCCGGTTGTCGAAAGCGCAGGGCAGACGAAAGCCGTAATCCACCAGCGTGGTCTTCCGGGCCCGATCGCCGTTGTACATAGCCCGCACCTGGGGCAGGGTCACATGGGACTCGTCGATAAACATGACAAAGTCCTTAGGGAAGTAATCCATCAGGGTATGGGGCGGGGAGCCGGCGGGCCGGCCCTCGATGACCCGGCTGTAGTTCTCGATGCCGGAGCAGTAACCCAGCTCCTGCATCATCTCAATGTCGTACATGGTACGTTGCTTGATGCGCTGCGCCTCCACCAACATATTGTTGCTCTCAAAATAGGCGACCCGCTCCTCCAGTTCTTTGTAGATCTCCTGGATGGCGGCATCCATCTTCTCCTTCGGGGTGACATAGTGGGTGGCGGGCCAGACCGGGATATTTTCCAGCCGCCGGATGGGGGCTCCGGTGACCACGTTGATCTCGGAAATACGGTCGATCTCATCCCCGAAGAACTCCACCCGGATGGCGCTGTCACTCCAGTAGGCGGGGAAGATCTCCACCGTGTCGCCCCGGACCCGGAACATGTTGCGCTCAAAGGCGATGTCGTTGCGCTCGTAGCGGATGGCGATCAGCTTTTTCAGCAGCTCGTCCCGCTCCATGGTGGCGCCCACTCGCAGGGAGACCATCATCTTGGCGAAGTCCTCCGGCTCGCCCAGACCGTAGATGCAGGAGACCGAGGACACCACGATCACATCCCGCCGCTCCATCAGGGAGGCGGTGGCGGACAGGCGCAGACGGTCGATCTCCTCATTGACAGAAGAGTCCTTTTCGATAAAGGTGTCCGTGTGAGGGATGTAGGCCTCCGGCTGGTAGTAGTCATAGTAGGACACAAAGTACTCCACTGCATTGTGGGGAAAGAACTCTTTGAATTCCGCACAGAGCTGAGCGGCCAGCGTCTTGTTGTGGGCCAGCACCAGGGTGGGGCGCTGCACCTTTTCGATAACCTTGGCCATGGTGAAGGTCTTGCCCGAGCCGGTAACGCCCAGCAGGGTCTGTTCGTTCAGGCCGTTCTCAATCCCGGCAGCCAGGGCTTCGATGGCCTCCGGCTGGTCGCCGGACGGGGTGTACTCGGAAACAACTTCAAATTTCGGCATCAGGTCACCTCCCGGGGACTATATCGTACAACTGTTTGCATTATAGCAAAACGAATGTTCGATTGCAATACAAATTATGAAAAACGTTCAAAAACGCCGGAATCCCGCAGAGAGACATAATCGTCAAAGGCGAAGATCAGATGGTCGCGCAGGAGAATGTCGATCTGCTGAAAAGCGTCATAGGCCATTTTTGTGGCGAGAATGTCCTCCTGAGAAGGAGTGGCGATGTTGCTGATGTGGTTGTGGGCCAGCACCACTTGGGACGCATTGCACGCCAAAGCCACCTCCATCATCTTGCGCAGATTGAGGGAGGTGGAGTCGGCTGTCCCTTCGGCCAGCTGCTGGCATTGCAGCACCTTGCATTTGGCGTCCAGGCAGAGGACAACGGTGACCTCGTTGCGCTGGCCGAAAAATTCAGGCGCCAGGTATTCGCCAAGCCGCTCGGTGGTGTCCAGAATGTCACCCAGATGGCTGCGATCCGCCTGATAGCGCCCGCCCAGGGCCGGGATCAGTTTGATGAGACAGGCGGCGTGTTCTCCCACGCCCTTGACCGCCAACAGCTGTTCCGGCGTGGCATTGAATACCCCGGACAGGGAGCCAAAGGTATCCATCAGCCGGTGGGCCAGCGGGTTCACGTCGCCCTGCGGGATGGCGAAGCAAAGCAGAAGTTCCAGGGCCTTGTGGTCAGGCATACCGGCAAGGCCCCGGGCCAGAAACTCGCCCTTCAGCCGGGAACGGTGGCCTTTGTGGGGATTATCGGCCGCCATACTCGCCCAGATAGGCCTCCATGCGCTCACGCATGGGGTCGTCAATATAGACTTTGCCGTCCACGGGGTTGTTATGCAGGAAATCAATGATCTCCCGGATGGTCACGATGGGGCAGACCTTAATACCGAAATCCTCCCGCAGCTCATCCAGCGTCGTGCACTCCCGGGTGCCCCGCTCCATCCGGTCAGCGGAGACGAACAGATGGGTGACCTTCATGTCGCCCAGGGTCTTGAACAGCTCCAGGGACTCGCGCACGGCGGTTCCGGCAGTGACAACATCTTCCACGATGGCCACACGGTCGCCGCTCTGGGGCTTATAGCCCACCATGGAGCCGCCCTCGCCGTGGTCCTTGGCCTCCTTGCGGTTGAAGCAATAGGGCAGATCGCGGCCATAGTTGCGGTACAGAGATGCTGCAGCAGTCACTGCCAGGGGAATACCCTTGTAGGCGGGACCGAACAGGCAGTCAATGCCATCGGGCGCGTTTTCCTGAATGCAGGCGGCGTAGTAATCGCCCAGCTTGGCGGCCTGGGCGCCGGTCTTATAGTTGCCCGTGTTGATGAAGTAAGGGGTCTTCCGGCCGGACTTGGTCGTAAAGTCTCCGAAAGTCAGTACGCCGGAACGCACCATAAACGTGATAAATTCTTCTTGATAGGTCATTTTGCTCGCCCCGTTTCTGTAAAATGAGTCAAAATATTATACCACTGTTTCCGGGCTGGGACAAGGAGGAATTGCACTGCGCATTTCACTTGCCCCTCAGAAGGTTTTCTGCTACAATGAATTTGCAATTTGTTTTGGATAACAGAGGTGTTTATGTGAAGAACCCTTTGGTCAGTATGATCGTCCCGGTCTATAACGCGCAGGCCTATCTGCCCGATACGCTGGAAAGCCTGCGCTCGCAGACCTATCCTGATCTGGAGATTTTACTCATTGACGACGGCAGTACCGACGACAGCGGAAAGCTCTGCCGTCAGATGGCCCGGAAGGACCCGCGTTTTCGCATTCTCAGCCAGGAAAACCAGGGCGTTTCCGCCGCACGCAACCATGGCTTGGATCAGGCGCAGGGGATGTATATCCAGTTTGCCGACGCCGACGACCTGCTTGTCCCTGAAGCAACGGCGACATTTGTCCATACGGCGGAAAGTACCGGATGCGACCTGGCGGTCAGCTGGTTTTACCGGGTACAGAAGGAGCGGTCGATCGCCCGGGGACATATTAAAGGGGAGCGGGTCATGACCCGCCGTGAGTTTGCCGAGGAAATGGTGAAGGCTCCCGCGAATTATTATTACGGCGTGCTCTGGAACAAGTTTTTCCGGCGCACTCTGATCGAAGCCAACCGCCTGCGTTTTGATACCCAGATCAGTTGGTGCGAGGATTTCCTGTTCAACCTGGAATACCTGCAATTCGCCCGCCTGATCGCCACGATCCCGCAGCCCCTGTATTCCTATATCAAGCGTCCCGGAAGCCTGGTAACTACGCAGGCCAACCTGCGCAATACGATCCAAACGAAGCGACTGACTTTTGCATACTATAAAGAGCTGTATCAAAATCTCGACCTGTACGAGGAAAAGAAAGGTCAGATCTACCGCTATTTTATTTCCTCCGCGACCGACGGCGCTGTGCCGCCGATCGTTCTGGGAGGTGAAAAGCAAAGCCGTCGCTCGGAGGTGTCGGGGAAATAACAGCATGCTCATACTACTTCCTTGGAGGCATATATCTTGGAACTCATGATCTGGCTGACTGATACTTTGTTCGGCCGAATGACTTTTACCGCTCTGGTTTCCATGATCCCGGTAATCGAGCTGCGGGGAGGCATCCCCTTTGGTGTAGCGCTGGGGCTGACCCATTGGGAGGCATTTCTGGCCGCCGTGATCGGTAACTTTATCCCCTTGCCTTTTATCGTAGTTTATATCCGGCGCATTTTCCAGTGGATGCGCCGGCATCTGCCCGCTCTGGACAGCGTGGTGGATAAGCTGGAACGAAAAGCGCACTTGAAGGGGCGGAAAGTGACCAAGTATAAGTATTTGGGCCTGTTGATCTTTGTGGCGATCCCCCTGCCGGGCACCGGCGGGTGGACGGGCGCGCTGGCGGCGGCCTTTCTGGATATGCCCCTGCGCAAGGCCTTGCCCGCCTTGATCGCGGGTGTGTTTATTGCCGGTTTTCTGGTCACGGGGATCACCTACGGGTTTACCTCGATTTTTGTATAAACTCCACCCGGCACCCTTTTCCGCCTCCGCGCATAGGATGGCGCGGAGGTGGCGAGATGCAGATTCTGACAGACGCGTGCCTGGCGTTACTGGCGGCTATAGGCATCTGGACCCTGGGCCGGCTGGCGCTGGACCGGCTGCTGAACGGAGGAAAAGTGCCCGAGGCTTGGACGGTTGTGCCGGCCCGGGGCGACGGAGACGGCCTGGAGCAGATTGTACGCCGGCTCGAAAAGATGTCTTGCAGCCGGGGCGTGCTTCTGGTTGACTGCGGCCTGAGCAGAGAAGGCCGCGCCCTGGCGGAGTCTTTCGTTAAACAGAAGCGGAATGTGTGGCTCTGCCCCTGGGAGCAAGCGGGAACCTGGATGAAAGAAGCGGAAGTATGGACGAGACAAAAGAACAAAACCACGAAATAACAGGCAGCGTAACGGCCGTCATTTTTCGCAATGAGGAAAACGGCTATACGGTCCTGCGTCTGGATACGGGCGACATCGGTGAGGTGACTGTAGTGGGGTGTATGCCCGGCATCACCCCCGGAGAGACCCTGGAGGCGGAAGGCCGCTGGATGAAGCACGCCTCCTACGGCGATCAGTTCAAGGTGGAGACCCTGCACCGCCGCATGCCGGTGGGGGAGAAGGCCGTGTTTGAATATCTGTCCTCCCGTGCCATCAAGGGAATCGGAGCCCGCACTGCCAAACTCCTTGTGGATGAATTCGGAGCGGACACCCTGAAGGTCATCGAAGAGAACCCCGAACAGCTGACCCGCATCAAGGGCTTCACCCGGAAGCGTGCCATGGACGTGCATGAGGCGTATCTCCAGCAGGCGGGTATGCGTATGTTGCTGGATTTTCTGGGGGAATACAGCCTTCCCTTGACTCTTGCAATGCCCCTCTACCGCCGCTTTGGTCATGCGGCTCCGGATGTGGTGCGGGAAAATCCCTATCTGCTGACCGAGGGGGATTTGGGTCTGGACTTTTCCGCGGCGGACGAACTGGCGATCCAACTGGGCATGGCGGGAAACGACCCGCAGCGCGTGGAAGCCGGACTTCTGTTTGAATTACGGCATAACCTGAACAATGGACATACCTTTCTGCCGCGTCGTAAGCTGCTCGCGGCCACCGGACAGCTGCTCAACCTGGAGGACGACAGCCCGGAGCAGGCGTTGGAGGAGCTGCTGGGGCAGGGCGAAGTGGTTCAGGAGCATGTGGCGGGCCAGGACGCCTGCTATTTGATGGAATTGTACGCCGCCGAGGTCTATGTGGCTTTCCGGCTGGAGGAGATGAGCAGCGCCGAGCTGCAGCCGCCCCATGACCTGGACCGGCTTCTGAAAGAGATCCAGCGGGAGCAGGGCATTACCTACGCGCCCCAGCAGGAGGAGGCCGTGCGGCTCGCTGCCTCCCGTCAGGTGATCTTATTGACCGGCGGACCGGGCACGGGCAAGACCACGTCCCTGCGCGGCGTTTTGGCTCTGTTCGAGGCCCTGGGGCTGGACACTGCTCTGGCCGCTCCCACCGGCCGGGCGGCCAAGCGGCTGGGTGAGCTCTGCGGCGCGGAGGGGACCACCATCCACCGCCTGTTGGAGACCCAGTTTGATCCGGTTACCGGACAGCTGGTGTTTGCCCACAACCAGGACGAGCCCTTGCGCTGCGACGCGGTTATTGTGGACGAGACCTCCATGGTGGACCTTCCGCTGATGCGGGCGCTTCTGTGCGCTCTGCGGGGAGACTGCCGCCTGGTGCTGGTGGGCGACCCCGACCAGCTGCCCTCCGTGGGACCGGGCAATCTACTCTCCGACCTGCTGCGCTCCGGGCGCATCCCGTCGATCCGCCTGACCGAGATCTTCCGCCAGGCCGCCGAAAGCGCCATCGTCCGCACGGCCCATGCTGTTAACCGGGGGGAGCCGCCGGACTGGAGCAACCAGTCCAAGGACTTTTTCTTCCTGCGACGCCATGATTCCGCGCGCACAGCGGAGACCATCGTGGACCTGGTGGCCCGTCGCCTGCCTGAAAACATGGGCATCCCGGCCGATCAGATCCAGGTACTCTCGCCCACGCGCCGGTACGGGACCGGGACGGCAAACCTGAACCGCCTTCTCCAGCAGGCCCTGAACCCGCCGGAGAAGGGGAAGGGAGAGCGCCGCTTCGGTGAGGTGATCTTCCGCGCGGGCGACCGGGTCATGCAGGTGAAAAACAATTACGACGTCATGTGGCGGGAGCGGGACAGCCTGACCTCGGGGCTGGGCATGTTCAACGGAGACATCGGCCGCATCGACGAGGTGGACGAGGCCGAAGGCACTCTGACGGTCGATTTTGACGGTAAGCTGGTGGAGTACACCCCGGACATGCTCCCGGAGCTGGAACTGGCCTACGCCGTAACCGTACATAAGGCCCAGGGAAGCGAGTACCGGGCGGTCATCCTGGCGGCGCTGGACGGCGCGCCCCAACTGATGACCCGTGGCGTGCTCTATACCGCCGTGACTCGTGCCCGGGAGCTTTTCATTCTGGTAGGGGACGAGCAGGTGGTCAGCGCCATGACGGCCAATGACCGGCAGCAGCGCCGCTACTCCGGCCTGCGTGCACGGTTGGCCCAGGGAAATTTGGTGCCGTAAAAATGCACTAACTTTGAACTAATTTTGTCTGCGCATAATATGCTTTGCTTAACAAGAATGTGGGAGGCGAAGCATATGAAGAAAACCAATCACCTGAGCATTCGTACAGACAAAACACTTCACGACAAGTTCAAGTATGTGGCAGCCTACGAAGGACGTTCTATGAGCGGTCAGATCCTCCATCTGATCCAGGATTGTGTGCGGGAATTTGAGGAAAAATACGGCCCCATTCCCGAGGAGGAACTGAAATGAGCGCGCGGCTGGGGTCTTTTCTGCTGGACCTGTTGTTCCCGCCCCGCTGCGTATTTTGCAGAAAGATCCTGAAGCGGGGTGAAAGCGGCTTTTGCGAGCACTGCCAGAGCGAGCTGCCCTGGATCACCGGACAAGCCGCTGAGCAAAAGCCGGAATTTATCTCCCTCTGCGTGTCGCCTCTCTGGTATCAGGGAAATGTGCGCGAATCCATCCACCGCTATAAATTCTCCGACCGCAACGGCTACGCTAAGATATACGGTCGCTTAGTTGCCCAGTGCGTCAAAGACCATCTGGACGGGCGGTATGATCTGATCACCTGGGTCCCGCTGTCGGCCAAAAGCCTGAAAAAGCGCGGGTACGATCAGGCCATGCTGCTGGCCATGGCTGCCGCACTGGAGCTGAACGATGTGGCAGTCGAGACCCTGCGCAAGGGGCGGGACACCGACACCCAATCCAGCCTGAAGGAGGACGCTGCCCGGAGAGCCAACGTATTGGGAGCGTATGAGGTGGTGGACCCGGTCCTGGTGGAAGGCAAGCGAATTCTTGTGATCGACGATGTGGTCACCACCGGCTCCACACTCTCCGAGTGTGCCCGGACCCTGCGTACTTACGGAGCAGAGGATGTCGTATGCGCGACGCTGGCGCGGGCAAGAGGGAAAAATTCAGGGAAATAAGCATTGAAAAAGGGAAACATCTCCGCTATAATTATAATGTTTTCATAATATCGTGTATGTACCGCCATTTTGATGGCAAAACTAATTTGAAAAGCAATTCGAGGAGCGGGAATGTCTATGTTGAGCAAGGATATTGGAATCGACCTGGGTACTGCCTCCATCCTGGTTTATGTACGGGGAAAAGGCGTGGTTCTGCGTGAACCCTCCGTGGTCGCGATCGATAAAAACAGCGGAAAGCTTTTGAAGGTGGGTACCGAGGCCCAGCAGATGCTCGGCCGTACCCCCGGCAATATTGTGGCCATCCGTCCTCTGCGCGAGGGTGTCATCTCCGACTATGATATGACGGAGCGGATGCTGCGTGAATTCATCCGGAAGGTGACCTCCTTCCGCCTTTTCAAGCCCCGTGTGGTCATCTGCGTTCCCTCCGGCATCACCGAGGTGGAGGAGCGCGCCGTGATCGACGCCGGCATCCAGGCGGGCGCCCGCCGCGTCTACCTGATCGAGGAGCCTCTGGCCGCGGCCATCGGCGCGGGCATTGACATCACCAAGCCCGACGGTCACATGGTGGTCGACATCGGCGGCGGCACCTCCGACATCGCCGTCATCTCCCTGTCCGGCATCGTGGAGTCCGCCTCCATCAAGATCGCCGGCGACCAGTTCGACGAAGCCGTGATCAAGTACATACGGCGCAAGCACAATGTACTGATCGGCGAGCGGACTGCGGAAGAGCTGAAAATGACCATCGGCTGTGTGTTTCCCCGGCCGGAGGAGCAGTCCATGGAGATCAAGGGCCGCTGCCTGATGACCGGCCTGCCTCGTGTGTTCACCGTTTCCTCCTCCGAAATGATCGAAGCCTTCGAAGAACCCACCAGCCGCATCCTGGAGACCATCCACTCTGTGCTGGAGCGTACGCCCCCTGAGCTGGTGGCCGACATCTCCACCAACGGTATCGTTATGACCGGCGGCGGCAGCCTGATTTGGGGCTTCGATAAGCTGATTGAATCCCACACTGGCATCGAGACCCATGTGGCGGATGACGCCATCTCCTGTGTGGCCTACGGCACCGGCAAGAGCCTGGAGTGGGTCGGCGACATGCAGGACGGCACCATGAACCTGTCCCGCCGCAAGCAGATGAACCAGTAAGCTGTTTTCTACAAAGGGCCTTCGCTGTCCGGCGAAGGCCCTTTTCCGTGCAAGGAAGACCACCTGCATGGACAACAGGTGGTCTTAGCTGTTATTGATTTTGATAGAGTTTCTCCACAAAGGGCCAGTTGATCAGGCCGAACCAGGCGTCCACATACGCCGCCCGGCGGTTTTGGTAGTCCAGGTAGTAGGCGTGTTCCCAGACGTCAAGGGGAAGAAGGGGCCGCAGCCCGAAGGACAGTGGACAGTCCTGGTTGACCGATTTGACCACGGACAGCGCCCCGGATGGGTCGGACACCAGCCAGGCGTACCCGGAGCCGAACACCTCCAGGGCGGCGGAGCGCACCAGCGCCCGCCAACTTTCGTAGGGGCCGAACGCGCTCCCCATGGCGCGGGCCAGGGTGCCGGAGGGGATCCCGCCGCCGTTGGGGGAGAGGCAGTTGAAATAGAGAATATGATTGTACACGCCGCCGCCATTATTACGGATGGTGGTACGGCTTTCCTCCGGCACCTGGTCCAGATGGGTCAGCAGCTCGGTCAGCGTTTTATCCCGGCAGGTGGGACAGCCCTCCATGGCTTTGTTCAGATTGTCGATATAGGTTTGCAGATGTTTGTCATGGTGGAAGTGCAGCGTGCGCTCCCCGATGGCGGGGATCAGACTGTCGTAGGGGTAGGGCAGCGGCGGCAGAGTAAACGGGTAGCGTAAGTCCATTTGATCGCATCCTTTCCTGGTATATGATTGCCTTATGAGGAAAAGCGCGGTATAATTCCTGCAAAGCGTAAATATAGGAGAAAAAGTATGGATTATTTTCATTTAAATCAAACGTCGGACGAGATCCGCGCGGTCAGCAATCTGGGCCTGGCCCATGTGGGAGACGGCGTGTATGAGCTGATGGTGCGCTCCTGGCTGTGCATCCACGGCAAAGCGACTAACCGCGGGCTGCACAAGGCTACCGTCCAATATGTCGCCGCCCCCGCCCAGGCCAGGGCGGCGGAAAAGATTCTCCCTCTGCTGACTCAGGAGGAAGCCGACGTATTCCGCCGGGGCCGCAATACCAGCCCTCACACCGTCCCCAAAGCCGCCAGCCGGGAGGAGTACCAGACCGCCACGGCGCTGGAGGCTCTGTTCGGCTATCTGTGGCTGAAGGGAGAGACCGGGCGGCTTAACGAGCTGTTTGAGATCATGATGGAGGAATGACCCATGGCCCTTGACGCAATCTGCCTGTCCGCCGTGCTTCACGAACTGCGCGGCGTGGTGACGGGCGGAAAAATCGATAAGATCTATCAGCCGGGCCGGGATGAAGTCATTCTGACCATGCGCACCGGTGCGGGTAATGTCAAGCTGCTGCTCTCGGCCAGTCCCAACAATCCGCGGCCCCAATTGACCGCTTTGAACCGGGAAAACCCGGCGGAGCCGCCCATGTTCTGTATGCTTCTGCGCAAGCATCTGGTGGGTGGACGCCTGCTGGACATTACCCAGCCGCCCCAGGAGCGCATCGTCATCTTCCGGTTTGAAACTCTCAGCGAGCTGGGGGACCGCCAGGAACGGAAACTGGTGCTGGAGTGCATGAGCCGCCGGGCCAACCTGATCCTTCTGGACGGCGACGAGCGCATTGTGGACTGTCTGCGCCGGGTAGAGGGCGACGTGACGACCGGGAAGCGTGCGGTTCTGCCCGGCATGTTTTACCACCTGCCCGAGCCGCACCCCGGCCTGGCCCCGCTGATCGCCCGGGAAGGGGAAGCCCGGGGAGAGGGGCCGGACTGGGGTGAGAAACTGCTCGCCGCTGTGGAAGCGGGGGAGTATACGCCCACTGTCCTGATCCGGGACGGGCGGCCGGTGGATTTCACCTTCCTGCCCATCACCCAGTACGGCTCTGAGACCACGCTGAAGACCTATGACACCTTCGGGGCACTGATGGACGATTTCTATGCCGCCCGGGAGCAGGCGGAACGGGCCAAACAAAAGGGGCAGGATCTGGTCAAAACAGTCACCACCGCCCGGGACCGCACTGCCCGCAAACTGGCTAATCAGCGCCGTGAGCTGGAGCAGACCAAAGACCGGGAGCGGCTGCGCCAGCTGGGGGATATCCTAACGTCCAATCTCCATATGATGAAGAAAGGTATGACGCTGCTCCGCACAGTGGATTTTTACGATCCCGACGGGGCGGAGGTGGATATCAAGCTCGATCCGCTTCTGACGCCGCAGCAGAACGCGGCAAAGTATTACAAGGAATACAACAAGGCAAAAACGGCGGAAAGTGTTTTGACTTTACAGATTCAGAAAGGTGAGGGAGACCTGGACTATCTGGAGAGCGTTCTCGAGGCCATTCCACGGGCCGAAGGGGAGCGGGACCTGCAGGAGATCCGCCAAGAGTTGATCGATACCGGCTTTGCCCGCCGTCCCAAGAAGGCCAAGGCCAGAGAGAAACGCGCGGCATCCAAGCCCATGGAGTTTCGTTCTTCCGCCGGTCTGCGTATCTCCGTCGGCAAAAACAACACACAAAACGACCTGCTCACCACGAAGCAGGCTGGGCGCGGGGATATCTGGCTGCACACGCAGAAGATCCATGGTTCCCATGTGATCTTGTGGTGTGAGGTAGAAGAACTTGACAGCCAATCTCTGACCGAGGCGGCAGTTTTGGCAGCTTACTTTTCCCAGGCCCGTGAGGGAAGCAAGGTGCCGGTGGACTACACGCCGGTGAAGTATGTCAAGAAGCCTGCCGGGGCCAAGCCGGGCATGGTGATCTACACGACCTATCAAACGGCTTATGTAACTCCGGATGAAGAACTGACTCGAAAACTGCGCGTCAAGTGACTCAATAATAATCAAAAGCAGAGAATGGGTTTCCCATTCTCTGCTTTTGGTCTTCTTACCAGTTGAACCAACTGTCGGAGCTTTCCCGGGCGTCCAGAACATCCAGCGCCCCGGCCAGCATCTGTACGGCGTCAGCGCGGGTCAAAGTATCGTTCAGCGTTAGAACGCCCGTGGAATCAGTTTGAAGGACACCAACTGTTTCCAGGTTGACTGCTGCCTGGCTGGCCCACGTGGGGACCGCGGCGGTGCTGCCCGTCCAGGTTTCGACCGGCACATCCGTGATCGAGAGAAGCCGGTCCAACAGCACGGCAGCTTCTGCAGCGGTGATGGTGTTATCTCCCTGGAAAACAACCTGACCGCCCTCCGAAATCGTTCCCTGGACCGCGCCGGACTTCAGCGCGGAGGAGACATAGGGCTTGGCCCAGGTTGCGATGGCCTCATCGTCAAAAAATCCGGTGGTTGTGATCCCCTCCAGAGCGTCCAGGCCGACCGTGGACATGGCAAGGGCGAGGAATTCCGAGCGGGTCACGGGCAGGTCAGGCTGGAAATAATACGCACCATCCATGTTTGCGCCCACATAGATACCCTCTTCCGCTAACCGAATGGCGGCATTATAGGCGGGGTTTCCGTCCATGTCGGCGTAGGTCACTTTGGTGGAAGGCTTTTCAATCTTAATCTTGACGGTGGCCTCCGCAGAGATATTGCCTACCGCGTCCACGGCAACATAGGTGAAGGTGTCCTTACCGGTCTTGTTTTCATAAGGAGTATAAACGAACTGGGAGCTGCCATCCTCCGGCATCGTGACAGACCCGCGGGCGGGCTTATCGACCAACTGAAAGGTAAGCAGGTCACCCTCGGGGTCTACGGCGGAAAACTGCCCGGTGTAGGCCACATTTTTATAGGTGGTAAACTCCAGGTTCTCGGCGACCGGAGGGGTGTTTTCCGCCGTGAGCAGGTACAGATTGACCTCGACAGGCTCACCGGCGTTGCCGGAGGAAAAGACGGGAGTAAACTCAAAAGATGTGGAAGCCACCGTAGGCGTGGACAGAGGATGGAAGCGCAGACCGTCCAGGGCGGACAGGGCGATTACATCACCGCAGGCCAGGGGCTGGTCTCCCATCATGAGCATTCCCGTCTCGGAGGAAGGCAGGGAGGTGAGGATGACGGAATCCAGAGATACCTGCTCATCCCCGGTCACCCGGAAATCTTCGGCGGAAAACGTAATGACATTTGAGACGGTTCCGTTCTTGGAAAAGCCGGCGACGGCGGCACTCTGGTACTCCTCACTGCCCACGACGGACGCGGAGACGGGAAGGGACATCGCCAGAACCAGGGCGATGGCAAGAGTCAGGACGGCAAGGCGGCGGCGGGGGTTGGGATGCTTCAAAGAAAAAACCTCCTTATTTGTTTTATTGTACCTCTAGTCTTGACCGCCTGCGGAAAAATATACAGAAAAAACCGGGCGTTCAGGCTCCAAAGGCCTGAACGCCCGGTGATCATAAAACAGAAGCTTTGCCCCTCGCTAAAGTCGGCTGCGATCCTGAAGCCAACTGGGCAGTGAGCGCATCTTGATGCCCGAGACAACGCCCATAGCTGCAAAGAGGGTGAGAATGGAGGAGCCTCCGTAGCTGAAAAAGGGGAGTGTCAGTCCCACTACCGGGAACAGATAGAGACACACCGCCACATTGATGGCCGTCTGAATCAGAAGCATTGCGCCGTATCCAATCGCGATGTAGGCGGAAAAATGGCTGCGGGCGGTGCGTCCCACCCAAAAGCAGCGGATGATGATCGCGCAGAGCAGTAATAGGACCAACACGCAGCCGATCAGGCCGAATTCCTCGCCGCAGACGGCAAAGATCTCATCTGTATGGCGGGCTGGCAGGGACTGTTCCGAGGTGCTTTGCGTCTGTACGCCCTGGAGGTAACCCTGGCCGGTGAGCTGTCCGCTTCCGATCGCCAGGATGGAACGGGTCTGCTGCCATCCGGCGCCCTGTGGATCGTCACGGGTAAAGACCTCGGTGAACCGCCGGATGATGTAGCCGAATTTCTGCATGAACACTTCCGATTTCACTGAAAGAACTGCCAATGCGGCAATTCCGGCCGCAATCAAGACTCCACCCAGTGCAAACCATC
Organism: Oscillospiraceae bacterium; assembly: GCA_051867655.1. Lineage (GTDB taxonomy): Bacteria > Bacillota > Clostridia > Oscillospirales > Oscillospiraceae > JAJPXI01. The sequence continues at coordinate 168,844 of JBJDYV010000098.1, forward strand.
GGATCTTGACCCCGGCGGCAAAGGACATGATGGCAAAGATGAGAAGATAGACCAGCACCATACCGAAATCGCCGGAGACGACGGCGATCAGAGCGGCCATGAAAAGGGTATGGGCAGCCAGCCAGAACACCGAACTGGGTCGGCTGATACCATATTCACGATACCGGGCGCATTGAAAGGCCAGAATCAGCACGAAAAAAAGTTTGGCAACCTCTGCCGGCTGGATGGTGACGGGGAGGAAGGGAAAGTCAAGCCAGCTGTTATTGCCTGTGGTTTCTTTTCCCACGCCAAAGGGCGTAAGCAGCAGCAGGATAAAACACACATTAAAAAGAAACAGCCACTTCCAGGATTTCTCCACAAACAGTTCAATATCGACAAAAGAGAGAATCACATAGGCAACCACGCCCATGCAGATGAACAGGGCCTGCTTGATCGGAGCGGAGTGGTGAAGCGCCTCGTCATATTTGGTCGCGCTGAAGATCAGCACCAGGCCAAAAATACTTGCGATCAGGCAGAGCACCAGAAGGAGAACGTCCCCCTTGCGGAAAAAGGTACTCAGAGTTTGCGTGATGCGGCGCATGGAACGCCTCCTTTTAGAGAGATTAATTAAATAATTTTACCACGGTCATTGAGAAATTACAACGGATATGCTAAAATTACAAATAAATACACATTTGAGGTGAGCGGATGCAGATCATATCCAACAGCGTGGAGGAGACGGAGCGCTTGGGCTCCGAGCTGGCTGCCAGTTTGCCGGCCGGTTCCATCGTCGCGTTTACCGGCGACCTGGGAGCGGGCAAGACCGCCTTCGTCCGGGGAATGGCCCGCGGCCTGGGCATCACGGAGCGGGTGACCAGTCCCACGTTCACCATCGTCAACGAATATGAGGGGGGAAGCCGCCCCCTGTTTCACTTTGACCTGTACCGCCTGAGTGACGCCGACGAGCTGTTTGACATCGGCTGGGAGGACTACCTGGCCCGGGGCGGGATCTGTGCCGTGGAGTGGAGCGAGCGGGCCGCGGAAGCCATGGAAGGCTGCGTCCGGGTGGATATCAGCCGGGGGAGCCACGATGGACAGCGCATTATTACGATCGGGGGAGTGGAGGAATGAAAATTCTGGCTTTGGAAACATCCGCGGTCGCGGCCTCTGCAGCCGTGTGTGAGGATGAGGCTTTGGTGGCCCAGAGCTTCCAGCGCACGGGCCTGACCCACAGCGCCACGCTGATGCCCATGGTGGAATCCATGCTGAAAAACGCCGGACTGACGCTGAAGGAGATGGATCTCATCGCCGTGGCGGCCGGTCCGGGTTCCTTTACCGGTCTGCGGATCGGGGTGTCCGCCGCTAAGGGGCTGGCCTGGCCGGAGGATAAGCCCTGTGCAGGCGTGTCCACTCTGGAGGCCATGGCCTGGCAGCTGTCCGGCATGGAGGGTGTGGTGTGCGCTGCAATGGACGCCCGCAGGCAGCAGGTCTACAATGCTCTCTTTGAGCTGAAGGACGGAAAACCGGTGCGTTTGACGCCCGACCGGGCCATCTCCCTGGAAGATTTACAGATGGAGCTTGCAAACGTAGAAAAAACGCAAATTATGGTTGGAGATGGCGCGCATTTATGCTATAATGCATTTCAGAAATGTGGATACCCTGTCCGGATGGCACCGCCCCACCTGCAGTATCAAACCGCGTGGGGGGTGGCACGGTGTGCGCTGGAACAGGCGCGCGCCGGAAAACTGACCGACGCGGCAGGGCTCATCCCGAATTATCACCGGCTGTCCCAGGCAGAACGGGAACGGCTGGCCAAACAATCATAAAAGGGGTTTAGAATTATGGACATGGAAAAAGTACACGTATTGGACCATCCGCTGCTGCAGCACAAGCTGTCCATCCTGCGGGATGAAAAAACCGGCGTCAAGGATTTCCGCCAGGTCGTCTCCGAAATCGCAACCCTGATGTGTTATGAGGCCACCCGCGATCTTCCTGTGAAAGAAGTAGAGATCCAGACTCCCGTATCCAAGGCGACCGTCAAGGTTCTGGCGGGCAAGAAGCTGGCGATTGTCCCTGTCCTGCGCGCCGGCCTGGGCATGGTGGACGGCATTTTGACCCTGATCCCCTCCGCTAAGGTGGGCCACATCGGTCTGTACCGCGATCCGCAGACTCTCGAGCCGGTGGAGTATTACTGCAAAATGCCCACTGACATTTCGGAGCGGGATATCATCATTCTCGATCCCATGCTGGCGACCGGCGGCTCCGCCTCCGCCGCGATTCAGTTCATGAAGAACTATGAGTGCAAGAACATCAAGCTGATGAACATCATCGCCGCCCCCCAGGGCATCGAGCGGGTTCATAAGGATCACCCTGATGTCGACATTTACGTGGCTGCTGTGGACGAAAAGCTCAACGACCACGGGTACATCGTTCCCGGTCTGGGCGACGCGGGCGACCGCATCTTCGGCACAAAGTAATTGATTTGGCATAAAATGACTCCGGGCTTCATGGAAAGCCCGGAGTCATTTTTATCGCTTATTTTTCTCGTAAATGATCCGCAGACCCTGGAGCATCAGGTTTTCCTCCAGAACGATCTTGCGGCGGCAGAAGGGGATGATCCGGGAAGAAAGACCGCCGGTTGCCACAACAGCGGCCAAAGGCTCGCCCAACTCCTCTTCCACGCGGTCAATCAGCCCATCGATCATTGCTGCGTGGCCGTATATGGCGCCCGACTGCATACACTGAATGGTGTTGCTGCCGATCACCTTGCCGGGCGCGTCCAGCTCGATCCGGGGCAGCTGGCTGGTACGGGTGGACAGCATATCCACCGACAGGCGGGGGCCCGCCATGATGGCGCCGCCCAGGAACTGCCCCTTGCTGTCGATCACTGACATGGTGTTGGCGGTGCCCATGTCAAAGATGACCATGGGCTTGGGGAACCGTGCCAGAGCCGCTACCGCGTCCGCCACCAAATCGGCGCCCAGTTGGGCGGGATTGTCGATCTTGATGTTCAGCCCGGTCTTCAGCCCGGCGCCCACCACAAAGGGGCGCTTTTTCGTGACGGTCTCCGTGGCCTTGCAGAGTACATCAGTCAGCTCGGATACCACGCAGGAGAGGATCGCGCCGTCGATGCTGTGGCGGTCCACCTGATGCAGATCAAACAGGTTGCGGAAGATCAGGGCATATTCATCCTCGGTCTTGGCCCGGTCGGTGCGCACACGGGCGGTAAAACGAATGGAATCGTTCACCATGCATCCCAAGACAATGTTGGTATTTCCGGCGTCGATGGCTAAAATCGTGGACATGGCACAAGCTCCTTTTCTGCTGCCCGCGTGGGTACAGCGCCTCTTTGTTCGATCAAAAATATTGTAATGGCTTGCCCGGAAAAATGCAACCCCGGTTTTGACGGGAAAAGTCCATCGAAAGACGTCTGAAAGAAAAAAATATACCCCCTTAAATGCCGTATGAAACGACCCCGCCGGGAGATACTGCAAATACAGTATTTCCTGCGGGAGGTCAACAATGTCGATACAGGGCAAGGTGGAAATCTGCGGGGTCAACACGTCCAAGCTCAAGGTCCTGAAAAACGAGGAGACCATGGAACTGCTGCGCCGCACCAAACAAGGGGATATGGAGGCCAGGGAACAGCTCATTGCGGGAAACCTCCGTCTGGTCCTCTCAGTCATTCAGAAATTTATGGGCAGGGGAGAGAATGCCGACGATCTGTTTCAGGTGGGATGTATCGGTCTGATTAAGGCCATCGACAATTTTAATGTGGACCTGGACGTGAAGTTTTCCACGTATGGCGTGCCCATGATCGTAGGGGAGATCCGCCGCTATCTGCGGGACAACAGTGCCATGCGTGTCTCGCGCTCCATGCGGGATACGGCCTACAAGGTGCTCCAGGCCAAGGAAAAATATATGGCGGAGCATCAAAAGGAGCCGACAGTGGAGGAGATCGCAAAGCTGCTGGATCTGAAGCGGGAGGATGTGGTGTTCGCGCTGGACGCCATCGTGGACCCGGTCTCTCTGTACGAGCCGGTCTATTCCGACGGCGGAGACACGATCTGCGTCATGGACCAGGTCAAAGACAACAAAAACACCGACGAAAGCTGGCTGGAGCACATCGCCCTCAAGGAGGCCATCAAGCAGCTGACCGACCGGGAAAAGCGCATCCTGAACCTGCGCTTTTTCGAGGGAAAGACCCAGATGGAGGTTTCCGCCGAGGTGGGCATCTCCCAGGCCCAGGTGTCCCGCTTGGAGAAGAACGCCATCAACCAGATCAAAAAGAACCTGTGAAAGGGCCGTGTCTCTTTGTAAGAGAGGCACGGCCTTTTCCATGTAAAGGAACATTTTTTGCTGTTGACATTGTAAACACCCTTGCGTATAATATGTTTACAATGTAAACAGGGAGGGGCGGAGCAATGAAACCGGTCAATCACAGTCTGACACCCACGGAGTGGAACCTGATGGAATGTCTGTGGGAAAAGTCTCCGCGCACCGGGCGGGAGGCCACGGAGTACATGGAACAGTCGGTGGGCTGGTCCCGCTCCACCACGCTGACCATGCTGCGGCGGATGACGGAGAAGGGGATCATCTCCTGCGCGGAAGAGGACGGTGTGAAGGTCTATGCGCCCTGTCTGCGGCGGGAGGACGCAGTCCAGCAGGAGACCGAGAATTTTCTGAACCGGGTCTACAAGGGCAGCGTCAGCATGATGATGAGCGCCATCACCCAAAAGCAGGAACTGACGAAAGAGGAGATCGACGAGCTGTACGCCATTTTGAGGCAGGCGGAGGAGGGGAGAATCGATGGCTGAGTGGATTGTTTCCTCCAGCGTGCTCATTGTCATTTTGGCCCTTCTGCGTTTTTTGTTGAAAGGGAAAATCTCTCTGCGGCTGCAGTACGCTCTTTGGGCGTTGGTGCTGGTCAGGCTCTTGGTGCCATTCAGCTTTGGCCAGACCGGTATCAGCGTGATGAATGCGGTCACTGTGAAGGAAACGGAATACTATGTCTGGTACACCGGCAACATGGGTAATATGCTGCCGGCCGAACCAGCAGCTGGTGAACAGGCTGCTTTACCAGCTGCCGATGCCGTCGCACCGGGTATCAGCGTGAGGCCAAACACGGGCGAGATCCCCGCAAACACGGTTGGAATAATGCTTGACCGTATCTTACTCAGCGTTTGGATCGCGAGTATCGTTGTTACAGCTGTGATTTTCCTGTTCTCCAATCTCCGCTTCACCGTTCACCTGCGGCGCTCCCGTCAGCGGGTGGAGTGCGAACAGACGGTGCTGCCCGTCTATGTGTCCTGCATTGTGGAAACTCCCTGCCTGTTCGGTTTGCTCCGCCCGGCAATCTATGTAACACCGGAGGTTCTGGGCGCCGGGACCGCTCTGCGGCATGTTCTGGCCCATGAGGCCACCCATTACCGCCATAGGGATCACATCTGGGCCCTACTGCGGTGCGTGTGCCTTGCCTTGCACTGGTACAACCCTCTGGTGTGGTGGGCGGCGTCCCTTTCCCGCCGGGATGGGGAGCTGGCCTGCGACGAAGGTGCCATCCAGCGCATCGGAGAGGAAGAGAGAATGGAGTACGGCCGCACATTGATCGGCCTGACCTGCGCCAAGCACGGCGCGCTTCTGACGGCCGCGACCACCATGACGGGAAGCAAGCGGAGCATCAGGGAGCGCATCACCCTGATTGCGAAAAAGCCGAAAACGCTGGCCCTTGCTCTTGTCATTGCAGTTGTGGTCTGCCTGGTTGCCGTGGGTTGTACCTTCACAGCTGCCGAAGGAGACGGGCCATGGAAATGGGCAAAAGACTTGTCTTCCGAGGACATTGAGGAAGCGAAAATCTGGATCGACCGCCAATATGGGGCAGCGTACAAAGAATACAGCCTGTCCACGGACGAAATGAATAATTTGGCGGCAAGGATCAACAAATTAAGCAAACTTGACTTCAGGCAAAATACAGAGCTTGTCGGAACAATGCCCGAATATGGGATTATTTTTAAGTGCGGCGAAGAATGGTATTATATCAACCAGTGCAATGATTCCAACGGGACACTTGAAATGGGATATGGCGGAAACATGTGGTGGATCCGCGACAAGAAGCTTTACACTGTGGTCAGTTCCTTGCTGACAGCTTATTCAGAAGAAAAACCGGACCAATCTGCATCATAAAGCCCACGAGCATCTTGCAAACTTCAAGATCCTGTCGTACAATGCTTCCTTGAAAGGAAGTGTACCTTACATGGAACTGACGAGAGAGCAGGCATGGGCCCTGCTGCGGGAGTATAACCAAGAGCAATTCCACCTGCGCCACGCGCTGACGGTGGAGTCCGTCATGGGCTGGTATGCCCGGGAACTGGGATACGGCGACCAGGCGGAGTTCTGGTCGATCGTGGGGTTGCTCCATGATCTGGACTTTGAGCGCTGGCCCGATGAGCACTGTGTCAAGACCAAGGAGCTGATGGAGGAGAAGGGCCTGGAACCGGCGCTGATTCACGCCGTCTGCTCCCACGGATGGGGCCTGACAGGCACCGACGCCAAGCCTGAGCACGAAATGGAGAAGGTGCTCTTCGCCGCCGACGAGTTGACCGGCCTGATCGGAGCCGCCGCCCTGATGCGCCCGTCCAAAAGCACCAAGGACATGGAGCTGAAGTCCCTGAAAAAGAAGTTTAAGGACAAAAAGTTCGCTGCCGGCTGCTCCCGAGACACCATTGCCCAGGGTGCAGAACTGCTGGGCTGGGAACTGGACGTTCTGCTGGAGCGCACCCTGGCTGCCATGCAGGCCGGCGAGGACGCCATTGAGAAAGCAGTCGCTGCCCTTTAACTGAAAACGCCTCTCGCCACACGGGCGAGAGGCGTTTTTTACTGTGCATCCCGAATGTTGTACAGGGAGGCCAGTACCTGCCAATTCTGGGGGAAGGGGCGCATCAGATTCCAGTATCCCGCACCCCGCAGGCCGTATTCCGGGATCAGCGCCAGCTTGGAGCGGATGCTGCGGGCATCCTCGAACCACACCTCATGTTCCACGCCGCTCTCGTCCCGGTAGCGGAACCAGGGAGATTGGGCGCTCTCGTCATACAGAATTTCAGCGTTGTAGCGCAGGGCCAGCTGCACGGCGTAGCGGTTGGAAATAGAGGTGGCCTTTGTCTCCCCCTGAACGAAGGGAAGGGGCCAATCGTAGCCGTAGTTAGGCACGCCCAGCCACATCTTTTCTGCCGGGATCTGGGTCAGGGCATACTCCACCACGGCGCGCACATTGGGCAAGGGGGCCACGGCCATCGGCGGCCCGTAGGTATATCCCCACTCGTACGTCATCAGCAGCACCTCGTTGGCCGCGGCGCCCAGGGCTGCGTAGTCGTGGCCCTCGTAGAGCAAACCGCGCTGGGTGGAGGAGGTCTTGGGTGCCAGAGCCACGATGACCGGCAGGCCAAGGGGATTCAGGGGTTTGGTCAAATTGCGGATAAAGGCAGCATACACTCCAGCATCACGGGCAAACACGAACTCGAAATCCACATCCAGCCCTCGGTAGCCCTTGGTCTGGATGGTGGTCACAATGTTGTCAATGAGACGCTTCTGAATGTCGGCATCGTTGAGCACCAGACTGGCCAGTTCATTGGAGAAGCCGCCTTCCTCGGTCAGGGTGGACAGGTGCATCAGCGGGGCTACGCCGCCCTCCTTTGCCATGGCGATCAGCTCCGCGTCGTCCAGGTCCACCAATCCGCCGTCCTCTGTGATGCCATAGGTGAACGGGGTCATGTAAGTCAGGTAGGGTAGAGTGGCACGCAGCAGCGTCCGGTCGATAAAGGGATAAGCGTAGCCGTTGACGGAAAGCGTGCCTTCGATCTCCTGTTTGTAGGAGATAACCAGAATCTGCCCGGGATAAACGGCCTCACCGCCGCCTAGAACGGGGTTGTTGCGCTGGAGCTGCCGCACGGTCAGACCATACATCTGTGCAATTGAGGAAAGGGTTTGGCCGGCCTGCACCGTATGCACCTGCTGAGGGAAGCGTACTACAATCGTCTGGCCCACAGCCAACCGTGAGGGGTCTGGCAGCTGATTATCATTGAGCAGTTGGGAGATTGGTACACCGTACTCCTGTGCGATGGAATACATACTGTCGCCGGGGCGCACTACATGGATAACCATAAAAGCCTCCCTTACAGCAGGGTGATGAAATTGCTGCTGGCCCAACCCAGCACATCCTGAAAACGCACCAGATACCAGCCCTGCCACTGGTTGAGCACGGTAAGCCGGGCCCCGTCATAGGCTCTGGCCAGCACGGGGGCTGAGGTATTGGGCCGGTCACGGATGTTCAGATACCCCCAGCTGACATCCACTACGGCGGGGCGGGGCGTCTGCGGCTCCAAGAAGGGAAGGCCAAAGTATTCCGTCAGGGAGAGCACAATGTTGCGTGCAGCGGCATCCAGGTTGTTCATGATCCATGTGGCGTCGTCCGGGTTGTCATGATAGCCCAGCTCGATAAAGACCGAAGGTGCCCGGACTAGGCGTACCTCACCGATCGCGGTGGTACCCACCGCGCGGACATTGTTGGGCAGGGGATAGATGGCCTTTAGATTCTCCGCCACAATCTCGGCGGCCCGCCTGCCCGCGGTAGAGCCCGGATAATAGTACACGATAATACCCCGAGCCGTGCCGTACTGCCCCTCCGGAGCGGCGTTGGAGTGGAGGGCCAGATGCAGGTCGAAATTTCCGGCGTTGGACGCCCGGATGGACGAGGCGGCGGTCATTTCGGGGGTATTGCGTACATATTGGATCCCAGACGCGGTCAGATAGGGCTCCATGGCGTCGGCCAGACGGTTCATCCACTGTTCTTCGGTACCGCCGGTGACATAGTAATTGTTCTCCTGGGTAGAGGGGGACAAATAGATGATGGGCATGGGAAAGACCTCCTTTTAAAAATATTCTATGCAAAGGAGGAACTTTTTGACAGCAAATGCGTCTAAGAGGACAAGGAGGTGCAAAACCCATGAAAAAAACAACGGCTCTCTTGCTCTCGCTCTTGCTCTTATTCGCCCTGTGTGCCTGCGGCGCCGGAAGTAAGTCCAGCGACGCGGCGATGAATAGCTCCATAGCAGATGCTTACGCCCCCGCCGAAGTACCGAAAGCGGAAAGCGGCGGCGGTATGTATGATGTGCAGGACAGCTTCACATCGGTGGAAAGCGCGATCTATTCCGATCCGGACGCCAAAGTCATCCGCACGGCCGAGCTGACCATCCAGACCCTTGATTTTAACCAGTCTGTCACCGATCTGGCTGCCCTGACCGAAGCCAACGGAGGCTACTATGAGACTGCTCAGGTGGACAGCGGTGGGTACTACGACCAGTATGCGCGCCGCAGCGCCTACTACGTGGTGCGGATCCCCAAAGAGAACTTTGTCGCCTTCCGGGACGCGGTCGGCACTGTGGGACATATCTACAGCATCACAGAGGATGCCCAGAACGTGGGGGAGGAGTATTACGACACCGAAGCCCGCCTGGAGACCCTGACCACCAAGCGCGAGCGCCTGTTGGCCCTACTGGAGAAGGCCGACGTCATGGAGGATATCATTTCCCTGGAAAACGCCCTGGCCGATGTGCAGTACGAGATCGATATGCACACCTCCGCATTGCGGAAATATGACAGTCTGATCGACTACTCCACCTTTACAATTTACCTGAACGAGGTCGTCAAGATCGAACAGGAACCCGGACCGCAGGAGAGCTTCGGGACGAAACTGCTGTCCAACCTGAAAGGCGGATTGTCCAGCTTTGGAGAAGCCGTCCAGAGCTTTGCCCTTTGGCTGGCCCGCAATCTCATCACACTGGTCATCCTGGCGGTGATCATCGTCATCGTGGTCAAAGTGATCCTGCACTACCGGAAAAAGCGACGCAATAAATCCAGTGAAGACTGACGCACAGAAAAGATCCCGCCGCAAAGCTGTTTTGCGGCGGGATCTTGATATGTTTGTTTCCTTATTTCAGGCGGTTTTCCAGCCCTTCCAACTCCTGGGCCAGCTTGGGGGGCAGCTTGTCGCCGAACTTGTCGTAGAAGGCCCGGATGCCCTCGGCCTCAGTCCTCCAGAGATCGACGTCCACGTTGAGCAGACCGGCCAGCGTGTCCTCGTCCACGCCGGAACCCTCCAGATTGATATCCTGAGTGCGGGGCAGATAGCCGATGGGGGAGGTTTCCGCGTCCGCCTCGTTGAAGCAGCGCTTCATGATCCACTCCAGCACCCGCAGGTTGTCACCGAAGCCCGGCCAGATGAAGTGACCTTCGTCATCGGTGCGGAACCAGTTGACATTGAAGATCTTGGGGGCCTTGTCACCCAGCTTTTCGCCCATATCCAGCCAGTGCTGCCAGTAGTCGCCCATGTTGTACCCGCAGAAAGGGAGCATGGCCATAGGGTCGCGGCGGACCACGCCCACGGCGCCGGCGGCGGCGGCGGTGGTTTCAGAAGCCATGGCAGAGCCCACGAATACGCCGTGCTGCCAGTTGAAGGACTGGTAGACCAGGGGAGCAGTCTTGGCCCGGCGGCCGCCGAAGACGATTGCGCTCAGAGGAACGCCCTTGGGATTTTCAAACTCGGGGGAAATGCAGGGGCAGTTCTTGGCGGGAGCGGTGAATCGGGAATTGGGATGGGCGCCCTTCTCGGTAGAGGTAGTGCCGTCCCAGGGGTTGCCCTTCCAGTCGATCGCGTTTTTCGGGGGATTCTTGTCAAGGCCCTCCCACCACACGGTATTGTCGTCCAGATTGAGGGCCACATTGGTGAAAATCGTGCCTTTGCGGGTGGTGGCAAGGGCGTTGGGATTGGATTTCTCATTGGTGCCGGGGGCCACGCCGAAGAAGCCGTACTCCGGGTTCATGGCCCACAGACGGCCATCCTCGCCCACACGGATCCAGGCGATGTCGTCGCCCACACACCAGACCTTCCAGCCCTTTTCCCGGTAATAGGCAGGGGGGATCAGCATGGCCAGGTTGGTCTTGCCGCAGGCGGAGGGGAAGGCGGCGGCAAGGTAGCGCACCTCGCCGGCGGGATTTTGGATACCCAGAATGAGCATATGCTCAGCCATCCAGCCCTCATCGCGACCCAAGGTGGAGGCGATGCGCAGGGCGAAGCACTTCTTGCCCAGCAGCACGTTGCCGCCGTAGGCGGAGTTTACGGACATGATGGTGTTGTCCTCGGGGAAATGGACGATGTACCGGTTTTCCGGGTCCACATTGGCCTTGGAGTGCAGGCCCTTGATGTAGTCGGGAGAGTCGCCGATCGCGTCCAGAACAACCTGTCCCACACGGGTCATGATGTTCATGTTGAGCACCACATAGATGGAGTCGGTCAGCTCAATGCCGTACTTGGCAAAGGGAGAACCCACGACGCCCATGGAATAGGGAATCACATACATGGTGCGGCCTTCCATGGAGCCCTCATAGAGTGCGTACAGCTTGGCGTACATCTCCTGGGGGGCCATCCAGTTGTTGGTCGGGCCTGCATCCTCCTGCTTGCGGCAGCAGATAAAGGTGCGGTCTTCGACACGGGCCACATCGTTTTCGGCCGTGCGGTGCAGGTAGCAGCAGGGCAGCTTCTCCTCATTGAGCTTGGTCATCTCGCCGGTGGCGCAGGCCTCGGCGCGCAGCTGATCCAGCTGATCCTCGTCGCCGGTGATCCAGACGATCTTGTCCGGGCGGGTGCGCGCGGCCATGGCGTCGATCCAGTCCAAAATATAGCGGTTGGTGGTGGGAGCCATAGGTTATCCTCCTTGGTTTCAATTTAAAGCTTATTGTATTTCATTTTTCAATGGAAAGCAAGTTAAACTTTTCCAGACAAAAGAATTTTTGCAAGGGCAGCAAATTCCGGGATACCCAGCCGTTCTCCCCGGACATCCTCGGGCAGACCGCATGCGGTGATGGCGCTGCGCAAGTCATCTTTCGAGTGAGTGGAGCTGAAGGCGGAGGAGAGAGCGTTTATGAGGGTCTTGCGCCGCTGGGCGAAGGCCGCCCGAACGACCCGGAAGAAGGCGTCTTCGTCCTCCACTTCCGCCGGCTTGGGACGAGGAGTGAGCCGGATGACCGAGGAGGTCACCTTGGGGGCAGGGAGGAAGCACTCCGGTTCCACGTCGAACAACCGCTCACACTGAGCATGATACTGACAGAGCACGGAAAAGGCCCCGTAGTCTGGAGTGCCGGGAGCAGCGCAAATGCGCAGGGCAACCTCACGCTGGATCATCACCGTGATGCGCGCAAAGCACCCTGCTTCCAGGAGAGCAGTGATGACGGGGGTTGTAATGTTGTACGGAAGATTGGCGCAGGCAATGGGTGTAAGGCTGTTGAACTTGTCGGCAATCAACGTGGGAATGTCCAGTTTCATAATGTCCCCGGGAACGATCTCCACATTGTCGAATTCCTCCATGGTTTCCGCCAGAACGGGCAGCAAAGCCTTGTCCAGCTCCACAGAAACTACCTTGCCGCAGCGTTTCGCCAGCTGTGCGGTCAGCGGACCGATACCAGGGCCGATCTCCAATACGCCGATATTTTCTCCGCACCCGGCGGCCTCGGCGATCTGCTGAGGTACCCAGCCCTCGATCAGGAAGTTCTGCCCCATGCTCTTGGAAAAGTGAAATCCGTGCCGGCCCAACAGGGCTTTGATATCCCGGATGTCGCAAAGATCCATGTGTTCCACTCCAAACTTGAAAAGTGTTTGTAGTATACCATCTTTCTGCGCAAAAGAAAAGAGCGGGAAGACAGCCTTCCCGCTCTTTGAGCAACAGATCAATAGGCGCACACGATGCCGCCCTCGTTGGCGTAGACGGTACTGATCCCATGGGTTTGGCAGAAAATAACCTCCCGGAAATCGCAGTTTTTCAAAATCAGCATCCGCAGCTCTTCCGCCCGCGCCGGGCAGTTGCAGTGGGCGATACAGAGTGTCTTACCCGGATGCCCTTCGTCCGCGCGCATCATCTGAACCAGCTTACTCAGCCCCTGCTTGAGCGACAGCGCCTGACCGCGTTTGCAGATTTCTCCCTCCGGAGTGGCGCCCATCAGCAGCTTGATGTGCAGCGCACCGGTCAGGGCCGCCTGGATTCGGGTCAGCCGCCCGTTCTTTTTCAGATTGTCCAGATTTTCCAGAATAAACAGGGTTTTCATCTCCGTAATAAAGTGGTCTCCCTGCCGCACTACTTCCGTAAATGGCAGTCCGGACTCGGCCAGTTCCTTGATTTTCAGCGCCAGCAGCACCTCGCCCGCGGAGGCGGAGCAGGAGTTGAAAACATAGATCCGGCGCTCCGGGTGATTTTCAAGGAAAAGAGATGCCGCCTGCCGGGCGGAATTGTGAGAGCCGGAGAGCAGGGCGGACAGAGTGACAACATAGATGTCCCCTTCGGCAGACTCGAAGGCATCCAGATAATCGGCAGGGGAGGGGCAGGAGGTTTGCGGCGCTTCCGGACATGCGTGCATGGCGCTCAACAGCTCTTTTTGCCGCAGGTTTTCATCATCAGTAAACGCCTGCACTCCCATATGGATCGTCAAAGGAACAGCCTTAAATGTCCCGCCTTCCCGCATGGACGCGGTCAAATCACAGCAGCTGTCTACAACAAGTATAAAAGCCATAAAATAAATCTCCTTATGTGATTTTCTAAATTAGATTCTACCAGAGGAGATTTTACATGTCAATAGAAAAGGCGCACGGAGACCGTGCGCCTTTTCAGCAAGCAAACCTGTAAGCCGGGTTCTGTCATTGAAGACAGCCATCTATCTTGGCGCATCGTTGCCGATACGCTCCAGCCACCTCCTGAGAACGGCCGGGCCGGCCACGCGTTCTCCCACGGTGTTGCTCCGGATAGAGTTTACAGCGATGAGCTGTTCCCAGTCATCGGGCGGGCGCTTATCTCCGCCTTTCCACCCTTACCTCGTCGGCGCAAGCTCCATATCCCTCGCTTTGCCGCAAGCGGCAAAGTTCGCTCATTTCGCTGCGCCTCCTCTCCCCACAAAAGCATTCGCTTTTGCGGGGGCCCCAGTTGGGGAGCGAGGCGGTTTATCTCTGTTGCACTTTTCCTGGGGTCGCCCCCGGCGGGTGTTACCCGTTATCCTTGCCCTATGGAGCCCGGACTTTCCTCACCCACGGGCTTTTCACCCCGTGGGCGCGGCTGTCCAGTTTACTTGCGTTGTCTATTTTATCTTAAACCAACTCCATTGTCAAATTCGATTGAAAAAGGCAGCGCATTGAGATATAATGGACAAGTTAAAATTGGAAAGGAGGCGTCATGCGTATGACCGTTTCGGAATACCTGACCTCTTTAAAACACAAACGAGTTGCTGTGATTGGCATCGGTGTTTCCAACACGCCGCTGATCCGGATGCTGCTGCGTGCCGATATCGATGTAACAGCCTGTGATAAAAGCAGCCGTGAGGATCTTGGCGGTGTGGCCGAGGAGCTGGAAAGCCTGGGCGCTCATCTGCAGTTGGGCGCGGATTATATGGAAGGGCTGGATCAGGACGTGATCTTCCGCACACCCGGTCTGCGGCCCGATGTGCCCGCCCTGGAGGCCGCCCGCGCCCACGGGGCGGAGATCACCTCGGAGATGGAAGTGTTTTTCCGGGTCTGTCCCTGTAAGATCATCGCTGTGACCGGCAGCGACGGAAAAACCACCACCACGACCATCATCTCCGAGCTGCTGAAAGCAGCCGGATACAACGTCTATGTGGGCGGCAATATCGGCAAGCCTCTGCTGCCTGACGCGGCGGGTATGGAACCGGAGGACGTGGCTGTATTGGAGCTGTCTTCCTTCCAGCTGATGACCATGACCCAAAGTCCCGACATCGCCGTGGTCACTAATGTTACGCCCAACCACCTGGATGTGCATAAGTCCATGAGTGAATATATTGCCGCCAAGGAAAATGTGTTTCGCTACCAGTCCAAAGACGGCTTGGCGGTGTTCAACCGCGATAACGAGATTACCAGCGCCTTTGCCGAGACCGCCGTTGGAAAAGCCGTGTGCTTCAGCCGCCGGGAGGAGCTGCCCAATGGTGTCTATGTAAAAGAGGACGCCATTTGGTCCGGGGATCGAAAGGTCCTGCCTTTGGCGGATATCCTGATCCCCGGCGTCCACAACGTGGAAAACTATATGGCGGCCATCGCCGCTGTGGAGAGCATGGTCAGCGATGAGATCATCCGCAAGGTAGCAAAGACCTTCGGCGGGGTGGAGCACCGCATCGAGCTGGTGCGTACGCTGAACGGCGTGCGCTATTACAACGACTCCATTGCCTCCAGTCCCACGCGCACCATCGCCGGCCTGCGGTCTTTCAAGGAAAAGGTGATCCTCATTGCCGGCGGGTATGATAAAAAGATTCCCTTTGATGAACTGGGCGTTGAGATCACAAAGCATGTAAAGGTCCTAGTCCTGACAGGAACGACCGCCCCAAAGATCCGCGCGGCGGTCGAGGCCGCTCCGGACTATAACGGGTCCAATCCCGAGATCCTGGAATTCGGCGACTTCAACCGCGCTGTTCTGGCTGCTCATCAGGCCGCTCAGCCGGGAGATGTGGTTATCCTGTCCCCGGCCTGCGCCTCCTTCGATAAATTTAAGAACTTCATGGTGCGGGGAGAGACCTTCAAAAAGATTATTTACGAATTGGAGTAAGCGGTATGGAATACACTCAGCTGAGAGAAATGCTCTCCGCTCTTTGCCCCTTGCCCGGCCCGTCCGGATTTGAGCGTCCGGTTGCTCTGCGGGCAGCGGAACTTCTGCGCCCGCTGGTGGATGAGGTCAGAATTGACCGCATGGGCAATCTGATCGGCGTGCGCCGCTGCGGCGTCCCCGGAGCGAAGCGTGTCCTGCTGGACGCTCATTTGGATGAAATTGGGCTGATTGTCATCGGGGCGGAGGAGGGTTTTCTCCGTTTCCGCACCATCGGCGGGGTGGACCCCCGGATGCTGCCCGACCGTGAGGTGACCATCCTGACGGATCCGCCCCTGTTCGGCGTCGTGGCCTGTCTGCCGCCGCATGTGCAGAAGGCGGGGGACGCGGACAAGTCGGTCCCCATCCCCGATCTGTTCATTGACACCGGCCTGTCCCAGGAAGAAGCAACGGCGCGCATTCCGGCGGGGACTCCCTGCGTGTTTCGCGACAGCTGCTTCCCGCTGGGACAGCGGCAGATGTGCGGCAAATCCATGGACGACCGTTCCTGCTTTGTTACCCTCCTGCGGGCGGCCCAACTGCTGCAGGAGAAGAAGCTGGATGTGGATCTTTATATCCTGGGCAGTACCCGGGAGGAGGTCAGCTATGGCGGCGCGGCCACGGCGGTCTGGACGGTCGCGCCCGACTGCTGTGTGGCAGTAGATGTGACCCACGGCAGAACTCCGGACAGCCCCAAGGATCGAACTTACGAGCTTGGCGGCGGCCCCGTTGCCGGCGTCGGCCCCAACATGACCCGCTGGATGACGGAGCGCATGGTTGCCAAGGCCAATTCTGCAAAAGTTCCCGTGCAGTACGAGGTCATCGCGGGCGCGTCCGGCACCAACGGCTGGGACATGCAGATCGCCCGGGAGGGGATCGCCACCTCGGTGCTGTCGCTTCCCCTGAAATATATGCACAGCCCGGTGGAGACCCTTGACCTGAGCGACATGGAGGCGGTTGCCGCCCTGCTGGCCGCCTTTGTGGAGGGCATCGGAGAGGAGGCGCTGGCATGATTGGGACGTTGAAAACACTTTGCGCCCTGTCCGGTGTATCCAGCTTTGAGGACCCGGTGCGGGACTACCTGATGGAACAGGCCAAGCCTTACGCCGACAACATGCGGGTGGACGCTTTGGGCAATCTGATTGTTTTTAAAAAGGGAGCCAAAACCACCGGCAACAAGCTGATGCTCTGCGCCCATATGGACGAGGTGGGCCTGATCATCCGCCACATCACGGAGGACGGCTACCTGAAGTTTTCCGCCGTCGGCGGCATCGACCGGCGGGTCCTGATCGGCAAGCGGGTCTTTGTGGGCTGGAACCGGGTGCCCGGTATCATCGGTCTGAAGGCCATTCATCTGACTACTGCTGAAGAGCGGAGCAAAGTGCCCAAGCTGGAGGACTTCTATCTGGACATCGGCGCCAAGGACAGGGAGGAGGCCGAGAGTCTGGTTTCTCTGGGTGACTTCGCTGTGTTTGACAACGAATGTATGGAATACGGAAACGGCATGTTCAAGGCCAAAGCCATTGATGACCGTGTAGGCTGCGCGGTGATGCTCAAGCTGCTGCAGCGCGAGCTGCCCATGGACTGTACCTTTGTATTTACGGTACAGGAGGAGGTGGGCACCCGGGGTGCTTTCGGCGCCGCCTTCTCGGTCACGCCGGAGATCGCCCTGGTGCTGGAGACAACCACCGCCGCCGACCTGCCCGGCATCAAAGGGCAGAAACGGGTCTGCGCGCCGGGTCAGGGCCCTGTTATCTCCCTGATGGACGGCAGCACGATCTATGACAAAGAGCTGTTCCGGCTCATGTGTGACACCGCCGACGCCTCGGGCATTCCCTGGCAGGTCAAGCACTATATTGCCGGCGGAAACGACAGCCGGGCCGTCCAGCGCACTAAAACCGGCGTTCGGGTGGCTGGGCTCTCCGCCGCGGTGCGCTACCTGCACGCCCCCACCAGTGTGGGTTCGATCAAGGATTTCGAGCAGATGCTGACTCTGACGGCCGCTTTTGTGAATGCGGTGGCTCAGAGCTGCTGAGGAGGAACGATGATGGATATTTTGAATACGCTGCAGGTCCTCAACGCCTGCCATGGTCCCTCCGGGGATGAGAACGGCGTGGCCGAGGCCATTCGTGGTCTCGCCGCCCCCCATGCCGACGTGCACTGGTTTGACCCCATGGGCAATCTGATCGTCCACAAGAGGGGAAACGGCCCCAAGGTACTCTTTGCGGCCCACATGGACAGCATCGGCATGATCGTGACCCATATTGAAGAGGAGGGATTTCTCCGCTTTGGCAAGGTGGGCGGACTGGATTTGGCGGCTCTGCTGCACACCCCCGTCCGTTTTGCTAACGGCACCCGCGGTTTGATTGGCGCGGATGAAAGCGCCGACCGCAAAAAGCTGAATGTCGAGGACCTGTTCATCGACATCGGCGCTCACAGCAGGGAGGAGGCCGAGCATCTGGTGCATATTGGCGACACCGCTGTGTTTGATACTCCCTCCTTTGCCGCGGGAGAGCGCATCATTTCTCCCTATTTGGACAACCGCATTTCCTGCGTCGTCCTTCTGTCCGTGCTGGAGAGCCTGGAAAACAGTATCAATGATCTGTACTTTGTCTTTACCACTCAGGAGGAAGTGGGGCTGCGCGGGGCCAAGACGGCCGCCTACGCCATCGACCCGGACTATGCAGTGGCCATCGACGTAACGCTGTCCGACGATGTGCCCGGCGCCAAGCACAACGGCAGCAGCGTACTGGGTAAGGGCGCGGCGATTAAGGTGATGGATGGTTCGGTGATCTGCCACCCGAACATAGTGGAAAAGCTGACTGACCTTGCCCGGAAGCGGAATATCCCCTTCCAGTCCGATGTGATCCGCTCCGGCGGCACCGACGCGGGTGCTATCCACGTTTCCCGTACAGGCGTCTATACCGGCGGAATTTCCATCCCCTGCCGCTATATTCACACGCCCACTGAAATGGTGCAGGCATCCGACGTAGACGCCTGCATCAAGCTGGCGGCTGCCTTTGCGTGTGCAAGACTGGAATCGGGAGTATAAAGAGATGCAGATATCAGAAAAAGTACGGCAACTGGGCGCTCAGGCCCAGGCCGACCTGCGGGAGCAATTTGAGCGAATCGATGCGATCTCCGAGCTGAACACCCAGAAGGTTCTATCCGCCTTTCAGAAGCACCGCGTGGCCGAAAGCTACTTTGCCGGCACCACCGGCTATGGATATGACGACATCGGACGGGACAAACTGGAAGAGATCTATGCCGATATTTTCGGCACCGAGGACGCCCTGGTGCGCATTGGTTTTGCCAACGGCACCCACACCATTACCTGCGCCTTGTTTGGCGCCCTGAAGCCGGGAGATGTGCTGCTGTCCGCGGTCGGTGCGCCCTACGACACCTTGCTGGGTGTGATCGGCGTAGTGAATAAAGGTCCCGGTTCCCTGAAGGATTGGGGCGTGGAGTACCGACAAGTAGATCTCCTTGACAATAAGTCGGATCTGGAAGGCATGGCAAAAGCCGCCGCTGATCCCAGGGTGAAAGTGGTCCTGATCCAGCGCTCCCGCGGCTATGCCACGCGGGCATCCCTGAGTGTGGACGAGATCGGGGAGATGTGCAGGGTCATCAAGGCCTCTAACCCGAATGTGTCCATCCTGGTAGACAACTGCTATGGCGAATTCGTGGAGGAGAAGGAGCCCACTCAGGTGGGCGCCGACCTGGTCATGGGTTCCCTGATTAAAAATCCCGGCGGCGGACTGGCCCCCACGGGCGGCTATATCGCCGGACGCCGTGACCTGGTGGAGGGGGCGGCCATGCGCCTGACCTGCCCGGGCATCGGCAAGGAGTGCGGTTCCACGCTGGGCAACAACCGCCTGATGTATCAGGGATTGTTTATGGCCCCCCACACGGTGGCACAGGCATTGAAGACCGCGGTATTTGCGGCGCGCGTCATGGAACTGCTGAACTATGAGGTGGAGCCTGCTTCTTCCGCCATCCGTCACGACATCATTCAGATGATCCATATGCGCCAGCCGGAAGCCCTGAAAAAGTTTTGCCGGGGGATCCAGATGGGCGCTCCCGTGGACTCCTATGTAACCCCGGAGCCCTGGGATATGCCCGGCTACGACAGTCAGGTCATCATGGCCGCCGGGGCATTTATCCAGGGCGCGTCCATCGAACTGTCCGCGGATGCCCCCATGCGGGAGCCGTACACGGTCTATATGCAGGGAGGTTTGACCTATGAGTCGGGTAAGACCGGAGTGCTTTTGGCCGTGGAACAGCTCTTGGGGGACTAATTCCGAGTTAGTGAGAAATTCGTATGAGCCAAGCCGCCCGCGGCATACACTCCTTCGGAGGTGTATGCCATGGATCTGGGCCGATGGCGCAGACATACTCATCACTTGCGGGGATTCTGGGTCCTGCTGACCGCTTTTGCGGGCGTGGGATTGGCCCTGCTGTTTATCGTTCAGTTCAATGCCCGCCTGCGGCCCATCCTTTTGGAGTTGGCCCGCACCCAGACATCCAATCAGATCACTGCGGCAATCGACCGAGCCGTGGCGGAACAGGCGGTAGCGTACAGCAATCTGGTGACGTTGGAGCGCTCGGAAAGCGGAGATATCGTGGCCTTGACCAGCAATATGGCCCGCGCCAATGTCCTGCGCTCGCAACTGCTGGATACCGCACTCACCGCGCTGAATGGATTGGAAACCATGGAAATCGGGGTCCCTCTCGGTACGATTTTGGACTGGGATCTGCTTTCTGGCCGGGGACCCAACGTTCATGTACGGGTGCTCTATACCGGGACTGCCTCCGCCGAATTTGAGAACGAATTTACCACCGCCGGCATCAATCAGACCCGCCACCAGATCTTCTTCAAAGTCGATGCGGAAATTGCGGTCCTGCTGCCCGGACGGCAGTGCCGTACGAATGTCTGCACCCGCGTGTGTGTCGCCGAGACCGTCATCGTGGGAAAGGTTCCGGAGACTTATCTGCAGTTACACTAGAAAGCTTATTTACTTTACAGAGAAGGGCGTGATCTCTTTTGACGGCAAAAGAGCAAATCGAGCAGCTGCGCCGGGAACTGGAACAGCACAACTATAATTACTATGTACTGGACCAACCCACGATCAGCGATTTTGAATATGACCGGATGCTCCGCGCCCTGGAAGATCTGGAGCAGGAGCACCCGGAACTGGTCACACCGGATTCTCCCACCCAGCGGGTCGGGGGAAAGGCTCTGGACAGCTTTGCGAAAGTGGTCCACCGTGTACCTCTGGAGAGTCTGCAGGACGTGTTCGATTTTGGGGAGTTGGGTGAATTCGACCGCCGTGTACGGGAAACCGCGCCCGACGCCGCCTATATCGTGGAACCCAAAGTCGATGGCCTGTCGGTCGCTCTGGAATATGAAAACGGCGTTTTTGTGAGGGGCGCTACCCGAGGGGACGGTACAGTGGGGGAGGACGTGACCGAAAACCTGCGCACCATCAAGTCCATCCCATTGAAGTTGGACAATGCGCCGCCCATCCTCATTGTCCGGGGCGAGGTCTTTATGCCCCGGACCGTCTTTGAACAGCTCAATGCTGCCCGTGAGGAACGCGGGGAGTCGCTATTTGCAAATCCCCGCAATGCCGCTGCCGGCTCTCTGCGGCAGTTGGACCCCAAAATCGCCGCGGAACGCCGGCTGGACGTTTTAATCTTCAACATTCAATATGCCGAGGGAGTTTCCTTCGAAACGGACAGCGCCAGTCTGGATTGGCTGGAGGGGCTGAAGTTCAAGGTCATTCCCCGCATTGGCGTTTCCACCATTGAACAGGCCGCCGGACAGATCACTATGATCGGAGAAAACCGGGACAAATATTCCTATGAAATTGACGGATCGGTTGTAAAGCTGGATAACTTGTCAGAACGTGAGATTTTGGGAAGTACAGCGAAATTTCCCCGTTGGGCGGCTGCCTATAAATACCCGCCCGAGCAGAAGGAGTCCGTGGTGCAGGACATCGTTGTGCAGGTGGGCCGTACCGGGGTTCTGACCCCCAAAGCGGTGGTTGCTCCGGTGCGCCTGGCCGGCACCACCGTCACCAATGCCACACTCCACAATCAGGACTATATTGCCGAGAAGGATATCCGCATCGGCGACACGGTTTTGATCCAGAAGGCGGGGGAGATCATCCCGGAGATCGTCCGGGTCATTCCTGAAAAGCGTCCGAAAGATGCGGTGCCCTATCATCTGCCGGATCGGTGCCCGGTTTGCGGCGCACCGGTGGCCCGGGACGAAGACGGCGTTCATATCCGCTGTACCGGGGCGGAATGTCCCGCTCAGCTGCTGCGCAATCTGACTCATTTTGCCTCCCGGGATGCCATGGATATCGAGGGCCTGGGCCCGGCCGTGGTAGAGTCCCTCGTAAACGCAGGATTTGTCCGGACCCCCGCGGACCTGTACAGCCTGGATGCTCA
The DNA here is from genome assembly GCA_051867655.1 of Oscillospiraceae bacterium. Classification (GTDB taxonomy): domain Bacteria; phylum Bacillota; class Clostridia; order Oscillospirales; family Oscillospiraceae; genus JAJPXI01. The sequence goes on from JBJDYV010000098.1 coordinate 190,956, forward strand.
AAGCGTTGCCAGCCTGGAGCGCATGGGCAAGAAGTCCGCTGAAAACCTGCTGGACGCTATTGAGCGTTCCAAATCCAACGACCTGTCCCGACTGCTGTTTGCCTTTGGAATCCGGCAAGTGGGGCAGAAGGCGGCTAAAATTCTTGCCGCCCGCTTCGGCTCTCTGGACGCCCTCTGCGCCGCTACGGTGGAAGACCTGACCGCGGTGGACGATGTGGGGGAGATTACCGCCCGCAATATTGTGGAGTGGCTTTCCAGTGACCAGAGCCGCCATCTGATTGAATCTCTGCGTGCCGTTGGGGTCAATATGACCAGCAGCGCCGAGCCGGTGGGGGATAAGCTGGCGGGGAAGACTTTCGTGCTGACCGGTACGCTGGAGCGCTTTACACGGGACGAAGCCGGGGAAATGATTGAGAAGCTGGGCGGCAAGGTGTCCGGCTCCGTGTCGAAAAAGACCAGCTACGTGGTAGCGGGCGAAGCTGCCGGCTCCAAACTGAAAAAGGCCAATGAACTGGGTATTCCGGTGTTGACTGAAGAAGAATTTTTAACAATGATACAAGATTGACCTAAATTTGTAAGATTTTATTAATGAAACACCTCACTTTTTGCGGTATCATGCAAAAGTGAGGTGTTTTTTGATGTCGAAAGTATTGAAACGCGGTCTTCTGGTGATTCTTGCCATCCTAGTGCTTTGGGGCGGCTGGTCTCTGCTGCACCGGGAAGAGGACGACGGCGTATTCCTGGTTGTGCTGGATCCCGGGCACGGAGGTGATGACCCCGGGGCAGTGGTGGGGGAGACACTGGAAAAAGATATCAATTTAGCTATTGCCCTGCTGGTGCGGGAGCAATTGGAAGAACAGGAAGGAATAACCGTTCTCATGACCCGGGAGCAGGATGTATATCCATCTCTGACCGACCGGGCGGATTTCGCCAATCGGGAAAACGCGGATTTGTTTGTCAGCATTCACGCAAATTCCCTGGAGGATGACAGTTATGCGGGAATTATCACCTTTTATCATCCGGACAAACGCTCCAGCCGAGCGTTTGCGCAGGCGATCCAAGCCGCGGCAGCGGCCGCTTCCGGAGGCATTGACCGCGGCGTGCGCAGTGAGGACTACGCCGTACTGCGGGAGACAGATATGCCCGCAGTACTGGTGGAAACCGGCTTTATGACCTGCCCGGAGGAACTGGCATTGCTGCAGGACGCGGACTATCAAAAGCTGTTGGCAGAAGGCATCGCGCAGGGTATTCTGAATTGCCGGGATTAAGGACAAAAGGGGGGCGGCCTTTGGGCCGCCCCCCTTTAAAAATTACAGCATTCGGCTTCCTTCCAGCACAGCAAACCGGTTCAGTTCTTCCGTTCCGGACGGTACATTTTTCAGCACTGCCTGCTCCAGCGTTTCCAGATCCACCAGCTTCAGGCAGGCGTTAATGGCCCCTGCCGCCACAATATTGGCCACCATGGGCCGTTTAATGGTATCACGGGCGGCAGCCAGGATGGGCAGGCTGTATATCTGAAAGCCCTTCGCACTTTTCGGCAGGGCGAGGGAGTCATCGATCATCACCATACTGCCGGGCTTGGCGCCGGGCAGGTATTTTTCCAAAGCTGCCTGAGTCAGTGCCAGCATGAAATCACTTTTGATCACCTTGGGAAATGCGATCGGCTTTTCCGCAATAACGACTTCAGCCTTGCAGGTGCCGCCGCGGGCCTCCGGGCCATATGACTGGGATTGCGCGGTATATGCGCCGCCCATCAGCGCCGCGTCGGCCAGAATGATTGAGCAGAGGATGATGCCCTGTCCACCGGAACCGGCCAGGCGGATCCCAATTTCCTGTTCCATATCTTAATCCTCCTTCCGGCATCTTTCTACCAGTTCCCGATACTGTTCACTGTACTCAGGACGGTTGTTGTGATAAAGCAAACCCATAACAATCTTGCCGTGCAGCTCATCATCATACAGGCTTTGGGCCTGTTCATAGTAAATGGTATTTTCCTTCTGCCACTTGAGCATATCCACGGCATCACCTTTTTTGTTCTTGCGGCCGTAGTAAGTGGGACAAATTGAAGCGCAGTCGATCACCGACAGGCCCTTGTGCTTGATGCCCCGCTCAATGAGCTTGGTCGTCTGCTTCACATGGAATGCCGTGCCGCGGCCCACGAAAGTGGCGCCTGCGGCGATCGCCAGCTTGCACACGTCAAAGTCCTGGTCAATGGAGCCATAGGGGGCTGTGGTGCCGAACTCGCCCCGGGGGGTGGTGGGGGAGTACTGTCCGCCGGTCATACCGTAGACGTTATTATTAAATACAACGATGGTCAGATCCAGGTTGCGGCGTGCGGCGTGGATAAAGTGGTTGCCGCCGATGGCGACTGCGTCGCCGTCGCCGGTGATGACAATGACCTTCATATCAGGTCGTGCCATTTTGATTCCCGTAGCAACCGGGATAGCGCGCCCGTGGGTGGTATGGATGGTGTTGAAATCCATGTAGCCGGCAGCACGGCTGGAACAGCCGATGCCGGAGACGATACACACGTTATTCTGATCGAGGCCGTTTCGGTCGATTGCCATGGCGATGTCCCGCATCAGGATACCATTTCCGCAGCCGGGGCACCAGATGTGAGGCATGGTCTCGGTACGCAGATATTTTTCCGCAAAGGAATTAGCAGTCATGGCAGGTCACCTCCTTGATTTTTTCCAGAATCCTGTCGGGCATGATCACTTCGCCGTCCACACAGCCCAGGAAGGAGACCTCGCTCTCATTTTTTATAACACGTTCGATCTCCAGGAGCATCTGTCCGTAGTTATGCTCCACGACCAGGACCTGCTTCGCGTGCTTTGTCAGCTCCAAGAGTGCATCACCGGGGAAGGGCCAAATGCTGATTGGACGGAACATACCGACCTTGATCCCCGCCGCACGGGCGTCCTGGATGGCCTTGAGCACGCTGCGGGTGGTTCCGCCATAGCAGACGACAACCACTTCGGCATCTTCCGTCAGGCGCTCCTCCCACTGAAGGATGTCCTTCTTATTGCGCTCGATCTTTTCCATCAAACGGGTGCAAAGCTTGCGTGTTCCCTCTCCGGCGCCGATCGAGTTGCCCTTTTCATTGTGGGCAAGACCGGTGATATGATAGCGCCAGCCCATGCCGAAGGGGGGAATGGTGGGCACCAAAGTCTCGGGGTCCGCCTTGTACGGCTGCCACTCTTTGTCATTGGGGTCCGGCAGCTTGCGCTTCACGATTTCCAGCTCGGAGGGATCGGGAATCCGGATTCCCTCCCGCAGATGGCCGACCATCTCGTCCATCAAAAAAACCACGGGGGTGCGGTATTTTTCCGACAGGTTAAAGGCGCGGATGATCAGATGGTAGGTCTCATCCACCGTGGAGGGGGAGAGGACGATGATGGGGTGATCACCGTGGGTGCCCCAGCGGGCCTGCATCACATCGCCCTGAGACGGCGAAGTAGGCAAGCCGGTGGACGGACCGGAGCGCTGCACGTTCACCACCACGCAGGGCATTTCGATCATAGCGGCATATCCCAGATTCTCCTGCATCAGGGAGAAGCCCGGACCGCTGGTGGCCGTCATCGCCTTGGCACCCACAGCGGAAGCGCCGATGATGACCGCCATGCTGGAGATCTCATCCTCCATCTGGATAAAGCATCCCCCTATCTTAGGCAGAAGCTGTGCGGAGATCTCCGCCACTTCGGTGGAGGGAGTAATGGGATAACCGGCATAAAAGGTCATGCCGGCGGCAATGGCGCCGCGCACGCAGGCCTCATTGCCCTGCATCAGAACCAGATTCTTTTCAGCCATTGTCCGAGTCCTCCTCTTCCACCAGATAAATCGCAAAATCGGGACAGAGGTTCTCACATATTCCGCTTCTCAGACAAGCACTGTCGTCAATGACCTCTACCTTTCCATGATTGAGCCTAAGAATTTTTTTCGGGCAGAAGGCCACGCAGATCCCGCAGCCCTTACACCAGGAAGTATTCACTTCCAGACGCTTACCCATGACAAAACCTCCTCAGAAAGTGTAATGATTAATTATACAATGTTTTTTTCTTTTTCGCTGTGCCCATATTATCCAATTTTTTCTTTTTGTTTTTGCTGTTTTTCGTTTTTTTGACAAACCCCATCAAATTTCAACTTTTATTACTGAAAATAATCATGAAAACCGAAGTGAAAATAGAAAAGTGTCTTGACAAATCTTTTTTCTTATGCAACAATGTTGCTGTCTTCGAGCCCAATGTCCTAAAACTTCTTGTTATGGACTTGGGCCGGTCTGCATGTGCAGACTCAGGGCCTGATTGGAAACGATTTGGCCTTCCGTGTTTGAGAAGGAGACGGAATTCAGTTCTCGTTGTGGTAAAGCACCTCCTGACGAAGTAATTGTCCGTTTCTGACGAAAGCGGACAATTTTTATTTTTACAGGAGGAAAAACCAATGAAAAAGATCATCGCACTGCTGCTTGCTCTTTGCATGACCCTTTGTCTGCTGGCAGGCTGCAGCAACACCGACTCCAGCGCCGACAAGAACAGCGAGTCCCCCGCTCCTGCCAGCGAGGCCCCCTCTCAGGAGCCCTCTCAGGAGCCTTCCCAGGAGCCCGAGGCTGAGCCTGTTGAGCTGATCGTGTTCGCCGCCGCCTCCATGACCGAGACGCTGACTGAGCTGGGCAACAAGTACATGGAAGAGAACAAGAACGTCAGCATCGTCTTCAACTTCGACTCCTCCGGCACTCTGAAGACCCAGATCCAGGAAGGCGCTGACTGCGACATCTTCATCTCCGCCGGTCAGAAGCAGATGAATCAGCTGGACAAGGACGCCAGCCCGGAGGTCAACACCGAGGGCCTGGACTTTGTTCTGGGCGAGACCCGCTTCGACATTCTGGAGAACAAGGTTGCTCTGGCTGTTCCCGATGGCAACCCCAAGGGCATCAATTCCTATGACGATCTGGCTGCCGGCCTGAAGGACGGCTCCATCATGCTGGCGATGGGCAACTCCGACGTGCCCGTGGGTCAGTACACCCAGAAGATTCTGAAGTATTATGAGCTGTCTGAGGAAGATCTGGTTGCTGCCGGCACCGTTACTTACGGCTCCAACGTGAAGGAAGTCACCACGCAGGTCTCCGAGGCCACCGTGGACTGCGGCATCATCTATCAGACCGACGCCTACTCCGCCGGGCTGACCGTGGTGGACACCGCCACCGCCGAGATGTGCGGTCAGGTCATCTATCCCGCCGCCGTTCTGAACGTCAGCAAGAATGTGGACGCTGCCAAGGATTTCATGGAGTTCCTGAAGAGCGACACTGCCGACGCTGTCTTTGAGGCAGTCGGCTTTACTCCCATGGCCTAAGAGAGAATAAACCACGATAAAAAGCAGGCGGGTGATCAATTTGCCCGCCTGCTTTTTTAAAGTGATAAAGGGGTGAAGAAGTTATGGATTGGTTTCCACTTTACAACTCACTGCGGATCGCAGGGATCAGCACGGTCATCATCTTCTTTGTCGGTATTTTTGCCGCCTACTACATCGCCAAAGCACCTCGGCTGATCAAGGGCGTCCTCGATGTGGTTCTGACGATGCCTTTGGTGCTGCCGCCCACGGTCGTGGGTTATCTGCTGCTGCGTGTTCTGGGCCCGAAGCGCCCCATTGGCGCGTGGTTCCTTTCGGTGTTTGGAATCAAGCTGACCATGACCTGGTGGTCGGCCATTTTTGCGACGACAGTTGTTATTTTTCCTCTGATGTACCGCACCGCAAGAGGTGCGTTTGAAGCCTTCGATGAAACTCTGGCCTATTCCGGCCAGACCCTGGGCCTGTCCAATACCTACATTTTCTGGCGCATCCGCATGCCGTACTGCCGCCAGGGTATCCTGGCCGGGACGGTCCTCGCTTTCGCCCGGGCATTGGGTGAATACGGCGCGACCAGCATGATCGCGGGATATACCCCCGGCCGGACCGCGACCATTTCCACCACAGTCTATCAGCTGTGGCGTACCAACGATGATGCGCTGGCTTTTAAATGGGTTATGATCAACATGGCCATCTCAGCTGTGGTCCTGCTTGTGGTAAATATGTTGGAAAAGAAAAATAATGGAGGCCTCCTCCGCACAGAAAAGGAGGAAGGCTGATATGGCGCTTCTTGTCGATATTGAAAAGCGTTTGGGTGCATTTCATTTAAAAATGAACTTTGAGGCAGGGGATGAGGTGCTTGCTTTGCTCGGCGCTTCCGGCTGCGGCAAAAGTATGACCCTGAAATGCATTGCCGGAATCGAGAAGCCGGACAAGGGCCGCATCGTTCTGGACGGCAGGACACTGTTTGACTCCGAGAAGCGGATCAATCTGTCTCCTCAGAAGAGAAGAGTCGGTTATCTGTTCCAGCAGTACGCCCTGTTTCCCAATATGACGGTCCGGCAGAACATTGCCGCGGGCGTCCGCAAAGGGAAGAAGAAGGACGAGGTCGTGCAGGAAATGATCCGTGCCATGAGCCTGGAGGGCACGGAAAACAAGCGTCCCTGCCAGCTTTCCGGCGGTCAGCAGCAGCGCGTTGCGCTGGCACGGATTCTGGCCAATGAGCCGGATCTTCTGCTGTTGGACGAGCCTTTTTCCGCACTGGACAGCCACCTGCGCTTTCGCCTGGAGCAGGAGGTAAGCAATGTGACGCGCCGCTTCGGTAAGACTGTTCTCCTTGTTTCCCACAACCGTGACGAGGTCTTCCGGCTCTCGGACAGCATTGCAATCGTCCACGGCGGAAGGATCGAGGCCATCGGCACGAAAAAAGAAGTTTTCCGGGCTCCCCAAACCCGAAACGGCGCGATCCTGACGGGATGCAAAAATGTCTCGCCCATCAAGAAGCTCTCAGAGCGGCGCGTACTGGCCCTGGATTGGGGCATGGAGCTGGATCTGAACGAAGACGTGGGTGATGCTTCGTTTATCGGTATCCGGATGCACGATATTTGTGAAAAAGGCGATACAAATGTGTTTTCCTGTGATATAATAGAAGAGATTGAGAATCCTTTTTCCTTTACCATCATGCTCAAAAAGCAGGGCTGGGAAGGAACTTCTCCCATCGGTTGGGAGATGGACAAGGAGCAATGGCGAAAGCTCAGAGCAGATCCGGTCAGTCTCTGTCTGCCGCCTGAATCCATCCTTTTGCTGAAGGAGTCATAACCATGCTGAAAAACCCCGATTTCATCACCGCCCGTGATCTGCTGCTGGATGTGGCGCACACAGTGGACACGGAAGAAGTCGCGCTTTCGGAGTGCTTTGGACGCGTGCTGGCCGAGAGCGTGACAGCAGCCGAAAATGTGCCCCCCTTTGACCGCTCACCCTATGACGGATATGCTTTCCGAAGCGAGGACACCGCAGAGGCCTCCAAGGAAAATCCTGTCACCTTGTACATCATCGAGGAGGTTCCCGCCGGAGCGGTCCCCACCAAAGTCTGCACCAAAAACACGGCGGTGAAGATCCTGACTGGGGCGCCCATTCCCGAGGGGGCCGATGCGGTGATCAATTACGAGCGCACGGAGTTTACAGAAAGCTCGGTGAAGATCTTTGCACCGGTCAAGAGCGGCGATAACATTGTCCGCGCGGGAGAGGATGTACGCAAGGGCGATGTTCTGGTCCGGCAGGGACAAGTCATTGACCCCGGAACGGCCGGCACGCTGGCGGCCCAGGGCGTTGCCCGCCCGAAGGTCTATCACAGGCCTAAAGTGGGCATCATCTCCACCGGAAACGAGGTCATGGAGGTCGGGGTTCCCCTTGCTCCCGGAAAAATCTACAACTCCAACCGCTACACCCTCTCCGCTGCATTGTTTGAAATCGGATGTGAAAGCGTGTATCTCGGTTTGGCAGGGGATAACCCGGAGGCCATCTGTGAGCTGATAAAAAAGGGTCTCGCCGAATGTGACGCTATCGTGACCACCGGCGGCGTATCCGTAGGCGACTACGATTTCACCCCCGACGCCATGGAAAGGGCCGGTGTGAATATTCTGTTCCGCGGAGTCCAGCTGAAGCCCGGCATGGCCTGCTCCTACGGGGAAAAGGACGGCAAGCTTGTATGCGGCCTGTCCGGAAATCCCGCTTCATCGCTGACTAATTTCTACATGGTCGCGGTTCCGGCCCTGAAAAAGCTGGCGGGCCTGAGCGATTATATGCTGGAAGAAATTCAGGTCACTCTGAGCACTGATTTTAAAAAGAAAAGCCCTGCCACGCGGCTCCTGCGCGGAAAGCTGGATATTTCCGACGGCACTGTTAAAATGGCTCTTCCCAAGGACCAGGGCAACGTGGTCATCAGCAGTGCCATCGGCTGCGATGGAATGGCTGTTGTCCCCGCGGGTACCGGCCCCATTGCTGCCGGAACAACGCTGAAAGGATTCAAGCTATGAAAAAAGTCAAGGTTGAAGACGCGGTGGGAATGACCCTTTGCCATGACATCACCGCCATGCGGGACGGTTTCAAGGGCGCGGAGTTTAAGCGCGGGCACGTCATTGAAGAGGCGGACATTCCCCGGCTTCTGGATATCGGAAAGAGAACGATCTTCGTTTGGGAGGAACACGCCGGAGAGATCCATGAGGATGATGCGGCACGGCGCATGGCGAAGATGACCGCCATGGAAGGTACCCGCCAAAGCGGGCCGTCAGAAGGCAAGATTCTTTTCTTTGCGGAGCGTAACGGCCTGTTCCGGGTGGACACCGCTCTGCAGCGGGAGATCAACTCCATCGGGGAAATCACTATCTCCAGCATGCCGGACCATTATCCCGTCAAAGAGGGGGCGCGGATCGCTTCCATGCGCATCGTGCCCCTGGTCACGCAGGAAGAGCAGATCATCCGTGCTGAAAAGCTGTGCGCGGAGAAAAAGCTCTTTTCCCTTCGGCCCTATCAGCAAAAAAAGGTCGGCGTCATTATCACCGGCTCCGAGGTATATTCCGGACGGATCAAGGACAAGTTTGAACCCGTTGTTCGGGAGAAGCTGAAGCAATATCCCAGTGAGATCGTGGACATCACGATTTGCGACGATGACTTGGACATGATCTGCAGTGCGGCGAAGAAGCATCTGGAAAACGGTGCAGACATTCTCATCTTCACCGGCGGCATGAGCGTCGATCCAGACGACCTGACACCCACCGCCATCCGCAGCCTGGGCGCGGAGATCATTACCCACGGCGTCCCCGCGCAGCCCGGCAATATGACCCTGGTGGCTTACCTGGGGGACGTGGCCATCCTCGGCGTGCCGGGCGCGGCCATCAGCCTGCCCACCACCATTTTTGATGTGCTCCTTCCTCAGGTGTTCACCGGCGATAAGCTGACGAAGGAAGAGCTGGTGAATCTGGGCGACGGAGGACTTTGCCAGCAGTGCGGCAGCTGTCACTGGCCCAATTGTACGTTTGGAAGGTACTGATATGAAAGACAACTTTGAACGCGAGATTACATACCTGCGCCTTTCTGTCACGGAGCGCTGCAATCTGCGTTGCCGCTACTGCATGCCGGAGGAGGGTGTTTGCAAGAAAAGCCATGCGGAGATGCTGACCGAGGATGAGATGATCCGGGCGGTGGAAGCTGCCGCGGCGCTGGGTATTTGGAAACTGCGCGTCACGGGCGGAGAACCCTTGGTGAAGAAAAACATCCTGTCTATCTGCCGCAGGGCATCCGCCGTTGAGGGGATCAGGGAGGTCTGCCTGACCACCAACGGGACGCTTTTGCCCCAGATGGCAAAGCCTCTGCGTGAGGCGGGAGTAGATCGTCTCAACATCAGTCTGGACACGCTCAATCCGGAGAAGTACGCTTATATTACCCGGCGGGGCAGCCTGGATGATGCGCTCCGGGGTATTGAGGCCGCGTTCGATGCAGGCTTTGAACATATGAAAATTAACGCCGTTCTGATCGGCGGTTTCAACGACAACGAGATCGTTGATTTGGCTGCTCTGACGATGCGGTATCCCGTGGATGTGCGTTTCATTGAACTGATGCCCATGACCGACAGCGAGGAATTTGGACCACATGCCTATGTACCGGGCGAGGCGGTACTGGAAGCACTGCCTGAGGCGGAGCCAGCGGGTTCCGACGGTGGGGTAGCGGCCCTGTACAAGCTTCCCAGTGCACTGGGAAAGATCGGCCTGATCAGCGCAGTCAGCCAGCACTTCTGCGCCAGCTGCAACCGCATCCGTCTGACGGCGGACGGCAAGCTGAAGCCCTGTCTTCATTCGGCACAGGAATACAGCATCAAAGGCCTGGGATATGAGGAAATGCTGGAGACGATGCGGCAAGCCATCCAGGCCAAGCCGGCTTGTCATGTTCCTCTGTCTGCCTGGGAGCACAGCGCGGCCGGGCGCAGCATGAACCAGATCGGAGGCTGAAACATGGCCGGCATTCCTGTCTTTGCTTTTGCCGCATATTCGGGAACAGGGAAGACCACTGTAATTGAAAAGGTCGTCCGTGAGTTAAAAGCGAAAGGCCTGCGCCTGGCGGTCATCAAGCACGACGGCCACCGCTTTGAAATCGATCACGAGGGCAAGGACTCCTGGCGCTTTGCCCACGCGGGCGCGGACATTACGATCATCAGTTCCCAGGAAAAGACGGCCTATATCGAGCAGCGCAGCCTGACTCTGTGGCAGCTGATCGACATGGTCCATGATGTGGACCTGATCCTGGTGGAGGGGTATAAAAACGAGACCCTTCCCCAGATTGGAATTGCCAGAAGAGCCACCGGAAAAGGTTTTACCGCGGATCTGAGCCGCTTTATTGCCATTGTCACGGACATGGACGAGATTGAAACCACTTTGCCTCGATTTACCCTCGAGGACACAGAAGGGATCGCGGAGTTTATGATACAAAACATGAACGATTTTACCCATTTTAATGACGAAGGCCGGGCCAAGATGGTGGACGTAGGCGAAAAGCCCGAATCCCGGCGTACCGCCATTGCGGCGGCCCGTGTTCTGGTCAGTCCGGAGACTTTTGCGCTGATCAAAAGCGGCGGTATGAAGAAGGGCGATGTGCTGACCGTGGCTCAGGTAGCAGGTGTCATGGGCGCTAAGCGCACGCCCGACCTGATCCCTATGTGCCACCCTGTCATTGTGGACGGCATCGACCTGTCCCTGCACCTGGACGAGGAGAACTGCTCCGTGGAAATCGAGGCCACTGTGTCCTGTGACGGCCGCACGGGTGTGGAGATGGAGGCGCTGACCGCCGTGTCCACCGCCGCGTTGACCGTTTACGATATGTGTAAGGCCGTGCAGAAGGATATGGTCATCAGCGACATCCGCCTGCTGAAAAAGACCGGCGGCGTGCACGGAGATTTTCAAAGAAAGGAAGATTAAAACATGGCTTATACAGCAGCAGTGATCACCATCAGCGACAAGGGTTCGGTGGGTCTGCGCGAGGATACCAGCGGCCCTGCCCTGTGCGAGATCCTGAAAAATGACGGCTGGGATGTGGTCTATACGACCATCATTCCCGATGAGCAGGACCAAATCAAGGCGGAGCTGATTGCCTGCGCTGACGAGCGCAAGATCACGCTGGTGCTGACCACGGGCGGCACCGGCTTCTCTCCCCGGGACGTTACTCCCGAGGCCACCATGGCCGTCGTGGAGCGTCCTACGCCCGGTATTCCGGAGCTGATGCGCGCGGAGAGTATGAAAATCACGGCCCACGGTTGTCTGAGCCGTTCCGCCGCCGGAATCCGCGGCAGAACGCTGATCATCAACCTGCCCGGCAGCAAAAAAGCGTCCACGGAGAATCTGAACGCCGTGCTTTCCCCGATCCGCCACGGCGTGGATATGCTCCTGTCTGCTGGCTCCGCCGACTGCGCGGAGCAGGCCGCGAAGTAAAGGAGGCAGCATGAATAAGAAAAAAACTCCTCCTTCTATGGATGAATGGCTGCGGGAGGCCAAGGCTGACCCCAGCGCTGAGAAAATTGGAATGTATCTTGTCCATAACGGAACCGTACGCCTGACTCCCAAGGCAAAAGTTCGCGGCGGTGACAAAGATGCAGGCAACGTGACCGGCATGCACTTCAGCTATGATGCCGATAAGGTCGCTGCCGCCGTGTCGGAGACCTACAAAATGGAAGGAATCCACTATGTCCGCGCCTGGCTCAACTCCGGCGAGCTGAACGTAGGGGATGACATTATGTATGTATTGATCGGCGGGGATATCCGCCCCCATGTCGTGGATGCGCTGCAGGCCCTTGTGGGAAAAATCAAGTCTGAGTGCGTCAACGAGACCGAACTATATTAAGCAGAAACCGGTGCACCGCAGGGCGCACCGGTTTCTTTTTGGAAGAAGGGCGGGGCAGGGGAGAGCTTACGCATCAAACGCCGGGTTGGTAAAGTAGACATTCTTCTGATCCATTTTTTCCTTGGCCAGGCGGATTCCTTCGCCAAAACGTTGAAAGTGAACAACCTCCCGCTCCCGGAGGAAGCGGATCACATCATTGACATCCGGGTCATCGGACAAACGCAGGATATTGTCGTAGGTGACTCTGGCTTTCTGCTCGGCCGCCAGATCCTCTGTCAAGTCGGCGAGCACGTCACCCTTGACAGCCATGGAGGCTGCGCTCCAGGGGAAACCGGAAGCCGCGGTGGGGTAGACGCCCGTGGTGCGGTCCACAAAATAGGTATCAAACCCGGCCATCTTGATCTGCTCCTCGCTGAGGTTCCGGGTCAGCTGATGGACGATTGCGCCGATCATTTCAAGGTGACCCAATTCCTCGGTACCGATATCAGTCAGCAAGCCTTTCAGTTCAGGGTAGGGCATTGCATACCGCTGGCTCAGGTAACGCAGGGACGCTCCCAACTCACCGTCTGGGCCGCCGTATTGGGAGATTATGACAGCCGCAAGTTTGGGGTTGCAGTTTTTGATTTTTACGGGATACTGCAGCTTCTTTTCATAAATAAACATTATTTTTCCCCTCCTTCCTGGAAGTTCCAGGGCCAAGGATCTTTGAGCCAGGTATAGCAGTCACCGGCGGCGGCAGCCGTCTGGGTCAGCGGACCGTACATGGCCTCATACCGGGCGCGCCCCTCTTTTTCCAGGGCTGCATATTGCTGAAAAAGCTCAAACGCCTCCTTGTCGCCCTGATGTGTATCCAGATACAGGCCAAGCTCCACCAGCACAAACTCCAGTGCCTGCAGTTCAGCCAGGGGGCCATTGACTACGTTTGCAGCGGTTGCTTTTACTTTAAATGGTAAATTCAATCCGGGGAAGAGCGTGCCGTTATTCAGCGCTTCCGCCTGGTTATACTTTTTACTGCCCGTCTGTTGAAAAGGAACATAGGGAACCGCCAGAGGCGCACAAGACGGCAGAGTACCGCAGTTGTCCGCGCAGGCGTTGGTCATGTTATTTTCGGGATTCAAGTCGTATTCCTCCTTGTAGTCTTTCGAAGGGGAAACGTTCCCTTCGTTCCATCATATGCGACAGACTGCGATTGGAAACTACTTTAAATCCTACGGCGGATATGTTATAATAAAGAAGCGGGAATACAAATGGACGACCCCTCATAGATTTCAGAGGGGGTGTTCGCGATGAAAAACAAGCGTTCCGGAAAGTATCTCTCTGCGGCAGTCGTCATTGCCCTGGCCCTTGGTACAGCGGCCTGCTTTTTTCAGAAACCGGAGGCCGTTGACAGCACCTTTGCGCCCGCGCGTTTTTCGGGAGAGACAGTCGTGATTGACGCAGGACACGGCGGGGAGGATGGCGGCGCAGTGTCTGTTTCCGGTGCGATTGAAAGCCATATAAACTTGGCCATTGCTCTGCGTTTGGACCAGATTTTGGGCCTGTACGGTGTCAATACTGTCCTTCTGCGGGACAGTGATGTTTCTCTCCATGACCCGGATGCCCAAACCCTGCGGGAGAAAAAAGTCTCCGATCTGCACAACCGCGTGGCTGCGATCGAGGCACTGGAAAACCCAATTTTGATCAGTATTCATCAGAACACTTATACAAGCAGCCAGTATCACGGCGCGCAGGTGTTTTACGCCAACGGCGAGTTGAGTTTGCCTTTCGCTCAAATCACTCAAGTTACCTTAAAGCAGGCGTTGGATCCGAACAATGAGCGTCAGCCGACTGCAATTCCTGAAAGTGTCTATCTGATGAATCATATTTCCTGTAGGGCGATCCTGGTCGAGTGTGGCTTTCTGTCCAATCCACAGGAAGACGCACTTCTGCAATCGCCTGATTATCAGACAAAACTGGCTGCTGCCCTGGCGGGAGCTTATCTGAGCTATCAACAAACGAACCTGGAAGGGGAGACCCCCGATGCCTCCTAAGGCAAAAACTGTTTTTTACTGCACAGAATGCGGAAATGAAACCCCCAAATGGGCGGGGCAGTGCCCGTCCTGCCGGGCCTGGAACACCTTGGTGGAGCAGCCTGCCGAACCGAAAAAGAAAGCCTCTTCAAGCAGTTCTGGCGGCGCATTGCGCACCGCTGTCAACCACCCCAGGCCGATTTCCCAAGTGGAAACCACCGACGCGCTTCGCTTCGACACGGGCATGTCTGAACTGGACCGGGTCCTGGGCGGCGGCGCTGTAAAAGGCTCCCTGGTCCTGGTGGGCGGCGCGCCCGGTATCGGCAAATCGACCCTGATGCTGCAAATTTGCGACAGCCTTTGCCGTTTTGCCACGGTTTTATATGTATCCGGTGAGGAATCCGAACGGCAGATCAAGCTGCGGGCTGAACGCCTGAAGGTCCGGGGAGAGGGCCTGTACCTGCTGGCTGAAACTAACCTGGAGGACGTGGTGGATGCGGTGCATGAACTCAAGCCCGATGTGCTGATTGTGGACTCCATCCAGACTCTTTACAACGGTGATTTGACCGCCGCCCCCGGCAGTATCGGCCAGGTAAAGGACTGTACCATGACCCTGATGCAGCTTGCAAAAGGGGAGGGGATCACGGTTTTTGTCATCGGACATGTAAACAAGGAAGGCTCGATTGCCGGTCCCAAAGTGCTGGAACACATGGTAGACTGCGTTCTCTATTTTGAAGGAGAACAGCACAACTCCTACCGAATTCTTCGGGCCGCCAAAAACCGTTTTGGCGCGACCAATGAGATCGGCGTGTTTGATATGGGCGACAACGGGCTGGAGGAAGTGCCCAATCCCTCGGAAACCTTGCTTTCCGGCCGTCCGCTGGATACGCCGGGCACCTGTGTCACCTGCGTGATGGAGGGCGTGCGCCCCGTCCTGGCAGAGGTACAAGCCCTGCTGGCACCCAGCAGCTTCGGAAATCCGCGTCGAAACAGCAACGGCTTTGACTACAACCGGGCCATGATGCTTTTGGCTGTCCTGGAAAAACGTGGGGGGTTACTGCTGGGTAGCTGCGACGCCTACATCAACGTCATCGGCGGATTGTCACTGGACGAGCCCGCCGCCGACCTGGCACTGCTCATCGCACTGGCTTCCAGTTTTCGGGACAAGCCTGTGCCCGGCGATCTTGCCGCCATCGGTGAGGTCGGACTGACCGGAGAGCTGCGTTCAGTCAACGCCCTGGGACAGCGCTTGTCCGAAGTTCGCCGGTTAGGCTTTACCAAGTGTCTGATCCCGGCTCGCAGCAGCAGAAAACTGACTGAGCCGGAAGGGCTACAGCTGATCCGAGTCAAAAACATTCGGGAAGCCCTGGCCGCCATTTTGTGAGCTTCCGCGCCTCGGAACAAAATTGACGCAAGGATTTTCCTTGCTGGGCACACCGCCAGATACGGCGCGCTCCAGGGAACAGTAACCATCCAACTGATACAGACATTCGCTGGTACAGACAATGAGACTCATAAAAGATCATCCCATCAATTTGTGTTGCTCGTAGTCTGCCCAAAGCCGTTGCTTTTATTTTTTACGCCAGCTGGCAAATGAAGGAGGAACAACAATGCTTTCGGATATTCTTGAAATTCTTAAAGTCGTTCTCATCTTTTTTGCGATCATGGCCATCTGCGCAGCATTTGACCGTTTTCTCAGAAACAGAAAAAAGTAATTTCGCATTTCAATGGAAGGGAGGCTGTCTGAGGATACGTTCAGGTGAACAAAATAAAAATTTTGTTCACCTGAGAAGGGGCAGAAAGCCCATTTTTACGGTTTTCAGGCCCTTTTGACGTTTCAGACACTGATATGGACTATCGCAGCCAAGCTCCTGGCGTTTTGCGGGATTTTCTCACTTACCACGAAACGATCCAAGGTCACTCAAAAAAGACTGTAGACGAATACTTTTTGGACCTGCGCACCTTTTTCCGTTATTTAAAGCTGCAAAGAAATCTTGTGCCGCGTACAACAGAATTTGATCAGATCACCATTGATGACGTTTCGCTGGATCTGCTGGCCTCTGTCACGTTGACCGACGTATACGACTTTATGAATTACCTCAGCCGTGACCGTGGCCTGGGCGCGCCTGCCAGAGCCCGCAAGATTTCCGCGATCCGCTCTTTTTATAAATATTTGACGGTTAAAGCTAAGCTGATCCCGGAAAATCCCTTGCTGGATCTGGATTCACCCCGGCTGAAGAAGTCGCTGCCGCGCTATCTGGACTTGGATCAAAGCATCCAATTACTGGAAAGCGTGAAGGGTGCCAATCAGGAGCGGGATTACTGTATTTTAACTCTGTTTCTGAACTGCGGTCTGCGGATCTCCGAGCTGATCGGCCTGAATCTGCGGGATATCCAGGGTGACCAGCTGCGTGTGCTGGGCAAAGGCAATAAGGAACGCGTGGTTTTTCTCAATGACGCCTGCCAACAAGCCATTGCCAGCTGGTTGGAAGTGCGCTCTGCGCGAGGTTCCGCCGACCCAAACGCCCTGTTTATCAGCAGTCAGAGCCGCAAGCGGATCAGCAAATCGGCGGTGGAAAAGCTGGTCAAGAAGCATCTCACGGTCGCCGGACTGGACAGCAGCCAGTATTCGCCTCACAAGCTGCGCCACACGGCTGCCACGCTTATGCTGCAAAACGGAGTCGATGTACGCACCCTGCAAGAGGTACTGGGGCACGACAATCTGAATACCACACAAATTTACACGCATGTGGACAATGAAAATCTGCGCTCCGCCGCCAAAGCCAATCCTCTGGGCAAGGTGAAGAAAAAAGCTGAAAAAGAGAGCTGAAAAGCCTAGAACCGCAATGGTTCCGGGCTTTTATGCTCCGGGCGTCCAGGCACCCAGTATATGCAAAAATCGGATCTCCTGAAAGGGATAACTGCTCAGCGGCCGCCAATCGGCATCATAAGAATGTGCCGCAACCAAGGTATTTTCCAATGTGGGCGGAAAGCCTATCGCCACGATAATCGGCGTATGGCCAAATTCTTCCGGTTGAAAGCGTAGCTGCGCAAAGTCACCGGGCAGCAATCCGTTCAGATCAGTTTGAACGGCAAAGGGACCGGGTGAGATTTTGTCACGGGTCAGAAAATTATAGAAATACTGCACTCCGGTCCAGGCAGGAGCCTTTCGATTTGCATCAATATAATACCAGCCAAAGGTCGGTGTGAAATTCATGATTCCAGTGCCTTCATAAAGACACTGAGAGGCAAAATTGGTGCAGTCTCCCCCGATCTCCTCATAGTCGAAATAGGCCGGATTTCTGCCATAGGCCCACTTGTGGGCATAGGATACGGCGGCAGCGCGGTCATAGGGTACCAGCACGGCATTGACAGGCGGCACAGCGGCTCATCCCTTCCCTTTTAAGGTCCGGTTCATCCTATGCCCGCCCGAAGACCTTGTGATAAAAAAAGAGACGCCGCCGTATGGCAGCGTCTCTTTTTTCTTTTCTGCAAATGGCAATTAGCCTTGCTCACGCATACGAGCGAAGCAGTCGCTGCAGTAAACGGGACGGTCGGACTTGGGCTCAAAGGGAACCTTAGCCTCGCCGCCGCAGGCAGCGCAGGTAGCAGTGAAGTACTCACGGGGACCGCGGGCAGCAGCCTTGCGAGCGTCACGGCAAGCCTTGCAGCGCTGGGGCTCGTTCTGGAACCCACGCTCAGCATAGAACTCCTGCTCACCGGCGGTGAACACGAACTCCTGACCACATTCCTTGCATACCAGAGTCTTGTCTTCGTACATTACAAATACCCTCTCTTTGACTTCCCAGGTCCGGAAATACCGACATTGCTGGGACGAAATAAATATTGCGTTCAGCTTTTGCTGAATTCGCCAGAAGAAAAGTGCTGTGCCAACTTGCGCCTGATGCGCTGGACAGCATTGTCCACCGATTTCGGGGACCGTTTGACCTGAGCTGCAATTTCCTGGTATGAAAGACCTTCCAGGTAATAACTCAGGACATTTGCTTCGAAACCGGACAATTGACCTTTTGCTATGTCCAGATGCTCCTGCAGCTCTTCCCTGCTGATGAGTACATCTTCAGGGTTCTTCTGCGGCAGGCCAGCGGCCATAAAAGAAGGGAAATCGGTGATCCCGTCAAAAGAGGGGGTTTCGAAAGAGATATAGCTGTTTAGGGGTGTATGCTTTCCGCTGGATGCAGACCGTACCGCTGAAATCAGGCGGCTCTTGATGCAAACCTCTGCATAGGTCCGAAAGGAAGCGGCTTTCTCCGTCCGAAAGGAACGGATCGCGGAAAGTAAACCGAGCATCCCTTCCTGGATCAAATCCTCACTATCGCCGCCGGCCAAAAAAAAGGGACGGGCACAGACACGCACCAAGCGGTTGTAGCGCATCACAAGTTCTTCCTCTGCGATGCGGTCGCCTGAGGCAGCCCTCGCACAAAGTTCTTCATCGGAAGAAGCGCTGTCGATAGTTGAAAGTTGATCCATATAGGGAACTCCTTTTGATATTATAACTGCAAATATGGTAAAATGTCAATAGTTTATGCAATTTATTTTGCAAATTCTATATAGTTTTTATGAAATCTGCCAAATTATGCGCGCACGTCTGGGCCAAATCGGGGTCTTTCCCTTCCACCATGACCCGGATCAGCGCTTCCGTACCGGACGGACGCACTAAAATCCGCCCCTCTCCGGCAAGAGAGGCCTCTTCCCTTTTCACAGCCTCACCCAGAGACGGATCAGACATGATGCGGGATTTCATGGCGTTGTCGGTCACCGGCACGTTGACCAGATACTGGGGATATTTTTTGCACTGCGCAAAGAGTTCAGACGCTTTTAATCCCGATTCACGAAGGATCTGCAGCAGCTGCAGCGCGGTCAGCTCACCATCGCCGGTGGTGGCAAATGCGCGGAAAATCATGTGTCCGGACTGCTCGCCGCCCAGCATATATCCACACTCTTCCATCTTTTCCAGCACATTGCGGTCCCCCACATCGGTGGCCAGGAAAGTCATATCATGCTCCTTGGCAAACAAACGCAGACCCAGATTGGACATTACGGTCGCCACGATGGCGTTTCCGGACAGGCATCCCTCCTTCTTCATTGCCAGGCCGCACACAGCCATAATCTGGTCGCCGTCGATCTCAGCGCCGGTCTCATCGACAGCCAAACAGCGGTCGGCGTCCCCGTCAAAGGCAATGCCGATATCGTATCCGCCCGCTTTGACCATGGCGGCAAGGGCATCCAGGTGGGTGGAGCCGCAGTTATGATTGATATTAACACCGTCAGGATCTGCATTGATCACGTCCGTGCGCAGCTTGGGGAACCGGTCAAACAGCCGGGCAGCCGTGGCAGAGGATGCACCGTTGGCGCAGTCCACCAGGATGCGCAGACCGGACAGATCGCTGGTGACAGTAGACACCAGATGGTCGATGTAATCCTCCGACGCCTTCGGCGCCACATAGTGTACCTGGCCGAGATCTCCGTGGGTCTTGCGGGGCACTTTGTTGGTGCCGGACAGGATGACAGACTCGATCTTTTCCTCCAACTCATCGGAGAGCTTGAAGCCCTTTCCGTTAAAGATCTTGATGCCGTTGTGCTCAAAAGGATTGTGGGAGGCGGAGATCACAATGCCCGCATCCGCCTTTGCGTCCACCGTGACCCAGGCTACGGCGGGAGTCGGGATGGTGCCCAGATCCAACACATCGGCTCCAGCGGAGCAGAGCCCGGCCACCAAAGCCCCCTTCAGAAGGTCGCAGGAAATGCGGGTGTCTTTTCCGATGGTAAACAGGGGCTTTCCTTCCTTCTTTTCCTGAGAGAGAACCAGCGCGGCAGCCAGGCCCACCTTGTATGCCAGTTCGGCGTCCAGTCCGGCGTTGACCACACCGCGGATGCCGTCCGTTCCAAATAATTTACCCATAAAATGATCACACTTTCATTCAAATTCCAAATTCCCGTTTCAGTGCCCGTTCCGTAGGAAAGATCGGCACGATCATCGGGATCAGCTGTAAAAAGGCTACAACAGTTCCGACTATTCCTACCCGACCGATTTCCAGCGTAAAGAACGCCAGCGGCACCATCACAGCGAATGTGACGGCCAGGGCCGCCCACCCGAACTTGATCCACAGTTTCCCCAAAAAAATATGGGCAAACTTCCAGGCCTTGGGGCTGGACATGGACCGTCGGGTACGGTAGCCATACCCCATGCTGATCTCCTTGGGCGGGTTTTTCTTCCAGCTATAGCCAAAAAACAGCATGATCGCCGGAATCATCATATCAGCGAGAAGCATAAAAATGTAAAACGCGATCATAGTAACTCCAGAATACTCCCCTCCCGTTCATAGGCTCAGCTGATCCAGTCCGACGCCGCCGGGAACCGGCAGTCCCAGATGCTCATAGGCTCTGCGCGTGACGCAGCGGCCCCGGGGCGTCCGGGTGAGAAAGCCCATCTGCATCAGATAGGGCTCATAGACATCCTCCAGCGTGACCGACTCTTCGTTGATGGTAGCGGCCAGAGTGTCCAGGCCCACAGGGCCGCCGCCGTAATTTTCGATGATACTGGTCAGCATCCGCCGGTCCACTGCATCCAGGCCCAGATAATCCACCTCCAGGGCGGACAGAGCGGAGTCGGCCACCTCCCGGGTAATGACACCCCCGGCCTTCACCTGGGCGAAGTCCCGCACACGGCGGAGCATCCGGTTGGCGATACGGGGCGTTCCGCGGGAGCGGCGGGCGATCTCCATGGCGCCCGTTTCCTCTATGGGCACATTCAGGATGCCGGCGCTGCGCTTAACGATCAGGGCCAGCTCCTCCGGCGTATACAGCTCCAAACGCAGGGTGACGCCGAAGCGGTCACGCAGAGGGGCGGACAGCTGCCCGGCCCGGGTGGTGGCTCCAATAAGGGTGAATTTGGGCAGGTCCAGCCGGATGGAGTTGGCGGAAGGGCCCTTACCAATGATGATGTCGATGGCAAAGTCCTCCATGGCCGGGTACAGGATCTCCTCCACCGAGCGATTGAGCCGGTGGATCTCATCCACAAAGAGAATATCATTCTCATTCAGGTTGGTCAGCAGCGCCGCCAGGTCGCCGGGCTTTTCGATAGCCGGGCCGGAAGTAATGCGGATATTGACCCCCATCTCGTTGGCGATGATGCCGCTGAGGGTGGTCTTGCCCAGGCCCGGTGGGCCGTGGAGCAGCACGTGGTCCAGAGGCTCATTGCGCATTTTGGCCGCCTGGATAAACACATCCAGGTTGCCCTTAGCCTTCTGCTGGCCGATGTATTCACTTAAGGTTTTCGGGCGCAGGGAACCCTCGTTCTCATCATCCCGGGTCAGGGATGTGGTGACCAGCGGTTCCTGGGTCTCAAAACCCTCGTCGGAAAAATCAATGCTCAAAGTGTCACTTCCTCGCCTGCGGTTTTATTTCACCATCTTCTTCAGCGCCTGTTTGATGACCGCCTCCAGGGACAGCTCTTCCATATTGATCCCCTTCAAGGCCTCGTTGATCTCCGCCGGTCCGTAGCCCAGTACGGCCAGAGCAGCGGCGGCCTCGCTGGCTTTGTTCTCGGGGATGACGGTCACGCCGGTGCCGCCGTAGCTCTCCCCTGCCGGCACGCCCAGCTGGCCCTTGGCCAGCTTGTCCTTCAGTTCCAGGATCACCCGCTGAGCGATCTTCTTGCCCACGCCCGGTGCGCCTGTCAGGGCCTTTTCGTCCCCGGTGATGATGGCGGTGGCCAGCCGCTCCGGCGTGGTGGAGGAAAGAATGGCCAGGGCCGCCTTGGGACCCACCCCGGAGACGCCGATGAGCATCTGGAAGCAGTTGAGTTCATTTTCCGTGGCAAAGCCGTACAGCTCGAAAATCTCCTCCCGAACATGGAGATAGGTGTACAGCTTGGCCTTCTCTCCTTGCTTCAAAGCAGAGAGCGTATAACTTGTCGTCTTGCAGGCATAGCCCACACCGCCGCAGTCAATGACCGCCAGATACGGACCCGTGTGGGCCACAATTCCGTTCAAATAATAAAACATCGTTTAACCTCGGTTCAGGAGAGATGTGGAGCTTCTTGCGTGGCAAAGGGCAATGGCGACGGCGTCCGCCGCGTCGTCCGGCTTAGGCACGGACTTCAGGTTCAGCAGGCGCTTGGTCATGTCCATGACCTGGCGCTTTTCCGCTTTGCCGTAGCCCACCACCGCCTGCTTGACCTGGGAGGGGTCATATTCATAGATCGGGATCCCCTGCCGCTCCGCCGTCACCAGAATGACTCCGCGGGCCTGGGCCACGCCGATACCGGTGGTGACATTATTTCCAAAGTATAACCGTTCCACCGCCATGGCGTCCGGTTTGAACTGGCGGATCAGCTCATCCAGATCGTCCGCGATCTGAAGCAGGCGCTTGGACAGGGGAAGTCCCGCCGGGGTGTTGATGGCGCCGCAGGCCAGAAGGGATGGACCGCCGCGCTCACTGCGAACCACCCCAAAGCCCACGATGGCATAGCCCGGGTCGATGCCTAAAATGACCAACCGCTCCCCTCCCCTTTTGTTTTCTATTTATTGTAACACGGCAAAAGGATCCGCGCAACACCACCCTTGCTTTTTTTCGCTCTCCCGGTATAATGAAAGCAACTGAGTCAAGAAGGAGCTGGTCGTATGAAAACCGTCATTTCCGCGCCGAACGCCCCTGCGGCGATCGGTCCTTATTCCCACGCAATTGCCGCCGGTGATTTTCTGTTTACCTCCGGTCAGATCGCCCTCGACCCCGCCACCGGCAAGCTGGCCGGCGACACCATTGAGGTGCAGACTGAGCAGGTGCTCAAGAACCTGGAGGCCGTGCTGGCCGCCCACGGCATGACCTTTGCCGACGTGGTCAAAACCACGGTCTTCCTGACCGATCTGGCTGATTTTGCCACGGTAAACGGCATTTACGCCACCCGCTTCCCCGCAGATCCGCCCGCCCGTTCCTGCGTACAGGTGGCCGGGCTGCCCGGCGGCTCTAGAGTCGAGATCGAGCTGGTGGCCCATCGGTAAACCCGCAGAGCATTCTCACAAAAGCATCGCCCGTGCACTTCTTCCTGATTCAGGAGAAAGCGTACGGGCGATCATTTTTGTCAGTTTAAACTTTTTATGCTTCCGCTCCTGCGGGAACGGCCAATGGCTTTTCCTCCGGCTTGACCGGTCCGGCAGCCGCATTTTGGTATGCCTGGCGGTAAAAAAACTCCTGGGAATCCAGCGGCGGTTCCGCGCTCTGCATACGGATATATTCGCCGCTGGGCAGCAGCTGGCGGGCCTGCCGGTTGTCACGCAGCAGCACGCCGAACATCTCCACGAGCCGGCCGCGCAGGTCCGGATCATACACGGGCGCTGCCACCTCCACCCGACGCAGGGTGTTGCGGGTCATCAGGTCGGCCGAGGAGATGTAGACCTGCCGCCGCTCCTGTGTGCCAAAGATGTACATGCGGGAATGTTCCAGGAACCGCCCCACAATGCTGAATACGCGGATATGCTCCGTCGCCCCCTCCACACCGGGGCGCAGACAGCAGATCCCCCGCACCACCATGTCGATCTTTACTCCTGCCTGGGATGCGGCGATCAGGCGGTCGATGACGGTTTTGTCCGTCAGGGAGTTGAGCTTCAGACCGATATATGCCGTCTCTCCGTTCCGGGCGCGGGCGATCTCCCCGTCGATCATTTCCAACACCCTGTTTTGCAGGCACTTGGGCGCGACCAGCAGCGTCTGGCTCTCCTCCACCAGTTCGCCCAGAGCCAGAGACTGGAACACTGAGGCGGCCTCCAGCCCGATGGAAGGGTCGGCGGTCATCAGGGAGAGGTCGGTGTACAGCTGCGCGGTCTTTTCATTGTAGTTTCCGGTGCCGATCTGCGTATAGTACTCCACCTGCCCCTCCGACCTGCGGGTGATCAGGCAGAGCTTGGAGTGGACCTTATATCCGTCCAGACCGTAGACGACCTGACATCCGGCCTTCTCCAGGCGGCGGGACCACTCGATGTTGTTTTCCTCGTCAAAGCGGGCCTTGAGCTCCACCAGGACCAGGACCTCCTTGCCATTCTCCGCCGCCTCGATCAGCGTCTCCACCACCTTGCTCTGCCGGGCCAGCCGGTACAGCGTCATTTTGATGGAGATGACCTTGTCATCGTTGGCGGCCTCCCGAAGCATCTCCAAAAAGGGCTTCATGGAGTCAAAGGGGTAGGACAGCAGCTTGTCTTTCTCCCGGATCTGTTCCAGAATCGGCCTGCCGCGCCGGAATTGAGAGGACCACTGCGGGACACGCTTTGCATAGAACAGCTCCGGGGACTGGCGCAGGGCATCCTGAAACTCATACAGGAAGGACAGGTCCAGCGGCGTACTGCTCCGAAACGCATAGTGGGGCGCCACATCGGCGTACCGGCAGAGGTCCGCCACGATGCCGCCGTCCAGTTCCCGGGACATCTCCAGACGGACCGGCGCCAGGCGCTTGCGCTCCCGGATGATCTCAGCCATAAACTCCCGATAGTCCAGGTCCTCATCATACAGAGCATCCGCGTCGATGTCCGCGTTGCGCGTGATCCGGATCAGGGACTTGGCCTTGACATGGTAACCCTTGAACACCTTGGGGATGAAATGGAGGATCAGCTCCTCCGAAAGCATATATTCGCCCTGTCGCGTCGGCACCTCGATCAGCCGCGGGAATACGTGATCGCCGCAGGGAATGATACCCAGCTTTTCTTTTCCATTCTTTCCGGTCAGTTCGACCACTGCGTAGATCTCATTGTTGCGCAGGAACGGAAACGGCTGCCGTTTCCCGACGATGCTGGGAGACAGCAGCACAGCGATCTCCGTGTCAAAATACTTTTCCAGGTATTCGCTCTCCTCCCTGCCGAGCTTCCGGAAGTCCACCAGCCGGATCCCGCAGGTCTCCAGGCGCTCCATCAGGGTCTCATACACGGCCGCTTTTCTGCGGTCCAGCTTCTTCACCTGGGCCAGGATAGCGTCGATCTGCTCCTCCGCCGTCATATTTGTCTTGGAGTCCTTCATATTGCCGGATAAGAGCATCTGATCCACCAGCGAGCCCACCCGCACCATGAAAAATTCGTCCAGATTGCTTTGATAGATCGAGAGGAAATTCAGACGCTCACAGAGCGGGACCTGTTCGCACTCCGCCTCCTCCAGTACACGCTCGTTGAACTTCAGCCAGGACAGCTCCCGATTGATGTAGAGGCTCTGCGCTTTCATGGGCTTTTTTCCTCCCGTCTCTATTTCTGATTCAAATTCGGAACAGGCTTTTCCAGGGAATAGGATCGCACTTTTCGCATAACCCGCCCGCTCCATCAGGACTTTCCACAGCGGAATCTTCATTCCGGCCGCCTCTCTTCCTTCAGCAGTTCATGAAACAAATATCCCTCCCGGACGCCGGAACGGCTGACACACAGCTCCTTTTTGCACAGGCAACTGCATACCGTGTCCATGAGCAGAGCGCCGGGTAAGATCGTATGGATCCGGTCCGGGCAGGCGTTCAGCACCAGCTGCCGGGCCCGTGCATCCTGTTTCATCAGTGCCTTTGTCACATGGTGCAGCTCCTTAGGAGTCATCCAACGCTCCGTTTCGGGCCGCCCATACCACGCGTTTGCAATCTTCAGCATTGCCCGGGCGGTGCCGCCGACGGCGCAGACACGGGCGGCCTTGTCAGCGGGCAGCTCCGCGTCGGACAGGGTATCCGTGACCAGCTTCTTCATGGCGTTCATTTCATCCCGTTTCGGCCAGATCTTGGATACACAGCGGCTGAACAAATTCAGCGAACCGATGGGCAAGCTCTGGGCGCTCAGGATCTTTCCGTCCCGGACCTCCACGATCTCTGTGCTTCCTCCGCCGATATCAAACAGGGCCCCCTCTTTCAGCTCCAGCGTCCGCAGCGCACCGTAATAGCCCAGTTCTGCCTCCAGGTTGCCGGAGAGGACCTCCACATTGACCCCGACCAGCTGACGGATCGTCCGAACTGCCTCCTCCGTATTGCGGATGTTTCGCAGAGATGCAGTGGCAAACACATGCATCTCTGCGATCCGAAACTGCCCCAGCAGCTCACGAAATTTTGTCAAAATGGAACAGGCCCGCCGGATCCCCTCGGCTGAGAGGACACCGTCACGGATATAGTTGACCAGCCCCGCCATTTCCTTTTTGGAAAACAGCAGCTCATAATTTCTTTCCGGAAGAATGCGATAGACCGACATCCGGATGGTATTGGAGCCCAAATCCACGATCGCGTAGTTCAGAATGACCGCCCCCGCGTATTGACACATATCGCTTTATTATGCCGAATCCATGTAAAATCCAAAATCCTGCTTTTGTCAAATCCATGTAAATTCGTGCTTTTCGGCAAAAAATATCCCCCATAGGCTCTAGGCCTATGGGGGATCGCGCTTGTTATCGTGTTTTACGCTCTCGGATGCGCTTTCGCGTAGACATCCTTCAGTTTTTGCCCCACCACTTGGGTATAGATCTGGGTCGAGGAAATATCGGCATGGCCCAGCATTTCCTGAATGGAGCGCAGATCGGCGCCGTTTTCCAACAGATGGGCAGCAAAGGAGTGGCGAAGAGTATGGGGGGTAATATCCTTTTTTATGCCCGCCTTCTCCTGATAATACTTGATAATCTTCCAAAAACCCTGGCGGGACATGCGCCGTCCGTTCAGATTGACAAAAAGAGCGGGTTCATCCGGCTGCTCAATCATTTGCGGGCGGACTTTTTCCACATATTCCGTCAGAGCCCGTACGGCCGATGGATAGATCGGGATGATGCGCTCCTTTCCGCGGCTCTCACAACGGATGATGCTGGCGGACAGGTTCAGGTTGCACAGATCCAGATTGATCAGCTCAGACACCCGTATTCCGGTGGCATAGAGCAACTCCAGCATGGCCTTGTCCCGGTAGCCCTTGGCGTCGCTGCACTCGGGCTGCTCCAGGAAAAGGTCCACCTCTTTGCTGGTCAGGATCTGCGGCAGCTTCCGCTCCGCTTTGATCGGAGCGATGCTCTTCGCCGGGTTGGAGGTTACATAGCCTTCAATCAGGAGATATGTATAAAAAGATTTCAGAGAGGCAATGCTCCGGGTAATGGTGGATGTCGATTTTCCCTGCGCGGTGAGATGCTTCACATACTGCTCCAGAATGCGCTGATTGACCCGCTCCGGTTCTGTGCCGTTGGCAGAGAGATAGGTCAGGAACTGCCGCACATCCCGCAGGTAAGAGCTCAGCGTGTTGGACGCGGCTTTCTTCTCCGCTGTCAGCCATTTTTCATATCCGGGCAAATGATCCATTTTCCTGATCCCTCCTCTCTGTTTTCACGACC
Source organism: Oscillospiraceae bacterium (assembly GCA_051867655.1). GTDB lineage: Bacteria > Bacillota > Clostridia > Oscillospirales > Oscillospiraceae > JAJPXI01. The sequence goes on from JBJDYV010000098.1 coordinate 218,519, forward strand.
CCAGCAAAAAACCGGCCAGGGATTCCAGCAAAACAGGAACTACACAATACTCCAACAAACCACACACACAAAGGGCCGCGGCACATGCGCCGCAGCGCAGCAGAGCCATCCGGTCAAACAAGGGCAGCCGCCTGCTCTCCCCCGTCAGCCGACTGGTGATCGCTCCGGCAGACAAAAAGCTCTGTATCCCCAGGACAAAAAGAACCGGGATACAGATCAATCCCGTGATTCCAAATACCACAAAAGCCAGTCCCAGTCCGACTGAACCCAATACATGATAAAAGGAAGAGATGGAAAAGGACAGCAAAAATCCACGCACAAGGAACAGGATCGGAACGCCAAGCAGCCCCAGGGGCGTCAAGCCCAGGGCGAGGGCGAAAAGGGGCCAGCGAATGGTTTCCCAGAGCAGGGAAAGAACCTCCGGCCTGGCGGCACCGCCGGAATACACCGCGGACAGATAGCCCTCCAAGTAGTCCCCCAGGGCGTCACTGCCGCTTCCGCCCACCTGATTCGCCAACAGGCACCCAGCCAGGCCGCCCAGTAAAAAGGCAGCTGACAGGATCAGCAGCACTGCGGCAGACCCGGAGGACGGCAAGTCCAATATTTTCACCACACGTTTTCCCATGGCGGTCACCTCGCAACAGCCTATGAGAAAACAGGAAAAGTTAGAAGCGCGCTATTTGCCGAGTTCCCGGGAACGGCGGGTGCACCGGGTCATGGCATCGGCCAGAAGGCCATCGAAATCCCGTTCGTCAAAAGCGGTCAGAGCGGCCAGCGTGGTACCGCCCGGGGAACAGACCTGACGGGTCAACTCTTCGGCGGTTTTTCCGGAGCGCAGCAGCATTTCCGCTGAGCCTTTCATGGCGGAGGCAGCCAGCTCCAGGGCCACCTGAGGGTCCATTCCATGCTCCGACGCCCAGCGCACCATCCCATCGGCCATGCGAAAGAAGAAGGCGGGAGACGAACCGCTGACGGGGATCACATCATCCATCTGGGATTCCGGAATTACAGCCACCGAGCCGGAGGCGTCAAAGATGTCACACACAGTTTGGAACAGGTCATCCGGCACATCCGGCGCCTGCGCCACAGCAGTCGAGCCAAGCCCCAACTGCAGCGGGGTATTCGGCATAACCCGCACCACACGAGCACCCGGCAGCCGGGTGCGAATCCAGTCCGTGGAGATACCGGCGGCAATGGAGACAATACATTTCCCGACACAGCAGTCACAAATGCCAGCCAGAACCTCTTCAAATTTTTGTGGCTTTACAGCTAAAATGATGAGGTCGGAAACCTGAGCCACAACCGCATTGTCAAAGGTCACCTGCACGCCCAGGGATCTGGGATGTTCCAGCTTCTCTGCATGGGGATTGGAAATGATAATCTGTTCCGGTGAGAACAAGCCCTTGGACACCACGCCGTCCAGAATGGCAGTGGCCATATTGCCAGCACCGATAAAACCCAAATGCAGTCCGTTCAAGCCTTGAAACACCCCTTTTAAAAAAGTGAGTGAGTATACTATAGTCCTTTCGGAAAAATATAGCAAGAGAAAACAACGATTTTTTCGAAAATTTTTTCATTATGTATAATACTTATGTCAACTATATTATGTAAACTATGTAAACAAAATCAAGGCGTCCCAACATCGGGACGCCTTGATTTTTGGTATATCTTGTGTTTCCGCTCCGTCAAAATGCCAACATCTTGTTTTTCTTCTGATTACAAGGCGTATACCCTTGCCGTCAGGCGTTTTTATTCGCCCAGCCCGGCGTCGATCGCTTTCAGGGCGATGGCACATTCCAGCCGCTTACGCTGCATGGCGCAGCCCACCTCGTTCGGCTTTTTTATGTCGCCGTTGACAAGCAGATTGGATGCGCTGCAGCCTCCGCTGCAGTAAAAGCGGGCCCAGCACTCCCTGCACTCCTCTCTGGTGTACACATTCAGTCCGGCGAACCTGCGGGCCAGGGTCATGTCAAAGGATCTGTCATGGACGCTGCCCATCTTATAGTCCGGGTTGCCCACAAACTGGTGGCAGGGATAGATATCCCCCTCCGGTGTCACAGCCACATATTCACATCCGGCCCCGCAGCCCCGCAGGCGCTTGATCACACAGGGACCCTGCGCCAGATCCACATTGAAATGGAAGAAGTTCACTTCTCCTCTTCTGTCCTTCAGAGCCTCGGCCAGCTTTTCGTACTCTTCCAGGACCACGGGCAGGTCTTCCTCGCTGATAGCCCATTCGCAGCCGGGTTCACCGACTGCCGGTTCCACCGAAACATTGCGGAACCCCTGGTCGGCAATGTGCAGCACATCGGAAGCAAAGTCCAGATTCTTGCGGGTAAAGGTTCCGCGCAGATAGAAGTCCTTATCTCCTCTGCCCTCCACGAGCTTTTTAAACTTGGGCATGATGATGTCGTAGCTGCCCTTACCGTTGACCGTCACACGCATATTGTCGTTGACCGACCGGCGGCCATCCAGGGAAAGTACAGCGTTGGACATTTCACGGTTGATGTACTCAATGTTCTCCTCATTGAGCAGCATTCCGTTGGTCGTGATCGTAAAGCGGAAACACTTGCCGGCTTCTTTCTCAATAGAACGGGCGTATTCCACCGTCGCCTTCACGGTGTCCATGGCCATCAGCGGTTCCCCGCCGAAAAAGTCCACTTCGATGTTGCGCCGTGTACCGGAACGAGCAATCACAAAGTCGATGGCGGCCTTGGCGGTCTCCACATCCATCGTCATACGGCGACCGGTTCCGAAATCGCCGGTGGACGCAAAACAGTACTTGCACCGCAGGTTGCAGTCGTGGGACACATGCAGGCAGAGCGCTTTGACGGGGGCGTCCTTCTGCATGGCAGCCGCCGCCTCGGGGTCGATATAGTCATCCTCCGTAAAGAGCAGACCTTCCTGTTGCAGCTCCAACAGCTCCGCCCACGCTTCCTCCACCACAGCCCGGTCATAGGGCAGTTTTGCCGCCACGTCATCCGGGCAGGATGCTCCCAAGGGGCCCTCCAACAGGGAGAGCAGATCATATGCGGGCTTGTCCAGAACATGGACGGCGCCGCTGTTTACATCCACCGCCACCCGGACGCCCAAAGACGTAAAGGTATGTACCATATGGAAAACTCCTCCTGACACAGAAAAAGGGTGGGAGTTCCCCACCCTCTCTCATGAAGATTTTTACTTATTGTTCTCGCACTTCTGGTTTGCCACAGTGCAAGAAGTTTTGCAAGCAGACTGGCAGGAAGTCTGGCATTCGCCGCAGCCGCCGTGCGCAGCGCTCTTCTTCAGAGTGGCGCCGTTGAGCGTCTTGGTATGCTTCATGGAATTCCCCTCCTAAGCGATTATTTGATGGTATTATACCATTCTCTTTCCTCTTTTGCAATTACTTTCGTCTTTTTTTCTTGGGCTTTCCGCCCCAAAGCCCTGCCAGTGCGCCGCCAAACAGACAGCCGCAGAGCAGGCCCACTCCCCGATTCTCGACGGACATGCCGGGATAGAACAGCAGTCCAACGGTCAGCAGCAGAAGAAACAGGACTGCGCCCACGCCCAATCCCACGACCAGTGTTCTGGAACGGCAGCGCAGAACAGCGAACATTCCTCCGCTCAGGCTGCCCAACACGCATCCTGCGAGCGTGTACTGTACCATAAAGCGGTCGCCGACCCAGCCGCTGGAGATCCCGATGGAGCAAAGGAACAAAAACACCAGGCACACCGCCAGCGCTAACACGCCGCCCAGTAAAATACTGCTCATAAAGCGGATCAGCTTCGCGCTCTGTTCTTCCTCGGTTTTTCGCATAAAACACCCTCCCAGCTTGGCTTTTTGTACAGCCTATGCGGGGAGGGTTGATTTCATGTCCCAATCGGAAAATATCTTACTTTTTCTCTTTCTTTTCCTGCTTGGCGGGAGCGTTTTCAGTGGTCTGAGCGCCCACAGTGGAAACAGCCCACTTGGTAAACTCAATGCGCACACGGTCAGCGCCGGTCTCGATCACGATGGTATCCTCTTTCACGGCACATACGGTGCCGATCACGCCGCCGATGGTCGTGATCATATCGCCCACCTTCAGATTGGCCCGCATTTCCGCTGCCTGCTTTTTCTTTTTGTTCTCCGGGCGAATCATGAAGAAATAAAATACAGCGATAATCAGAACAAGAATAATAATTGATGACATACCTTCCATTGGCTTTGGCCCTCCACTTTTTGATTTAAAATTATTATATCTTGTATCAAGAAAAAAAACAAGCCCTTTTGCGCTATTAAATACACTCTGCAGCGATTTTAAATACGTCTTTCCAGTTTTTTGGAGTACTCCGCCCGGAAATCCGCAAAAGCCCCCTGCTCCAATGCCAGCCGGATACGGGCGGTCAACTCGTTATAAAAGTGCAGATTGTGCAGAACTGCCAGGCGCATAGCCAGCATCTCCCCTGCCGCAAACAGGTGGCGCAGATACGCACGGGAAAAGGAGCGGCAGACGGGACAGGTACAGGTGGGATCGATGGGACGTTCATCGGTCTTGTACTTCTCGTTCTTGATGTTCAGAGCGCCCTCCCAGGTGTACAGCTTGCCATGGCGGGCGTTGCGGGCAGGCATGACGCAATCGAAGAAGTCTACACCGCGAGCGACGCCCTCAATGATGTTGGACGGTGTCCCCACACCCATCAGGTAGCGCGGCTTTTCTTGGGGCATGTAAGGCTCCACCGCGTCGATGATGTCGTACATGGTCTGGGTGGACTCTCCCACCGCCAGGCCGCCGATGGCGTAGCCCTCACAATCCAGCGGAACGATCTGCCGCATATGCCATATACGCAGCTCCGGGTAAATGCCGCCCTGATTGATCCCAAATAGCATCTGCTGCGGGTTGACGGTATCGGGCAGGGAATTCAGCCGGTCATGCTCCTCTTTACAGCGGATGAGCCAGCGCAGAGTCCGCTCACAGGACGCTTTAACATATTCTGGCGTAGACGGGTTTTCCACGCACTCGTCAAAGGCCATGGCCACGTCACTGCCCAGATTGGACTGGATGCGCATGGATTCCTCCGGCCCCATGAAAATCCGCCTGCCGTCGATGTGGGAAGCAAAGGTGACCCCTTCCTCGGTGATCTTGCGCAGACCGGACAGGGAAAAGACCTGAAACCCACCGGAGTCGGTCAGGATGGGGCCGTTCCAGTCCATAAATTTGTGCAGGCCGCCCATCTGGCGCACCACATCATCGCCAGGCCGCAGATGCAGGTGGTAGGTATTGGACAGTTCCACCTGGCAGCCGACTTCTTTCAGGTCGTGGGCGGATACCGCTCCCTTGATGGCGCCCTGGGTGCCGACGTTCATGAACACCGGGGTCTGCACCGCGCCGTGGGCACAGGTGAACTCTCCGCGCCGGGCGCGGCCTTCCGTTTTGATCAGTCGAAACATAGCCGCCTCCCTTAATAGATAAACATGGCATCGCCGAAGGAAAAGAATCGGTACCGCTCCCGAACCGCCTCCTCATAGGCGGCCAGCACGTGCTCCCGCCCGGCCAGGGCGGACACCAGCATGATAAGGGTGGACTCCGGCAGATGGAAATTGGTGACCAGGCAATCCAGCACTTTGAACTTGTAGCCCGGATAGATAAAGATGTTGGTCCAGCCGGAGCACTCTTTCAGGGTGCCGTCCTCCGCTGCCCAGGACTCAAGGGTGCGGCAGGAGGTCGTGCCCACGCAGATAACGCGCCCCCCATCCCGCTTGGTCTGATTGATGGTTTCCGCCGTCTGCGCAGAGATCATACAAAACTCGCTGTGCATCTCATGATCTGTAATGTCTTCCGCCTTTACAGGCCGGAACGTGCCGAGACCCACATGCAAAGTCACATAGCACACTTTCACTCCCATGGACGCGATCTGCTCCAGCAACTCTTTTGTAAAGTGCAGACCAGCAGTGGGGGCGGCGGCAGAGCCCACTTCTCTGGAATAGACAGTTTGATAACGCTCGGCGTCCTGCAGCTCCTCCTTGATGTAGGGAGGCAGCGGCATCTTGCCCAGCCGTTCCAGCAGCTCCAGGAAGATCCCCTCGTACTCGAAGCGGATCAGGCGGTTGCCGCCCTCTTTCACTTCCAGAACTTCCGCTTTCAGCGCGCCGTCGCCAAAGGACAGGCGCACGCCCGGCTTCACTTTGCGTCCGGGGCGCACCAGGCACTCCCAAACCTTTTCGCCCCAGTCGATCAGCAGGACGATCTCCACCGCGCCGCCGCCGGGCTCCCGATGTCCGATCAGCCGGGCAGGAAGCACCCGGGAGTCGTTGAGCACCAGGCAGTCGCCAGGGTGCAGCAGCTTGGGAAGATCGTAAAAATGCAGGTGTTTCGTCTCCCCCGTGCGCTTGTCCAGGGTCAGCAGCCGGGAGGCATCCCGCCGCTCAAGCGGAGTCTGGGCGATCAGCTCCGGAGGCAGGTCAAAATTAAAATCTGATGTTTTCATATCGTTTTATCTTATCTCGATTCCTGTAAAGTAAAAATGAAGGATCTCTTCATAAGTATACCCTTCCATGGCCATGGCATAAGCGCCCCACTGGCTCATGCCCACATTATGGCCTTTTCCGGTCCCGCTGAAGACAAATGTACCGCTGGCACCGGAACTGGAGGCAGCGGGAGTAACAGCCTGGATCCCGTCACCGGTCACGGCATAGACCGGGCCGTTATTAATCTGCGAGAGAGTACCGTTCCCATCTACAGCCCAAACGCCGGAAATACTGTCCAGTGTGCCGCGCCCGGCAACAGAATATCCACCGCTTTCACTGCCGCCGGAGATGGTATAACGCAGCGAATTGACACCGAATACAGTGCGCACAGAACCCTTGGAAACTGTAAAGCTCTTTCCGTTGACATCGGTCACGGTGACGCTGTACACATTTCCCGTGGGAGTCGTCTTGGTCACCCGAATGTCTACCACCTCTCCGCACGAAGTATAGCGGCCATTGTTGATCATCAGGTCCTGAAGCTCTTTTCCAGTGTAAGTCTTCGTCCAGGAGTAGCCCGGAATCTTGTCTTCCACCAGCGACTCATAGGGGTCGGACACACCCTGCAGGTAGGGCAAATCATCATTCCAGACATTTCCGCTGTTTTCCGTCGCTCCGCCGTCACAGGAGTGGTAAAAGGCCTGACAGATCTTCCCGTCGTACCAGGCGTACTGCCCATACGTCTCGTCCACAGCCCGGTCGGTGTTGGCGTTGGCACTGCCGGTTCCATAATACACTTGGCAATGAGTGGTATTGCAGATATCGAAATGCGAACCGGAATGGCGGTTCAGATTGGTCATCGTGTAGCTGCGGGCACAGACTGCCTGGGCCTTCAGCGCCTCCAGAGGCCAGGAGTTGCTCATCTCGTAGGGCAGGATACCTCGGATATAATCCTCCAGCGGCACCAGATTGACCACTGTCAGGTTGCCGCCGTCGATACGCTCATAGCGGAAGCCGCCGTGCCATTTGTTTCCCTTGAACCAGGTGATCGGTTTCTCACTGCCGTTCGTCTGATCAGGCTGAACCCCTAAGCCGGTCCCGCTTCCCAGGTCATCATACTGGAACAGGATCGTGTTGGTGCCGGTGGCCACAACACTGACGCCATAGGAGGAGGTACCGACGATCTCAGCCGCAATACCGGCTGCGGCAGCTTCCGCCGCGGATTTGGTCAGGTAACTGCCCACGCGGACGTAAAAGATACCTCCGATGTACGCCACAAAGCCCCCGTTATAAGCGCTCGCCGCATCGAAGGCATTCGCATAAGTGGCATAACCACCGGGCAGTTGGAGGTGATAGCATCCCACCGCCACGCTGGCGGTATCAGCCAGACTCTCGCTATAGTTACAATACGCGGTCTCGGGATTGGCGGTATAGCCGACATTGGTGGTTTTGACCACCGAAATAGCCGTCTCCGCAGTGGACGCCAGCTCTATAAATTGGTTGGCATTGTCATAGTATCCGAAACGGTAGCCGGACCCGGTCGAATTGAGCAGATTGCTTCCTTCCATAGCTGAGCTGCCATAACAGAGCCCCACCCGAATCACCGTCTCACTCTCTTCCGCAGGCACAGCGGTAACCGGCAATACGGGCAGAAGGACCAGCGCCAGTACAAAGGCTGCAAATTGCACGAATTTTTTTCTCATAGGAAGCTCCATTTCTCCAATACTTTAGTACAGTAAAGATTGACACTGGTGTGAAATGATGATACCATAATAAAAATATTTTCCCTGCAAATAGAGCAGGGCATTTCTGTTCCATCCGACACGGTTATCTCATTATAGTCAAAAAACGACCTCTTTTCAACTGCTGTTTTTGGAAAGTAAAAACTGGAAATAACATAGTATACGGAAGAGGCATTTGGAGGTAAGGTAGATGAAAAAATATCAAGTAGGCGTGATCGGCGGTACCGGCATGGTGGGTCAGCGTTTTGTGACCCTGATGGAAAATCACCCCTGGTTTCAGCTGAAGGTGATCGCCGCCAGCTCCCGCAGCGCGGGCAAGACCTATGAGGAAGCAGTAGGCTCCCGCTGGGCCATGGACACTCCCATGCCCGAGGAAGCCAAGAAGATTGTCATTATGGACGCCACGGCCGACATTGAGAAGATCGCGGCTCAGGTGGACTTCGTGTTCTGCGCTGTGGATATGAAAAAGGACGAGATCAAGGCACTGGAAGAGGCCTATGCCAAATGTGAGTGCCCTGTGGTTTCCAACAACTCCGCCAACCGCTGGACCGACGATGTACCTATGGTCATCCCCGAGGTCAACCCCGAGCACATCAAGGTCATTGACGCCCAGCGCAAGCGCCTGGGCACCAAGCGCGGCTTCATCGCCGTCAAGTCCAACTGCTCCATCCAGAGCTATGTGCCCGCCCTCTCTCCCCTGCGCTCCTTTGGCATTGAGAAGATCCTTGTTTGTACTTATCAGGCCATTTCCGGCGCCGGCAAGACCTTCCAGACCTGGCCCGAGATGGTGGATAACCTGATCCCCTACATCGGCGGTGAGGAAGAAAAGAGTGAGCAGGAGCCGCTGAAGGTGTGGGGCAAGGTGGAAAACGGCGTGATCGTCAAGGCAGACTCCCCCGCGATCACCGCGCAGTGCCTGCGCGTACCCGTCTCCAACGGCCACACCGCCGCTGTCTTCGTCACCTTTAAGAACAAGCCCACCATGGAGCAGATGAAGCAGATCTGGGCCGATTTCAAGGGCCGTGCCCAGGAGCTGGAGCTGCCCACCGCTCCCAAGCAGTTCCTGCACTATTTCGAAGAGCCTGACCGTCCTCAGGCCAAGCTGGACCGTGAACTGGAAGGCGGTATGGCCGTTTCTGTGGGCCGTCTGCGTCCCGATACCCAGTATGACTACAAGTTTGTCTCCCTCTCCCACAACACCCTGCGGGGCGCTGCAGGCGGCGGCGTGCTTCTGGCTGAGCTTTTGTGTGCTGAGGGCTACATCGATCACAAGATTTAATTTTTAAGGAGGCCCCTCATGAGAGAACCTGTTTTTACCGGCGCATGTACCGCCATTGTCACTCCCTTTGATGCCAACGGTGCGGTCAACTATGACGCTTTCGGCAAGCTGATCGATCAGCAAATTGCCGCCGGTGTGGATGCCATCTGTGTCTGCGGCACGACCGGCGAAACCTCTACCCTCTCCATCCGGGAGCACATCGCCGTGGTGGAGTACTGCGTCAAGCGGGTCAACCACCGGGTCAAGGTCGTCGCAGGCGCGGGCAGCAACGACACCTCTGCCGCTGTCTATCTGTCCCAACACGCCCAGGATTCCGGCGCCGACGCTCTTCTGCTGGTGACTCCCTACTACAACAAGGCCAGCCAGACCGGCCTGATCAAGCACTATGAGTACATCGCCGACCGGGTGGAGCTGCCCATCATCCTGTACAACGTCCCCTCCCGCACCGGCGTCTCCTTCACCGCCGAGACCTACAAGACCCTTTCCGAGAACCCCAAGTTCAACGGTGTCAAGGAGGCCAGCGGCAACTTCTCCCTTCTGGCCCATACCCGTTATCTCTGCGGGGACGATTTCTACATCTGGTCGGGCAACGACGATCAGGTGGTGCCCATGATGAGCCTGGGGGCCAAGGGCGTGATCTCTGTCGTGTGCAACATCATGCCCGAGCTGATGGTGGATATGTCCCATGCCTGCCTGGAGGGAGATTTTGAAAAGGCGGGCAAGCTGCAGATCGAGTATATGGACTTCATCGACTCCCTGTTTATCGAAGTCAATCCCATTCCCATCAAGTGCGCCATGAATCTGGTGGGCATGGAGGCCGGTCCCCTGCGTCTGCCGCTCTGCGATATGGCACCCAAGAACCTGGAGGTCATGAAGGCCGCCATGAAGCGCGTCGGTCTGCTGAAATAATCTGGTTCCAAGGGAGACATACCGATGATAAAGCTCATTATTTCCGGCTGCAGCGGCCGCATGGGCCATGTGGTGGAGGACATCTGCGCCGCCGATCCTCAGGTCGAGGTTGTGGCCGGGTTCGACATTCTGGGTTCATCCGATCGGGATTTCCCGGTCTATACGGCCCCTGACCAGTTCCCGGGCGAAGCGGACGCGGTGATTGACTTCTCCCACCCTGCCGCCCTGACGCCTCTGCTGGCCTTCTGTAAAAGCCGCGGCGTTGCTGCCGTGCTGGCCACTACCGGCTATTCCCCCGAGCAGCTCGCCGAGATCGACGAGGCTGCAAAGTCCGTCCCCATTTTCCGCTCTGCCAATATGTCGCTGGGTATCAACGTTGTCGTGGAGCTGATCAAAAAGGCAGCCGCCGTGTTGGATGGATATGATATTGAAATCGTGGAGCGTCACCACAACCGCAAGGTGGACGCCCCCAGCGGCACCGCTCTCATGCTGGCTGACGCGGCAGCTTCCGCGGTCTCCTATGAACCGGACTATGTGTACGAGCGCCACAGTGTCCGCCATCCCCGCGATAAGCGGGAGATCGGAATCTCCGCCGTGCGGGGCGGCACCATCGTGGGCGACCACGAGGTCATTTTCGCCGGACGGGATGAGGTTATCGAGCTGCACCACCACGCCGCTTCCCGGGAAATCTTCGCCAACGGTGCGGTCAAGGCGTCCAAATTCCTGATGAGAAAAGCCCCCGGACTTTACAGCATGGCCGAATTGGTGGCCGAACAATCCATATAAAAAACTGCGTACCCGCAAATTTGTAGGTACGCAGTTTTCTTACTGTTTTTATTGTGCCAGGAACTTTTCCAGGCGGTCCAGGCCGGCCTTGATGTTGTCCATGGAGGTGGCATAGGACCAGCGCACAAAGTTGGGCGCGCCGAATCCGGAACACGGAACCACAGCCACCAGGCCCTGTTCCAGGAATGCCTTGGCAAAGCTGTCGGAGCCGGTGATCTCGATCCCGCCGAAGGTGCGGCCGAGGAGCTTCTCAATGTTCATCATCACATAGAAAGCGCCTTCCGGCTTCAAGCAGCTGACACCGTCGATTTGATTCATGCGCTCCACGATATAATTGCGCCGGGCCTCAAATTCATCCCGCATGGCCAGGATACCCTCCTGGGGACCGCTGAGGGCTTCCACCGCGGCCCACTGGGAGACCGACGAGGGAGCGGAAGTGGAGTGGCTCAGGTAGTTGGACATCACCTTGGCGATCTGATCGTTGGAAGCGGCGTAGCCGATACGCCAGCCGGTCATGGCATAGGATTTGGAAACGCCGTTCACCAGGATGGTCAGATCCTTTACTTTGTCACCCAAACTTGCAAAACTGGTAAACTTCTGGCCATCATAAACCAGGCCGTAATAAATCTCGTCTGCGATCACATAGATCTCATTCTTGACACAAACGTCGGCAATGGCCTCCAGCTCAGCCTTGGTATACATCATACCGGTGGGGTTGGACGGGTTATTGAGGATCATCGCCTTGGTCTTGGGTGTGATAGCCGCAGACAACTTTTCCGCCGTCAGCTTAAAATCCTCTTCCTCGGTGGCGGTGACGATCACCGGCACGCCGCCCGCCATTTTGATCAGCTCATAGTAGCTCACCCAGAAGGGCGCGGGAAGGATCACCTCGTCACCGGGATTGACCAAAACCTGAAGGGCAATGTAAACACTGTGCTTTGCACCGCTGGCAGCAACGATCTGCGTCGGCTGATAATCAAGCCCGCAGTCCTCGCGCAGACGCTGACAGGCAGCCTTGCGCAGCTCCATAATACCCGCGGCAGGGGTATACCGGGTCTTGTTTTCATCAATAGCCTTGACGGCTGCCGCTTTAATGTTGTCCGGGGTATTAAAATCCGGCTCACCGGCGCCGAAACCGATCACGTCGATCCCATCCGCCTTCATCTGTTTAAACATGGCGTCGATCGCCAGGGTAGTGGATGCCTGAACGGCCTGTGCAATCTGAGAGAGCTCTTTCACGGGGTAATCTCCTCCTGCAAAATTTGTAGAATTCTATACTTGACATATTATATGCGCAAACTTGCAAAATTGCAAGAGTGATCTTGCCAAATCAGGCCAAAAATGAATGAATTTTCAAATTAGATTTCATCAAAAGGTGATAAAAAGCCCTCCGCCTGCAGGCAGAGGGCTTTTTAAACGCATAGATCAGATCTTTTCGCAGATCAGCCGGCCCATTTCCCTGGTGCCGATTGGGGTCACGCCGGGTTCGGCAATGTCAGCGGTGCGCCAGCCGTCAGCCAGCACTGCGTCCACCGCGGCTTCAATGGCGTCCGCCTCCTCTGCCTTCTGGAAGGAGTAGCGGAACATCATGGCCACGGACAGAATCGTGGCGATGGGATTCGCTTTATCCTGACCGGCAATATCGGGTGCGGAACCGTGGATGGGCTCATAGAGTCCGGGAGCCGTGTCGCCGATAGAAGCGGAGGGCAGCAGGCCGATGGAGCCGGTAACCATGGAGGCCTCATCGGAAAGAATATCGCCAAACATATTTTCCGTGACCAGCACATCAAACTGGCCGGGGTTGCGGACGATCTGCATGGCGCAGTTGTCCACCAGCATGTCCTCATACTCCACGTCGGAGTACTCCTCCGCCAGCTTGTGCATGATCGTGCGCCACAGGCGGCTGGTCTCCAGCACATTTGCCTTATCCACGGAAGTGACCTTCTTCCGGCGCAGGCGGGCCAGCTCAAAGGCGCGGCGTCCGATGCGCTCAATCTCCTTCTCGGAATAAGCCATCAGGTCGGTGGCTTCCACGCCACGGTCCTCGGTCTGGTACTTGTCCCGCTTGCCGAAATAGATGCCGCCGGTCAGCTCACGCACCATCATCAGGTCGATCCCCGCTTCCGCAGTCTCCTTGCGCAGCGGGCAGGCGCTGGCCATGGCGGGCCGCAGAGCGGCGGGGCGCAGGTTGGCATACAGGCCCAGATCCTTGCGGATCGCGAGCAGCGCGGTCTCGGGGCGCTGCTCCGCGGGCTTGTCGGAACCCCACTTGGGTCCGCCCACGGCGCCCAAAAGGACGGCGTCGCAGGCCTTGCATTTCTCGGCGGTTCCGTCAGGATAGCTCTTGCCCACCGCGTCGGTGGCGCAGCCGCCCAGCAGCACGTCCACGAACTCGTAGGAGTGACCGAACTTCTCCCCCACCTTTTCCATGACCTTAACGGCCTCATTCACGACCTCGGGACCGATACCGTCGCCCCGGATCAATGCAATTTTATAATTCATTTCGCCAGCCCTCTCGCTTTCAGAGATTTCAGTAGTCCGCCGTTGGAAATAATGCCCGCCACAAAGTCCGGGAACGGTGCGGCCTGATAGGTCTTCCCCGTCGTTTCATCCGTGATTACGCCGGTGGCAAAATCCACGTTTACCGTGTCCCCAGCCTGAATCTCAGCGGCGGCCCGGGGACATTCCATGATGGGCAAGCCGATGTTAATGGCGTTTCGGTAAAAAATACGGGCAAAGGAGGCGGCAATGACACATTTCACGCCGCTTGCCTTGATGGCCAGAGGAGCGTGCTCCCGGGAAGAACCGCAGCCAAAATTTTCGTTAGCCACAATGATATCGCCCGGCTCGACCGTAGCGGCGAACTGCGCATCAATATCCTCCATGCAGTGGGACGCCAGAGACTTCTCATCGGGAGCGTTCAGATACCGGGCAGGGATAATGACGTCGGTATCCACGTTATCTCCGTACTTGTAAATCTTCATTTCTTGATCCCTCCCTTAAATATTGGCCGGATCAGCGATCACACCGGCTATAGCGGAGGCTGCCGCCACCGCCGGGTTGGCCAAGACGACCTCAGAGGTGACATGACCCATGCGGCCCACAAAATTGCGGTTTGTGGTGGAGATGGCGCGCTCTCCGGGAGCCAAGACGCCCATATGTCCGCCCAGGCAGGGGCCGCAGGTGGGCGTGGAGAGGGCCGCGCCTGCTTCCACAAAGATCTCCGCTAGTCCTTCCTTCAGGCACTGCATGTAAATCTCCTGGGTGGCAGGGATGACAATGCAGCGCACGCCGTCGGCGACTTTCTTTCCCTTCAGGATAGCGGCCGCTTCCCGCATGTCCTTGATCCGTCCGTTGGTGCAGGAACCGATGACCACCTGTTGGATGGGCATACCGGCCACTTCGCGGACCGTCTTGGTGTTGGAGGGCAGGTGCGGCAGGGACACCGTGGGCTCCAGCGTGTCCAGATCGATGACGACCTCGCGCTCGTACACGGCGTCGGGATCGGCCTCAAAGACCTCATAGGGACGGTTGACCCGCTCCTTCACATAGGCCAGGCAGCGCTCGTCCACAGGGAAAATACCGTTCTTGGCGCCCGCCTCGATGGCCATATTGCAGATAGTGAAGCGGTCGTCCATCTCCAGCGCGGCGACTCCTTCCCCCACAAACTCCAGGGACTTGTAGAGAGCGCCGTCTACGCCGATCAGACCGATCAGATGCAGGATGATGTCCTTGCCGGACACATAAGGGCGCAGATGGCCCTTCAGCTCGACCTTGATGGCGGGCGGGATCTTGAACCACGCGATACCGGTCGCCATACCGGCGGCCATATCAGTGGACCCGACGCCGGTGGAGAACGCGCCCACCGCGCCGTATGTACAGGTATGCGAATCGGCGCCGATGATCACATCGCCGGGCGCGCACAGGCCCTGTTCAGGGACAAGCGCGTGCTCGATCCCCGCCCGGCCGGTGTCGTAAAAATGCGTGATATCAAAGCGCTTGGCAAAATCCCGGGCAATCACACAGAGCTCGGCGGTTTTGATGTCCTTGCAGGGGGTGGAGTGGTCCAGAATGATCGCGATCTTTTCCTTATCAAATACCTGAGTCAGCCCCGCCTTGTCAAATTCCGTGACAGCGACCGGAGCGGTGATGTCGTTGCCCATCACCAGATCCAGCTTTCCTTCCACCAGCTGGCCCACCTCGACCGAGGGCAGACCGGCAGCTTTCGCCAGGATCTTTTGGGTCATGGTCATTCCCATCGTGAACATGCCTCCTTCATTTTTGTAAATTCAGTATGACAGAATTCTTGCCAAAAGAATGTAGCATGTGTTACAATCTCAACAGTGAGGTGATGATTTTGGATATTTTCGCTCCTTTGGCCGAGGGCCGTCATCCCAGGCGTTATCAGCCGGGACAGGTAATTTATTTGCAGGACTCCCCTGCCAACGAGTTTTACTATCTGGTCCACGGCACAGCCCGCAGCTACATCAGTTCCCAGGCCGGTGGTGAGCGCATCCTGACCATCCATCACGCCGGGGATCTGATGGGCGAGGCCTCTTTTTTTGATGCGTGCCCCAGAGTTTCCTCTGCTGTAGCCGTCACGGAATGTGAGATCGTCTCGGTGGACCGGGAAGCGCTGGACAGAGTATTTCAAAAGCATTCCGACCTGGCTCTTCCCATGCTGCAGTATCTGGCGCGCACGGTACGGCTGCTCTCCCACCATGTGGACGAAGCCACCTTCCTCCCTGCCAGCCAGCGGCTGGCGCGGCATCTGCTTTCCGAGACCCAGGAGGGCGTCCCTTTCTCCTGCACCCACGAGGAGCTTGGCTTTGCCATCGGAGCCAGCCGGGTGACTGTCAGCCGGCTGTTGGCTGAATTTTCCCGGCAGGGGCTGCTTCAAACGGGATACGGCTTTGTCACCGTGTTAGACCGTTCCGGTCTTGAGCAGGAATGCGGCGAATAAACGATTGAATCCATACTTTACGGAAAAAGCCGGCGCCGACCCAGCCTTGGGTCAGCACCGGCTTTCTTGGACTTTTCTTCGCTCAGGTTTCCCGATCGGTCTGCTTCATCTTCTTCAGGTTGCCGATCTTCTCACTGCGGCGGTCCAGCTCCGCCAGGATCGCGTCCAGCGGGATCTCCTGTTGGGCCATCAGCACCATCAGATGGTAGATCAGATCACAGATTTCCCCTACAGTGTCGCTCTCCACGCCGTTTTTGGCGGCGATAATGGTCTCGGCGGACTCCTCCCCCACCTTCTTACAGATTTTATCGAGGCCCTGGTCAAAGAGATAGCAGGTGTAAGACCCCTCCTGAGGATTGGTCTTCCGGTCCGTGACCACTTGGTATAACTTGTGCAGCGTATCGCTCATGGATCATTCCTCCCCTTTGATTTCGTTGAAAAAGCAGCTGCGCGCTCCGGTATGGCACGTGGGACCGTCCGGCTTGCAGAGATACAGCAGCGTATCCGTGTCGCAGTCGGTCCACATTTCCTGTACGTGCAGAAAATTTCCCGAGCTCTCTCCCTTGTTCCACAGTTTCTGCCGGCTGCGGGACCAGAACCATGCGGTCTTGGTCTGGATGGTCAGCTCTACCGCCTCTTTGTTGGTAAAGCCGAGCATCAGAACCTCTTTGGTATCCACATCCTGGATAATGACAGGGATCAGCTCGGATTTTTGAAACAGATCGTCTAGATTCATACTTTTCACCGTACCGGGATATTCCGGCCTTTCAGGTATTCCTTGACCTGGGGTACCGTCAACTCACCGAAATGAAACAGAGACGCCGCCAAGGCCGCATCACATCCGGTTTCCTCGAACACCTGAGCAAAATGCTCCAGGCTGCCGCAGCCGCCGGAGGCGATGACGGGAATGGAAACCGCTTTGGTGATCGCCTTGGTCATGGCAAGGTCAAAGCCCGCCTTGGTGCCGTCGGCATCCATGGAGGTCAGCAAAATCTCCCCTGCCCCCAGTTCCTGGCCCCGTTTGGCCCATTCCACGGCGTCCAGGCCCGTGGGCTTGCGCCCGCCGGCCACGACCACTTCCCATGTGCCATTCCCACGGCTGCGGGCGTCGATGGCCAACACCACGCACTGAGAGCCAAACCGCTCCGCCGCCCGGGAGATCAGGGTGGGATCAGCCACCGCGGCGGAATTCACCGAAATTTTATCCGCGCCCGCCCGCAGCAGCAGGCGGAAGTCCTCCAGAGTGCGGATGCCGCCGCCCACAGTCAGGGGCACAAAGACCTGCGACGCGGTGCGCTCCACCACATCGGCCACGGTGGCGCGGTCGTCACTGGTAGCGGTAATATCCAGAAAGACGATCTCGTCCGCGCCCTGGTCGGAATAATACTTTGCCAACTCCACCGGGTCGCCCGCGTCCCGGATATTGATAAAGTTAACCCCCTTGACCACCCGGCCGTCCTTCACGTCCAGGCAGGGGATGATGCGCTTTGCTAGCATTGGGGGCCCGCCTCCTTGATTGCTTCCGCCAGATCGATGGTTCCGGCATAGTACGCCTTTCCGATGATCGCGCCGTATAGGCCCATATCCCGCAGGCGCTTCACATCGTCCAGCGTGGTCACGCCGCCGGAGGCGACGATCTGACAGGAAACCGCATTCTGGAGCGCCGCCAGCTGGTCAAAGTTCGGACCGGACAGCATCCCGTCGGCCGCAATGTCTGTAAAGATGATTGTCTTAACACCCTTTTGCTCCATCTGGCGGGCAAAGTCCAGGTAGTCCAGCCCGGAGTCTTCCTCCCAGCCCGCGGTGCGCACCTTGCCGTTCATGCAGTCGATACCCACGGCAACCTTGTCACCATACAGGCCCAGGGCGTAATCCACCACTTTGGGATTGGTCACGGCGGCGGAGCCGATGACAAAGCGGCCCACGCCGGCCTCCGCGACAGTGATCACGTCCAGCTCGGTCTTGATGCCACCCCCCAGCTCCACATGCAGGCCGGAATTCTGGATGACCTCATAAATGTGGGGGAAATTGGTGCGCACGCCGTCCCGGGCGCCGTCCAGGTCCACCATGTGGATCCATTTCGCCCCGGCATCCGCAAAGGCTTTGGCGGTCTCCAGCGCGTTATTGGCGACCTTGTGGGCGGTAGAAAACTCGCCCTTTTTCAGACGGACGCAGGTACCGTCCTTCATATCAATGGCAGGCAGAATGATCATTTGTTCAGCTCCCCAAAGTTTTTCAGAATGGCAAGGCCGGTCTCTCCGCTTTTCTCCGGGTGGAACTGACAGCCAAACACATTTCCGTGGCTGACCGCCGCCACCACTGACGGCCCATAGTCCGTACGGGCGATAACGTCAGCTTCGGAATCGGCATAGCCGCAGAAGGTATGGACGAAATAGACATATGCCCCGTCATCAAGGCCCTTGAAAATGGGGCTGTCGTTTTGGAACTTCAGGCTGTTCCAGCCGATGTGGGGCAGCTTGTACTCCGTCTGGATCTTTGCCACATGACCGGGGACCAGACCAAGCCCCTCACAGGGGCGCACCTCTTCCCCCCGGTCAAACAGAAGCTGCATGCCCAGACAAATGCCTAGGATGGGTTTTTTCTCCGCCTGGGCGATCAGCACCTTGTCCAAACCGGGCGCACGCAGCTTTTCCGCCGCGTCGGGGAAAGCGCCCACACCGGGCAGGATGATGGCATCGGCACGCTCCAGCTCGGCGGCGTCACTGGTGATCCGGGTCTCCAGTCCCAGATAGCTCATGGCGTTGGTCACACTTTTCAGGTTGCCGACGCCGTAATCGACGATCGCGGTATAGCTCATTATAACACTCCCTTGGTGGAGGTCACGCCCTCCCCCGTCACCCGGGACGCGTCGTGCAGGCAGACGCCCAGGGACTTGAACAGGGCCTCGGTGATGTGATGGGCGTTCTTTCCATAGAGCGCCCGCATATGTAAAGTAGTTCCACTGTTCATAGCCACGGCCCGCATGAATTCTTCGGTCAGGCAGGAGTCATAGCCGCCGATCTGCTCCTGGGGCATCTCAGCCTCAAAGTGGAGAAAAGCCCGATTGGAAAAGTCCAGAGTGGTGTGACAGAGGGCTTCATCCATGGGGATAAACGCGGACGCGAAACGGCGGATGCCCGCCTTGTCTCCCAAGGCCTGCTTGATGGCCTGGCCCAGAACGATGCCCACATCTTCCACCGTGTGGTGGGCGTCCACATGAAGGTCGCCCTTGGCAGTCAGCTCCAAACCAAATTTGGCGTAAAAGGCCAGCGCGGTCAGCATGTGGTCAAAAAAACCGATACCGGTTTCAATGCTCACCGGCCCGCCGTCCACATCTAGGGAAAGCGTGATCTGGGTCTCCTTGGTCTCGCGGGTGATTTGGGCGGTGCGGCTCATGTCAGGTTCCCTCCTCAAAGCGGACTTGGATAGAATTGGCGTGTGCGGTCAGCTTTTCACTCTGGGCCAGGGTAATGATCTCATCCTTGACCGGGGCCAGGGTGCTTTGATCGTATTCAATGACGCTCATGGTCTTCAGGAAGCTGTCCACAGACAGAGGTGAGAAGAAGCGCGCCGTGCCTGAGGTGGGCAGAACGTGATCTGGGCCGGCGAGATAGTCGCCCAGCGGCTCGGGCGACCAGGCGCCCAGGAAAACAGCACCGGCGTTTTTGATGCCGGGCAGCAGAGCGCGGGGATTCTCCGTCACGACTTCCAGATGCTCGGGGGCGATCTCGTTCGCCAGGTTTACACATTGTTCCAAGCTGTCACACACGATGGCGCAGCCGAAGTCGCGCAGAGAAGTCTCCATAATCTCAGAGCGGCTGAGATAACCCGTCTGGCGGATGATCTCGGCGTCCACTGCCTGAGCAAGCTCCATACTGGTGGTCAGCAGGACGGCAGAGGCCAGCTTGTCGTGCTCCGCCTGGCTGAGCAGGTCTGCGGCCACAAATTTGGGATTGGCGCTTGCATCGGCAATAACCAGCACTTCAGAAGGCCCGGCAACCATGTCGATATCCAGCTTTCCGTAGGCCATCCGCTTGGCGGTGGCTACGAAGGCGTTGCCCGGCCCCACCAGCTTGTCCACCTTGGGAATGAAACCGGCGCCGTAGGTCAAAGCCGCCACCGCCTGGGCGCCGCCTACGGCGATGACACGGTCCACTCCGGCGATCTTGGCGGCGGCCAGCACTGCGTCGTTCAGGTTTTCGGTGGGAGGCGTGACCATAATCAGCTCCTCCACACCGGCCACCTTGGCGGGAATGGCGTTCATCAGAACCGAAGAGGGATAAGCCGCCGTGCCGCCGGGCACATACAGGCCCACCCGGGTCAGGCCGCGCACGACGCGGCCCACTTTGCCCCCGTCCGGGGACTTCCATTCCAGGGTTTTGGCAAGCAGCTTTTCATTGTAATTCCGGATGTTCGCGGCGGCGTGCTCCAGGGCGGAGATCAGCTCCCGCGGGCAGCGCTCATAGGCCACATTCAGCGCATATTGGGAAAGCTCATATGGCGCGGCCTTGTCAAAGCGCAGGGAATACTCCTCAACAGCCGCAAAGCCGTTTTCCTTTACACTCTTCATGATATCAGCCACGGCGCGTTCAATGTCCGCGCCAACCTCGGCAGCGCGTTCCCGCATGGCGGAGATACGTTCCACCTCTGCCCTGCCGTCCGCTTTCAAAATCTCAATCATGGCGTTTTTTCAACTCCGCTTCACATTTGGACAGGAAGTCCAGAATCTCCGATTTGTACAGCTTCATGGACGCGGTGTTCACGATCAGGCGTGCCGATACCTGGGCCACATCCTCAATGGGTACCAGGCCGTTTTCCCGCAGAGTCGCGCCGGTCTCCACGATGTCCACGATGGCGTCGGCCAGATCCAGGAGGGGCGCCAGCTCCACGCTGCCCTCGATCTTGATGATCTCCACGTCCATGCCCTTCTTCTCAAAGAAGGCGCGGGCAACTTCCGGGTATTTGGTGGCAATGCGGCGGGTCTTATAGGTGCCGTAGAAGTCGGTGCCCTCCTTGACCGCCAGAGCAAAACGGCACTTGCCGAAGCCCAGGTCCAGCACCTCATAGAAGGAGGAGCCCTTCTCCAGGATGGTATCCTTGCCCACGATGCCCATATCGCACACGCCGTGCTCCACATAGGTAATAACATCGGGCGCTTTGGCCAGGACCGCGTCCAAATTATAGTTGGGGACGGAATGGATCAGCCGACGGCCCGGATTGCGGATGGGCGAGCAGTCCAGCCCCATGTCCTCGAATAGTTCCACGCTCTGATCCTGCAGGCGGCCCTTGGTCAATGCAATGCGCAGGCGGTGCTCCGCGGGAGCCTGTACCTGGCTGAGACAGGCGGCCACCGCATCAGCATCCACAGCAAAGCCGATAGCCGGGGCGGGACGGCCGAACTTCTCCACTAGATTGTCGTACCGGCCGCCGGACAGCACGGGCGCGCCCGCCCCCTCCACATAGCCGCGGAAGACCACACCGGTATAATAGTCGATCTGATGGACCAGACCCAGGTCAAAGCGGACAAACTCGCCGCAGCCCTTTTCCTGCAGGGCGGCATAGAGGGCACGCAGATACTCCACCTCTTCCCTCTTGCCCACCAGAGACTCGGCCTCATCCAGCACCTCGGTGGAGCCAAAGAGTTGGGACAGACGGGAGAGCACGGCATAGGCCGGCTTTGATTGGTACGGCTCCAGCAGGTCGTTCAGGGCGGCAAAATGCTTTCCCTCGATCAGCAGGCGCATCTGCTCGGTCTGGGCGGGGGGCATATCCATCTCGGCCGCCAGGGCGCGGAACAGGCCCACATGGCCCAGCTCAATGTGGAAGGGATGGGGCGAGGCCGCTTTCAGCGCTTCCACCGCTAAGGCAATGACCTCCACATCGGCCTGCTGTCCTGCGGCGCCGATCAGCTCCACGCCGCACTGGGCGATCTCGCTGCTGCCGCCCTTATGGGCCTGGCCGGAGCGAAAAACCGTCTCATTATAATACAGCCGCTGCGGCAAGGGCACCGCCTTCAGCTTGGTGGCTGCCACACGGGCAATGGGCGCGGTGCAGTCAGGCCGCATGACCATGATCTTGCCGGAGCGATCCACGATCTTCAGAAAGCTCTCCTGGGGCAAAGGATTGCCCGACTGAACAAATAGATCGTAAAACTCCACTTCCGGGGTGGAGATCTCCGCATACCCCTTTTCCGCGAACAGCTCGGTCAGGGTGTTCTGAACCTTGCGGCGGTCGGCGCACTCGGCAAACAGACGGTCGCGGGTCCCCTCCGGTGTATTGATGACGAAATTCACGGGAATTCCTCCAAGCTTTAACTCTTTATCACACTACCACGCTAAATTATACAGGAGCGCCCCCTTGCTGTCAAGGGGGCGTTTGTACTGATTCAAAAGTGTATTCACACTACATGATTGCGCAATATGCCGACGGATTCGATCTCCACCTCGACCACATCACCGCTGTGCATGGGTCCAATGCCCGCAGGGGTGCCCGTGGAGACCACATCGCCGGGCTCCAGGGTCATGGAGGCGGTAATGAACGCCAGCATCTCCGGAATCTTTGTCATGAGCATGGACGTCCGGGAGGACTGGACGGTCTTTCCGTTGAGCCGGGTCTCCAGTTTCAGGTCCGCGCCGTCAGTCTCGTCCGTGATCCAGGGACCGATGGGTGCAAAGCCATCCATGGCCTTCCCCCGGGTCCACTGTCCATCGGCCTTCTGCACATCGCGGGCGGTCACATCGTTCAGGCAGGTAAATCCCAATATGTACTCCCGGGCGTTCTCCGGCGTCAGGTTCTTTGCCCGCTTGCCGATGACGACCGCCAACTCCCCTTCATAGTCCAGACGCTTCACAAAATCGGGGGCATGGATCTCCCCCTCCGGGCGGTTGACAGCATTGGGCCCCTTCATGAACAGAATTGGGTATTCAGGCACACCTTCGTTCATCTCGATCGCGTGGTCGTAATAGTTTTTTCCCACCAGAATGATCTTGGTCGGCTCGCAGGGGGCCAGCAGGCTACAGTCGGTAAGGGACACGCTGTCTCCGTCGTAAGAAATTCCCTCGTAGGGTGCTCGTTCCAGGGTGAAAATCTTCTCCCCTTCCAGCACACCCCAACGGATCTTTTCTCCCTGTTGGATTCGCACGTACTTCATACAGTTTCCCCCATATGCTCCAGGATCAGATTCAGCAGCGCCTGCCGCCCATCCCCCTTCACGGCGGAAAAGGGGATGACCGGCGTGGACTGGTCCAGACCCAGGGTCTCCCGGATCCGTGCCAAATTTCCTTCGATCTCACTTTTTTTGCACTTGTCCAGCTTGTTGGCCACAATGGCGAAGGGTTTTCCGCAGGACTTAAACCACTCGGCCATGGTACAGTCGTCTGCGGTCGGCTTATGCCGGGCGTCCACGATCTGTACGCCCAGAGTCATCAGCTCGGTGTCAGCAAACCAGCTCTCGATCAGTCTGCCCCACCGATCCTTCTCCGCCTTGGACACCTTGGCATAGCCGTAGCCGGGCAGATCGACCAGATAGAGCTTTTGATCAATGAGAAAATAGTTGATGTGCGTCGTTTTCCCCGGCGCAGCGCCCACCCGGGCCAGGTTTTTCCGGTTCAGCAGGCGGTTGATGACCGAGGATTTTCCCACATTGGAACGCCCGGCAAAGACCACCTGGGGCAGCCGGTCCCGGGGAAAGTCCGACGCCTTTACAGCGGAGCGGACAAATTCGGCCTGATTGACATTGAGTGACATCGGCATCCTCCTGTTACTGCGTCAGTCCTGTACGCTGTCCCACGGCCTTGGGTGGGAGACTTTTCAGGTCTACCTCTGCCTGCGCGGGACTGTTGGCAAGGGCTTGGGCCAGCACGGAATCCACCTGCTCCACGGGGATGAACTGGAGGGCAGCGCGCACAGTCTGGTCAATCTCTTCCAGATCCTTCAGGTTGTCGGCGGGGATAATGACCGTTTTGATGCCATTGCGCAGAGCGGCCATCGTCTTCTCCTTCAGGCCGCCGATGGGCAGCACCCGGCCCCGCAGGGTGACCTCTCCCGTCATGGCAAGGGCACCCTTGACAGGAATCCCGGTCAGCGCGGACACGATGGCGGTGGTGATCGTAATGCCGGCGGAAGGTCCATCCTTGGGCACGGCTCCTTCCGGGAAATGGACATGGATGTCCTTTGTCTTATAGAAGTCGGCCTCAATGCCCCACTGCTCGGCGCGGCTGCGGATGTAGGTTAGGGCGGCGTGGGCGGATTCCTTCATGACGTCGCCCAAATTTCCGGTCAGCTCGATCTTGCCGCTTCCGGGGATGACATTGACCTCCACCTCCAGAAGCTCACCGCCCACACTGGTCCAGGCCAGGCCGTTGACCACGCCCACGCGCTCAGCCAGAACCTGGCGCTCCGGATGGTACTTGCGCACGCCCAGCAGCTCCTCCAGGCTGTCGCCGGTCACATGGACCGACTTCATTTCGCCGGAGACAATCTTCATGGCGGCTTTGCGGCACACAGCGGCCAGCTCCCGCTCCAGCAGACGCACGCCGGATTCCCGGGTATATCCGTTGATAATCTCCCGGATGGCGTCGTCCGTGATCTTGAGCTGGGCTGTTTTCAGGCCGTGGCGGGTACGTTCCTTGGGAAGAAGGTGGCGCTTGGCAATCTGCAGCTTTTCCTCGTCGGTGTAGGAGGTCAGTTCAATGACCTCCATGCGGTCCAGCAGGGGCCGGGGAATGGTCTCGGTCGTGTTGGCCGTGGTGATGAACAGCACCTTGGACAGGTCAAAGGGCACCTCCAGGAAGTGATCCCGGAAGGTGGAATTCTGCTCGGCGTCCAGCACCTCAAGCAGCGCGGAGGCCGGGTCGCCCCGGTGGTCGGTCCCGATCTTGTCGATCTCATCCAGCAAGAGCAGCGGGTTCATACTCCCCGCCTGGCGGACGGCGGAGATGATGCGGCCGGGCATGGCTCCCACATAAGTTTTCCGGTGGCCGCGGATCTCTGCCTCGTCGTGGACACCACCCAGGGAAATGCGGGCCAGCTTGCGGTTCAAAGCCTTGGCCACGCTCATGGCAACGGAGGTTTTGCCCACGCCGGGAGGGCCGACCAGGCAGATGATCTGTCCCTTCAGATCAGGCGCAAGCTGCTTGACAGCCAGGAACTCCAGAATACGTTCCTTTACCTTGTCCAGGCCAAAGTGGTCGGCATCCAGTACCTTGCGGGCCGCGGCCACATTGACCCGCTCCCGGGTTTCTTTGCCCCAGGGCAGTTCCAGCATGGTATCCAGATAATTGCGGGTGACCGTGGCTTCCGCGGAGCCAAAAGGCTGCTTTTCCAGATGGGAGAGCTCTTTATTCAGCTTTTCCGCCACCTCTTTGGGCAGCTTGGCCTTGGCGATCTTCTCCCGGTACTCCAGGATCTCGGGGTCTCCTTCGCCCTCACCCAATTCATTCTGGATGACCTTGATCTGCTCGCGCAGCATATGCTCCCGCTGACCGCGGGTCAGCTGATCCCGGAGCTTGGACTGCATATCCTCCTCCAGCTTCAAAATCTCCACCTCACGGCGGAGCATCTGATTCAGGCGGGACAAGCGGCGAAGCGGACGCAGTTCCTCCAGAATGGCCTGCTTGTCTTCGACCCGCAGATTGATATTCTGCGCGATATAGTCGGCAATATAACCGGGGTCGTCGTTGGCCAGCACACTCAGGAATGTTTCGGGATTTACACGGGGAGCCAGGCTGCAGTAGTTTTCAAAGAGGTCATAGGTCTGACGGACCAGCGCTTCGCCCCTGGGTGTATTCTGGGTTTGCTCGGAAACAGGAATTTCCTCCACATCAGCGAGCAGGCAGGGTTCCGTCTGCTTCAGTTCCACCAGACGGCCGCGGCAGATCCCATCCACCATGACCCGCACATTGTCGCCGGGCAGCCGGAGGATCTGCCGCACGTTGCACAGCGTACCCACGGTGTACAGGTCCTCCTGTTTCGGCTCCTCCACCATCAGATCTTTCTGGGCCACCAGGAAAATGGGGACCGCGCCGGACATGGCTTCGTCCAGCGCCCGGATGGAAGCCGGGCGGGCCACGTCAAAATGAAGCATCATATTGGGGAAAATGGTCAGCCCCCGCAAAGCCAGGGCCGGCACACCAAATCGTGTTACAGGTTCCAATTTCACGGAACTTCACTTCCTTTCAGGAGAGGGAAAAAGCGGGGGCAGGCAAACGCCCGCCCCAACTCCTTACGATGCATTTCCACGCGGGATTTTTCCGCCAGCCTCGGAGCGCAGGGCCGCCGCACCGAGGCGGGGCCTGGGCGGGCGGGAAGCGTCCCGCTCCAATTCCGGCGCCGCGTGTTCCTTCACGCACGCGGGAGTTATGATGACCTTTGCAATGTCGGGCTGATCGGGCACGTCGTACATAACCTGGGTCATGACCTCCTCCAGCACCGCGCGCAGACCGCGGGCGCCGATGCCCCGTTCCACCGCCTTGTCGGCAGCGGCTTCCAGCGCCTCGGGCTGGAATACCAGATCCACATTGTCGTATTCCATCAGCTTTTGGTACTGCTTGACCAGGGCGTTTTTCGGCTCGGTCAGGATCTTCACCAGCTGGTCGCGGTCCAGCGCCTTCAAAGCGGTGATCACCGGCAGACGGCCCACCAGCTCGGGAATGATGCCGAACTTCAGAAGATCGTGGGGCTGAACTTCCTTGAAAATATCGGGATTCTTGTCCTTCTTGCTGGCAATCTCAGCGCCAAAACCGATGGACTTCTTGTCCAGACGCTTCTCGATGATCTTATCCAGGCCGTCAAAAGCGCCGCCGCAGATAAAGAGGATGTTTTTCGTATTGATCTGAATAAACTCCTGATGGGGATGCTTGCGGCCGCCCTGGGGCGGGACATTGGCCACGGTACCCTCCAGAATCTTCAGCAGAGCCTGCTGCACGCCTTCGCCGGAAACGTCCCGCGTGATGGAGGTATTTTCACTCTTGCGGGCGATCTTGTCGATCTCATCCACATAGATGATGCCGCGCTCCGCCAGCTCCACGTCATAATCGGCGGCCTGGACCAGACGCAGAAGGATATTCTCCACGTCGTCGCCCACGTAACCGGCCTCGGTCAGCGTGGTGGCATCTGCGATGGCAAAAGGCACTTTCAGAATGCGGGCAAGGGTCTGGGCAAACAGGGTCTTGCCGCAGCCGGTGGGACCCAGCAGAAGGATGTTGCTCTTCTGCAGTTCCACGTCATCCCCGCCGCCGAAATAGATACGTTTATAGTGGTTGTAAACCGCAACCGACAGGGCGACCTTGGCTTCGTCCTGGCCGATGATATATTCATCCAGAACCGCGCGGATCTCCCGGGGTGTGGGGATCACATCGGGTATCTCAGGGGCAGCCTCATGTCCGGTGGGCTCGTAATCCTCATCCAGGATACTCATACAAAGCTGGACACACTCGTTGCAGATATAGGCACCGGGACCCGCAATGATGCGGTTCACCTGCTCCTGATGCTTGCCGCAGAAGGAGCAGCGCACCGGCTTTTTATCGTCTTTGGGCATGGGTTTCACCTCAAATCCAGAAGGAGCGGAGGAGATACTCCCCCGCTCTTTCTCTTTATTATCTCTTATAAATGACCTGATCGATCAGGCCGAACTCCTTTGCCTCTTCCGCGGACATGAAGTTGTCGCGCTCGCAGGCAGCGGTGACTTCCTCCACGCTGCGGCCGGTATTCTCGGCCAGGATCTGATTCATCCGCTTCTTAATGGTCTCCAACCGCTTCAGGTGGATAACCATATCGGTGATCTGCCCCTGAGTACCGGCGGAGGGCTGGTGGATCATGATCTCAGCGTTGGGCAGGGCCAGACGGCGGCCCTTGGTTCCGGCAGAAAGCAGGAAAGCGCCCATGGATGCGGCCATACCGACGCAGATGGTGGAAACATCACACTTGATATACTGCATGGTATCATAGATCGCCATGCCGTCGGTGACGGAACCGCCGGGGCTGTTAATGTAAAACTGGATCTCCTTGTCGGGATCCTGCGCTTCCAGGTAAAGCAGCTGCGCCACGACCAAGCTGGCTGTTGTAGCGTTGACCTCTTCTCCCAGAAAGATGATCCGGTCATTGAGCAGACGGGAGAAAATGTCATAGGACCGCTCCCCCCGGTTGGTTTGCTCTACTACATAAGGGACTAAACTCATGGGTCGATTCTCCTTTTAAAATGGGCGCGGAAAGGATTAACTTCCGTGCCGGTCAGTCATACAAAAAGTATATCCGGCCGCAGGAAACTTATTCCTCGGTTTTCTTGGCGGTGGTCTTCTTCGCGGCAGGCTTCTTGGCGGCGGGCTTCTCCTCGCCCTCTTCAGCCTTCTTGGCGGTGGTCTTCTTGGCAGCAGGCTTTTCCTCGCCGTCTTCCGCCTTCTTGGCCGCAGGCTTCTTCGCAGTTGTGGTCTTCTTGGCGGCGGGCTTCTCCTCGCCATCCTCAGCCTTCTTCGCGGTGGTCTTCTTTGCAGCAGGCTTCTTGGCGGCGGGCTTCTCCTCAACTTCCTCGGCCTTCTTGGGGGCCTCGCCCACCTTGCCGCTGTCGATCACAAGACGCTGGGCCTTGCGCAGCGCCAGATCCTTCTTCAGTTCCTCCGCCACGATCAGCTCCTTGACCTTGTCGATCTCCATGGTGTACTGCTCAGCCAGCTTCTTGAACTCTTCCTCCAGCTCTTCGTCGGATGCAGCCAGGTTCTCAGCGGCGGCAATCGCCTCCAGAGCCAGGTTGGCCTTAATGCTGGCGATGGCATTGGGACGCATCTGGGCCTTCATGGTGTTGACGTCGGTGCCCATGTACTTCAGATACTCCTCAAAGGGAATACCCTGGTTGGAAATGCGCTGGGCAAAATCCTGCAGCATCTCGTCGGTGCGGTAATCCACCATGGCGTCGGGCAGTTCGACCTCCATGTTGTCGCAGACCTGCTCCATCAGAGCGTTCTCATACGTGCGATCAATGTCGTCCTGACGGCGCTGGCGCAGCTTCTCGCCCAGATCCTTCTTCAGCTCCTCCAGAGTCTCAAACTCGGACACATCCTTGGCAAACTCGTCGTCCAGAGTGGGAGCAACCTTCTCCTTGACCTCGTGCACCTTGACCTTGAAGACCGCGGGCTGATTGGCCAGCTCGGCGGGATACTCCTTGGGGAAGGTGATGTCGACGTCCTTCTCATCGCCGGCCTTTACGCCGACCAGAGCATCTTCAAAACCGGGGACAAAGGTGTGGGAACCCAGCTCCAGGTCATAGTTGGTGCCCTGACCGCCCTCGAAAGGCTTGCCGTCCTTGTAGCCGTCAAAGTCGATCACGACGGTATCGCCCAGCTTGGCCTCCCGCTCGACGGAAACCAGACGGGTCGCGCGCTCGACCAGAGGATTCATCTCCCGCTCGATGTCTGCCTCGGTCACCTCGACCTCGGGCTTGGGAGCGGCCAGGCCCTTGTACTCACCCAGCTTGACCTCGGGCTTCACCGTAACGGTAGCCTTGAAGGTCAGGCCCTCAGGACCAACGGAGACGATCTCAACAGAAGGATAAGCCACGACATCCAGATTCTGCTCCTGGATGGCCTCGGCATAAGCAGTGGGATAGACAGCGTCAACGGCATCCTCGTAGAACACGCTGGCTCCGTACATGCTCTCAATGATCTTCCGGGGAGCCTTGCCCTTGCGGAAGCCGGGAACAGAAATGCTTCCCTTATTCTTACGATAGGCCTTTTCGACCGCGGCGTCGAAGTCCTCCGCGGAAACCTCGATGACCAGCTCTACCGTGCTGTTCTCTTTTTTCTCTGCACTCTTGACGTTCATGTTTGTCCTCCATTCGGGCCGAAACCGACCCATTATCATAAATCCTTGCTATTCTATCAGAAATATTTGAATATTTCCACTCTTTTTTTCAATTCACGGCAAGATTTTTTTCGGTTGAAAATCCAAGTAGTCGGCAGCGACCAAATGATACTCCACACAGTGATACGTTCCCTCCATCGCCAGGCGATGGCTTCCGCCATGCAAATGGCCGTAATAGCAGGCCTTGACTTGATACCGCTCCAGCAGCTCGATGATCTCCTGACAGGTATACCCCTGATAGCGGGGCGGATAGTGAAGGAAGCAGAGCTTCTCCCTCTCCCCCGCCGCTTTCAGCGACGTCTCCAGCCGGATCAGCTCCCGGTTGAATACCTTGGGATCGCCGTGTTCCTCAAAAAACCAGCCCCGCGTTCCGCACAGGGCGGTCTCCTCGTAAAAATAGCAGTTGTTATGCAGCAGTTGGAAGGTGTCAAAGCCCTTTTCGGCAAAAAAACGGTTCATTTTTGCCGCCGTGGTCCACCAGTAGTCATGGTTGCCCTTCAGCAGCAGCTTGCGCCCGGGCAGAGCGTTCAGGAATTCGAAGTCAGCCTCCGCCTGCTCCAGGCTCATGCCCCAGGACAAATCGCCGCAGAGCACCACTGTGTCCTCCGGCTCCACCACAGAAAACCCTTCCCGCAGCTTGTCCACATAATTTTCCCAAGCACCGCCGAACACATCCATGGGCTTGTTAACACCCAGGGACAAATGGGGGTCGCCGATGGCATACAGCGCCAAAGGATCACCTCAGTTCAGCATTTCCATGACCTTGTCCACCATATGCTCCTTGGTGACATTGTCCTGGAAACGCACTTTCTTGCTCTTCAGGGCCGCCAGAGGTGCCGGCGCGGGCACGCCGGTGAGATCAGCCAGCTGATCCAGAATGTCCGTCCCCTCCGCCAGGTCGGTGACGCCCAGAGCTCCCAGCACGCTGTCGCAGAACTTGAACGGGCTTGCGGTGGACACCACAACCGTGGGGGTCTCGTCCCCGGTCTCCTTCCGGTACTGATCCAGCACATCGAAAGCCACGGCGGTATGGGGGTCGATCAGATACCCGTGCTCCTTCCACATCCGCCCGATGACCTTCTGGGTCTGCGCATCGTCGCAGAAGCCGGCGGCAAACAGGCTTTCCAGCTTCCGGCGGATGGTGGGGGAAACGGTGTATTTGCCCGCGGAGGACAACTCAGACATATACTGGCGCACCAGCGCGTCATCCTGACCGGACAGATCAAAAATCAGCCGCTCCAGATTGGAGGAGATCAGAATGTCCATAGAGGGAGACATGGTGGTATAGAATTTCCGGTTGCGGTCATAGACGCCGGTCTTCAAAAAGTCAGTGAGCACGTTGTTGCTGTTGGACGCGCAGATGAGCTTCGCGATAGGCAGCCCCATCTGCTTGGCGTAATAGGCAGCCAAAATGTTACCGAAATTGCCCGTGGGCACACACACGTTGATCGCATCGCCGTCCTGGATCACGCCGTCCCGGAGCAGATCGCAGTAGGAGGAGATATAGTAGACAATCTGCGGCAGCACACGGCCCCAGTTGATGGAGTTGGCCGACGAGAGGAAATATCCACGCTCGGCCAGCACGGCGCGCAGATCCGCGTCGGAGAAGAGCTTTTTCACTCCGGTCTGGGCGTCATCAAAGTTGCCCACCACAGAGCACACGCCCACATTGCCGCCCTCCTGGGTATTCATCTGCAGCTGCTGGATGGCGGAAACACCGTCCTTGGGATAGAACACGAGGATGCGGGTCTTGTCCACATCCTTGAAGCCCTCCAGGGCGGCTTTGCCCGTATCGCCCGACGTGGCGACCAGGATGCAGACCGTCTTTTTCTCCTCGTTCTTGACCAGCGAGGCAGACAGCAGGTGGGGCAGCATCTGCAGGGCCATATCTTTGAACGCGCAGGTGGGACCATGCCAGAGCTCCAGACAGTAAGTATTTCCGTCCACCGGATGCACGGGGGCCACGGCAGCGGTGTCAAACTTGTCGGGCCCATAGGCCTTGGCGGCGAATGCGGACAGCTCTGAGGCAGTGAAATCTTCCAGATAGGTATTCATGACATAAACGGCTCGCTGCTGGTAAGACATTTCCTTCATAGTCTCCAGCGCGTTCTGACTCAGCTTGGGCAGGACCACCGGCGTCATCAAACCGCCGTCCGTCGACAGGCCCCGGGCGATGGCCTGCGCCGCGCTCAGCCGCAGGGACTTATCACGGGTGCTTAAATAGTTCATTTCCTCACAACCTTTGTATTTTGCGGTATCTATACATTATTACAGCAATTCCGATTTTGGTCAAGTACTCAGAAGGCATTTTCCAAGTAATTTATGCGGGGATTTTTCGTCGAAATGCCCTCAGGCGCGTAGACCTCGGCCACATCAAAGCGCGGCTGGAGAGTGCTGGGGTGTTCCGAAAGATAGTGCTCCGCCGTCAGGCGCAGACGCTCCTGCTTATGCCTGTCCACAAACTCCCGGGCTAGGGCAAAATCGGCGGAGCGCCGCAGCTTTACTTCAACAAAGCAAATATACCGTTCATCCGAAACGATCAGATCGATTTCCCCGAAGCGGCAGCGGTATTCACTTGCCAGCAGCTGAAACCCCCGGGCGCGCAGCCAATCAGCCACCCGGGTCTCCCCCCACCGCCCCAGAAGGTGCGCATCTTTTGCCTTTTGTGCCGACTGAGCAGCCATCGAATCGCCTCTTTCCCGCTATTGTTAAAGTTTACCACATTTTACTCCAAAAAACAATCCGGTTAAAACAGAAAGCGGCCGACAAAAGCCGACCGCTTTCTTGGATATGGGTGAATCATTCCTGATTGGAAGGTTCCGCCTTTCCCTCGGGCTGGGCCGCCGGAGGAGGCGTCTGGATCACGACGGTCTTGTCCTCCCCCGCCGCCAGTTTGCCGCCCAGCATACCGGCGATCAGGGATTTGACGTCGATTCCCATGCCTTGGGTGATGCCCTCAGTGACCTGGGTGGTACCGGTGATGATATCCTCCAGCAGCTTGGCGCTGTTGCCCTCGCCGTACATGGTGATCTTATCGACCTTGGACAGCGGCTCGGCCACGTTCTTGGCGATCTCGGGAAGTGCCTTCATGACCATCTCAATCACGGCGGCCTCGCCGTACTTCCGCATGGCCTCGGCCTTCTTGTCAATACCTTCCGCTTCGGCGACTGCCTTGGCCCGAATCGCTTCAGCCTCGGCCCGGCCGACGGCCGCAATACCGGCCGCCTCCTGCTCCTTGGCAAACTTGGCGGCTTCGGCGGCGGTCTTCTGCGCTTCGGCGGCCAGCTCCTGCTCATACTTTTGGGCTTCGGCTTCCTTCTGACGCTTATACAGGTCGGCATCCGCCAGCTGCTCCTGTTCATAGCGCTCCGCGGCCGCTTTCTCGCGGATCTGGGCGGACAGGGTCTGCTTGGCCACTTCCACCTCGCGGGCCTTCAGCTCCGCTTCCCGCTCCGTCTTCGCGATCTGGGCGTTGACGGTGGCGGTCTCAATGCTCTTACGCTGCTCCTGGCTCTTGATCTCGTAGGCAGCGTCGGCCTCGGCCTTTTTGGTGTCGGCCATGATCTTCAGCTCGGCCTGCTTGATCTCCAGCTCGGTCTGCTTCTGGGCAATCTGGGTGTCCGCCAGAACACGGGCCTCATTGGACTCGCGCTCCGCCTCCGCCTGAGCAATGGCGATATCACGGTCGGCCTGGGCCTTGGCAATGGCGGCATTTTTCTTGATCAGACTGGTGTTGTCGGCGCCCAGATCCTTGATCAGCCCGTTTTCATCGGTGACATTCTGGATGTTGCAGGAGAGGATCTCAATGCCCAGCTTGTCCATATCCTTGCTGGCCTTCTGCATCACCTGGTCGGAGAAGGAATCCCGGTCGGTGTTGATCTCCTTGAGAGACAGGGTGCCGATAATCTCGCGCATATTGCCCTGCAGGGAGTCCTGCAGGTCGCGGGTGATCTCGTCCGGCTTTTTATTCAGAAAGTTCTTGGCCGCCAGCTTGATTCCCTCGGAGTCCGGGGAAATGCGCACCTTGGCCACGGCATCCACATTGACGTTGATAAAGTCGCTGGTGGGGACCGACTGCTCCGTTTTGATATCAACGGTCATTTGACCCAGATAGAGCTTATCCAGGCGCTCCAGGAACGGGACACGGATCCCGGCGCGGCCGATCAGCACTTTACTCTCCTTCTTCAGGCCGGAAATGATGTACGCCTGATCGGGCGGAGCCTTGACATAGCCCATCATCACAATAATCAGGAGCACAAGGACGACGATGGCAACGATAATGATCGTAGGCAGAAAATCTGGCATAATGTTCCTCCTTCATAAGTCAACATCTTCGGATACTTCTGTACACAGTATACAAATATTGCGGTCAGAAATCAACAATTTTCAATCAAGATATGCCAGAGCTTCCCTGCTGTGTGTCCCCACGCAGGGCCGCCAGGCGCTCCAGCGCAACGACTTCAGCCTCCAGGCTCCGTTCACTGAGCTCGCGCTGTGCCTGCTGCCCGGCAGCGACAATACTGGACAGCACACGGATCACGCGGATACTCAGCCGCGCTCTCGTATCTGTGTCCACTCCCGCCTGCTCCGCCCGGCCCAATTCCCCGAGTACAAGCTCCAGCGTCTGTAGATAATAGGATTCCACGCGGGCCTTTGTCCGTTGGTCCAGCAAATCATAGTGCTGCCGCGCCTGCGATTCCAGGCCGTTCAAAGCGGCACGCACGTTCGGATCGGAGATCAATACGGCGGCCTTCCCGATCCGCTCCGGTACCGGCAGTACGGTTTCCCTCGTTTCCTGTTTCTCGGAAATGGCGCACAGAAGATCTTGTATCTCCTGATTCAACTCCTTCAACTGCCGGGAAACATCGGTCAGCTTTTGCTCGTAAGAATCAAAGGCTGCCGTTGATCCGTGGGACCATGCTTTGAAAATGGGCGTCAAAGTCTTGTCCAAATGTTTCACATCTTCAGTGGTCGACGCGAACCGGCTGAGCAGTTCATCAAGCCGCACAAGGTCCCGCTCGTCCATCCCCGGTGCAAGCCGGTCTGTGAACCCGTTTTGAACCGTGGCTAAAACAGCATTGACGCGCTCCTTCAATTCATCCGCGCACAAAAGCCGGATGTGCTCGATGGCAAGCCCGGGGATCGCAGACGGGGCCGTTGTGTAAATATGGGTCAGAGACCTCTTGACGTCCATGCCCAACCGTGCCGCTTTCTCCCGTCTCTGCCGCAAAGCCGCAGCTTCTGTGTTTTCCGGTTGAGTGCTGGCTTCCCCGCCCTTTTTCGAAGCGCGCAGTCGGAGAGCTAGGACCACTACAGTCCCCGCCAGGGCCATCACAAGTACAGATAACAGAACGATCAGGAGCGCAAGCATAGCATCCTCCTTAAAGGTTCTTCAAAAAGGTCTTGCGGTGGATGGGACAGGGCCCGTATTTGCGCAGGGCCTCATAATGGGCCTTGGTGGGGTATCCCTTGTGTTTGGCAAAGCCGTACTCCGGGTATATCTTGTCCATGGCCACCATGTACCGGTCCCGGCTGACCTTGGCCAGAATGGAGGCCGCGGCGATGTTTGCGCTGCGGGAGTCCCCCTTCACCACCGCAAGATGGGGACAGCGGATCCCCTTGTCCCGGTTGCCGTCAATCAGGGCAAAGTCGGGCTTGGGTTCCAGCATTTCAATACACAGGTCCATGGCCTTCAGGCGGGCGACCAGGATATTCGTCTCGTCGATCTCATCAGCGTCCACGCTGTTGACAGCCCAGGCAATGGCTTTCTCCTGAATGACGTCGAACAAAGCCTCCCGCTTCTTTTCTGAAACCTGCTTGGAGTCGTTCAGGCCCTCGATCTCCAGCCCCAAGGGAAGGATGACCGCCGCGGCGTAGACCGCGCCCGCCAGGGGACCCGCCCCCGCCTCGTCAGCGCCGCAGATGAGCTTATACCCTTTTTCAGCGTATTCCCGCTCGATCTCCCACAAGTTCATGGCTCGATCTCCTCCACCGTCTCAAGTGTAAAGTTTCCAAGCTTGCCGGATCGAAACTCGTCCAAAAGGATGCGGGACATGCGCTCCAGATCCACTTCTCCACCGGAGATCAGGAAGCCCCGCTTGCGGGCGGCCGCCTCGACCAGCTCCCAGCCCTGGGCGCCCTCGGGGATATCGATGCCGTACCGGGCACGCAGTGCATCCGGGTAGCGCTGCGCAAGCAGGTTCATCAGGTGATGGGCCAGGGTCTCCAGGTCCATGATCTCCGCCTTGACCGCACCGGTAAAGGCCAGGTGCAGGCCGGTCTTTTCATCTTCAAATTTGGGCCAGAGAATTCCCGGCGTGTCCAGCAAATCCAGGCTCTGGTCCACAGCCACCCACTGCTTGCCCCGGGTGACGCCCGGCCTGTCCCCCGCCTTGGCGGACTTACGTTTGGCCACCTGGTTAATGAATGTGGATTTGCCCACATTGGGCACACCCACCACCATGGCGCGCACGGGCCGCCCCACCTGGCCCTTCTCCTTCCAGCGGGCGATCTGCTCTGCCAGGCTCTCCCGCGCCATGGCGGAAAAGCGGTTGACCCCCCGCCCTGTTTTAGCGTCGGTCTCCAGCACGGTGTGGCCCTGCCGCCTGAAATAGGCCGCCCACAGCTTATTCTGCTCCGGGTCGGCCTGATCCGCCCGGTTCAGCACGATGAGCCGGGGCTTATCCCGCACGATGGCGTCAATATCCGGATTCCGGGAGGAGATGGGAATCCGGGCGTCGATGATCTCCGCCACCAGATCCACCAGCTTGATATCCTGTTCCATTTGGCGCCGGGTCTTGGTCATGTGGCCGGGATACCACTGGACGTTGAACTTTGCGCTGTTTTCCTGTTCCGCCATGTTTTTCTCCTCCTGTTTCACTGTAAAAAAAGTCGGAGCAAGCGATACAGAGCTTGCTCCGACGTGGAGCAGGTGAGGGGAATCGAACCCCCGTGTTCAGCTTGGGAAGCTGACATTCTGCCATTGAACTACACCTGCAATTTCTGAATTATTATACCATGTCTCCCCCCTCTTTTCAACCCCGTCGTTTCGCCTAATTTTATTGCATTAATTTTATGCACATTTTACAATTTGCCACTTGAAGTTTACTTCATACTGTCCTATACTAAGTGTAACAACTGAGAAAGGAGGTGCTGCAACAATATGATGCACAACTACATCACGGTTCAGGACATCGACGAACTGATCTTCGGCACGAACGAATCTGTCATCGTCAGTGATCGGTAAATCCCGAAACCAAAGAGACTGCCACACCAGATGAGGTGTGGTTTTTGTTTTTTCAGGGAAAATGTGTGCCCCGGTCCTTGCTTATTGCCGCTTCATCTGCCGCAGAAAGGCGAAGACCGCGGCAGCCAGAACGACAAGCGCTACCCCAGCACCCAGAAAAGATGCGGAACGATCTGCGCGTAATTGCCGCTGATAACCGCCCGCTCCATCTCCACCGCGTGAACAAAGGGCAGCAGGAAGGTGGAACATGGTGGCGTCCTGCTCGCTCAATCCGGTGTTCTTCTGGATGATCTGAATGATCGGTTTGACCTCATCCAAGCCCTGTGGGATCTCCTCCCGGGAACGGTCGCGCATGAACAGCAGCTAAAACAGCTCCCTTTCCTCCTGGGCAAAACGAATGTAGGCCATTCCGCTGCCTTTGTAGGCGGGATATTCCCCGCTGCTCATATCACGCTGCAGAAAGCTTTGATAGAGCTTATCCGCATAGGAAATGACGTCGGAGTGCAAGGCCTCCATGGTAGTGTAATGGGAGAAGATGGGCTGCGTGGAAGTGCCGAGCCTGGCCGCCACCGCCCGGGCGTTCAGGGCGGCCGCACCCTTTTCCCGGACCACATCGACTGCCGCGCTGACAATATCTTCTTTTGTCACTTTTACTTTCGGGGGCATATGACCACACCGCCTACAAATAACATTCGATATATAATGCTTGTTATTTTACGGTATCACATTTCTCCTGCCAAGAGAATTTTAAGACATATTTTACAGGGAAAGACGCTTGTTCTCTTTTTTGTTCATCCGGCATAAACCTCAGTGAGGTGATGCGTACATGGCTTTGCTGACCAGGCTTGCAGATTTATTGTGGAACCCGTGGCTGCTGGCGCTTTTTCTGATAACAGGCGGATACTACTCGATTCGTACCGGCTTCTTTCAGATTTTCGGCGTAAAAACCTGGTGGAAAAGCTCCATCGGCAGCCTGTTTCACGGGAGCAAAAAAAGCAGCCGCCGGGGGATCACCCAGTTTCAGGCCCTCTCCACCGCGCTGGCCGCCACCATCGGCACCGGCTCGATCGCGGGGGTGGCCACCGCGATCTTCTACGGCGGCCCCGGGGCGGTGTTCTGGATGTGGGTGTCCGCCCTTCTGGGGATGATGACCGGCTGCGCGGAAAAAACGCTGGCCGTGCGCTACCGGGAGCGTTCCCCCGACGGCGGCTGGCAGGGCGGACCCATGTATTACATGGAGCACGGGCTGGGCTGGAAGCCGCTTGCCGTGCTCTTTTCCCTGTTCTGTATCGCAGAAACCCTGGTCGGCGGCAATCTGGTGCAGGCAAACTCCATCTCCACCGCTCTGGAGGCCTCCTTCGGCTGGAACCCGCTGATTGTCGGCCTTGTGATCGCTGCTTTGACCGGAGCCGTGGTTTTGGGTGGGATCGGCAGGATCGGAAAAGTCAGCGAGCGCCTGGTCCCCTGTATGGCGATTCTCTTCCTGCTCGGCGGTCTGATCGTGCTGTTCTGCCACATTTCCGCCCTGCCCGGCGTGCTGCGTGACATCATGACTCAAGCCTTCTCCCCCAAGGCAGCCTGCGGCGGATATGGCGCGGCGGCCGCTCTGCGCTACGGCGTGGCACGGGGCGTGTTTACCAACGAGGCCGGTCTGGGCACGTCCGCCATGGCTCACGCCGCCGCCGACGTGGAGGAACCGGCCCAACAGGGCATGTGGGGTATTCTGGAGGTCTTTGTCGCCACTTTAGTGATCTGCACCATGACCGCGCTGGTCATTCTGACCTCGGGCGTCTATGACCCCGCTGCGGCCCTGAACGCCATTTCCTCCGGGACCGTGGAAAATTCTATGCTGGGCGCCCCGCTCTCCGCCGCCGCCTTCTCCACCGTTTTCGGACGCTTCGGCGGAATCTTTGTGGCGGTCTGCCTGATCCTGTTCGCGTTCACCTCCCTGCTGGGCGCCAGCTACTACGGCGAACAGTGCCTTGCGTACCTGACAGGTTCCCGGCGGTATGTCCCTCTCTACCGGCTGTTTTTCCTCGGCATGATCGTACTGGGGAGCGTCGGAGACCTGTCTGCCACGTGGCTGCTGGTCGATCTGTCCAATGGACTGATGGCGATTCCCAACCTGATCGCCCTTTTGCTTCTCTCCAAAGAGGCGGTGGCGCTGATCAACCACTATCAGCTTTCTCCCCTTTTGAAATAAATTGCAAAAATCAGCTTCTTTTCGGAATGATTTTCCTGTCAACATGGCATAAAAATGAAAAAAACAATTGCACTCCGGGGAAAAGCATAGTATACTGTTGGATGCGCAAAGACGCAGCTAATTTGCAAATTAGGAAAAGGAGCGTATTACAATGGACATCAAGGCTCGTATCCCCGGTACTATCACTTCGATCAAGGTGAACGTCGGCGACACCATCAAGGCCCGCGATATCGTCGGTACCATGGAGGCTATGAAGATGGAGCAGCCCATCCCCAACCCCAAGGACGGCACCGTCAAGGAGATCAAGGTTGCTGTGGGCGACAAGGTCAAGACCGGCGACGTCATCATTGTGATGGAGTAATTGCTTTTAAAGAAAGAGCGCCGCGAAATGCGGCGCTCTTTTTGCGCTTTTGTAAAACGAAAAGGAGCGGTTGCCCGCTCCTTTTTTCGTTTCGTTCTCAGTTTTGCGCTTACAGGCGCTCCTTGACCTTAGCGGCCTTACCCACGCGGTCACGCAGATAATACAGCTTGGCGCGGCGGACCTTGCCCTTGCGGACCAGCTCCACCTTCTCGATCGCGGGAGAGTGGACAGGGAACACCTTCTCCACGCCGACGCCGTAGGACACGCGGCGGACGGTGAAGGTCTCCTCGATACCGCCGTGCTTCTTGGCAATGACGGTGCCCTCAAAGACCTGGATACGCTCGCGGTTGCCTTCCTTGACCTTCAGGTGGACCCTGACGGTGTCGCCGACGTTGACTTCGGGACGGTCTTCCTTGACATACTTGGAAACGAAAGCTTGCATGAGATCCATTTGTGGTTTCCTCCTGTTTTATAGGCGTTCATGCGCATCCGGAAATCCCGTCGCAGAGGACCACCCTTTATTTGAGACTGAAATATGTTACCATAACTTTTTCCAAAACGCAAGCTTTTTTTCTTTCTTTTGTTCCAATTATGGAAGAATTCCTACCAAAAGCCATACCGCGGCACAGAACAGAGTCAGGTTTCCCCACCCCCGCCAGGCGGCCCAGCCCAAACCGAGAAGGGCACCGGCAAAAACAGCCGAAAGCATTTGGATGACCCCATCGGCTGTCCGGGGCCACCGGGCATTCAGGGCACAGGAAAGGGCCCGTCCCCCGTCCAAGGGGCAGATCGGCAGAAGATTCAGCACTCCAAAGCAGAGATTCATTCCCGCAAACAGATACCAGCTGTTTCGAATGGAGAGCCAGGCCATCAGCAGATTGGCCGCCGGGCCCGCCAGCGCCGCGATCAACTCCCGCCCGTACGACAGGGGCCGGCGGGGATCCAGCTCCATTTCCGCACCCACAGCGGTCAGACTCAGCGCACGCACTCTCCCTCCCAAAAGAGCAATGGCCGCCCAATGTCCCGCTTCATGGAGCGCGCAGGCCAAAGCGCCCCGCAGCACCAGCCCCTGCCCGTCCAGATAGATCAGCGCCGCCGTCATCAGTAAAAAGCCTGTCGAGCAGGTAAAGCGGAGCTTCTCAGTCCGTTTCAATGTAATAGATCGGGTTCAGCAGAACCCCGTCCCGCTTGATCTCCAGATGGAGGTGCGGGCCGGTGGCATTGCCCGTATCCCCCACAGCGGCGATGGTCTGTCCTGCGCTGACCACCTCCCCTTTCTGCGCGTACAGCGCACTGCAGTGGCAGTAAAACGTTTTTACGCCGTTTCCGTGGTCAAGCTGAATGTAAAGCCCATATGCTTCACTCTCTCCGATGAAGTCAACGGTTCCGTCCGCGAATGCCGCCACCGGCGTGCCGATGTCCGCCGCCAGGTCGATCCCGGAATGGAACAGGTATTCCCCGTTGACCGGGTGATCCCGGTAACCATAGGGAGACGTCACTTCTCCCTGCACCGGCGTGACAGAATTCGTCAAACCCAGGTCCACATAGTCCATTGTAGCCCCTGCCGGCAGCGCCGGACCGGTATAGGCCGGGATCTCCGGCGCGGATGCAGCCTTGTCTGTCTGCGGCTCCGGTTCAGCCTGCTCGTCCCCCACCGGTTGCTCTGTCTGCGGGTTCACTCCCAGCTGCAAAAGCATGGACTCCTGGGTAGGCAGCTGTGCCAAAGCCTGCCGGGCGGCCTCCGAGACGGGGCCCGCTGCGATCTGAGATTCTTCCTCCTCCTGCGTCCCTGCGCCGAACACTTCTTTTGCCAGATTTCCAAGGGTCTGCGTGACCGGTTCTCCCTTGGAAAACGCCTCTCCCAAAGCCGAGAACGCGCCTTTGAAATCCGTATCGGACCGGATGAGCTGCAGCAGCGCTTCACCGGATTGGAACACGCCATCCGGAGCAATCCCTTTTCCCAGGAAAACAACCAAAAAAAGCCCCACGCAGAGGATAAGCTGGATCAGCCTTCTCTTCTCCTTCGCTCCCAGAGTCGTCCTCTTTCCGCCTGTTCGAGTTTTTGCACTGCACGTGCTGCTTTTCTTTTGCATACCGCCCACTCCTTTTCGGGGCAGTATATGCACATGGGCACTGTTTTATGTCTCCCGCAACGCGCAGAACACGGCAAATGAAAGCCGAAACTTTTGGTTGACAAGGCGATTTACATCTGGTAGATTGAATATGCAGACTACACTTTGTAGACTAAAGGAGGCTGTACCATGAGCGAATGGAAACTGGGTGCCGTGGAATCCCGCTTCGCGGATATCATCTGGCAGTACGAACCGTTGACCTCTTCTGAGCTGGTCAAGCTGGCCGAGCGGGAGCTAAGCTGGAAAAAATCCACGACCTATACCGTCCTGAAGCGTCTGTGTGAGCGCGGGCTGTTTCAAAATCAATCCGGGACCGTAACTTCTCTGATCTCCAAGCAGGAGTTTCACGCTCTACAGAGCGAGAAGTTTGTGGAAGAAAATTTTTCCGGATCTCTTCCGGCGTTTCTGGCCGCCTTCGGCACCCGGCAAAAGCTGACCGATGGGGAGATCGAGGAGCTGCAGAGGATCATCGACGGGATGCGGAGGTGACGCGGAATGTCGCGTGCGTTTTTTACCATACTTGACATGAGCATCACGGCAAGCATCGTGATCTTAGCCGTCCTGCTCGTTCGTCTGCCGCTGAAAAAGGCCCCCAAGATCTTCTCCTATGCGCTGTGGTTCGTGGTTCTGTTCCGCCTGCTGTGCCCCGCCATCCCCGCGAGCATCTGGGGCATCATCCCGGAGCAGGCGCAAACCCTTCTGGAGAACTATGAATACGCCCCGGACAGCACCCCCACCGCCTCATCCGTCGCGGCCGGTGAAAGCGCCGGGTCTCCGCTCTTGACTGGGGAGCAGGGGGAACTTTCCGCCGTTGGCTCCGGCCCGGACAGGGCGCGTTCCGGTGGGGCAGCCCTGTGTGCTGCCAGTTATCTCTGGACCGCCGGTGTCGCCGGGACGCTCCTGTACGGCCTTATATCTTTCATCCGGCTGCGGCGCAGGCTGATCGGCGCCGTGCCGCTGCGGGACAACATCTACCTGGCCGATCATATCACTTCCCCCTTCGTCCTGGGGCTGCTGCGCCCGAAGATCTATCTCCCCTCTTCCCTTTCCCCGAACGAGCGGGAGTATATCATCCAGCATGAACGGCATCACATCCGCAGGCTGGATCATGTTGTAAAGTTTCTTTCCTTTGCGGCGCTTTGCGTTCATTGGTTCAATCCCCTGGTCTGGGCGGCCTTCCTGCTCATGGGCAGAGACATGGAGATGAGCTGCGACGAGGCCGTGGTGAAAAAGCTGGGCGAGGACATCCGGGCGGACTACTCCGCCTCCCTGCTCAGTCTTGCCACGGGGCGCCGGATCATCGCCGGGACGCCCCTCGCCTTCGGGGAGGGCGATCCGAAGGGACGCATCAAAAACCTGGCAAGCTGGAAAAAGCCCGCCGTGTGGATCTCCGTCGCGGCAGTGATCGTCGTAGTGCT
This sequence comes from Oscillospiraceae bacterium, assembly GCA_051867655.1. GTDB lineage: Bacteria > Bacillota > Clostridia > Oscillospirales > Oscillospiraceae > JAJPXI01. The sequence continues at coordinate 261,833 of JBJDYV010000098.1, forward strand.
GGTGATCGCGGTGTGCGGCACCAATGGAAAAAAAGAGAGCAGCTGGGTCAAATTGGCGGCCGCGGATCAGGGAGTGGGTGTAGAATTCACCTACAATCTCCCGGAGCCCGTTCGCTCCTGGGCCATTTACGAGGATATCTACGAGGAGGGTGTACTGATCTCCAGCAGCCCCCGTCTCATGGATGATTTTCAAGAGGATGGCGGCTCCTCTGCCCGGCGTGAGACCATGTGTCTGACCTTCACGCACGTCTACGAGGAAGAGGGCTTTGCCGGCACGCTACGGTGTGCCTATTCCTGTAACGGCACCTCCGCGAAATGGGAGCTGCCCCTGCCCAAGGACCACTATGCCGGCATGGGCATGTCGCCGGGGGGCAAGGCCTCCCGGTATGAGCTGGAGGAGAACGGCGGCATTCTCCTGTACAGCATCGCGCTGAACGACGATTTTTCCGGCGTCGAAGCCGAGGCCAGCAGGAACGACACGGTCGTTCAATACCGTTTTGTGACCTCCACGGAGGGGATGGAAGTTTTTCGAGATACCGCTGATTAAAGTGCAGAAAACTTCGCAAAAAGAAAAGCCACACCTTCCGGTGTGGCTTTTCTTTTTTGGCGGAGTAGGAGGGATTCGAACCCTCGAGCCGCGTTAACAGCTACACGATTTCCAATCGTGCTCGTTATGACCACTTCGATACTACTCCAAATATCGGGGCAACGAATGATATTATATCAGCTTTTTTTTAATAGTCAAGAGTTTCTTTTGAAAAAGATAAAAAATCAAGGAAATACTTACCGCTTGTATAAACCGGCAGAATCAGGTAGGATGGTAACGGTTACAAAAAGTTACAAAAGGACGTGGTAATGATGAAAAAAATGTTGGCAGCGGCGGGCGCCGCACTGATCCTGACCCTCTCCCCCGCTGCGGCGGCGGCTTCCGCGCCGTCTTTGACGATCAACGGCGTTCCGGCAGGCAGCGCGGCCATGGCTGCCGTATGGAACGATACGACTTATGTTTCTCTGCGTGCGGTATCGAGTTCGCTGGACAGCAGCGCGCAGATCACCTGGGAAAACGGCACCGCCTATGTGCGTACGGACAGCATGCTCCTGTCCGCCTGTCCGGGAGACACATATCTGACTGTAAATGGAGAACGCTTGTCAGTTCCATTGGGGATCAAAGTGTCCCAGGAGCGTGTCCTGGTCCCCATCCGCACCCTGGCACAGGCTTTCGGCGCAGCGGTCTATTGGAATCCGCTCACCGGAGAAGTTGCTTTGACCAGCAGCACCGCCGAAGGCGGCGGCGAGAGCTACAGTGACGATGACCTGTATTGGCTTTCCCGCATCATCTCCGCCGAAAGTCAGGGCGAACCGCTGGAGGGCAAGATCGCCGTCGGCAATGTGGTCCTGAACCGGGTGGCAAGCCCCGATTTCCCGGACTCCATCTACGGCGTCATCTTTGACAATCGGTGGGGCGGGCAGTTCACGCCGGTACGCAACGGGACAATCTACCAAGATCCGACCGAGGAGAGCGTGCTGGCTGCCAGGCTCTGTCTGGAGGGAGCCAATGTAGTTGGTGATAGCCTGTATTTTCTTGCGCCCGCTCTGGCCCAGAATTTCTGGACCGTCCAGAACCGGACATATGTGGCCACCATTGGCTGTCACGAATTCTATCTGTAAAGCAGAATTACCGGTGAATTGTTCCATATGCAGAGTAAAAAACGACAAGCTCCTGACGGAGCTTGTCGTTTTTTGGAGGTGCCACCCAGATTTGAACTGGGGGTGGAGCTTTTGCAGAGCTCTGCCTT
>JBJDYV010000099.1:0-86154 GCA_051867655.1 Oscillospiraceae bacterium
TCAAGGACGTCTCCTTCCGCTATACCGCCACCGGCACGGGCGACGATGTGCTCTCTCACATCGATCTGACGATCGAGCCCGGCCAGTTTGTGGCCATCGTGGGCGGCACAGGCGTGGGCAAATCCTCTCTGGTGAATTTGATCCCCCGCTTCTATGACGTGACCGGCGGCGCGGTGCTGGTGGACGGCCAGGATGTGCGCAGCTATCCCCTGGAGGAGCTGCGGGGACGCATCGGTATGGTGCTGCAGAACAATGTGCTCTTCTCCGGCACCATCCGGGAGAACCTGCTCTGGGGCAAGCCGGACGCCACCGAGGAGGAGCTGATCCGGGCGGCGAAAAACGCTCAGGCCTACGACTTCATCATGTCCTTCCCCGACGGGTTTGAAACCCATCTGGAGCAGGGCGGCGTCAACGTCTCGGGCGGCCAGAAGCAGCGCCTGTGCATCGCCCGGGCCATGCTGCGCGCGCCCGCCGTCCTGATCCTGGATGACTCCACCTCCGCGGTGGATACCGCCACCGAGGCGCGCATCCGCGCCTCCTTCAAGGAGAATCTGGCGGGCACCACCGTCATCATGATCGCCCAGCGCATCAGCTCGGTGGAGTACGCCGACAAGATCGTGGTGCTGGACGATGACCACATTGCCGGCATCGGAACTCACCAGGAGCTGTTGGCAGACAACAAAATTTATCAGGAGATCTACCAGTCTCAGCAGGAAGGGGTGTCGGCATAATGGCGCATCATTCTCCCCACGGCTCCCACGGCGGCTATCAGAAGCCCAAGAATATGGGCAAGACCGTCAAGCGGCTGATGGGTTATCTGACCCAGAGCAAGCTGCCGCTGCTGCTGGTGCTGCTCTGCCTGGTGCTGTCCACCCTGGCCAGCGTGGGCGGGTCCTACCTGCTGCGGCCCATCTCCAACCTGGTGGTGGACCCTACCAAGAGCGTGAGTGAAAAGATTTCCGGCCTGGCCGCTTTGATCGCGGTGCTGGCAGTCATCTATGTGCTGGGCGCCGTGGCCTCCTATTTCCAGTCGTTTACCATGATCCGCCTGGCGCAGAAGGGCATTAACCGGCTGCGTCAGGACCTGTTTGAAAAGCTCCAGACCCTCCCCCTGAAGTATTTCGACCAACACACTCACGGCGAGCTGATGAGCCGCTTTACCAACGACGCGGACAATGTTCAGACAGCGCTGGAGCAGTCCGTGGTGTCCCTGCTGTACAGCGTGCTCATGTTCGTGTCCATCGTGGTCATGATGATCTATATCAGCCCCCTCCTGTTCCTGGTGACCATCCTAGTGCTGGCGGCGGCCTTTCTGGTTATCAAGACCTGGGGCGGGCGCAGCCGCCGCTACTATCAGGAGCAGCAGGCGGCCCTGGGCGCGGTCAACGGCAACATCCAGGAGATGATCGAGGGCTTGAAAGTGGTCAAGGCCTTTACCCATGAGGACATTGCCAAGGAGCAGTTCGCGCAGCTGAATGAGAATTACCGCAAGGCGGGCACGGCGGCCAACTTCACCTCCGGCGCCACCATGCCCATGATGACCAATCTGTTCAACATCGGCTTTGCCCTGACCGCCGGTGTGGGCGGCGTTCTGACGGCTTTTACCGGCTTTGATATCGGCGGCCTGGTCAGCTATCTGACCTACTGCCGCCAGGTGGGCCAGCCCATGAACCAGATCTCCATGCAGCTGACCACCATCCTGTCCGCCCTGGCGGGCGCCGAGCGCATTTTTGACGTCATGGACACCGCGCCCGAGACTGACGAGGGCAAGGTGACCCTGACGCGGGCCCACCGCGGGGCGGACGGAACGCTGGAGGAGGCGGACGATTCCAGCCGGGAGCACCTGTGGGCCTGGAAGGTGCCTCAGGCTGACGGCTCTGTAGACCTGGTGGAGGTGCGCGGCGCGGTAAAGATGGACGGGGTGGACTTCGGCTACGTGCCGGAAAAGCAGGTGCTGAAAAAGGTGTCGGTGTACGCCAACCCCGGCCAGAAGATCGCCTTTGTGGGCTCCACCGGCGCGGGCAAGACCACCGTCACCAATCTGATCAACCGTTTCTATGAGATCCAGGACGGCGCCATCACCTATGACGGCATCGACGTGCGGGACATCAAAAAGGACGATCTGCGCCGCAGTCTGGGCGCGGTGCTCCAGGACACCCACCTGTTCACCGGAACCGTCATGGAGAACATCCGCTACGGCCGGCTGGATGCCACCGACGAGGAGTGCATCGCCGCCGCCAAGACGGCCAATGCACACTCCTTCATCCGCCGCCTGCCCGACGGGTACAACACCCTGGTCACCGGGGACGGCGCCAACCTGTCCCAGGGCCAGCGGCAGCTGCTGGCCATCGCCCGGGCGGCGGTCAAGGACCCGCCGGTCATGATCCTGGATGAGGCCACCTCCTCCATCGACACCCGCACGGAGCGTTTGATCGAGAAGGGCATGGACGCGCTGATGGAAAACCGCACCGTGTTTGTCATCGCCCACCGCCTGTCCACCGTGCGCAACTCCAACTGCATTGTGGTCATCGAGGGCGGGCAGATCATCGAGAAGGGCGACCACGCCGACCTGCTGGAGCAGAAGGGCCGCTACTATCAGCTGTACACCGGCCAGTTTGAATTGGACTGAAAAAACAGTGCTGCAAAAGAGGGCTGGAGCAAGTATTTGCTCCAGCCCTCAAACCATTTATCCAGTACCGACCCCGTCGCACCGCCAGCCGTCCTGCGTGCGGTACATGCTCCCTATGAGGTAGTACTCAAAGGCCCCCTCGGGCACGGCGGGGTCATTGCCCGTGTAGGCCCCGGTGTTCCCGGCCATCAGATGGTGCAGCACATTCTCGTCCGCCGGGACGAACACCGCCGTGTAACGGAAGGCATAGTGCTCACTGGCCAGCGCCTGGGCGGAGAACCAGTCCTCGGGCATATCCTCCATGACCTCAACATCGGTGACGTTCACATAGGTGCAGCGGAAGCAGCTGCCCGGCGTGACGCTGAGCATGGCGCACTCATGCCCCATAGCCCACGCCCGGGCGATGTCCTGACGGCTCTGCCCGGCGCTGTCGGGGACGGTGTTTTCCTGCCGGAGGGCGGCCAGTTCCGCCTCATCATACCACTGACGCAGAAAGTTGTAGATCTGGGCGCGTTCATAAAACGCGCTGTCGGGGTCCTCCAAAGTCTCCGCCCGGTACCACACGGGTTCCCGGTTGGTCTCTTTGATCATCACAAGGTCGCTGCCCGCCCAGAACTGGAGCATCCGGTACCAGTCCGGCTCGGCGATGATGAGGGTGTCCCCCGTGGGGATGGCCGGGGGATCGGTCTGCGTCCAGCGGTAGCTGTTGGGCTCGGTGAACCAGTTCTGGAAGAACCGCCCGTTTCCGGCATCGGGCGAGACGGTATAGCTCCCGCCCCCGCCGGCAGACGTGGAGAGACTCAAAAGGACCTGCCCGCCCGTGTCCATGATCGCGTCCAGAGCCCATTGAGCCTGGAGGGCGGCGTAGGTCGTCCCCATGTCCACCCCCAGCTCCTGCAGATGCTCCTCGATGCCCTTTTGGAACATGACTGAATCGGGGGACATGTCGTTGATCATCGCGTGCCAGAGGAAGACCCGGTTTCCGTTCTCCAGCCGGAAGAAGAGCCAGTCGCAGCCGGGATAGCCGGGGGAGACCCAGTCGTCCTCGGTGAGGTACCGCCCTCCGGCCAGCACCACTTTCTTCGGGGTGGTGGTGTGGCACTCGTAGTTGAAACTCCACGCCTCCACCGTTACGCTGCCCACTTCATAGGAGTAGGGGCCGCCGAAGGATTCCACCCGCCAGTCGTCGTAGGTGGGGCGGTGCGCCTCCCCGAGGTTCCGCCAGCCGGCGTCCAGCCAGGTGCCGTCCGCCTGTTCCTCCAGCTGGCTCAGAACATACTCCTTGGCGGCGGAGACCACCTCGGCGGGGACATTCTTGTCCGCCCCATCTGCCGAGGTCGGAGTGGGGTTGGCCTTGTAGACCAGCAGGTTCTCTCCATCAAAGTAGAGCTGCCTTGTCCAGTCCCGGGAAGGGCCCGCCTCCTCGTCGTACTCGGTGGTGCCCCAGGCGGTCAGGCATTTGGCGTAGGGATCCCAAACACTGCAGCTCGCGGACCAGGGGCGCAGTTCCGGCCACACATCCAGGACCAGTTCCTCCAGACGGGCCTCATAGACCGCACCGTCCCGCTCAAAAAAGAGCTGCCAGGGGGCGCACAGCTCGTTAGTGCCGTCCCCGTCCAGGTCCATGACCCTGGGGGCCGACTGGTTGGAGCTGCAGCCGCACCGGGCCAGCAGGATCAGGGTGCCGTCCTCGTCGAAATAGTAATAGTCCCGAATCGGCCCGTTGTACGCGCTGGTCCCGCTGCTGTACCGGCCTTCATAGTCGAGGGTGAACCCGTCGTGGCCGAACAGGTCGTGAAAGAAGAACATGCTGGCACCGTCCTCCACAGTGAGAAACACGTCCATGGTCTCATCGTCCAGCCGCTCGGCAGCGTAGAGGTTCCCGTCGGTGGAGCGGTAGATCACCACATTGTGGCCGTCGAAGTCCCAGTTTTCCAGGTAGACCCGGCCATTTGCATAATGGGTAAAGTCACCAGTGTGCCGTTCCAGAATCACCCGCGTCTGGGGGTATGGCTCCAGGTCCGTCAGGGAGATCACGGCGGCAGGGTCCCCGCCGGGCAGCGGGGTGGGGACGGCGGGTTTGCCGCAGGGGACGTTGGAACTGAACTGGTACCTGTCCCCCGGCAGGCTCAGCAGAGTCACGCACATCCAGCCCCCGCCCAGAAAGGAGTCATAGTAGTAGAGCCGGACCTCCCGCCCGTTGTGGACCCCGCAGGTGAATTCCACATGGCTGCGGTAGTTGGTGTCCCCGTGCATCCAGTACCAGGCGTCGGAGGCAGCGTCGTACGTATAGGTGCCCATGTTGGTCTGTTTGGTCTCGTCCAGGGTGAGACCCAAATACTCGGTCAGGATCTCGTCCGCCTCGGCGCGCGTCAGCTTGTAGGCGGGGCAGGGCAGTCCGTCCGGGTCGCTGTTCAGGATGGTCCGGATCTCCTCTCTGCTGGGGGTGGACCCCTCGCAGTAGAACAGCCCGAACAGGTCAATGTCCTCCGGGGCCTCATAGGTGGAGCTTAAAAACTGGTTGCGGATGTTGTACTGCTCCCCGTTGAACCATTCCTCGTTGAAGAACCGCAGCTGCTCCCCGGTCAGGGGCGTCATCTCCAGAGCCACGTCCTCCGATTTGTCGGGGCCGCCGTCGTTTGCGGCCCCGGTGAAGGTGCAGGCGGATACCCCCGCCGCCAGAACCACCACGGCCACGGCCGCCGCCACAAGCTGCCGGGGCTTCTGGGCGATGCGGGTGATCCGGTTTTTGATCTGCTTTTTCCGGGCGGCCATGGTGGTGGCGGTGAGGAAGGGATTCCCCGGGCCGCTGCGCACCGGGATCAGAGCCAGCAGGGTCTGGCCGTAGGGGATGCGCTGTTCCTCTCCCAGGCGCGCCAGGGCCCCCTCGTCGCAGGCCAGTTCGCAGTCGGTTTTGGAGCAGGCGGCGGCAACCCACACCAGAGGATCGAACCAGTAAACGGCAAGGCATACGCACCGCAGCAGGCCCCACAGGGGGTCCAGATGGCGGGCGTGGGTTTCCTCGTGGGCCATGACATGGCGCAGGGCCTCCCCGGAGGACACGGCGGCGGGGGTCAGGTAAACAGCGGGACGGAACAGCCCGAAAAGGCAGGGCGAGGAAATGACGCCGTCCCCCACCAGATATACCCGCCGGGAGGTCCCCTCCACTAGGTAGGGCCTGCGGCATCTGCGCAGCCGCCGCCAGAAGCGCAGATTGGACAGGAGGAAAAAGAGCCCCGTCAGGAGCATTCCGGCTTTCCAGATCCCGTCCAGCACTTGAGAGAGCGACAGCGTTCTCGTGGATTCGCGCACGGTCACGGCGCTTTGCTCCGGAGCCGCGGGCGGCGTCTGCTCGGTTTGAATCTGCATTTCCGGCACGGGTTCGGCGCTTTGAGGGGAATTGGGAACCGCGGCGTAGTCCGGGCGTTGAAGGGAGACTGGCTGGACTTCGGCGCGGGCGGCCACCGTCTCCTGAATGGGACGGGCCGCGGTCAGAACGGAAAAGTCTGCCGCGGGAAGGCTGGCCGGCACCAGGAGCCGTAAAAGCACCAGTCCCCAGAGGGCATACTGGACCCGCCGGGACAGCGTTTCTCGGAAGATTCGGCGCAGAATGAGCAGCGCCGCGATCAGCACCGTGGACGTGATCAGAACCTCTCTCATGAAGAGCCCCCCTCCTTTGCTTTCTCCAGAATGGCGGACAGCTCCGCGATGTCCTCTGGGCTCAGGGCGTCACTGTCCATCATGGCGTGGACCATGACCCCGAAGCTGCCATTGTATACCTTGTCCAGGAACCGCTTGGTCTCCGTTCGGGAGGCTTCATTCTGCGCGAGACAGGGATAATACGCCTTTGCCCGCTCTCCCTCCCGGTAGGCCACCGCCCCCTTGGCCTCCAGGCGGGAGAGCATGGAAATGATGGTGTGCTTACTCCAGCCGGTATCATTTTTCAGGGCGGCGGTCAACTGGGTGATGGTCATGGGCGAAGATTCCCACAACACCTTCATCAATCTCCATTCCCCGTCGGAAAGCTCGGTTTTCATCTGAATTCCTCCTTTTGGTAGGCAAATGCTTACCTTTTTGCTTTCAGTATAGGTGCAAGGTAAGCAAGTGTCAACCAACAAAAGGTTACAATGCAGTATCAAGAGATCCGCGCCCCGCAGCTCATATACAAATTTTTGCGGAAAAAATAAGCGATACCGGGGGTTTTGACCCGGTATCGCTTATTTTTAGGTTGAGGACGTGTCGGACATTATTTCCGCAGGGTTTCCTTGCCGAAGTACTCCTTGGTGATCTTGGCGACCACGCCGGACAGCAGAAGCAGGGCGATCAGGTTGGGGATGGCCATCAGACCGTTCAGGGTGTCGGAGATGTCCCACATCAGTTCGCCGGAGCCGGTGGCGCCCACGATGCACACCAGGATGAAGATGACCTTGTAGATCAGGTTGACCACCTTGTTATCGCGGGACAGGTAGCCCCAGCAGCGCTCGCCGTAGTAGCTCCAGCTCAGGATGGTGGACAGGGCGAAGAACAGCAGGCTGATCTGGATGATGATGCCGCCGATGGTGCCCGGCAGGATCGTATTGAAAGCCGCGACCGCCGCAGCGCCCTTGGAGGCGAAGGAACCCAGGCCACCCTCCGTGCCCAGCACACCGGAGAGAATGACGGCCAGAGCGGTGATAGTGCAGATGACGATGGTGTCGATGAAGACCTCGAACACGCCCCACATGGCCTGCTCGGCAGGCTCGTCGGTGGAGGAGGCGGCGTGGGCGATGGGAGCGGAGCCCAGGCCGGCTTCGTTGGAGAACACGCCGCGGGCAAAGCCGTTCTTCATGGCCAGCATGATAACGTAGCCGAAGATACCGCTGCCGACGGAGCGCAGGCTGAAGGCGTTCTTGAAGATGGCACCGAAGGCCGCGGGGAGCTGGGGAATGCTCATGACGATCAGGACGAGACCGGCCAGGATGTAGAAGATGGCCATGAAGGGGACCAGGTAGGAGGTCACCTGGCCGATGCGCTTGACGCCGCCCAGGATGACGACGGCCACCAGGATGGCCAACACGATGCCCACGATCAGATTGACCGTTTTAATCTGCTGTTCGCCGGTGACGCCCGCCAGACCCACAATTGCGCCGGAGATCTCACTGGACTGGGCGATGTTGCCGATGCCGAAGGAAGCCAGACCGCCCAGGATGGCGAAGATGACCGCCAGCCACTTCCAGTTCTTTCCCAGGCCCTTTTCAATGTAGTACATGGGACCGCCCTTGTGGACGCCCTTTTCGTCGGTGGCGCGGAACTTCATGGCCAGGGCGATCTCGGCGTACTTGGTGCACATGCCGAAGAAGGCGGACACCCACATCCAGAACACGGCGCCCGGGCCGCCCATGAAAAGCGCGCCGGTGACGCCGGCGATGTTGCCGGTGCCCACGGTGCCGGCCAGGGCGGTGGTCACCGCCTGGAAGGGGGACAGGTTATTGCCGTGGTCCTTGTCCTTTTTCTTGAACAGGGAACCCACAGTGTTCTTCATGATGTAGCCGAACTTGCGCACCTGGATGCAGCCGGTCCGGATGGTCAGGAAGACGCCGGTGCCGACCAGAAGCAGGAGCATGATGGGGCCCCAGGCAAAGCTGTTGACGGCACCGTTGACACTCGTGACGATGTCCAAAAACTTTTCCATTTCCATTCTCCTTTTTTCTCGCTCCGGAGAACGCAAAAGGGAGCGGACGGTGGTCCACTCCCTTTTTGAAAACAAAGAGCACGGAACGCTGCGGGTTCCGTGGCTGCCTCCGTCCTTTTGCCTGAGAGTTTCACACCTTTGTGCTTGCACCTTCGGCACCCGCGTCTTGCACGGGCTTCTCCAGAGTGCTGTCCGCCTGCGGTTTCTTTCAAGGAAAGATCCTGCAGGCATCTGCCAGCCGAGATTGAATTATGAGGGAATTATACAGTACATCACTTTAAATTGCAAGAGTATAATTAAAATTCTGCAAAATTAACCCAAAAATTCCCGATAATAGTCCTCGTTTTCCACACGCCCGACAGCGGAAAGGGCTGTCTGCCGGGGATCGAAGATGGTGCGGGCCAATTTCAGCACGTCGTCCCGAGTGACCGCGTCATAGGCGGCGATGATCTCATCGGGGCTCATCACCCGGCCGGTCAGCAGGATGGAACGGCCCAGATGGCTCATGCGGGACTGGGTGGATTCCAACCCCATCAGAACGCTGGCCTTGGACTGCTCCCGGGCCCGGGAGAGCTCCTCCTCCGTGACCCCGTCCTGCACCAGCGCGCGGACCACAGACAAAATGGCCTCCAGAGCCTCCCGTTCGGTCTCCCGGCCCAGGGCGGTGTAGATGCCGAACAGGCCGGTCTCCTCGTGACCCGCGCCGTAGGAGTAGATGGAGTAGCACAGCCCGCGCTTCTCCCGGACCTCCTGCCACAGGCGGGAGGACATGCCGCCCCCCAGAATGAAGGACAGCAGCTGCAGCGCGAAGCGGCGGTCGTCCCCGTAGGGCAGGCCGGGGAAGGCCAGGGTGATATGGTTTTGCTCCGTGGCCTTCTTTTTCAGGGTGATCGCGCTTTGGTACGCGGCGGCCTTGGCCCGGGGCCGGGGCCGGGGGGCCATGGCGGAGAAACGGGCCTTCAGATCGTCCACCACTGTGTCGGAAAAGCTGCCCGCCAGAGAGACTACCGTCTCGTCGGGGCGGTAGTGGGCGTCCCGCCAGGCGCGCAGGGTGTCCCCGGTCATCTTTTCCAGGGTGGCGGGCTTACCCAGAATGGGGCGGGCCAGGGGGCTGCCCTTGTACACCGCCGCGGCCAGGCGCTCGGAGCACAGGTCCTCCGGGTTGTCGGCGTACATGCCGATCTCCTCCAGAATAACGCCGCGCTCGGTCTGCACATCCTCCTGCCGGAAGGCGGAGCGGAAAAACATGTCGCACAGCACGTCGGCGGCCTGGGAGAGATGGGTGTCCAGGGCGCGCACGTAGAAGCAGGTGTTTTCCTTGGTGGTATAGGCGTTGATCTGTCCGCCGATGGCGTCCATTTCCTGGGCAATATCGACGGCGGAACGGGTTTCGGTGCCCTTGAAAACCATGTGCTCGATGAAATGGGCGGCGCCGTTTTCGGCGGCAGTCTCGTGGCGGGAGCCGGCCCCCACCCAGATGCCCAGAGAGGCCGAGCGCATCCCTTCCATCGGCTCGGTCAGGATGCGCACGCCGTTATCTAATATGATGTGTTCTATCATGTGTCCCAACGATTCTCCGATTCATATATTGTTTTCGTTACCGGGCGAGAAGCCCGAATTTCCAAGGGGTTCAGAGCGGAGTTAAAGTTCTTTTTGATTCTTTTTCTTTCAAGAAAAAGAATCAGTCCTTTGTGATCGTTGTTCCCAGAGACTTGCGGGAGATGGCCTCCAGCAGCAGGGCGTGTTCCACCGTGCCGTTCAGGATGACCACCTTGCCCACGCCGCGCTCCACCGCCCGCAGGCAGTTGAGCACCTTGGGGGCCATACCCCCGGCGATCAGGCCGCTGTCCAGCAGCTCCCGGCCCCGCTCCAGGTTCATGTGGGGGATAATGGTCTGCTGGTTGTGGCTGTCCACCAATACCCCATCCATATCGGTCAGAAACGCCAGACTGTCCGCGCCCAGGGCCTCTGCCACGGCCCGGGCCGCGTCGTCGGCGTTGCAGTTGTAGCCAATACCGTCTCCCCCGGCGATGGGGGACACTACGGGGACGTAACCGGCGTCCAGCAGGGTGTTGAGGATCGCGGTGTCCACCTCCACGACCTCCCCCACCCGGCCCAGGTCGGGCTCCTTGGCCCTGGCGGTCAGCAGGCTGCCGTCCTTGCCGGAGATGCCCACGGCGCGCACGCCCAGCTCGCCCAGGGCGGAGACGATGGCCTTGTTCACCTGGGCGGACAGGGCCAGCTCCGCGGCGCCCAGAACCGCCTCGTCGGTGTAGCGGTAGCCGTCCACAAAGCGGGAGGGAATGTTCAGCTTGTCCAGCAGGCCGGTAATGGTCTTGCCGCCCCCGTGGACCAGCACCACCCGGACGCCCAGACGGGACAGGGCGGCGGCATCCTGTAAAATCGTGTCGGTGGCGCCGATGGCGGAGCCGCCGTATTTGACCACCACAGTCTTGCCCGCGTAGGACAGGGCGGCGGGCAGCACGTCCAGAAAGCCCCGGATCTTTTCCAGACCGTCCAGACCGTGGATCACGTCGTATTCATGCAGGTAGTCCTGAACGTAGGCCACGTCGGAGGGGCAGTCAATGTACTCCACACCCCGCTTCTGGCGGGTCTCCGCCCCCTTGCCGGTGATCAGGATGACCGTGGGTTCCTCGCAGCTCAAAACAGCCTGACGGATGGCCTCGCCCCGGTCGGGCTGGATGGAGTACTGGCACCCCTGCTCCTCCACGTGGGCGGCGATCTCACGGCAGATGGACTCGGTATCCTCCTCGCCGGAGTCCTCCTCGGTCAGCACCACCAGGTCGGACCATTTGCCCGAGATCTCGCCCAAATCCCGGCGGCGGTCCAGGGCCTTCTTGCCCGGGCAGCCGAACACGGTGACGATGCGGCGGCCGGGGTATTCGCTCCGAACGGAGTCAAACAGCTTTTCGAAGGACAGGCGGTTGTGGGCGTAGTCCACAATGGCGATGACCTTGTCATCGGAGTTGGAATAAATCTCCATGCGCCCGGGCACCCGGGCCTTCTGCAGGCCCACGTAAATGTGCTGCTCGGGGATGCCCAGCGCCTCGCACACGGCGATGGCGGCCAGGGCGTTTTCCACGTTGAACAGGCCCGGCATGGTCAGGCGGAACCGGCGCAGGTACCGGGGGGTCTTGACCCGGAACAGGATGTCGTTGCCGTTCTTGCGCACCTGGTCGGCATAGACCGTGGCGGACGGGTCCTTCTGGGAGAAGGTGATGACCCGGGGGCAGACCCGGGCGGCGGAGAGCACCTCGTCGGCGCGGTCCATGTCCAGATTGACGCAGCCCACGGCAGCCTGGGAAAAGATTTTCAGCTTGGAGTGGAAGTAGTCCTCAAAATCGGGGTGCTCGATGGGGGAAATGTGGTCGTAGCCGATGTTCAGAAAGCAGGCGGCGGCGAACTCCACGCCGTACACCCGGTCGTATTTCAGCGCCTGGCTGGATACCTCCATGGTCAGATATTGAAGTCCCGCTCCGGCGGCGTTGGCGAAGTGGCGCTCCAGGTCCAGCGGTTCGGGGGTAGTCAGGTGGGACTCAAAGCGCTCCACACCGTCGTAGGTGTCAATGGAGCCCAGCACGCCGCTCTCCTGCCCGCCTGTGGCGGTCATAAACTCGTCGAAGATATATTTCAGGTAGTACGAGGTGGAGGACTTCCCCTTGGTGCCCGTGATGCCGATCACGTTCAGCTTTTTGGAGGGGTGGTCGTAGTAATAGTCGGCCAGCAGGGCCATGGCGCGGCGCACGTCGGTCACCTGAATGCAGGGAGCGGCCACGTTCTCATAGGGCGCGGCTGCCAGATAGGCCAGGGCGCCTTTGGCAACGGCGTCCTGGAGGTACTGCTCCTTGAAGTGAGCGCCCTTGCGGATGAACAGGGTGCCGGGGACCACATTCTGGCTGTCGCAAGACACCAGGGCCACAGTCCGCTCGGGCTCCGGAATGGGGGCGGTATTTTCGGTCAGAAGGCCGTTTTTCTGCAAAAGCTGGACGTGCTCGCCTAATGTATGAAGGGGGAGGTTCATGGGAATGCACCTCGGTTCTTAAAATTGAGGAATAAAATTCAACGCGGATACGGGATTTTTTACACTGTTCGCAGACGCTTGCCGCAGGCGGTGATGGACTTCTCCACCAGCACCTCCATGGCGTCCACGTAGAAGTCAGGCAGGCCATGGTACACCCGGTAGACGGACAGCTCGGTGCAGCCCAGAATGGCGGCGTCGCACTCCAGGGCGCGCAGGGCGCGGTCGATGGCGGCGAACTTTTCCCGGCTGCCCTTCTCCCCTTTTTTGATCTCGTCGTAGATGATGGACATGACCAGCTTCTGGGTTTCCGCGTCGGGGGCGACGCCTTCAAAGCCCTGGGCGGCGCACTCCTTCTGGTAGGTCTGGGTCTGGATGGTGCCGTCGGTGGCCAAAATTCCCACCCGTTTGCAGCCCCGCTGCGCGAGTACTTTGCAGGTCTCCCGCACCATGTGGAGGATGGGCACGCGCAGCTCCTTCTGCAGCTCGTCCACAAAATAGTGGGAGGTGTTGCAGGGAATGGCGATGGCGGTGCAGCCCTCCCGCTCCAGCAGGCGGGCGTCCTCCAGCAGGCGGCGGTACACCGTTTCCCCCCGTCCGGACAGGATGGCCGCCGTGCGGTCGGGCATCTCGGTGTCGCTGAGGATCAGGGTGGGCAGGTGCTCCTGGTCCCGCTCCGCGTCGGTGCGGTCCAGAATGCGCTGATAGAAGATCTGGGTGGCCTGGGGGCCCATGCCGCCCAGGATGCCCAGGCGGGGCTTTTTTTCTGCCATAACCTCTCCTTAATCCGGTTAATCCGGGCGGTGGTAGTATTTCTTGAATTTGTAGTAGTGGCCCATCTGATTTTTGAAGATCCGGGCCCGGCGCTTGAGCGCGCGGTCGGGGCCGTATTTCAGGGAGTTGGTCACCTTGCCCGCCTTGGCCAGAGCGCGCATCTCTTCGTGGTACTTCTTCGGGGTGTAGCGATAGGCCACGCCCAGGGGCACCACACTCCAGAGGGCCTTGTTTTGGGCAATGGTGAAGGGCAGGTCCTTCTGCTCAATGCGGTCCTCCACAAAGTATTTCGCCACGTTGTAGCCGCCGCCGGTGACGTAGTAATTGCTGCGCCCCTGGCGGCAGTTGATCTCAAAGAGCTTGTACTTGCCGTCCCGCTGGTCGTACTTGATGTCAAAGTTGGAGAAGCCCACGTAGTGCAGGTCCTCCAGAAAAGCCTTGATCTTCCGGCACAGCTCCTGGTTTTCCTCCAGCAGGATGACGGCGTGGTTGCCCAGCCCATGGGGGGTATGCTCCTCCAGCAGCACATGGCCCAGGCACATGAGCTTCACATGACCGCTGCGGTCGGAGTAGTTGGTCAGCACCCGCATGTAGCTGTCGTCCCCGGGGATGAACTCCTGCAGGATCATGGAGTCGCTGTAGCCCGAGGCGTACACCTTGTCCAAGGTGGCCTCCAGCTCGGCGCGGGTCTGGAGAATGAACACCTTGTCGTTGCCCGCAAAGGGGTGGGCCCAGTATTCCACGCCGTTGGAGGGCTTGCAGATGTACGGGGCATCAAAGGGCAGGTCGAAGTCGTGGCCCATCTCTTTGCGGTGGACCACCGTGGCCGGGTGGTCCAGACCGTACTGGTCGCACAGGGCGTAAAACTTTTCCTTGTTGATCAGGGTGTTCATCAGCTCCCCGGAGATGTAGGGGGCGATGACATTGTCCGGAAATTCATTCTGGTGTTCGGCGCACAGCTTCACGTAGCTGTCCCCACAGCCGATGCAGAGGACCGTCTTGCCGGCATGGGCGTCGGCAAATTCCTTCACGATGCGGCAGAAGACCTCCGGGTCCTCAATGTCGGGCTGGGGCCGGTAGTCCAGAATGGCGCTGCCCCAGCAGGGAAAGGCGGGGTACTTGCCCACCGCCGCGCAGCGGATGCCGTAGGCTTCGTGAATGGCCCTGCCCACGCTGTATACGTTGATGTCCCCGCCGAACAGCAGGGGATAAAACTCAGGCTCCAATTTGATTGGCCCCCTCAAAAGATACTTGATACCACTGCTCCCCCATGGGCTGTACCACGGCGGGATAATGGTCGGCCAGATACCGCGCGTCCTCGTCGGACAGGCGCAGCTCCCGGCAGACCTGCTCGCCGCCGTGGAAGGCGGCGGACAAAAGCCGGTCAAGCGCGGCGTGTTCCATATTCATTCTCCCCACTCTTGTTTATCTTTAAAATATGCTTCGATTATACACATAGAAAGGAGGCACTGATCCAATCGGCAAGAGCAGATTGCGAGAAATTTTGTGGCAGAAAAAGGCGCGGTTTCGCAGGAATACTTTGTGTATTTCAAGAAGCCGCAACGCATTTATGACGCAAAATTTCCGCAAGGTGCCACAGACGCATTGGGTCAGTGGTTCCTTAAAATCATCCGGCGGCCCGTTTGACCTGATAGACGCCGGAAACCTGCCCCAGCTTGTTGATCAGGCCGTTCAGCTGTTCCCGGTCCTTGACCTCCAGGGCGATGGACACCACGGCGTACCCGTCGGGCATGCCCCGGGCGGACAGGGAGGATACCTTCACCTTGGCGGCGGAGAGCACCGTGGCCACGTCCAGGGTCAGGCCGTCCCGGTCCTTGGCGGAGATCTCCAGGGCGGTCTGATAGCCGGGCAGATTGCCCTCCACCCAGGACACCTTCACCCAGCGGCCCGCTTCCTCCGGCTTGCGGCGGGCGGGGTCGGCGTTGGGACAGTCGGCCCGGTGGATGGACACGCCGTAGCCCCGGGTGATGAAGCCCACCACCGGGTCGCCGGGCACGGGGGTGCAGCACTTGGAGAACTTGATCAGGCAGTTGCCCAGTCCCTCCACAATAATGCCGGACTCGGAGTGCTGGGGTTTGGAAGGAACTTTGGCGGCGTCCGCAGGCTTTTCGATGGCGGGGATCAGGGGCTTGTGGGCGGCCTTTTCCTGGCGGTCCAGGTGTACCATTTCCTCCTTAATACGGTTGACCGCCTTCACGGTGGGCATACCGCCGTAGCCGATGGCGGCGTACAGCTCGTCCAGGGAGTTGAAGCGTACCTTTTTCAGAATGTGGGGCAGGACCTCCTCCGTGGTGATGGCGGCGATGGTCAGCCCCGCCCGTTTCAGCTCGGCCTCGAACATGGCCCGGCCGGTGGCGATGTTCTCCTCCCGGCGCTCCTTCTTGAACCACTGGCGGATCTTGTTGCGGGCCTCGTTGGATTTGCAGATCTGCATCCAGTCCCGGCTGGGGCCCTTGGCGCTCTTGGAGGTGATGATCTCCACGATGTCGCCGTTTTTCAGCGGGGTATCGAAGGTGACAATGCGGCCGTTGACCTTGGCGCCCGTCATCCGGTTGCCCACGGCGGAGTGGATGCTGTAGGCAAAGTCGATGGGGGTGGCCCCGGCGGGCAGGTTAATCACGTCGCCCCGGGGGGTGAACACAAAGACCTCGTCGGCGAACATGTCCACCTTCAGGGTGTGGACGAATTCATCGGGGTCGGCGTCCTGCTGGCTCTCCAGCAGCTTGCGCACCCACTCAAAGGTGGCCTCGGTGCCCAGGTTTTCGTTGGCCAGGCCCTGCTTGTACTTCCAGTGGGCGGCGACGCCGTATTCCGCCGTCTGATGCATCTCCTTGGTGCGGATCTGCACCTCAAAGGGCAGGCCCTCCCGGCCGATGACGGTGGTGTGCAGAGACTGGTAGCCGTTGGGCTTGGGCGTGCCGATATAGTCCTTGAACCGGCCCAGCACCGGCTTGAACAGATCGTGGATGCAGCCCAGCACATTATAGCACGCGGGAATGTCGTCTACAATCACACGGAAGGCATACAGGTCAAATATTTCATCCAGCGTCTTGTTCTGGGAGTACATTTTGCGGTAGATGGAATAGATATGCTTGATCCGGCCGTACACGGTGCAGGGGATGCCCTCCTGATCCAGCCGCTCTTGAATGCGCTGCTGGGTGGGGGCCATGACCTCGTGATGGGTGGCGGTGCGGCGCTCCAGCTCGTCGGAGATCTCCTTGTAGCCCACGGGGTCCAGATACTGCAGGGAGGTGTCCTCCAGTTCCCACTTGACCTTCTGCATACCAAGGCGGTGGGCGATGGGGGCGTAGATTTCCATGGTCTCCAGGGCCTTTTCCTTCTGCTTGCGGGGGGACTGGTAGGCCATGGTGCGCATGTTGTGAAGCCTATCGCAGATCTTGATCAGGATGACCCGGATGTCCTTGGCCATGGCCATGAGCATCTTGCGCAGGTTCTCCATCTGCTCCTCTTCCTTGGAGGTGTACTGTACCCGGGTCAGCTTGGTGACGCCCTCCACCAGGTCGGCCACCGTGGTGCCGAACAGCTTGGCGATGTCCTCGTGGGTGGCATCGGTGTCCTCGATGGTATCGTGCAGCAGGGCGGCGATGACCGAGTCCAGGTCCAGGCCCATGTCGGCCACGATCTCCGCCACGGCCAGGGGATGGGTGACGAAGGGCGTCCCGTCCTTGCGCAGCTGCTGAGCGTGGTGTTCATCCGCGTAATGAAACGCGGCGGCCAGCCGGTCAAAGTCGGCAGAGGGCATATAGCCGCGTATTTTTTCTTCCAGGGCTTGATAGCGTTCCAAAATAGGGTCCATAATACGACCTCCTGATCCTCAGGATTGAGTCAGCCGGCGCAGGCGGCGCAGCAGCTCGGATTCTTCCAGGTCCACCTTGCTGTCCACCCGGCACAGGCCGATGCGCAGCCGTCCGGCGGTCTGGTGCTCGACCTGGATCAGCCCGCGTTCGTCAAACACACGGATGCACACCATAGTGCGGGCGTAGGCCTCCCGGGTGTGAAAGGTCTTGGCGATGTTTTTGGCCAAATGGGTCGGATGATCCTCCAGCGGGGCCGGGGAGGCATACCGCTTCAGATAGCGCCATACCGTCTCGAACTCCTCCCGGGTGGGGGTGATGGCCTGGGCCTCCACGGCGGAGAGGGGCGCTCCGGAGCAGAGACGCTCGAACAGGCTGCGCTCTGCCTGGGCGCGGGTGAGTGCGTTGTGCAGGTCGCAGATCTGCAGCTGCACCGAGCGCACGCCCCGGAATTCATTGATCTGGGGGGTAAACGCCGCGTCCACCCGGTCACCCGGGCCGAGTCCCAGCTGACCGGCGGAAGCAGAAAAGAAAATGGCGTCAAAGACCGCGCCCTGGCAGCGCAGCCGCAGCTTCAGGTGGCGTCCGTTCCCCACCTCAAACATGGACAGAATGACGGCGCCCGACAGCATGAAGACGGGCTTGGGATTGCCCGCGCCGAAGGGCTCCAGCAGGGAGAGCGCCTCCACACCCTCCTGGGAGAGCAGGGCCGGGTCGCTGATCTGGGCGTCGATCTGGAGGGTGGATACCATCTCCGCGCCGCCGGTGCGTTCCAGAACCGCTGCTTCCATGCGAGCGCGGAAGGCGGGGATGTTTTCTTCACTGATCGTAAAGCCGGCCGCCAGCTCATGGCCGCCGAAATCCTCCAGCAGTCCGGCGCACTGTTCCAGGGCCGCAAACAGGTTGAAGCCGCCGAAGGAGCGGCAGGAGCCCTTGCCCTTGCCGTCCTGCAGACAGATCATGAAGGCGGGGCAGGAATATTTCTCCGCCAGGCGGGAGGCAACAATGCCCACGACTCCCTGGTGCCAGCCCTCGCTGGCCAGGACGATGACCGCGTGGCTGCCCCCTTCCCGGTCCAGCCGGGCGACGCACTCCTCAAAAATCTCCCCTTCAATGGCCTGCCGTTCCCGGTTCAGGGCACACAGCTCCCGGGCCAGCGCCTCCGCCCGGACGGGGTCCTGGGTGAGAAGCAGCTCCGCGGCCAGGGCCGCGCAGCCCATGCGCCCGGAGGCGTTGATGCGGGGGGCCAGGGTGTAACCGATGGTGGTGGCGGTCAGGGGTTTGCCCTCGGCGCCCGCCTCCCGGATCAGGGAGCGCAGGCCGGGGCGCCGGGTGTGGGCCAGAGCCTTCAGGCCCAGCCGGACAATGGCCCGGTTTTCCCCCGTCAGCTGCATGACGTCAGCCACGGTGCCGATGGCGGTCAGGTCGGCGTACTCCGCCAGAAGGGTCTGCCGGTTCTCCTCCCCGCCCAGAGCGAGCACCAGCTTGAAGGCCACGCCCACCCCCGCCAGGCAGGGGAAGGGGTACCGACAGTCCATCCGGTGGGGGTTCACCACGGCGACAGCGGCGGGCAGGGTCTCCTTGCACTCATGGTGGTCGGTGATGACCACATCCATTCCCAGCTCCGCGGCGCGGAGGGTCTCGTGGGCGGCGGTGATGCCGCAGTCCACGGTGACGATCAGGGTGACCCCCTGCTCGTGCAGAAGCTCCACAGCCTGATCGCTCAGACCATAGCCTTCCCCCATGCGGTCCGGAATATAGGGGATAACTGTGGCTCCCTGCCGGCACAGATAGTCGGTCAGAAGACAGGTGGAGGTAATGCCGTCCACGTCGTAGTCGCCGTAGACGGCGATGATCTCATGTTGTTTCAGAGCTTGTTTGATCCGCGCCACGGCCCGGTCCATGTCCTTCAGGAGAAACGGGTTGTGCAGCAGCTCCTCCCGGTCGTCCAGGAAAGCCCGGGCTTTTTCCGGTGTGTCCAGCCCACGGGCACAGAGCACCGCCGCGGGCAGAGGCGGAATGCCGGCGCTGACCATGGCCTGACAATCCTCTGTGCGCGGGGTGCAGATATTCCACTGCTTGTATTTCATGGAGAAAGACCTCAGATAATCTCGAAATTTTACCCTCTATTATAGCAAAAGGCGCGCCTGATTACAAGAAAATAGGGCAAAAAAAGCGGCTGTGCCTTTTGAAGACACAGCCGCTTCGGGAACGAGTTTACCGATAATAGAACGCGCCCGACTCGAACAGGGGCTGAACCTTGTCGCCGGGGATGTTCTTGGCGATCCATGCGCCGGCGCGCTCGGAGTGGCCCATCTTGCCGAAGACCCGGCCGTCGGGAGAGAAGATGCCCTCGATGGCCTGGACCGAGCCGTTGGGGTTCACGTCGATGGACATGGAGGGATTGCCCTGGGCGTCCACATACTGGGTGGCCACCTGGCCGTTGGCGATCAGCTGCTCCACCACGTCGGCCGGGGCCACGAAGCGGCCCTCGCCGTGGGAGATGGGGATGGCGTGCAGGTCGCCCACGTTGGATTTCAGCATCCAGGGGGAGCGCACCGAGGCCACCCGGGTGGTGACGTATTTGCTCTGGTGGCGGCCGATGCGGTTGAAGGTCAGGGTGGGCGCGGCCTCGTCGGCGGTGCGGATCTCGCCGTAGGGCACCAGGCCCAGCTTGACCAGGGCCTGGAAGCCGTTGCAGATGCCCAGCATCAGGCCGTCCCGGTTTTTCAGCAGGTCGTGGACCGCGTCGGTCAGGCGGGCGTTGCGGAAGAAGGAGCAGATGAACTTGGCGGAGCCCTCCGGCTCGTCGCCGCCGGAGAAGCCGCCGGGGATGATGACCATCTGGCTGCGGCGGATGGCGTCCTCCAGGGCCTGAGCCGACTGTTCCAGCACCTCGCCCGTCAGGTTGCGCACCACCACGATCTCCGGCTCGATGCCCGCCTTCACGCAGGCGGCGGCGGTGTCGTACTCGCAGTTGGTGCCCGGAAACACGGGGATGACCGCCCGGGGTTTGGCGATGCTGCTCTTGGCCACGATAGGGGCGCGCTCCGTGCAGGAGATGGGCTGGATCAAAATTTTCTCCTCGGGGGTGCGGGTGGGATATACCGGCTCCAGCACACCCTCGTTCAGGGCCAGCAGCTCGTCGATGGAGGCGCTCTCCCCCTTCAGGACAATGGCGGGCTCTTCGGTGGTGCGGCCCAGAAGGACCCCGGCGTCGGTCTCCCCGGTCAGCTCGGCGATAATGGCGCCGGGACAGGGGCCGTACCAGGGGATGGGCTGGACGGCTTCCGCCCGGAAGCCGATGCGGTTGCCGAAGGACATTTTCATAAGACCCTCAGCCACGCCGCCGCTCTCCACCGCCCAGGCGGCTGCGACCTTGCCCTCCCGGCACAGCTTGTGGAAGGTCTCCCACTGCCGGCGGTAGGTGTCATAGTCGCCGATCTGGGGCGTGCCGAAGAAGTAAACCGGGTGACCGGGCTCTTTGAATTCAGGGGACAGCACATCGCCTGCCAGGATGGGGGCGATGGCGAAGGAGATCAGGGTGGGCGGCACGTCCTTGTCCAGGAAGGTGCCGGACATGGAGTCCTTGCCGCCGATGGCGGCGCAGCCCAGCTCCATCTGGGCGCTGAGCGCACCCAGCAGGGCGGCGAAGGGCTTGCCCCAGCGCTCGGGCTCTTGGCGCAGCTTCTCGAAGAACTCCTGGAAGGACAGGTAGGCCTTGCGGTAGTCCGCGCCGGCGGCCACCAGCTTGGCCACGGAGACCACCACGGAGTTGATGGCGCCGATGAAGGGGTCCTCGCTCATCCAGTGGGGGTCAAAGGCCCAGGACATGACGCTGGCCTGCTCGGTTTTCTGGCCGGGCAGCACGGGGAGCAGGGCGGACATGGACTGGGCGGGGGTGCGCTGATCCTTGCCGCCGAAGGGCATCAGCACACTGCCCGCGCCGATGGAGCCGTCAAACCGCTCCACCAGGCCGCGGTTCAGGGCAAATTTCAGGCTGCCGGCGATCTGGCGCAGGCTGGCCGCGTGGACCAGTACCTCGTGCTCATTTGCCGGCACCTTGACGGCGGCGTGCTTCACCGCGCCGTTGGTGTTCAGGAAGTCCCGGGACAGGTCGGCGATCTTCTTCCCTCTCCAGGTCATGACCATGCGGGGGCTTTCGGTGACGGTCGCCACCCGGTAGGCCTCCAGGTTCTCGGCCTGGGCGGCGGCGATAAACTTGTCCGCGTCCTCGGCGGCCACCACCACGGCCATGCGCTCCTGGGATTCGGAGATGGCCAGCTCGGTGCCGTCCAGACCGTCGTATTTCTTGCGCACGGCGTCCAGGTCGATGTCCACGCCGTCGGCCAGCTCGCCGATGGCCACGGACACGCCGCCCGCGCCGAAGTCGTTGCAGCGCTTGACCAGCCGGGTGACCTCCCCGTTGCGGAACAGGCGCTGGATCTTGCGCTCCTCGGGGGCGTTGCCCTTCTGGACCTCGGAGGCCATGGTCTCCAGGGACTTCTGGGTGTGGCTCTTGGAGGAGCCGGTGGCGCCGCCGATGCCGTCCCGGCCGGTGCGGCCGCCCAGCAGGATGATCACGTCGCCGGGGGCGGGGCGCTCCCGCACCACGTTCTCCGCCGGGGCCGCGCCCACCACAGCGCCGCACTCCAGGCGCTTGGCGATATAGCCCTCGTGGTACACCTCGGCCACATGGCCGGTGGCCAGGCCGATCTGGTTGCCGTAGGAGGAATAGCCCGCCGCCGCCGTCTGGCACAGCTTGCGCTGGGGCAGCTTGCCGCTGAGGGTGTCGGCCAGCGGGGTGCGGGGGTCGCCCGCGCCGGTGACGCGCATGGCCTGGTGGACATACACACGGCCGGACAGGGGGTCGCGGATGCAGCCGCCGATGCAGGTGGCCGCGCCGCCGAAGGGCTCGATCTCGGTGGGGTGGTTGTGGGTCTCGTTCTTGAACATCAGCAGCCAGTCCTGCTCCTTGCCGTCCACCACGGCGGGGACGTGGATGGAGCAGGCGTTGATCTCCTCGCTCTCGTCCAGCTCGGGCAGGGCGCCCATTTTCTTCAGGGCCTTGGTGCCGATGGTGCCGATGTCCATCAGGGTGATGGGACGCTTGGCAGCCTTTTCCTCCCCGTAGACCTCCTTGCGCAGCTCCATGTAGGCCTTGAAGGTATCGCCCACCATGGAGTCCGCGATCTCCACGTCGTCGATGTGGGTGGAGAAGGTGGTGTGGCGGCAGTGGTCGGACCAGTAGGTGTCCACCACCCGCACCTCGGTGATGGTGGGATCGCGTTTTTCCTCGTCCCGGAAATAGGTCTGCAGGAAGGTCAGGTCGGCCAGATCCATGGCCAGTCCGCACTGAGAGAGTAGGGCGGTCAGGCCCTCCTCATCCAGGGCGGTGAAGCCGGTCAGCACCGCCACGTCGCCGGGAACCGGGTAGCTGACCGCCAGGGTCTCCGGCTTGTCCAGCGCGGCCTCGCGACATTCCACGGGGTTGATCAGATACTGCCGGATCTGCTCCAGGTCGGTTTCCGATACCGCACCCTCCAGCAGATAGACGGTGGCGCACTTGACGGCGGGGCGCTCGCCGCCCGCCATCAGCTGAATGCACTGGGCGGCCGAGTCGGCCCGCTGGTCGTACTGGCCGGGCAGGGACTCCACCGCCAGGACAGCCCCGGCGCTGGCGGGCACAGGGAAGTCCTCATCGTAGACAGCGTCCACCTGCGGCTCGGAAAACACGGTGGCCCGGGCCTGCTCGTAAACCTGGGGCTCGATCCCCTCCACATCATACCGGTGCAGGATGCGCACGCCGGTCAGGGCGGCGATGCCCAGCTGCTCCTTCAGCTGGGTCAGCACCGAAACGGCTTCCCCGTCGAAGCCGGGTTTTTTCTCCGCAAAACAGCGATATACGTTACTCATTCCCATTCCTCCCAAAGGTGTTCCTAGGTAACCTCTGATTCAATCGGCAAGAGCGAATTGCGAGAAATTTTGCGTCAGAAAAAGGCGTAGCTTCGTAGGAATACTTTGTGTATTTTAAGAAGCCACAACGCGTTTATGGCGTAAAATTTCCGCAAAGCGCCGCAGATGCATTGATTCAGTGGTTACCTTACTATGTTACAGCGTCGAAACGCAAGGATTCCAAATGATAAAAGGGGTTCTGGCGCGTGGGCTCCAGTCCGGAGACCGCTCCCCACTGCGTCAAAACAGCGTGGTTCTTAAAGCAGAGCGGCGCCAGCGGCGCGTCCGCCTGAAACTGGTCCAGCAGCTGTGCGGCAGCCTGCGGGCGTGCGCTCCCCTGTGCCGCGCGCAGCTGTTCCAGCAGGGCGTCGGTCTCGTCGCTGGCAAAGCCGCCGTAGTTCAGCGCCCCGTCCTGCCCCAGTAGGGGGGCCAGGTCAAAGTCCGCGGTCAGAGTGACCTCGCCCAGATACAGGTCGAAGTTTCCGGCCTCCAGCGCGGCCAGATAGTCGTCCCAGGCCAGCTTTTTCAGCTCCACGTTGATTCCCAGATCGGTCAGCTGCCCGGCCAGGTATTCGGCAATGGTCAGTTTGAAAGAGTTGTCCGTATTGACCACGAAGGTCAGGGAAAGGGCGGTCCTGCCCATATACCGCTGGCCATCCTCCCCCGGGGCATAGCCCGCCTGGGTCAGCAGCTCCGCCGCGGCGGCGGAGTCGTAAGCGCCGGAGCGCTCATGGGCGGCGCTGTACAGCTCCGAGCGGGGAGAAAACGGCAGGCAGGTGGCCTCCCCGTGGCCGGCCAGCAGAGAGACGGTCACGGTGTCCCGGTCAAAGCTCCGGAAAATTGCCTGGCGCACCAGGGCGTCCCGGCAGGGGCCGCTCTGGGTCTGAAAGCCCACATAGAGCAGGGTGGTGGTGGGGTATCCGAACACCTCATACCCGGAGGAGTAGCCCAGGGCGTTGGAGCCGGTCAGGTCGCTGGTCACCAGGGAGACCTCCCCGGCGTCGAAGGCGTAGATCAGACCGTCCGCCCCCTCGATGGGAGACAGGGCGATCTCCTCCGGCGCGGTGTCGGGGGCGGAGGGCTGCCGGGCCAGGCGCAGGGGACCGCTGTCCTCCACAAAGGCGTAAGGGCCGGTGCCCAGGGGCATGGAGCCGTCTCCACTGTCCCGGACCACGGGAATGTCCAGCAGGGCGGGCAGGGCGCCGTTGGGGCGGGTCAGGGTGACCGTGACCGCCCCCTCTCCGGCCGCCGCGATGCGCTTCACCTCTGCCAGCCGCCCGGCGTAAAGCGCACTGCTGCGGGCCAGCTCCAGGGAGGAAACCACGTCGGCGGCGGTCACGCTCGTCCCATCGGAAAAGACGGCGCCGCTGAGGGTAAAGGTCCACGTCAGGCCGTCCTCCGACACGGAGTATTCCGAGCAGAGCACCCCGTGGGGGGTGAAGGTGTTGTCCAGCTCAAACAGGCCCTGATAGACCAGGCTGGCCAGGACCGAATGGGCGTGGTTGTTCCCGGTAATGGGGTGAAGGGAGGCACTGGGATAGTACGGAAGGGCAAACTCCGTCCGTTCCGGCGCAGGGGTGGGAGTCGGAGATACCTCGGGCTGGTCCGGCACCTGGATCGTCTCACCGGTACAGCCCGTGAGCAGCAGGGCGAGAGCCGCGGCCGCGGCCAGCAGGCGTATGCGCAAGACTGTCACTCCTCAAAGGTAATGGACGCGTTCCGGGGCAGGGCCAGACCGGCCTCCGCCTCGGCACATTTCAGAATACCCGCGAGGACGGGGCAGCTGGCGTGGACGGGAAAGAAGTCGGCCGAGAGCTCGTACAGGGGGCCGGCACCCGGACGGGTCAGACAAAGCTCATAGGCGTCGAAGGTGTCGCCTGCCTGCTCCATCAGGGTGCGGATGGCCTCGCAGCCGGAGGCCACCTTCAGGGTGACGGTGCCCTCCTCGGGGTCGCTCACCGCCTGGACGCTGGTGACAAAGCCGCACACGCCGGGATCGATTCTTACTTTTTTCATCGCTGGTCCCTCCCAATCAGTTTTCCGGTATACCAGCCGGTGACGCCGTCCTTCTTGACCAGCCAGCCCCGGCTGGTCTCCTGGATCACGGACAGGGTATCCCCCGGCTGCACGGGGAGCAGGTAGTTGGTGGAGTCCTCGCAGAAGACGCCGCGGTCGGTCTCCCAGATATCCCGGGTCAGAATGTCGATCTTCCGCCGGGAGGACAGGTGGAGGCAGGTGCAGAATTCCGTGCCCCGCTCCAGAATCTCTACGGCGTTGTCCCCAAAGTGGATGTTGATGGAGTGCTCGGAGGGGGCCTGAGCATCCTGGGCCGTGGCCGTGGGCAGCGTATCGTAGGCTGTCCAGGTGAAGTCCCCGGCGCTGGGGACCGGGGGCAGGCGCAGGGCGTTCAGCTGCCCGTCCCGCTTGATGACGCAGCCGCCGTCGATGGAGACGATCTGCTGCCCCGGGCTGACCAGCGGATTGGCGCAGGGCCAGCTCTCCCGGTAGAGGGTGGCCGGCCAGTGGCCCACAATGCACCACTTGCTGCGGAAGGAATGGCCCTGATGGAGAAAATCGTCGTTTTTCATGCAGGCCCAGTCCTGCAGGCCGTCCGGGCTGCGCAGGCTGTCCTCGCCGGGGATGCCCCCATGGACGAAAATATAGTGCTCGCTCTCCAGAATGACGGGCAAACCCATGAGAAAGGCGCATTCTTCGGGAAATTCCCGCTTTACCAGCTCCCGCAGGCTGTCAATATCCTCCGGTTCCCAGATGGGATGGTTCAGCCGCCGGGCAAACTCGTTCATAATCAGATTCCCGTGCCAGCAGTTGCGGTAGCGGAACAGCCAGCCCTCGGGCAGATCCTCGTCAAAGAGCAGGCGGTCGCAGTTGCCCCGCAGGACATAGACGGTGTGGGTCTTGCACAGCTGCATGATATATTGCAGGGTTTCCAGGCTTTTGGGGCCCTTTTCAATCAGGTCGCCCAGAAGAATGAGAATGTCGTCCCGGGAAAAAGAAATCTTGTCCAGAAGACCCTTCAGGTAATCCAGATTCCCGTGCACGTCGCTGACGGCAAAGGCCCGCCGGTGGGCGGGCAGTTCAATGTGTTGGACCGTGGCGCGCATGGTTCACCTCAAATCAGGAATCGGATGTGTTTTCTTATAAAAGCTGCAGCATGGCCGCCTGGCTGCCCCGTTCGCCCTGGGTCACCCGGTGGCTCCAGTATTTTTCCGGCAGGCAGGCGGTGCAATCATCGGCGATCTCAATGTGGCCCGGCTCCAGACCGGCGCGCCGGAGCAGAGCGGCGTTGATCTCCTTCAGGCCGACCTTGAATTTCCCGTTTTCCAGGGAAATGATATAGGGCTTTGCCAGCTCGCCCAAAGCGGCGGTCATGGCCTCGGGCACGTCGGCGTGGGTCTCGAAGCAGCACTGGGAGATGCCCGGGCCGATGGCGGCCAGAATGTCACCGGGGCGGCAGCCGTAGTCCGTGCGCATCTGCCGGGCTGCCTTGCCGGCAATGTCCCCGGCGGTGCCCCGCCAGCCCGCGTGGACGGCGGCGATCACTTTTCGCACCGGGTCGTAGAGCAGAACGGGGATGCAATCGGCGGAAAAGACGGTCAGGGCCAGGCCGGGGACGTTGGTGATCAGCCCGTCGCATTCGTGCTCCTCCCGGCCGTACAGGTCGGGCCTTCTGTCGTCGGGCCCCACGGTACGGATGACGGTGCCGTGGACCTGATTGGTCATGATGACCCCGGAGACGTCTGCGCCGATGGCAGCGCAGAAGCGGCGGTAATTTTCCCGCACCCGGTCCGGCTCATCCCCCCGGGTGGTCCCCAGGTTCAGGGAGGCGTAAATACCCGTGGAGACGCCGCCGAGACGGGTGGAAAAGCCGTGGGCAACGCCGCCGGCGGCCCGGAAGCCGTCGGCGGCGAGAAAGGTCACGCCGTTTACGTGATGTTCTGTCATCGGCTCAGCCCTGGGAGGTCGCGTCGGGGTGGTATTCCTTGCAGGTGCACTTCTTCCACTTCTGGCCGCTGCCGCAGGGGCAGGGGTCGTTGCGGCCGATCTTGGTGCCCTTCTTGACGGGCTGCTTCTTGACGGTGCCGTCATTTCCGGCGCTCTCGCCGGTGACCTTGGCCACCCGCTCGCGCTGTACGCTGTTGGTCTGCACCCGCACGGTGTAGATGCGCCGCACGGTCTCGGCCTGAATGGCGGCCACCATGTCCTCGAACATGTCGTAGCCTTCCTTCTTGTAGGCGACGACGGGGTCGGCCTGACCGTAAGCCCGCAGGCCGATGCCCTGCTTCAGCTCGTTCATGGCGTCGATGTGGTCCATCCAGTACTCGTCCACCACCCGCAGCATGACCACGCGCTCCAGCTCGCGCATGAGCGGCGTGCCCAGGGACTGCTCGCGGGCCTGATAGACCTTGTCCGCCTTGGACTGGAGCAGGTCGATCAGCTCCTCCTGGGTGTACTTTGCCAGCTCCTCGTCGGACAGGGTGGCCTCGCCCTCGGTCAGGAACACGTTCTTGTAGGGGGCCACGGCCACGGCGTAGTCCTCGGCGGTCATGTGGCTGCGCTCGCCCCAGTGGCCGGCGATGGCGGAGGAGATGCCGTTGCGGATCATGTTCTCGATGGAGCCCTTGAGCTCCTCGCCGTCCAGCACTTGGCGGCGCTGCTTGTAGATGACCTCACGCTGGGTGTTCATGACGTCGTCGTACTGCAGCACATTCTTACGGGTCTGGAAGTTGCGGGATTCCACCTGCTTCTGGGCGTTCTCAATGGCGCCCGACAGGATCTTCTGGTCAATGGGGGTGTCGTCGTCGATGCCCATCTTCTCCATCATGCCCTGCACCCGCTCGGAGCCGAACAGGCGCATGATGTCGTCCTCCAAGGACAGGAAGAAGCGGCTCTCGCCCGGGTCGCCCTGACGGCCGGCACGGCCGCGCAGCTGGTTGTCGATGCGGCGGGACTCGTGCCGCTCGGTGCCCAGGATGAACAGGCCGCCGGCGGCGCGCACCTGGTCGGCCTCCTCCTTGATGGCGGCCTTGTAGCGGGCTTCGGCCTCGGTAAAGGCCTTGCGGGCGTCCAGGATCTCCTGGTTGTCGGTCTCGGCAAAGCCGGTGGCTTCCACCAGCATCTCCTCGGTCATGCCGTTTTTGCGCAGCTCGGACTTGGCCAGGAACTCGGCGTTGCCGCCCAGCATGATATCGGTACCACGGCCGGCCATGTTGGTGGCCACGGTGACGGCCCCCAGCTTGCCCGCCTGGGCGATGATCTCCGCTTCCTTCTCGTGGTACTTGGCGTTGAGCACGTTGTGCTTGATGCCCTTTTTCTGGAGCATCTTGCAGATGAGTTCGGACTTTTCGATGGACACGGTACCCACCAGAACGGGCTGCCCCTTGGCATGGCACTCCTCGATCTGGCGCACGATGGCCCGGTACTTGCCCGCCTCGTTCTTGTAGACCACGTCGGGGTGGTCGATGCGGGCCACGGGCTTGTTGGTGGGGATCTCCACGATGTCCAGGGAGTAGATCTCGCCGAACTCCTCCTCCTCGGTCAGGGCGGTGCCCGTCATGCCGGAGAGCTTCTCATACAGGCGGAAGTAGTTCTGGAAGGTGATGGTGGCCAGGGTCTTGGACTCCCGGGCCACGGTGACGTGCTCCTTGGCCTCGATGGCCTGGTGCAGGCCCTCGTTGTACCGGCGGCCGTACATCAGGCGGCCGGTGAACTCGTCCACGATGATGACCTCGCCGTTCTTGACCACATAGGCCACGTCCCGCTGCATGACGCCGTGGGCCTTGATGGCCTGGTTGATGTGGTGGGACAGGGTGGAGTTCTCGGGGTCGGAGAGGTTTTCGATGTTGAAGTGCTTTTCCGCCTTGGCGATGCCCCGGGCGGTCAGGGTGGCGGTCTTGGCCTTCTCATCCACGATGTAGTCGGCGTCGATGTCCTCGGCCTCCTCCTCCTTGGAGTCGGTCTTGGCCAGCTTCAGGCACTTCAAACCGCGCACGAAGGAGTCCACGATGGTGTACAGCTGGGTGGACTGGTCGCCCTGGCCGGAGATGATCAGGGGGGTGCGGGCCTCGTCGATCAGGATGGAGTCCACCTCGTCCACGATGGCGAAGACATGGCCGCGCTGGACCATCTCCTGCTTGTAAATGGCCATGTTGTCGCGCAGGTAGTCGAAGCCGAACTCGTTGTTGGTGCCGTAGGTGATGTCGGCGTCGTAGGCGGCGTGCTTTTCCGCGCCCTTGACCCCGTGGATGACCAGACCCACGCTGAGACCCAGGAACCGGTATACCTTGCCCATCCACTCGCTGTCGCGCTTGGCCAGGTAGTCGTTGACAGTGATGATGTGGACGCCCTGGCCGTTCAGCGCGTTCAGGTAGGCGGGCAGGGTGGCCACCAGGGTCTTGCCTTCGCCGGTCTTCATCTCGGCGATGCGGCCCTGGTGCAGGATGATGCCGCCGATAAGCTGAACCCGGTAGGGGCGCATGCCCAGCACGCGCCAGGCGGCCTCGCGGCAGGTGGCGAAGGCCTCGGGCAGGATGTCGTCCAGGGTCTCACCGTTTTTCAGACGCGACTGGAACTCCGGGGTCTTGGCCTGGAGCTGGGCGTCCGAGAGAGCTTTGTACTCCTCCTCCAGCGCTTCGATCTTGTCCACCAGGGGCGTGATGGCTTTGACCTCCCGCTGGGAACGGGAGCCGAAAAGCTTGGAAATGATACTCATAATAAAAAGACACCTTTCGGGTTTCATAATATAATAATTCAATTTAGTATATCACATTCTTCAGGAGGAGAAAAGAAGAAAATGTGAATTCTTCCGGGATAAAATCACCCCGGCGCCGATTTCCGGCAGCCGGGGTGGTAAATCAGTCAATCAGCACGCAGCTGGTGTAGGTCAGCGTTTTGGGCCCGTAATAATAAGGAAGGCCGGATTTCTCGCACACCTTGGATACCAGAAGGCCGTAGGCCTCCATGGAGGGAATGGCCTTGTCGGGAAAACGGCAGGGGGCGTCGGGATAGGAGCACTGGGGGCAGAGGGTGCAGCCGCCGGTGGCCATGGGCAGGCAGTGGGGATACTCTTGGCGCAGCCGCTCCACAAAGGCCAGAAAGGAGCGCTTCTGGTCCGCCTCGGCTTGCTGCATGGTCTCAACGTCGAAGTCGTCCTCCAGCTCGGCGGTGGTCTGGAGCAGTACGCCCCGGCTGTACCGGGCGGCCCGAGCGGAGACCTCCTCCAGAGTGCCGCAGCCGGGCGGGCACGTCCAGCTCTTTCCGTATTTTTGGCACCGGTCAGAGGAACACATATCCCGCACGGCGGGCAGAAATTCCAGCGCCTCCATCTTCAATTCTCCCACGTGGGTGAACCCGCATTCCCGGGCCATCTGTAAAATTTCCTGGGTGGTGGACATGGCAGCCCCTCCTTTTTTCGCTATTGTATCATGAAATCCGCAAAAAGAAATATCAAAATCCTGTCATCCTATGGTATAATAATGCGCTAGATTATAAGCGGAGGAGCCTCGCCATGAAAAAGCCCCAAACAAATCCCATTCTTCCCCTGACCATCGAGGGCTACGGCTCCGACGGCGAGGGCGTTGCCCATCTGCCCGACGGCATGACCTGCTTTGTGACGGGCGCCCTGAAGGGAGAGACCTGCCGGGTGCGGCTTGCCAAGGTGGGGCGCTCCTGCGCCTGGGGCGAGGCGGTGGACGTGACCGTCCCCTCCCCTGCCCGCCGGGAGTCCGACTGCCCCCATTTTGCCAACTGCGGCGGCTGCTCCCTGCGGCACATGAGCTACGAGGAGGAGCTGACCTTCAAAAAGCAGAAGGTGCAGGACGCGCTGACCCGGATCGGCGGTGCGGATGTGGCGGTTTCTGCAATCTTCGGGGCGGAAAATACTCTGCGTTATCGCAATAAGGTGCAGTTTCCCGTTGCTCCCGGCCCGGCCATCGGGTTTTACCAGAAGCGCACTCACGCCGTGACCGATGTAGAGGACTGCCTGCTCCAGCCCCTGGCCGCCGCCCGCCTGCGCACGGCGGCAAAGGAGTGGATGGAGCGGTATGGCGTTTCCGCTTATGATGAGCGCGCCCACAAGGGCTTGGTGCGCCATGTGTACGTGCGCACCAACGCCGCCGGGGAGAGCCTGTGCTGCCTGATGGTCAATGGAAGGGCCCTTCCCCATGAGGAGGAGCTGGTGACCGCCCTGCGCTCGGCTGAGCCCGGTCTGGCGGGGGTGGTGCTGGGGGTCAACGAGAAAAAGACCAACGTGATCCTGGGCGACTCCTACCGCACCCTCTGGGGGCGGGATTATCTGGAGGAGACCTTGTGCGGTCTGCGCTTCCGCCTGTCGGTGCCCTCCTTTTTCCAAGTCAACCGGGCCCAGACCGAGGTGCTCTACGGCAAGGCCCTGGAGCTGGCCGCCCTGACGGGTACTGAGACCGTGCTGGACCTGTACTGCGGCATCGGCACCATCTC
Source organism: Oscillospiraceae bacterium (assembly GCA_051867655.1). Classification (GTDB taxonomy): domain Bacteria; phylum Bacillota; class Clostridia; order Oscillospirales; family Oscillospiraceae; genus JAJPXI01. The sequence goes on from JBJDYV010000099.1 coordinate 31,380, forward strand.
CCTGGCTCTGGCAAAAGGGGCCCGGCGGGTCATCGGCGCCGAGGTGGTGCCCGAGGCCATTGAGGATGCCAAGGCCAACGCCGCGCGCAATGGCATCACCAACGCCGAGTTCTTCTGCGGCGACGCGGAGGACATCGCCGCCAAGCTGGCCGCCGACGGCCTGAAACCCGACGTGATCACCGTGGACCCGCCCCGCAAGGGCCTCGCCCCCGGCGTGGTGGACGCCATCGTCCGTATGGCGCCCCAGCGGGTGGTCTACGTATCCTGCGACCCGGCCACCCTGGCCCGGGACGTGAAGCGCTTCGCGGAGCAGGGCTATCAGCCCCGCACCGCCCTGGCCGTGGACCTGTTCCCCCGCACCAGTCATGTGGAGACGGTGGTGTTGATGCTGCGCGGCGAATGATCCAGGAGAAAAGTTTTTAAAACTGCTTGACAGAAGACACTGTTCGCTGTAATATATGTAGCGTGCTACAGATGAAGGGAGGGAACTGCCATGCATCCGAGAGACGTCGGCTATTTGATCAAAACGATCAACGATAAGCTCAAGGTGCGGGCGGACCGGGATCTGAAAAGCAGAGGTCTGACCCTGGCCCAGAGCCGGGTCCTTGCCTTCCTGCACAGCCGGGACGGTAAGGCCACCCAAAAAGAGATCGAAGATTTTATGGAGGTCTCCCACCCCACGGTGGTGGGCATCGTTTCCCGCATGGAACAGAGCGGCTATGTCACCACTTGGATCGACCCGAAGAACAAGCGCAACAAGATGGTGCAGCTGACTCCGCAGGCGGATCTCATCGGGAAAACGCTGGATTCCACCATCCAGGCGCAGGAGGAGCGCATGCTCCGGGGCCTGACGCCGGAGCAGGTCACACAGTTGGAGCAGCTTCTTCTGGTGATTTATCAGAATCTGGATGAAGGCACCACCGCATAATTACATCTGCGGTCTTCGGCGGATCTTTTGAGCCGGAAATGCGGTGTTTTTTCTTGAAATACATCCAGTATTCCTGCGAAAAAACACCTTTTTCCGAACTCAAAATCTCTCGCCGAATACACTTGCCGAATTATGCGGTGCTGCCCTAAGCACGAAGCCGGTTTTCCGGCTTTGAATTTTCAAAAGAAGTGTAGCATGTTACAGATGAAGGGAGCACACATAAATGATTCACACACTCGCCCGGAGCCTGCGGCAGCACAAAAAGGGCTCCATCATAACCATGCTCTTGTCCATCCTGGAGGTCGTGTTTGAGATCCTGATCCCCTTGTGCATGGCAAATCTCATCGACTACGGCATTGAGCAGGGGCAGATGCCCCAGGTCTGGAAATACGGCATTGCCCTGATCATTTTTGCCCTGATGCAGCTCGTAACGGGCATTTTCTCCGCCCGGATGGCGGCCAGCGCCTCCGTGGGCTTTGCGGCCAACCTGCGGCAGGACATGTATGACAACGTCCAGACCTTTTCCTTTTCCAACATTGACAAGTTTTCCACCGCGTCCATTGTGACCCGGCTGACCACCGATGTGACCAACCTGCAGAACGCTTACCAGATGCTGATCCGGCTGGCCGTCCGCGGCCCGGTGATGATGGTGTTCGCCATGATCGTGTCCTTCCGGATCAGCCGGGACATCTCCCTGATCTTTCTGGCGGTGATCCCCATTCTGGGGGTCCTGCTGCTGCTGATCGTCCGGAACGTCAACCCCATTTTCAAGAATGTGTTCCAGACCTATGACGGGCTAAACAATATGGTGCAGGAGAACATCCGGGGCATCCGCGTGGTCAAATCCTTCAACCAGGAGAACGGTGAGATCAAAAAGTTCCGGGGTATTTCGGAGCGGATCTATCAGGAATTCGCCCGCGGCGAGCGGCTGCTGGCCTTCAACTCCCCGCTGATGCAGTTTTTCATGTACGCCTGCATGATCCTGATCTCCTGGCTGGGGGCCAAGGCCATTATCGTCAGCGGGAACGATCCCACCGTGGGTCTGACCACCGGCGACCTGACCGCCCTGATCAGCTACGCGACCCAGATCCTCATGAACCTGATGATGCTGTCCATGGTGTTCGCCATGCTGACCATCGCCCTGTCCTCGGCGGAGCGCATCGCGGAGATCCTGGAGGAGACCACGGACATCGCCGACCCGGCGGACCCGGTGATGCAGGTGCCCGACGGCAGCGTGGATTTTGAGAATGTCAGCTTTGTCTATGCGTCCAAGGCGGACAAAAAGGTGCTGGATCACATCGACCTGCATTTCCGTTCCGGAGAGACCGTCGGAATTCTGGGCGGCACCGGCTCCTCCAAGTCCAGCCTGGTGCAGCTGATCCCCCGCCTGTATGACGTGGCCGAGGGCAGCGTAAAGGTGGGCGGCGTGGATGTGCGGGAGTACGATCTGAACGCCCTGCGGGACAGCGTGGCCATGGTGCTGCAGAAGAACGAGCTGTTTTCCGGTTCCATCAAGGAAAACCTGCGCTGGGGCAATGAAAACGCCACGGACGAGGAGCTGCGGCAGGCCTGCCGCCTGGCCTGTGCCGACGAGTTCATCCGGACCTTCCCGGACGGCTATGACACCCACATCGAGCAGGGCGGCAGCAATGTGTCCGGCGGACAGAAGCAGCGGCTGTGCATCGCCCGCGCCCTGCTGAAAAAGCCCAAGGTGCTGATTCTGGACGATTCCACCAGCGCCGTGGATACCCGAACCGACGCCGCCATTCAGAAATCCTTTGCCCAGTACATCCCGGAGACCACCAAGATCATCATTGCCCAGCGGGTCAGCTCCGTGCAGCACGCGGACCAGATCGTGGTGCTGGATGACGGCCGGGTGGCCGCCGTGGGCCGGCATGAGGAATTGCTCAGAACCTGCGACATCTACCGTGAGGTCTACGAATCCCAGCAGAAAGGAGCGGAGGACAATGCGTAAAAAACCCGGAAAGGCGCCCGCGGGTCCCATGCCCGGCGGTCCGGCGTCCCGGTTCGACCCGGAGACGCTGAAAAAGCTGCTGTCCTATATGAAGGAATACCGGGGCAGCCTGGTTCTGGTGGTGGTCTGCATTCTGCTCAGCGCCATTGCCAGCGCCGCCTCTTCTCTGTTCCTCCGGACCCTGATCGATGACTACATCGTGCCCATGCTGGCCATGTCTTCCCCGGTCTTCACCGGCCTGCTCCACGCCCTCATCACCATCGGCTGCGTCTATCTGGTGGGTGTCCTCGCCACATTGATCTACAACCGGGTGATGGTAACCATTGCCCAGAGCACGCTGAAACGGATTCGGGACGAGATGTTCTCGAAGATGCAGTGGCTGCCCATCCGCTATTTCGATACCCACACCCACGGCGAGACCATGAGCCTGTACACCAACGACACCGACACCCTCCGCCAGTTGATCGCCCAGTCCATGGCCCAGCTGATCTCCTCCGTGTTCACCATTGTGGCCGTGTTCGTGTGCATGCTGTATCTCAGCATTTCGCTGACCGTGGTCGCTGTGTTGGTGGTGGCGCTGAGCCTGAAGCTGGCCAGCGGCGTGATGGAGCGGATCGGCGGCTTCTTCATGCGGCAGCAGGAGGCCCTGGCCGATGTGAACGGTTTTGTGGAAGAGATGGTCAACGGACAGAAGGTCATCAAGGTCTTCTGTCATGAGGGCATTGCCAAAGAACAGATGCGGGAGAAAAACAAGGCCTGGGAGAGCGCGGCCTCCAGCGCCAACGGCAGCGCCAACGCGTTTATGCCCATGATGGCCGGTTTCAGCTATCTGCAGTATGTGATCGTGGCCATCCTCGGCGGCTATATGGCCATCTTCGGCGTCACCAACCTGGGGCTGACGGGTGTGAATACTCTGTCCCTGGGCATGATCGCGTCCTTCCTGACCCTGTGCCGGAGCTTCACCAACCCCATCTCCCAGATCTCCAACCAGGTCAACTCCATCATCACCGCGCTGGCCGGCGCGGCACGGATCTTCGCCTTTATGGAGGAGGAGCCGGAGGCCGACGAGGGCTATGTCACGCTGGTAAACGCCGAGATTGCGCCGGACGGTACGGTCACCGAGTGCGCCGAACGCACCGGGCATTGGGCGTGGAAGCACCCGCACCATGACGGGACCCTGACGTATACCGAACTGACGGGCGCGATCACCATGGAGGATGTGGATTTCGGCTACGTGCCGGAAAAAACCGTGCTGCACGACATCACCCTGTACGCCAACCCCGGACAGAAGATCGCCTTTGTGGGGGCCACGGGCGCGGGCAAGACCACTATTACCAACCTGATCAACCGCTTTTACGACATCGCGGACGGAAAGATCCGCTACGACGGCATCAACATCAACAAGATCAAAAAGGCCGACCTGCGCCGCTCCCTGGGTGTGGTGCTGCAGGACGTGAACCTGTTCACCGGAACTGTGATGGAGAACATCCGCTACGGCAATCCCGACGCCACCGACGAGGAGTGCATTGCCGCCGCCCGGCTGGCCAACGCGGACGGCTTCATCCGCATGCTGCCGGAGGGCTACCAGACCCTGCTCCAGGGGGACGGCAGCGGCCTTTCCCAGGGGCAGCGGCAGCTGATCTCCATTGCCCGGGCCGCCGTGTCCAACCCGCCCGTCATGATCCTGGACGAGGCCACATCCTCCATTGACACCCGCACGGAGGCGCTGGTGCAGGACGGCATGGATAAGCTGATGAAGGGCAGGACGGTGTTTGTCATCGCCCACCGGCTGTCCACGGTGCGCAACGCGGACGTGATCCTGGTTCTGGACCAGGGCCGCATCATCGAGCGGGGCAGTCACGACGCCCTGATCGCCGAAAAGGGCACCTATTATCAGCTGTACACCGGAGCCTTTGAGCTGGAATAAATACCCTCCCTAAAACCGGCACTGGCTTTATCTTTTTAAAAATGAAGCCGGTGCCGGCTGTGTTTTCGGGGCAAACTAGAGGGGCGCTTTCCGGAGAGCGGGACGCAACGGAATTGTAACCATTTTCCGCTGTTTCGGGGTTGAATCCGCCCCTGTTTTGGAGTATTCTATAACGGCTGTAAGCTTCACCTGCCGCAGGCGGGTAAGGATGAGGAAAAGGAGGCGACCGGTCGAGGTGGACTATACGGCTTTACTGATGCTCACCGTTGAGATCGGCTGCCGCCTGCAGGAAAGCGGCGCGGAGATCTACCGGGTGGAGGAGGCGGTGCAGCGCACCTTTCAGGCGTACGGCGTGGAGAGCGGCCAGGCATTTGCCATTCCCAACTGCCTGATTGTCAGCGTTGTGGACGACGAAGGACGGCCTCTGACACGGATGCGGCGCATTTCCTCCCACGGCAATGACATTACCCGGATGGAGCTGGTCTACGATTTCTGCCGTAAGGTCTGCCAGAGCACGCCCGACGTGAACGGCGCGCTGGAGGAATTGCGCGCGCTGGATGCCAAAACGACCACATTTCCTGTCTGGATGCAGCTGCTGGGCTATTTTCTGGGCGCCGGCGCCTTTGCCCTGTTTTGGGGCGGAAGCTTCCGGGACGGAATAGCGGGCGGACTGTGCGGCGTGGTCATCGGCCTGTGCCTGATCTATCTGGGACGGCTCAACGTCAATTTGTTTATTCGGACCGTCATCGCCTCCTTCGTGTCTGTCTTTCTGGCGGCGATTTTTGTGCAGCTCGGTGCGGGCGAAAACATCAACTATATCACCATCGGCGCCCTGATGGCGCTGGTGCCCGGTGTGATGTTCACCAGCTTTATGCGCGCCATCATAGCAGGCGACCTGGTGGCCGGTCTGTTCAAGCTGGTGGAGGCCCTGCTGACCGGTGCGGCCATTGCCTTGGGGGCCCTGATCGCCATGGCCGCCGCCGCCGGACTGTGGGGGGTGTGAGCGTGGATTGGACGTACTTCCTCCCCTGCCTGTGGGCCTTCCTGGCCTGCGTGGGCTTTTGCGTGATCTTTAACATCCGCACCGGTGTGTTGATCTGCTGCTTCGGAGGCGCGCTGGGCTGGCTGATCTATCTGCTGACGATGCTGGTCATTGGGAATGACCTTGTGTGCAATTTCCTGGCGGCGATGGCCATCTCCCTCTATTCCGAGATCATGGCCCGCATCCGCAAATGCCCGGTGACCGGTTATCTGCTGGTCTCCTTCTTCCCGCTGGTGCCCGGCGCGGGGATCTATTATACCATGAAGTATGTGCTGCAGGGGGACACGGAAATGTTCGTCCAGAGCGGCCTGCACATCCTGGGGATCGCCGGCTGCCTGGCCCTGGGCGTGCTGGTGATGTCCTCCATCGTGCGCATGATCATCACATTTCGTAAAAACAGGAGAACGGGAAAATGATGCGCTATGAATTCGTCCTCCTGGACGCGGACAACACCCTGTTCGACTTTGATACCGCCGAGCGCAAGGCGCTGCACGACGTGCTGCGCAGCCGGGGCTATACCCCGGACCGGGTCACGGTGGACACCTATCTGAACATCAACACCGCCCTCTGGGATGCCTTCGCACGGGGCGAGGTGGAGCAGGATTTCCTGCTGGTGGAGCGCTTCCGCCGGTTTGAGCAGGCCATGGGCGGCAGCCACGACCCGGCGGCCTTCAACGCGGATTACCTGGCCGGTCTGGCCTCCCACGGCGATCTGCTCCCCGGCGCGCTGGAGCTGTGCAAAGCCCTGTCCCAACGGGGGTGCACGCTGGCGATCGTCACCAACGGGGCCACGGTGGCCCAGCGGGGCCGGTATGACGCTTCCCCCCTGCGGGAATATATCCCCCACCTGTTCATTTCCCAGGAGCTGGGGGCACGCAAGCCCGACCCTCTTTTTTTCGACCTTGTCTGTCGAAAATTGGATATCTCTGACAGAAGCCGGGCCGTGGTTGTGGGAGACAATCTGGGCTCCGACATCCTGGGCGGGAACCGTGCGGGCATTGATACGATCTGGTATAACCCCCACGGTGCGCCGTTGAGCGGGCCTGCACGGCCGACCTATACGGTAAAAGATTTTGACACGGTTTTCGCCGTGATTTCCGGTAACATTAACGAGGAGTCGTCATAAAATGAGAAAGCTGATCCCCCTGATCCTGCTGGTGGCCCTGTTGGCCGCCGGCTGTACATCCGACCCGGACGCGGCTCAGGTCAGCGGCGCACCCGCGCCCACCCCGCCGGCCTCCGCGGAACCGACACCCACCCCGTCCCCGGCCCCCACGCCCACGCCGACCCCCACGCCGGAGCCGTATGATTACAGCGCCCCCGTGCCCGAGTCGGAGGCGGTGGAGGACAGCTGGTTTGCCGACGCGGTGTTCATCGGAGACTCCCGCACCGACGGCCTGCGGCTGTACAGCGGCATCAAGGATGTGGATTTCCTCTGCTATAAGGGCCTGACTGTCTTTGAGGTAATGGACAACAAGGCAGTTATCCAGACCGATGACGGGAAGGTGGGCGTGCTCCAGGCGCTGGAGCAGAAGCAGTACGGCAAGATCTACCTGATGTTGGGCATCAACGAGCTGGGCTATTACAACGACCAGGGCTTTGCGGATACATACGCCGCCGTGGTGGATCAGATCATGGAGCTGCAGCCGGACGCGGACATCTATCTGCAGAGCCTGATCCCGGTCAGCACGGAAAAGTGCCTGCAGACCAAGCAGCCCTACTATGTGACCAACGAGCAGATCGCTGTCTATAATGAGATCATTGAGACCATCGCCGCGGAAAAGCAGGTCTACCTGGTCAATGTCAAGGAGGCCCTGGTCAATGAGGACGGGGAGCTGCCCGCCGACGCCAGCTCCGACGGCATCCACTTCCACAAGGAAGGGTACCAGACCTGGTATCAGTACCTGAAGACCCATGCGGCAGAGGAGGAGCTTTCATGAAAAAACTGATTTGTGCGTTGCTGGCCTGCGCCCTGCTGCTGGCCGTCTGCGCCGGATGCGGCAAGGAGGGGCAGGAGGCCTCCTTCCAGCCGGAGCAGACCGTGCAGGCGCTGCTGGACTCCGGCGCGTTTTCCGAGACGTTAGAGGAGCTGGACCCCACCCTGCTGTTCTCCCTGAGCGGAGAAGCGGAAGATTATGAAGGCTCCCTGCTGTACTACTCCACGGGCGCTACGGCGGAAACCGCCGCTGTGATCTCCGTACGCGATGCCGATCAGGCAGCCGCTGCGGCGGAAGTGCTGCGGACCTGGGTGGAGGACCAGATCGAGGCGGAGCGCAATTACCGCCCCGCCGAGGTGGAGAAGCTGGAGCACGCCATTTTAGAGACGCGGGGAAACTCGGTGCTGCTGGTGGTAGCCGCCGACTGGGAAAAGGCCGCCCAGGCCATCCCGGCGAAGTAAGCGAAACATAAAAAAGAGGGAGAATTGCCGGAAAGCAATTCTCCCTCTTTTTTATCCGTAAATTTATGCCGGGGCGGTCATCCGTCCCCTTTTTCGGAATCGGGAAGCACGGTGTTTCTCTTCCAGCGCCCCGAGCGCAGGTAGAACAGCTGAATGACGATCTGCACCGCCGAAGCCGTCGGGGCGGCCAGGCCGATGTGGAACATGGTGGTGCCGGGGATCATGGACACCGCCAGGGTGCCCAGCACGCGCACGCCGTAGGTGCTGATCAGGTTGTTGACCATGGAAAAGGTGGTGTGTCCGCAGCCGCTGAAAAAGCCGTTCATACAGAACACAAAGGACACCAAAAGGGCGTCGATGATGTTGGAACGCAGGTAGAGGATGCCCTTTTCGATGACGCCCGCTTCTTCGGTGAAGAAGGACAGGATCTGGCCCGGGAAAAGCTGGATCAGCACAAAAAGAACCGAACTGAAAATAAAGGAGAAGGCGATGCCCCAGAGCATGGCGGCGCGGGCCCGCTTAGGCTGGCCGGCGCCGATATTCTGGGCGGACATGGCGGCGATGGCGGACATGAAGGCGGTGGACACCAGCATGGCGATGCAGGAAACACGGCTCACCACGCCCACGCAGGCCGACTCGTCCAGGCCGATGCGGTTGATAAAGGCCGTAATGAACAAGAAAGAGATGCCGATGGAGAACTCCTGGAAAGCGATGGGGACGCCCAGTTTCAGAAGCTGTTTGCTCTGGTCGCGGTGCAGGTGGAAGCTGGAGCGCTTGAAGTCGAAGGGAAAGTCCCTCCGGCGGCGCAGGATGACCAGGGAGAACAGGAAGCTGAGCCCCTGGGCGGTCACGGTGGCGATGGCGGCGCCGGCGGCACCCAGCTGCAGGGGGCCCACCAGGACGATGTCGCCGATGATGTTGATGGCGCAGGCGATGGCCACCAGGACCATGGGGCTTTTGGAGTCGCCCAGCCCCCGCAGGATGCCGCTGACCATGTTGTAGCCGGTGACGAAGATCATGCCCACGGCGCAGATGAACAGGTATTGCTCGGCCTCCCGCACGGCCTGCGCGGGCACCTGCAATAGAGCGACCAGGGGGCCGGTCAGGGCGGCCATGACCACGGAAACGCCCAGGGCGATCAGGGTGAACAGCGGGAACATGGTGCCGATGGTCCGGCTGACATCCTCCCGCCGCCCGGCGCCCACGTACTGGCCGATCAGGACGGTGCTGCCCGTGGCCAGGCCGATGAGCAGGGAGGTGACGGCGTAGGTCATCTGCCCTCCGGTGGACACGGCGGACAGAGAGACGGCAGGGGTGGCGGAGAGCCGGCCCACCGCCATCATGTCGACCGTGCTGTAAAGCTGCTGAAGTAACGAGGCGGCGAGAAAAGGCAGGGCGAAGCGCAGCAGCGCGGGCCCTACCCTTCCGTGCAGCAGGGAGTTCTTATTCTGCATTGACTTTGCTCCGCCCAAAGGGATGTTCCGGGTCCAGCGGTTCCATGACGCAGAACGTAAAGTTGCCGCTGGCGACTTTCTGGCCGGTTTCGTTCAGCAGATCGGTGCGCATAACGCAGAGGGTCTTGCCCATCTTTTCCGCCGTGGCGACGCAGCGGATCTGTTTGCCGGTGGCCGGACGCAGGAAGTTCATGCCGTAATTGACGGTCACACAGGCGTGGCCGGTAGCGGCGACTCCCATGCCGGCCACGGTGTCCGCCAGGGTGGCCAGGCAGCCGCCGTGGACGATCCCCAACAAGTTTAGGTTCTCGGGGTGCACATCCAGGACGCCCTCCGCATATCCCACATCAATTTTGTCGATCCGCACGTGAATGTCCGCCGAAAACTGGCCGGGTTCATTCATGCGGTCGATCATTTCCCGATATAATTTCTGCTTTTTCTGATCAGCGCAAGAATCCATCTAAAATTTTCTCCTCTGCTTCCTGTTCAGTCAGACCCAGGGTCATGAGTTTCAGGATCTGTTCGCCGGCGATCCGGCCGATGGCGGCTTCGTGGATCAGCTGGGCGTCGGTGTGGTTGGCGGTAATGGCGGGGATTGCCCTGATTTTGGCGTGGTCCATGATGATGGCGTCGCACTGGACATGGCCGAAGCACGGCGCTTCACCCACCATGCGGGGGTAGAAGATCTGCTCCGAGGTGCCCTGGGCCACCGAGCGGGAGATGATGCGGCCGTTGGCCCCCTCCCCTGCCAGGATCACGTCCATCTCGGACTCGGCGTGCTGCTCACCGTGGGTCAGCAGCTTCTCGGTGATGACGATCTCGGCGTCCTTGCCCACCACCACCTTGGTGTAGCGCTCGGTGGAGTCCACGCCCCGCAGCTGGGTGGTCTCCATATTCAGGAAAGCGCCCTCCTCCAGATAGGCCACAGTCTGGGGGTTCATGATGCGCCCGCCGGTGCCGTCGCCGCCGCCGTAGTGCTTTTCCACATAGCGCACCTTGGAGTTTTTGCCGATGTAGAAGGTGTGGACGCCGTCGTGCTGGCTGGTCTCGCAGCCGGAATTGTGAATGCCGCAGCCGGCCACGATGGTCACATCGCAGTCTTCCCCGATGAAGAAGTCGTTGTACACCATCTCCTTGACCCCCATCTCGGTGATGATGACGGGGATGTGGACGGACTCGTTTTTGGTACCCGGCTTGATGTGGATGTCGATGCCGGACTTGTCCGTCTTGCTGGAGATCTCAATGTTGGCGGTAGAGGAGCGGCTGTCCAGCTGACTGTTCTTGCGGATGTTGTACGCCCCCTGGGGAACGGTCTCCAGGTCGGCGATCTGCCGCAGGAGCTCCATGTCAACTTTGTTGTCGAATGCGCTCATTGTGCCACCCCCCCGGACATGTAGCTGCAGCCGGCCGTGGTGTTGGCCAGGATCTGCGGGAAGATCTCGTCCTTGGGACCGTGCTTGACGATCCGCCCGTCGGAGACCATGACGATCTCATCCGCCAGACTGATGATGCGCTCCTGGTGGGAGATGATCAGCAGGGTGGACTGCCGCTTGTCGTGGATCATCCGGAAGGTCTCGGTCAGCTTGGCAAAGGACCACAGGTCGATGCCCGCTTCCGGCTCGTCAAAGATCATCAGGCCGGACTTGCGGGCCAGAATGGTGGCGATCTCGATGCGCTTGACCTCGCCGCCGGACAGGGAGGCGTCCACCTCCCGGTCGATGTAGTCGCCGGCGCACAGGCCCACCCGGGTCAGGTACTGGCAGCACTCGTCCTGGGTCAGGCTCTCGCTGCCGGCGGCCAGCTCCAGCAGGTCGCGCACCCGCAGGCCCTTGAACCGGGGCGGCTGCTGAAAGCCGTAGCTGATGCCCAGATGAGCGCGCTCGGTGATGGAAAGGCCGGTCACGTCGGTGCCATTCCAGGAGATCTGCCCGCTGGTGGCGGGCACCAGGCCCATGATGGCCTTGGCCAGGGTGGTCTTGCCGCCCCCGTTGGGGCCGGTGATGACCACAAATTTATTGTCCTCCACGGTCAGGGAGATATCCCGCAGGATATCCAGGGTGGCCCCCTCCCCTTCTACCTGGTAGGACAGGTTTTTGATTTCCAGCATATCTGTCTGTCTCCTTACTTTTGTGCAATACTATAATACTATAATATACCACATTAGTGGGTCAGTGGCAAGCCCAGCTGCACGCCTTTCCGGCCAGGCCGAGGATCCGCTCCGTCTCCTCAGCGGGGCCGGCGCGCTCCGGGTCGTTGATCCAGTCCTGCAGGACCCGGTAGCTGCCGTAAATGGCAAAGGAGACGGTGGCGGCCTTGGCTTTTTCATCCCGAATCCCGGCCAGCGCCTCATCCAGCATTTCCTCGATCTTGGGCAGGGAGAACAGGCGGGAGGCAAAGGTCTGGTCGATGCTGTTGTTCAGGAGCATGGCGGAGAGTTCCAGATTGTCCTGGATGAAGTGCAGGATAAGAGCGACGCGGCTGTGCACGCTCTCCTTGTCCCGCACATCCGCGTTTTCAATGGTTTTGGCGATCTCGCCGAGGTAGTTGTCCGCGATCTCGTTCAAAACATCGTACTGGCTGCCATAGTGGTTGTAGAAGGTCGTGCGGTTGATCCCGGCGTCTTCACACAGCTCCCGGATGGAGATCCGGTGGATGCTTTTCTCCTTCAAAAGCGCCAGAAACGCTCCGTAGATCCGCTGCTTGGTCAGGGCGACGCGCTGATCGCTCTTCATTCCCATCGGGCTTCCTCCTCCTGCTCGCTGACACGCTCAACACTTTCCGCGTATCTGTCGGTTGTGAACTCAACATGTGTTGAGTATAATCAATGGGTAGTTTCGTGTCAAGTGAGGCAGAAAAATATGGAGTACATCTGGTATATCATCGCCGCCCTGGGCGCGGGGATTGGGACCGGGCTGGCCGGGCTTTCCGCCGCCACGGTCATGGTCCCGATCTTAATTGTCCTGTGCCCCTCCTTTACCGGGGAGACCGGCGCGTACCACGCCACGGCCATCGCGCTGGCGTCCGATATTCTGGGCTCGGCCTTTACCACGGGGATCTATATCCGGCACAAAAACATCGACCTGCGGCGGGGCTGGATCATGCTGGCCTGCATTATCGGCATGTGCATCGCGGGCAGCTTTGCGGCGTTCGCGGTGGGGCATGTGGTCCTGGGCGGCTTTTCCCTTTTTCTGTGCGTGGGCATCGGCATCCGCTTCCTGCTGAAGCCGGACACCCAGCGGGAGCAGACGGTGCAGAAGGGGGCGAAGCTGGACGGAAAGGGCGTTCTGATCTCGCTGTTTTTCGGCCTGACTATCGGCTTCGGCACCGGCTTTGTGGGCTCCGGCGGCGGCATGATGATGCTGGTGGTGTTCACGGCCTTTCTCGGAATGGACCGGAAGAGCGCCGTGGGGACCAGCACCTTTATCATGACCTTTACCGCCCTGATTGCCTTTGTCAGCCACGCGGTCATCGACCCGGCCATCCTGTTGGAGCGCCGGGACGCACTGCTGATCTGCATCGTTACCGCCACCGCCGGCTCCATCGTGTCCGCCCAGTTTGCCAACAAGGTCAACAACAAGGTGGTGGGGCTGGTCACGGGTGCCATCCTGACTGTCCTGGGCGTCGTGCTGCTTCTGTTCAACTATTGGGATTTCCTCAGCCAATGGGCGATCGTCGGCCAGACCCTGCGCTGCCTGGGCTGGTATCTTCTGTTCCTGGCCGCTGTCGTGGCCGTCATCGCGGTGCTGCGGTTAGCGTTCCATGTAAAGGGAGAATGGGCGCGCAAGCTGCTGCAGTTCCCGGCCATGGCGTCGGTCATCTTTATGCTGTACGCCGCCGAGACCTGGCAGGCCGCGGTGCTGTGCGCCGTTCTGTTCTGCCTTGTGGTCTATCCGATCCTCCACAGGATGGAGAAGTGGCCGCCGTACACGAAGCTGCTGATGGAGCGAAAACCCGGTGAGGTAAAAAAGAGCCTGCTGCTCCTGTTCGGCACCCATTGTGTTCTTGCAGCGGTATGCTGCGGGCTTTTGCACAAGCCCTACATCGCTGTGGCCGCCATCCTGACCTGGGGGATCGCCGACACCGCCGCCGCACTGGTGGGAAAGCGGTTTGGAAAACACCCCATCCGTCTGCCCCACGCCGATCCCCACAAGACCTGGGAAGGGAGCGCCGCCATGGCGGTCACCTCCGCCGTGACGGGGGCGCTGACCCTGCTTTTGATCAGCCCGCTGCCGTGGTGGATGTGCGTTGTGTGTGCCCTGGCGGCGGCGCCGTTTTCCGCCGCGGCGGAGCTGTACTCCCACAACGGCAACGACACTGTTGCCGTCCCCGTGGTGGTGGCGGTTGTGCTGGCGTTGCTGGACATGATCTGAATTTATTTTGATCGGGGCGCATTTTCCCCTGCCTCCTCATAGTATGGACTGAAATCCCGAAAATAGGAGGCAAATATCATGGAATCCCAACGACCCACTCAGCCCATGCCGGGGCCGGACCCCGGTCTGTGCGGCTGTGACCGGGACATTTTCCTGCGGGTGTGGCAGCGGGTCATGCCCGAAGAGAGCCCGGAGTGCCCCATTACGGTGGAGCGGCCGGAGCCGCGGCCGACGCCCGTCCCAAAGCCGGAACGGAGGCCCGCCCCGGCGGAGAGCGCCGGCGACGACTTCCCCACCCCCGACGACGTGCCCTGCCTGGGCAGCGGCGGCGCTGCTGACCAGGAGCGGCTGCGGGAGTTTACCACCCGGGAGCTGACCCACTGGCGCTCCTACCAGATGCTCGCCCGGCGGTCCGGCCCCGGCGGGCGGATGCTGGCGGCCCTGGCGGGGGGCTGCCGCCGGAGGGCAAAGCGGCTGTCCGCCGCCCTGTTTCTGATCTCCGGGGTGCGGTTCTGGCCGGCGGAGCAGATCGCGGTCCCGGCGCCCCGCTCCTACTTCGGCGCCCTGCGGGAGCAGTTCCTGGCGGAGCAGGACCGGGGGTGCGCCTACCGGGCAGCGGCGGAGGACTGCCGGGATATGTGCCTGCGCACGCTCTACTTAGACCTGGCGGATGAGTGCGCCGAGCACGCCGACCGTATTCGGTCTCTGCTGGAAAATATGTAACGAACACGGGCGGCGCGTCAGCGCCGCCCGTGTGGGTTTCAGTCCTTGAGTGCGGGTTTGCAGAGGACCTCGTGGATCTTCGTGTCCAGAATGGAGGACGAGTAGGACGGGGTCAGGACAATGGCGGTGTCCAGTCCGCCGCCCGTGCCGCCCAGGGCCACCACGGGGGTCTGGAACGGGAGCTCGTCGGCATCCATAGCCATGGTGGCGCACTCCACGCAGACCTTCATGCCCTGGCCGAACATGCGCAGGGTGTGGGACATGATCTCCAGCGGGTAGACGCCCTGGGCTTTGGTGCTGAGACTGCGCTCGGCGGCGCTCAAAGCGTGGGCGGTGGTCACTACAGTGCAGCCCCGGTCGGTCAGGGATTGCTTCACCTCGGGCGTCATTTTGTTGACGCCCTTCAGCGCGGCACTGGCGGCGCTGCGCACCACCACGATCCGGCCGTCATAGCCCAGCGCGGCGGCCTGCTCCAGGACCACTTCGGCGCTGTACCCGAAGCTGGAGGACAGGACGATGGGGCAGCCCAGTTCCTTTGCCTTTTCCACGGCAATGCCGGCGGCCGCAACGGTATTTACCTTGCCGGTGGTTTCAAATGTTGTCATATGGATCACCCTTATCTGTTATTGGTGCAAACAGGCGGCGCTCCGGGTGGAACGCCGCCTGTTTGAAAATGCGGTTAAATGGGCGCGGAGGGATCCGGGTGGCCGCCAAAGGCCTCGATCGCTTTCAGGTCCTTCGCCTGTTGTTCCTCGAGGGCATCCTGGAGCAGCATATCCTTCACCTTCATCAGGCGGATGGTGTTGGCCCGCTCATTCTCCTCCAGCTTCATGGAGATATACTTGATGCTCTCCTGCATCTGGGGGATCTTGACGTACTCCAGAGCGTTGACGCGGCGGCGGGTCTTCTCGATCTCCTCCGCCAGCAGCTGGGAGGTCTTCTCGATCTGGGCCAGCCGCAGCATATCCTGGAACACCTGGGACAGGGCGTCCACGGCGGAGTCCAGCTCGCCGGAGGTGGCGGCGAAGCCGTAGGGATAGACCTCGCCGGGATCGTCATTCTTGGTCCTGAAGTGGTACTCGGGCACGTTGACCGACATGATGTTCTTGAAGGTCATGTCCAGCTCCACGCTCTGCTTGGGAAAAAGCAGGGCCTGCTGCATGGCCTCGGAGGACATGACGGCGGAGGCCACGGTGAAGGAGGCGTGGGCTTTCTTCAGCCCCTCCTCGACCCGGGCGCGCAGGGCACGGTTCTCGCGCACCACGTCCATAAACTGCTTCATCAGCTCGTCGCGCTTATCCTTCAGCAGCTTATGGCCCCGGATGGAGGTCTTCAGCCGGGTCTTCAGCCGGGTCAGCTCCTGCCGGGTGGGGTTTACGTTGACTGCCGGCATCGTTTACCCCTCCTTTTTCGGGAGGTACTTCTCGATGAACTCGGGCTTGATACGCTTCAGCTCAGCCTTGGGCAGGATGGACAGCAGCTCCCAGCCCAGATCCAGGGTCTCCTCGATGGAGCGGTTTTCCTCGGTGCCCTGGCCGACGTAGCGAGTCTCAAACTCGTCGGCAAATTTGGCGTACAGCAGGTCGGTGGGAGACAGGGCGGCCTCGCCCAGAATGCTCATCAGTTCCTTGTTCTCCTTACCGGTGGAGTACGCGGCAAACAGCTGGTTCATGGTGTTGGCGTGATCCTCGCGGGTCTTGCCGGGGCCGACGCCCTTATCCTTCAGACGGGACAGGGAGGGCAGTACATCCACGGGGGGATTGATGCCCTTGCGGTACAGCTCACGGGACAGGATGATCTGGCCCTCGGTGATATAGCCGGTCAGGTCGGGGATGGGGTGGGTCTTGTCGTCCTCGGGCATGGTCAGAATGGGGATCATGGTGATGGAACCCTTCTTGCCCAGCTGACGGCCGGCGCGCTCGTACATGGTGGCCAGGTCGGTATACAGGTAGCCGGGGTAGCCGCGGCGGCCGGGGACTTCCTTCTTGGCGGCGGAGACCTCACGCAGAGCCTCTGCGTAGTTGGTGATATCGGTCAGGATGACCAGCACGTGCATATCCTTCTCGAAGGCCAGGTACTCGGCGGCGGTCAAAGCCATACGGGGAGTGGCGATACGCTCGACGGCGGGGTCGTTGGCCAGGTTGGTGAACAGCACGGTACGGTCGATGGCGCCGGTGCGGGTGAACTCCTCGACGAAGAAGTTGGACTCTTCGAAGGTGATACCGATGGCGGCGAAGACCACGGCGAAGTTGGCGGCCTCATCGCCCAGCACCTTGGCCTGACGGGCGATCTGGGCGGCCAGGGCGTTGTGGGGCAGGCCGGAGCCGGAGAAGATGGGCAGCTTCTGGCCGCGTACCAGGGTGTTCAGACCGTCGATGGAGGAAATGCCGGTCTGGATAAACTCGTTGGGGTAGTCCCGGGCGGCGGGGTTCATGGGCAGGCCGTTGATATCCCGGTACTCGTCGGCCAGGATCTCGGGGCCGCCGTCAATGGGCTGGCCCATGCCGTTGAACACGCGGCCCAGCATGTCGGAGGACACGCCCAGCTGCAGGGGGTGGCCCAAAAAGCGGACCTTGGACTCGGCCAGGTTGATGCCAGCGGAGGATTCAAACAGCTGGACCACGGCGTTGTCGCCGTTGACCTCCAGCACCTTGCAGCGGCGGATGGTGCCGTCGGGCAGCTCGATCTCGGCCAGCTCATCGTAGGTGACGCCGGAGACCTTCTTCACGACCATCAGAGGGCCGCTGATCTCCTGGATGGTACGGTATTCCTTAATCATTCGTCAGCACCTCCCTGCGCAACGATCGCGTCGATCTCTTCCACCATCTCCTGGGCCATCTTGCGGAAGGCCTCGGGATACTCGTCGTCGGGGATGGTCTTGGCGCGGCCGATGTGCTCCCGGAAGGGGATCTCGAACAGGGCCGCGGGGGACGCGCCCTTCTCGATGGCGGCGCGGCAGAGCCTGTCATACTCCAGGATCATGCCCAGCATCTTGTCCTGGCGGTCATAGCTGGAATACCAGTCCACTTCCAGGAAGCCGTTCTGCTGCAGGAAGTCCTCGCGGATCATCTTGGCGGTCTCCAGGGTCAGCTGGTCGCCCGGGGACAGGGAGTCCTTGCCGACCAGCTGGACGACCTCGTTCAGGGCGGCCTCCTCCTGGAGGATGGCCATGGACTTGTCACGTGCCTGCATGAACTGGGGACCCAGGTTCTCGTCATACCAGGGCTTCAGGGAGTCCAGGTACAGGGAGTAGGAGTTCAGCCAGTTGATGGCCGGGAAGTGGCGCTTGTAGGCCAGGGAGGCGTCCAGAGCCCAGAACACCTTGACGATACGCATGGTGGCCTGGGAGACGGGCTCGGACAGGTCGCCGCCCGGAGGGGAAACGGCGCCCACGGCGGTCAGGGAGCCCTTGCGGTCGCCCTGGGAGGTCAGGCACTCCACCATGCCGGCGCGCTCGTAGAACTGGGCCAGGCGGGAGGACAGGTAGGCGGGGTAGCCTTCCTCGCCGGGCATCTCTTCCAGACGGCCGGACATCTCACGCAGAGCCTCGGCCCAGCGGGAGGTGGAGTCGGCGATGACGGCCACGTCGTAGCCCATGTCGCGGAAGTACTCGGCGATGGTGATGCCGGTGTAGATGGACGCCTCACGGGCGGCCACGGGCATATCGGAGGTGTTGGCGATCAGCACGGTGCGCTTCATCAGGGACTCACCGGTGCGGGGGTCCACCAGCTCGGGGAACTCCCGCAGAACGTCGGTCATCTCGTTGCCGCGCTCGCCGCAGCCGATATAGACCACGATGTCCACGTCGGACCACTTGGCCAGCTGGTGCTGCATGACGGTCTTGCCCGAGCCGAAGGGGCCGGGGATGGCGGCGGTACCGCCCTTGGCGATGGGGAAAAGGGCGTCGACAATGCGCTGACCGGACAGCAGAGGGGTCTTGGGGGGATACTTATGCTTGTAGGGGCGGCCCACACGGACAGGCCACTTCTGCATCAGGGTCAGTTCGTGCTTTTCGCCCTTGTCGTCCACCAGAACGGCGACGGTGTCCGTCACGGTATAGGTGCCGGACTGGATGGACTCGATGGTGCCGCTCATCCTGGGGGGGATCATGATCTTGTGGAGCACCACGCTGGTCTCCTGCACGGTGCCGATGACGTCGCCGCCGGTGACCTTCTCACCCGCGCTGATGGTGGCGGTGAACTCCCACTTCTTTTCACGGTCCAGAGCGGGCACCTGCACGCCGCGGGGCAGGTTGTTGCCCTGGACTTTCTTCATGATCTCCTCCAGCGGGCGCTGGATGCCGTCGTAGATATTCTCAATGATACCGGGACCCAGCTCCACGGACAGAGGAGTACCGGTGGTTTCCACGACCGCGCCGGGGCCCAGGCCGGAGGTCTCCTCATAGACCTGGATGGAGGCGGAGTCGCCGTTCATGGTCAGGATCTCGCCGATCAGATGCTCGTCGCCGACGCGGACCACGTCGGCCATATTGGCATCGGCAAGTCCCGTGGCGACCACCAGCGGGCCGGAAACCTTCACAATCTTTCCGCTGCTCAAATTTTCTACCTTCCTTCAGGTTAAATTCGCAATGAATCTCATTATTCCCCCTCGGAGAGCGGAGAGGGGCACGCGGGGGGAACTGGTTCCCGCCCGCGAGGCGCGTCCCTGCCGCGCAGCGGCAGAGATTTTCCGCAGAAAATCGACGCGCCTTAAAGGATGTCGGCGCCCACGGCGCGTTCCACAGATTTCTTCACGTTGGCCATGCCAATGCCCAAACTGCCCTCTTTACCGGGGATCAGGATGACCGCGGGGGTCAGCTCGTCCTTGTAGCGGGCCAGCTCCTCGTTCATATGCTGGGCCAGCTGCTCGGTTAGGTACACCACCGCGTAGTTTTCCTTGGCCAGCCGGTGAAGGGTGCTTTTGGCCTCCTCCACGCTTTCGGCGGGGAACACATCCAGGCCCAGGGCCTTGAAGCCCAGAACGCTCTCGCGGTCGCCCAGAACGGCGATCCGATAACTTGCCATGTCCTCTCCCCTCCTTACGCGTAGGTCCGGCGCAGACGCTGCCGGATGGTGGCGCGGTCCAGCCCGGCCATGCGGCCGGACATAATGATGCGGATGATGGTGGCCTCGTTCTCACGGGCGTAGAGGTAACCGGCAATGGGCTCCGGGCCGAAGGGGATCCGCCGGCCGTCACTGAGGAAGCCCATCACCGCGTCGTCGCACAGACGCTCAAAATCGGTCAGAGAGCCGGAGCCGGGGGCCGATTTGGCGCCGCCTTCGGCGGCGGCCTCCGCCAGCCGGCTGGTGTGGAACAGGGTGCCCAGCTCCTCGCCCCGGGCGCCGGCCAGGCTGCGCACGCTGACCGTGCCGCCGGGTACCAGGACCTGGTTCAGGAAGTCGGTGCCCTTATTCAGGCGGGAGGCGCGCACGGCGGAGCGCAGATTGGCCACGTCGATGCACAGAGCCGCGTAGTCTTCCAGGAATTTGCTTTCCGACGCCTGGGCCAGGGCGCTCAGCTCTTCAAAGTAGGCGCGATCCAGGATGAAATCGGCCTGCTGCGGGTCGCCGGTGGAGCCCAGGATCTCCCGGGCGCGGGAGATGCCGCGGCGGAACCGGTCGCTGTAGGAGAGCAGATCCTCCCGGCGGTAATCCTCCGCCAGACGCTGGCGGTCATACCGGCCGCCGTCCATCAGGAGCTGATCCTGATCGCTTCCCAGCGCCTCGGCCTTGACCAGGACCTTGGCGTTGTGGTAGTCGTAACGCAGCTTGAATACATCCACAATATACTTGTTGGGGGCGGAACTGCCCAGATCGGCCATCATTTTCTGCTGCTGCTCCCGGAGCACGCGGTCCAGCTCGCTGTCGGTGATCTCGGCCATTTCGGAATAGCCGCATTCCGTCAGGACTTTGGCGGCGTCCTCGTCGGTATGGGCGTCCAGCATCTGCTCAATGCGCTCTTTGGTCAGCAGGTTGCGCTCCATGGCCTTGACCCGGGTGGACAGAAAAATGTAGTCGTTATCTGTTTTCTGCTTCAAGGGGTCTCACTCCTTCCCCATTATGCGAACAAAACGTCGGCCACCTCGCCGGAGATCTCGTTGCGCTGCAGGCGCACCAGGGTCTCAAAGGCACAGTTGACCTCCACATCTCCGTCGCTGAGAATGAAGCCGCCGCGCATGGGGCGGGTCTGCTCGGAAAGGGTGAGCATCCCGGTGCCCGCCAGAAGGGCGGAGGCGCCGGTGACGACCTTGTCCAGAAGGGCGCCTGCCTTGGTGTCCGTCACTTCGCCGGGCAGCTTGGGGGCCACGGCCTTGGCGAGGATCTCGTTGGCGGCGGTGACCACAGCCTTGCCCACACGGGTGCGGTCCTTCTGGGAGAAGATCAGCTGTTCTCTGCCGGTGGTGGAGGCGGCGACCGCCAGCCGGGCCAGCAGAGCCACATATTCCTCGTCGGGCAGGGCGCAGAGTTTGTCCAGAGCCAGATCAAAGGCCTTGCTCACCATGTCCTGCTTGGCGGCCAGAAGCTCCTTGCGGCCCTCCATGGCGGCCATGGAGAGCAGACGCTCTTCCCGCTGCGCGGCAGCGGTCTCACCCTTGCTGCGAATGTCAGCGGCGGCCTTCTCGGCGCGCCGGGCATAGTCGGCGGTGACAGCGTCCGCACTGGCCTGGGCGTCAGCCAGGATCTTGTCGATCTCGACCTGGGCGTCGGCGCTGATCTGCTGTGTCAGTTTTTCAATACCGTTCATGATTCATTACCAGCCTTTCCGGTGATTCCCGGGCCGGCTCAGGCGCCCAGGTTCAGGTTCAGGAGCATCAGGAAGGATGCCAGCAGGGACAGGATGGCGTAGAACTCGACGGTAATGCAGAGGATGATGCCCTTGGCCCAGTCGTTGGGACGCTTGGCCATCAGGTTGACGGCGGTAGCGGCTACGCGGCCCTGAGCGGGAGCGGAGATGGCGCCGCCCAGTGCCATGGGCAGGCAGGCGGCGGCCACGCGCAGGCCGTCAGCCACGGACAGACCGACCGCAGTGCCGGAGAACACGCCCATCTGGAGGATGGCAAAGAACCAGACCACCAGGCCATACAGGCCCTGGGTGCCAGGGATGACCTGAAGGATCATGACCTTACCGAACGCGGAGGGGTCTTCACAAAGCAGGGCGTTGCCCGCCTCACCGGCGGTGCCGCAGCCACGGGCGGAGCCGGCACAGCACAGGCCGCAGGCGATGCCCGCGCCCAGGAAACCGATGGCCAGGCCACCAAAGTCAGCAAAGAAACTCATTACATTAGTCCTCCTTAATATCTACATATTTGGTGTTATAGCTCAGGGGACGGAACGGCCGTCCGCCGTCCCGGTACCACTTTCCGAAAAATTCCAGGAACTGCAGGCGCATGGTATGCACGAAGCAGCCGATCAGGTTCAGCGCGAAGTTCAGTACGTGTCCGATCAGGGCCACGGGGATGAACAGGAGCAGTCCGCCCAGAGCGCCCAGCTGATTGAACACGCTGGCGATGACCGAGCCGGCCAGCATCAGCGCCATCAGACGGGAGTAGGACAGAATGTCGCCCAGATAACCGGTGACGCCGTTGTACACCGCGCCGAACAGACCGGTGATCCGGCCGATGCCCTTGCCCTTCAGGAAGGTGGCCACCACCATGATGGCGATGCCCACATAGATCACCACGGGCGTTCCGGCGAGGACCAGCACGGCGATGCCGGCCATCATGACCCACCAGGACAGGTCGGCGGCGGCATCCAGCCAGTTGCCGTCCTTGATGTTCAGGTAGGTGCCGATGCACACGCCGAAGAACAGGTGGACCAGGCCCAGAGCCAGGGCCAGGATGAGCACGTACAGGGGATTGTTGCCCTCCAGCAGGTTCAGGGGCAGGTCAATGGCGATGCTGCCGATATGGATGGTGCCCAGGTAGGGGACCAGAGTCCAGTCCTTGCCGAAGATACCGCCCACCACGCTGACCGCGTCGCCGAAGAAGCCGCCGGTCAAAAAGCCTATGATGAAGGTGCTGATGCCGCACTGGACCAGCAGACCCATCATGTTCTTCATGGTCCCCTTGGGCTTCATCAGTCTCAGGGCCACAATGCCGGCGATGGCCATGATCAGGCCGTAGGCCATATCGGCGAACATGATACCGAAGAACAGGGCGAAGAACGGCATGATGAAGGGGTTGGGGTCCAGACCGTTGTACGCCGGGAGACTGTACATCTCGGTGATCACATTGTAGGGCTCGGTCAGCTTGTTGCTTTTCAGCTTGATGGGAACTTCCTGGTAGTCCTCCGACGCGGGGACTTCCGTCTCCCAGGCGCAGGTGAAGCCGCTGAGGATTCCGGCCAACTTCTCTTCCGCCTCCGCGGGGATCCAGCCCTGCAGGTAGAAGGTGCAGTCGGTGTCCATCAGGTGCGTGGCTGCCTCCTCCCGGGCGATGTCCTGGACGGAGCGGTCCACGCAGCGGCGCAGGTTATTGCGTTGGGGGGCGAAGGAAGCGATGTGCTCCTTGGCGGCGGCCAGCTTTTCATCCAGCACCGCAATTTGGTTGTCCAGCATGCGGTCATTTTCCGCCGCGGTCCCCGTCCAGCCGCGCACATTGGCGCGGGAGAACCCGAAGGGGCGCATGGCTTCCACGCAGACATCCTCAACGGTGACATGGCACAAAAGCAGGAAGTAACGCAGATCCGCGTCCGCGCTGGACAGGAACAGCTCACTCATGTCGGACGCCGCGGCCACAGCCGCCTGCATCCCGTCGTAGTCGGCTTTGACGGGGATGGTGCCGAAGACCAGCGAAATGGACTTGTCACCCTCCAGCTCCAAAGGCACGTCCAGCGGGAGCCAGGGGGCCAGAGCAGCTTTCTGGCTTTGCAGCTTTGCCTGCTGCGACGTCATCTGAGCAATGGAGCGATCACTGTCCAGAATGGCGCGGGCGGTCTCCAGCCCGGCGGCGTAAGCCTCGTCGTCAAAGAGCTCGTTCTCACTCAGCACCGGGCGGGCGTGAAACAGGCCTTCCTTTGCGGTCGTGTATTTCTTCAGGGATAACAGGGCGTTGTTGAGCAGAGTGTTCTGCTCCCGGACGATGGCCAGCCCACGCCCATCGGGTCTGGTCAGCGCGGCCCAATCCGGATCATCCGGATCGATCGCGGGCTCGTTGATTTCCACGCACCCCTGCTTTTGAAGCAGGCGAAACAAGGGATCGCGATCCGATCGCATACCGAGCAGCCGCAGCCGTTTCATTTTGACAATAGACATATTAGCTGCTCACGACCCTTCTAACGATCAAAGCTGCGGCTTCGTCGAGCTTGTTTTCCGCCGCGCTGCACAGGGCGGCGCATTCCTGCTTGGACTGCGCTGCGATCTCAGCAGAGCGGACGGAGGCCCGCTCTTCGGCTTGGACCATAAGCTCCTTGGCGTTGGCTTCGGCTTCGGCGCACGCGCTGCGCAAGACCTCCTTGCCCGCCTGCTCCGCATCCGCAACCATTTTCTTTGCGGCGGCGACGGCTTCGGCTTTGCGCTGCTTGGTTTCTGCCTCAGTCTGCGCCACCTGTTTGATGGCTTCTAAAGACATTTTTTCACCCTCTTTCTTTGCCTCCCGGCAGGTTCATCATAAAAAACGGAAACTCCCTTAATCATAATCTTTGCCCAAAAGTATGTCAATGAATTTTTTTGTGAATTGCCGGATTCTTTTAACAATCCGTGTGAAGTGTAAAAATGCTTGAAAGCAGGGCGTTTACGGCGCATTTTCCGCCGGCAGGAGCGCGCCCGTTTCATCCCGCATCCAAAGGCGGTCAAAGCGCTCCAGATTACCCGGCGTCTGACCGGTCAGAGAGTCCAGCCCGGCCCGCGCCTCCGGCGTGGTGACCACGGACAGCTTCACGTCGTATTCCTCCAGGGCGGCGGACACCTGGGCGTAAAATCCGTCGATCACATCGGCGAACCGGGTCTCGTCATAGGCCTCGCCCTTCTTGATATAGTTGAGGTTGCCTTCACTGGGGTAGCCTGCGTTGTCCAGCAGGATCTCATCAAAGCCCAGCCCGGCCAGCTCCACGCAGAGGCTGGTCAGGTAATCCCGCACATCGGGGTTGGTGGGCGAGATCCAGCGGATGCCGTCCGGGTCGGTCCAGCGGTAGCCGCTGTTGGTAAAGATCGACAGGCTGCGATCATAATCGGTGATATTGTGGTCCTTGAAGCAGGAGACCCGGGCCACGGTGTACAGCCCTTCCGTCTGGTTCAGCCCGGCAATGGCAGCGTTGAGGGCCGGGTTGTCGGCGGATAATTTCCCGTTGACGGCCAGATCCAGACCGGACGTATAGCCCAGCTCCCCGCTGTCCGCTTTCATATCGAACAGGGCACAGTCGCCGCCGGCAGCCTCGATCTGACTGACGGCAGTGCCGTCATACAGGGCCTCCCGGGGCAGGGAAACGGGCTGCATGGGCTCCGGTTCGGGCTCGGGCTCCAGTTCGGGGCTGACCACCACCACCGGAGGAGTGGCAGAGGAATCGGGCGGAGAGGGAACGGGATCCGGCTCCTCCTGCTGAAAGAAGGGCAGCTCCAGACGGACTCCGTCGTTGGAGATCACCAGAAATTGCTGCAGATAGACGGCTGCCGCGGCACACAGTACCACCAGGATGATCAGGATGACCAGGAGTATTTTCAGAAATTTTTTGAACGGAGAGCGGCCCCGATACGGGCCATATCCTTTTGCACGCATATCATGCGCCTCCTCCCTGCGAAACATTCAAAAAACATTTATTTTACATTATATCATATTTATTTGGGAAAAAACAGCCTTTTTCCTGCTAATTTTATAAAAATCGAAATAGAATTTGTTAACCTTGACGAATGAATAAATATTGCAAAATTGATGAATATGATGTAAAATCATTCACAAGCAATTTCAGTAACTGCAAATTTTCAAATGAGGAGATCATGAATATGAAGAAAATTCTTGCATTGATCATGGCCGCGGCCATGACGTTCTGCCTGCTGGCCGCCTGCTCCGGCGGTAAGGATGACAGC
Organism: Oscillospiraceae bacterium; assembly: GCA_051867655.1. Taxonomy (GTDB): domain Bacteria; phylum Bacillota; class Clostridia; order Oscillospirales; family Oscillospiraceae; genus JAJPXI01. Next base: position 57,216 of record JBJDYV010000099.1, read on the forward strand.
CTGACCATCGAGAAAGGCAAGCTGATCATGTCCACCAACGCCGAATTCCCCCCCTACGAGATGAAGGCCGACGGTGACGGCGCCTACAAGGGCTTCGAAGGCATTGACATTGAGATCGCTATGGCTCTGGCGGAAAAGCTGGACCTGGAGCTGGTCATTGACGACATGGGCTTTGACTCCGCCCTGCTGGCTGTGCAGGAAGGCCGCAGCGATATGGTCCTGGCCGGCCTGACCTATCGCGAGGACCGGGACGAGGTCATGGACTTTTCCACCAGCTACGCCACCGGCGTCCAGGTGGTCATTGTCAAAGAGGGCTCCGACGTGACCATGGATAACCTGGGCGAGAAGATGATCGGCTGCCAGATCGGCACCACCGGGTACATCTATGCCTCCGATACTCCCGAGAACGGCGGCTACGGCGAGGATCACGTGCTGGGCTATGAGAACGGCTCCCTGGCCGTCCAGGCCCTGAACAACGGCCAGATCGACGCGGTTATCATCGACAACGGCCCCGCCAAGGCCTATGTGGCCGCCAACCCCGGCCTGGCCATCCTGGAGGGCGAATGGGTTACCGAGGACTACTGCCTGGCCGTGGATGAGGGCAACACCGCCCTGCTGGAGAAGCTCAATACCGCTCTGGAGGAGCTGATCGCGGACGGGACCGTCCAGTCCATCGTGGACAAGTACATCACCGAGTAATATCCAGAGACAAGAAGGGGGCGGCCCCGACGGCCGCCCCTTTTTGGCTTTTGCCGGGGAGACACGCAGCAATACCGTTTGAACGTCTTTGCTCTGCGCTTCCCCGGAGAAAACAGAAAGAGGTGAGCGCACGTGAGTTTTTGGGACCAGATTTATGAGGCTTTGCCGGTGGTGGCCGAGCGGAACTTCTGGCAGAATTTCTACGGGAAATTTTATCAGGCCTGGTTTGCGGAAGACCGGTGGATGTCCTACTTCAAGGGATTGGGGACCACCCTTCAGGTGACCGTCATGGCCCTGGCCATCGGCGTGGTGCTGGGCGTGCTGGTAGCCATGGTCCGTACTGCCCACGACCAGCAGCGGCCGGGCCACCATAATCCTTTGCTGGGGGCCATCAACGCCGTCTGCAAGGTGTACGTCACCGTGATCCGCGGCACCCCCATGATGGTCCAGCTGATGATCATGGGCTTTGTAATCTTCAAGTCCAGCCGCAATTTCACCATGGTGGGCGCCCTCTCTCTGGGTATCAACTCGGGCGCCTATGTGGCGGAGATCATCCGGGGCGGGCTGATGTCCCTGGACCCCGGCCAGTCGGAGGCGGGCCGCAGCCTGGGTCTGGGATACTTGGACACCATGCGCTTCATTGTCATCCCCCAGGCGTTTAAAGCGATCCTCCCCTCTCTGGGCAATGAGTTTATTACTCTGCTGAAGGACACCTCGCTGATCAGCGTCATCGCCGGACGGGAGATGGTGTACTGGGCGCGGGCCATTATTGCCAAGACTTACGAGCCCATGTTCCCCTATGTGATCACCGCTGTGATGTATCTGATTATGGTGCTGCTGTTCAGCTGGCTCCAAAGCAAGCTGGAAAGGAGGCTGCGTCAAAGTGATCGACGTTAAAAACCTGTCCAAATCCTTTGGCGATCATCTGGTGCTGGACAATATCTCCGAGCACATCTCCCCGGGAGAAAAGGTGGTCATCATCGGGCCCTCCGGCTCCGGCAAGTCCACCTTCCTGCGCTGCCTGAACCTGCTGGAGACCCCCAGCGCGGGAACCATTACCTTTGACGGTGTGGAGATCACCGACCCCAAGACAAACATTGATGCCGTCCGCCGTCAGATGGGCATGGTGTTCCAGCATTTCAACCTGTTTCCCAATATGACGATCCGGAAGAACATCACCCTGGCCCCCGTGCGCACCGGCCTGATGAAGCAGGAGGAGGCGGACGCCGAGGCGGTCAAGCTGCTGCGGCGGGTGGGCCTGGAGGAGAAGGCGGACACCTATCCCAACCAGCTCTCCGGCGGCCAGAAGCAGCGCATCGCCATTGTCCGCGCTCTGGCCATGAAGCCCAAGGTCATGCTCTTTGACGAGCCCACCTCCGCCCTGGACCCCGAGATGGTGGGCGAGGTGCTGGAGGTCATGAAGGAACTGGCCCATGAGGGCATGACCATGGTGGTGGTTACCCACGAGATGGGCTTTGCCCGGGAGGTGGGCACCCGCGTTCTGTTCATGGACGGCGGCCACATCCTGGAGCAGAACGAGCCGCAGGAATTCTTCGCCAACCCCAAGGAGGTGCGCACCAAGGAGTTCCTGTCCAAGGTGCTGTAAAAGCGTAAAAAATTCTCCGGCGCACTGCGCCGGAGAATTTTTTTACTTCTTGAACAGGTTTTTCAGAGAGTCTGCCGTACCGGCGAGCTTGTCCCCGGTTAGCTTGGCCTTGACACCCGCGACGATTTTTTCCACCGTGTCGTCGGGCAGGTCCACGCCCAGGAGCGTTTCCACGGCCTTGACGGGGTCCGTCTGGAACTGCTCCTTCAGATCCTTGTCCTTGGTGATTTTTTCGACGATCTCTTCGATTTTTGCCTTGATGTCCATGCCGGTGTGCTCCTTACTGCTCTACGATCTCGGCGTCAGGGGCGTTCTTCTTGACGGACTCGATGCCGTTCAGGCAGCTGGCCTTGGCCTTGTAGCCCTCGCCCACGGCGATGATCTGGCCGTTGGTGGCCTTCAGGCGGAAGCGGAACTCCCCGGCCTTGTCGGCGTACACCTCAAACTTGGGGTGCTTCTGCTCGGCGTAGCCCTCCACGGTCTGATCCTCCACCGCGGCGGCGGGAGCGTTTTTCTGCACGCTGGCGATGCCGTTGCGGCAGGCGGCCTCGGAGGAGTAAACTTCGGAAGTGGCGATGACTTCGCCGTTGCCGGCCTTGAGATCGAACTTGATCCCGGTGTTGGTTTTGCGAATGACGAATTTGCCCATGATGTACAACCTCCTGTTTTTTGATTTCGCCTCTATTTTACCTGTTTTTTCCCTATATGGCAAGCATTATAGAAAAAATACCGGCGCGGTTTTGCAAAACCGCGCCGGTATTGTACGATTTTAATACGCTACGCCCCAGACCACCATGTGCTTGGCGGGTTTTCCGCACACGGCGCACACGTCGCCCAGGTGCTTCTGCTCGAAGGGAATGCACCGGGAGGAGACGCCGGCTTCGTCCTTCATCTTCAGCTCGCACTCCAGATCGCCGCACCACATGGCCTCGGCGAAGCCGCCGCGCTCGGCCATCTTCTCCTTGACCTCTTCCAGGGTGGTGCAGGGATAGGTGTTGTCCTCCAGGTTCTTCTTGGCCTTGGCGTACAGACCGTCGTGGATGGAGTCCAGCATCTGCGCCACGGTCTCCTCGATGCCGTCCAGGGAGACAAAGGTCTTCTCGCCGCTGTCCCGGCGGACCAGGACGCACTGGTTCTTTTCGATGTCCTTGGGGCCCAACTCCAGGCGCAGGGGCACGCCCTTCATCTCGTACTCGGCGAACTTCCAGCCGGGGGAGTTGTCACTGTCGTCCATCTTCACCCGGAAGCCGGCTTTCTGCAGACGCTCCACGACGGCGCGGTTGGCGTCCAGAACGCCGTCCTTGTGCTGGGCCACGGGGATGACCACCACCTGGATGGGGGCGATGCGGGGGGGCAGCACCAGGCCGCTGTTGTCGCCGTGGGTCATGATGATGCCGCCGATCATGCGGGTGGACACGCCCCAGGAGGTCTGATGGGGGTGGTGGGGCTGGTTGTCCTTACCGGTGAAGGTGATATCAAAGGCCTTGGCAAAGCCGTCGCCGAAGTAGTGGGAGGTGCCGCCCTGGAGGGCCTTCTTGTCGTGCATCATGCACTCCACGGTGTAGGTCTCCTCGGCGCCGTTGAACTTCTCCTTGTCGGTCTTCTGGCCCTTGACCACGGGCATGGCCAGCACGTTCTCGTAGAAGTCGGCGTACACGTTCAGCATCTGCTGAGTCTCGGCGCGGGCCTCCTCGGCGGTGGCGTGCATGGTATGGCCCTCCTGCCACAGGAACTCCCGGTGGCGCAGGAAGGGGCGGGAGGTCTTCTCCCAGCGCAGGACGGAGCACCACTGGTTGTACAGCTTGGGCAGGTCCCGGTGGGAGTGGATGATGTTTTTATAGTGCTCGCAGAACAGAGTCTCGGAGGTGGGACGGATGCACAGGCGCTCCTCCAGCTTTTCGCTGCCGCCCATGGTGACCCAGGCGCACTCGGGGGCGAAGCCCTCCACGTGATCCTTCTCCTTCTGGAGCAGGGACTCGGGGATGAGCATGGGCAGGTAGACATTCTCATGTCCCAGCTTCTTGAACTCGGCGTCCAGAATGTGCTGGATGTTCTCCCAGATGGCATAGCCATAGGGGCGCAGGATGAACATGCCCTTGACGCTGGAGTAGTCGATCAGCTCCGCCTTTTTGCACACGTCGGTGAACCACTTGGCGAAGTCCACTTCCATGTCGGTGATTTGTTCCACTTGTTTTTTCTCTTGTGCCATCTCATCAAATCCTTATAAGTTGATCGGAATACCATGATATTTTATGTCCTGTGGGAAGAAAAGTCAAGGTTTTGGAGATACTGATACTAACCTCTGGTAAAAAGCATCACTTTTTACCAGAGAGGCAACGCATGAAGGCGTTGCCCTTTTGCAAGCATGTATGCTTGCAAAAGCCGTTTCATAAATATCATACGCGCTTCGCGCTATAAAAAGTAAACATTTTTCAAATGTCTACTTTTTAAATGATATTAATATGAAGGCAAGGAAGTGATCGATATGCGGCGCGTGGGCGTATGGGAACGGGGCGAGGGCCTCTGTGAGGCGGTTCGGGAGGATCTGAAGCACAGCGGGCTGGAGCGGCCCGCGCTCTTCTGCGGCCGCCACCCGGCGGAACTGGCGGGCGAGAGCCTGGACCTGCTGGTGGTGTCCCCCGGCGCCACGGGCTGGGCGGGGGCGGCCAGCGTTACCTGCCGGCTTTTACTGCTGCCCGGGAGTGCCGGCCCTCTGGCCCGGGGGATGCAGGTGGAGGGCGCCGTCAGCTATGGCACCGGGCCCAAGAACACCATCACCCTGTCCAGCCTGGAGGGGGACAAGATCTGCCTTGCCATCCAGCGGGAGCTGGTGACGGTGGAGGGCGGTGTGGTGGAGCGGCAGGAGCTGGTGCTCCCCTACCCGGCGGGGCAGGAGAATCCGGACCTGTTCATGGCCCGGGTGGGGACGCTCCTGCTGCTGGGAGGCGGCCCGGCGGCAGCAGGCGATAAAACGGCGGGAGGCTGACTGCCTCCCGCCGTTTGCTATGTTGATTTGGTGCGCGGCGTGAGCCGCGTGCGGAAGGTGTGGACGGCGAGGGCCGTACACATGAGAAACCCGCTGGAAGAGCCGAAATACCAGGCCCAGAATAGGCCGGTGTAGCTGTCCAGAGCTTTCGTCAGCACAAAGCACATGACGATGCGCACGGCAAATTCCAGCACCGTCTCGATAAAGAAGGTGGTGCTGCGGCCCACGCCCCGCAGCAGGCCACCGGTGGCGATGATGACGATGATGATGATGTACAGGGGCCCGATGATGCGCAGGTAGTTCCGACCCGCCTCGATGACCAGAGGATCGGCGTCGCCGTCAATGAACAGCCCCACCAGCTGATCGGGGATCAGCACAAACAGGGCAATGACGCACACGGCGCAGATCAGGCAGATCAGGAGGGAGACCCAGTAGCCCTCCTTGATACGCTTATACTTTCCCGCGCCGTAGCACTGGGCGGTGAAGGAGGCCAGGGCGGTGCCGACGGTGTTCAGACCCATGTAGGCAAAGTTGTGCAGCTTGGACGCGGCCTCATACCCCGCAATGATGGCGGTGTCATAGGTGTTCAGAATGCCCTGCATGATGGTGTGCCCCAGGGCAACGGAGCTCTGCTGCAGGATGCAGGGGACGGAGGCGCCGGCGATGTCGCGGAGGATGGCGGGGCTGAAGCGGGCCCTGCTCGTCTCGGGGAAAAGTCCCCGCAGCCGCCTGAGCATGAAAAGGACCGCCAGGACCGCCGCGACCAGCTGGGAGAAGGTGGTGGCCCACGCGGCGCCCACAACGCCCAGACTCAGGAACCGGACGGCGATATAGTCCAGGACCACATTGAGAACGGAGGAAATGCAGAGCAGCAAAAGCGGGAGCTTGGCGTCGCCCAGCCCGGTGAAGATGCCGGTGGAGGCGTTGTAGATCAGCATGGGGAACACGCCCAGGGCGTAGATGATCAGGTAGGCCCGGGCGGACGCGAAAATGTCCTCCTGGGCGTTCAGCAGGTGCATCAGCGTTCCGCTGAGCGCCGCGCCGACTCCGGCCAGAACGGCGCCCAGGACGGCGAAGGAGATGAGGGCTGTCAGAATGGCCTGCTTCAGATCATCCATCTTCCGGGCACCGAACAGCTGGGAGATGACCACCGAGCAGCCCATGGACGCGCCGGTGGCCACGGCGACGAAGAACAGCGTGATGGGATAGGCCGCGCCGACGGCAGCCAGACTGGCCGTGCCGGCAAAATTGCCGACGATCATGCTGTCCGCGATGTTGTAGAACTGCTGCAGGATGGTGCTCAGCAACAGCGGCAGAGAAAAGGTCAAAATGACGCGGGGCACCTTCCCCACGGTGAGATCAGTGGTCATGTGGTCCTCCAGGAATGTTTCAATTCAAACGAATCTATGCGGTTACGGCAGGTCAAATTCACGGTTCAGCAAGGCGGTTACCATTTCCATATTTTCCTCTGTGTATTCCATTTCGCCGTTGTCAAACATCAGTGCGGCACCGTAAATGATGGAGCGCACGAAAAAGGTCTTCCGCTTGCGCACATCGTCCGGCATGTTGACGTCCCGGCAGTACCGGGCAACGATCTTATAGATCCGGACGCTGAGCTGTCCGCGCAGGGAGCGAAACGATTCGTCACAATCCTTGTAATTCTGCATGATGGCCCGCCGGAACTGGGGGTGTTCCGCCAGAAAGCGGATGTAGTCCAGGCTGACCTGAAGCAGTTGGGTCCGGGAATCGCAATCCGCGTACTTTTCCAGGACCTTTTTCTGCTGTTCATTGTACTGTCGGTTGATGTAGCGGAGGATCTCCGCGATAAACTCTTTTGTGTCCTTAAAATGCTTGTATGGCGCGGCGCAGGAGATCCCGCACGCCTTTGCCACACGCCGTGTGGAAAAGTCCTGCATGCCATGCTGGTTCAGCTCCTCCAGACCGGCCAGGATCAACTGATCCCGGGTGCTGCCCGCATTGGTTTGGGTGTTTTGCTCCATGCCGGAATCTCCTCTCTGCCTTTAGTATACTTAATTAGTTTACGCAATTTTCCACCGTCCGTCAATGAAAAAGCAAAAAAAGGGCTTTGTGCCCTTGACTATTTCCCAAAAGTTGCTATAATCGTGCTATAACCGGCAAGGTTATCAGTGATAACCTTGCTGTGCCACAAGAAAATTCGAAACAAACAAGCGGAGGTAATTACTATGGTATTTGAGGCTATTGCAAAGCTGATCGCTGAGCGCAACGACTGCGACGTTTCCGAGATCACCCCGGACAGCACCTTTCAGGATCTGGGCATCGACTCCCTGGACACCGTGGAGATGCTGATGAAGCTGGAGGACGAGATCGGCGTGGAGGTCGAGCTGGACCAGAAGGTGGAGACCGTCGGCGAGCTGGTGGCCTTTATCGAAGGCAAGATGAACGCGTAAAATGATTAAAACAGCGATTTGCGATCTGCTGGGTATTGAATATCCGGTCTTTCAGGGCGGTATGGCCTGGATCGCGGACGGAAAGCTGGCCGCCGCCGTCTCTGAGGGCGGCGGTCTGGGCATTATTGCCGCGGGCAACGCCCCGGGGTCGTATGTGCGGGAACAGATCCGCATTGCCCGCTCCCTGACCGACCGTCCCTTCGGCGTGAATATCATGCTCATGAGCCCCTTCGTGGATGAGGTCGCCCAGGTGGTCGCCGAGGAAAAGGTGGCGGTGGTCACCACCGGCGCGGGCAATCCGTCCAAACATATGCAGATGTGGCTGGACGCGGGCATCAAGGTGATCCCGGTGGTCGCCTCCGTGGCCATGGCCAAGCTGATGACCCGTCTGGGCGCAGCCGCCGTCATCGCCGAAGGCGGTGAGAGCGGCGGCCATGTGGGTGAGCTGACCACCATGGTCCTCGTGCCCCTGGTCTGCGACGCCACCGATCTTCCCGTCATCGCCGCCGGCGGTATCGCGGACGGCCGCGGCGTCGCGGCCGCCTTTATGCTGGGCGCCTGCGGCGTGCAGCTGGGCACCCGCTTCCTGAGCGCGGAGGAGTGCACCATCCACCCCGTTTACAAGGAAAAGGTTCTGAAAGCCAACGATCTGTCCACCACTGTGACCGGCAAGCGTCTGGGCCATCCTGTCCGGAGCCTGAAGACCACCTTTGCCCGGAACTACGCCAAGGCGGAGTACAACAGCAATATCTCCGACGAGGAGCTGGAGAACATGGGCGTAGGCGCGCTGCGTCTGGCCGTCCAGGAGGGCGACAAGGAACGCGGCAGCTTCCTCTGCGGCCAGGTGGCCGCCATGGTGAACAAGGTTCAGCCGGCGGCGGAGATTATCCGTGAGGTGATCGAGGGCGCGGAGCCCATCCTGAAAGGAGCGCCGCAATGGGTAAAATAGCATTTGTGTTTGCCGGTCAGGGCGCGCAGTTCGCCGGCATGGGCCGCGACCTGTGCCAGAGCTCTGATGCCGCCCGCCGGGTGTTTGAACAGGCCGACTCCATTCGGTCCGGGACCTCCCGCCAGTGCTTTGAGGGCACCGACGAGGAGCTGAAGGAGACCAAGAACACCCAGCCGTGCATGTTCGCGGTGGAGATGGCCGCCGCTGCCGCCCTGTCCAGCAACGGCATCCACGCGGATATGACGGCGGGCTTCTCCCTGGGTGAGCTGGCCGCGCTGACCTACGCCGGCGCCATGGACTTCGGGACCGGCCTGCGGCTGGTCAACCGACGCGGAGAGCTGATGCAGAAGGCATCCGAGCTTCAGCCCACTGCCATGGCGGCCGTGCTGAAGCTGACCAATGAGCAGGTGGAAGAGCTCTGCGCCCAGTTTGACCAGGTCTATCCGGTCAACTACAACTGCCCCGGACAGGTGTCCGTTTCCGGCGCGGAGGCTGAAATGCCCGCGTTCTCGGCGACGGTCAAGGCCGCCGGCGGACGGGCCGTGCCTCTGAAGGTGCGGGGGGCGTTCCACTCCCCCTTCATGAAGCTGGCCGAGGAAGGCTTTGTCAAGGAGATGGAGAAATTCCCCTTCCACCACCCCAATATCCCCGTGTATTCCAACTATACCAGCGAGCCTTACGGGAGCAACATCCCCGAGCTGCTGGGCCAGCAGATCTGCCATCCCGTTCTTTGGGAGCGCAGCATCCGCAATATGATCGCCGCCGGAGCCGACACCTTCCTGGAGCTGGGACCGGGCCGTACCCTGTGCACCCTGATCGGCAAGATCGACAGCACCGTGCGCACCTTCCCGGTCTGTGAGGGCAAGGATCTGGAGGCCGTTCTGGCGGAGGTGAAGCCATGCTGACCGGAAAGGTCGCCGTCGTCACCGGCGGCTCCCGCGGCATCGGCGCCGCCATCGCAAAAAAGCTGGCCTCCCAGGGCGCGGACGTGGCGATTGTCTATGCGGGCAATCAGGAGCTGGCCGACGCGGTGTGCGAGGAGTGCCGGACGCAGTACGGCGTGCGCGCTCAGAGCTACCGCTGCGACGTGGCCGATTTCCAGGCCGCCAAGGAGACGGTGAACCAGATCAAGGCCGATTTCGGCACGGTGAACATCCTGGTCAACAACGCGGGCATCACCCGCGACGGCCTGATCGCCGTCATGCGGGAGCAGGACTTTGACGACGTGCTGAATACCAACCTGAAGGGCGCGTTCAACATGATCCGCCACTGCTGCGGCATCTTCATCCGCAACCGGGGCGGCCGGATCATCAACGTCAGCTCCGTGTCCGGCATGATGGGCAACGCCGGCCAGGCCAACTATTCCGCGTCCAAGGCGGGCATCATCGGCCTGACCAAGTCCACGGCCAAGGAGCTGGCCTCCCGCGGAGTCACCTGCAACGCTGTGGCCCCGGGCTTCATCGCCACGGACATGACCAAAAATCTGGCCCAGGACCCTGCGCAGCTCGCTTCCGCCATCCCTCTGGGCCGCCTGGGCGAGCCGGAGGAGGTGGCCGAGGCCGTCGCCTTTTTGGCAAACGCCGATTATATCACCGGCGAGGTCATCCGCGTGGACGGCGGGATCGCCATGTAACATGGACAGGGCCGTTCGATACGGCTCTGTCTTTCTATCAGGAGGTGTCTGTCGTGACACAGGAAGAAATCAAAACAATCCTCCCCCACCGGGACAACATGCTTTTGCTGGATGAGGTCACCGAGGAGGACGGCGTGGCCCACGGGCAGCTGCGCATCAAGGGCGACGAGTGGTTTTTGAAGGGACATTTCCCCGGCTCCCCCGTGGTGCCGGGCGTGATTCTCTGCGAGATCCTGGCCCAGTCGGTGTGCGTGCTGCTCCGCGATGAGATGTCGGAGGGCAAGCTGCCCATGTACACCGGCCTGAACAACGTCCGCTTCAAGTCGCCGGTGGTTCCCGGCGACCTGTTTGAGACCAGGTGCCGGGTCACCAAGGTCAAGAAGCCCTTTTATTTTGCCGAGGGCGAGGGCTATGTGGACGGCCGTCTGTGCATCAAGGCGGAGTTCTCCTTCGCCCTGACGGACAAGAAATAGGAAGGCTGCTATGAAGGAACGTACGCCGTACATCCGTCAGGTCCACTATTACGAGACGGACCAGATGGGCATCGTGCACCACTCCAACTATATCCGCTGGTTCGAGGAGGCGCGCACCGCCTATATGGATCAGAACGGCATTGGCTACGCGGACGTGGAGGCGCGGGGCGTCCAGATCCCGGTGGTCAGCATCTCCTGCTCCTACCACACGGCGGTGCAGTTCGGCCAGAGCATTGAGATCCACACCCGCCTCTCCTTCTATAACGGCGTGCGGGCCGTCTATGAGTACAGAATCTACCCGGAAAACGGCGGCCCTCTGCTGGCGGAGGGCAAGAGCGAGCACTGCTTCATCGACGCACGCAGCCGCGCCCCGATGAACGTCAAAAAGAGACTGCCGGAGTATTCCGCCATCATGACACAACTGCTGGAAGCAGACCAATTCTAATTTCGGAGGTACCACATGAAACGGGTCGTAGTCACCGGACTGGGCGTCATCACCCCGCTGGGCAATGACGTTCAGACCTTCTGGGAAAACATCAAAGCAGGCAAATGCGGCATCGGTCCGATCACGAAATTCGACACCACGGACTACAAGGTGAAGGTGGCCGCCGAGGTGCGGGACTTTGATCCCCGCGCCTACATGGAGAAGCCGGAGATCATGCGCAGCGACATCTGCACCCAGTTCGCCGTGGGCGCCGCCACCCAGGCGGTGGAGGAAAGCGGCATCGTGGGCACCGTCGCCCCCGAGCACATCGGCGTCTACTTCGGCACGGGCATCGGCGGCATCGCCACCTTTATGTCCGAGCACCAGAAGCTGCTGGAGAAGGGCCCCCGCCGCGTCTCCCCCTACTTCATCCCCATGATGATCGCCAACATGGTTCCCGGCACCATCTCCATCCGCTACCAGTGCAAGGGACCGTCCATGCCCGCCGTGACCGCCTGCGCATCGGGCAGCAACGCCATCGGCGAGGCCCTGCGCCTGATTCGCCACGGCTATGCCGACGCCATGATTGCCGGCGGCGCGGAGGCCACGGTGAACGCCCTGGCCGCCGCGGGCTTCTGCAATATGCAGGCCCTGTCCTTCTCGGAGGACCCCCTGCAGGCCTCCCTGCCCTTTGACGCCCGCCGCGGCGGCTTCGTCATGGGCGAGGGTGCGGGCGCGCTGGTTCTGGAGGAGTACGAGCACGCCAAGGCCCGGGGCGCCCACATTTACGCCGAGCTGTGCGGCTACGGCTCCACCTGCGACGCCTACCACATGACCGCCCCCCAGCCGGAGGGCGAGGGCGGCGCCAAGGCCATCGCCGACGCTTGGCAGGAGGCCGGCGTGGACACCGACCGGGTCTACTACAACGCCCACGGCACCGGCACCCACATGAACGACAAGATCGAGACCCTGGCCATCAAGAAGGCCCTGGGCGAGGAGCGCGCGCGGCGCATCGCCATCAGCTCCACCAAGTCCATGACCGGCCATATGCTGGGCGCGGCGGGCGCGGTGGAGGCCGTCCTCTCCGTCCTGGCGCTGAACGAGGGCATCGCGCCCCCCACCATCGGCCTGACCGAGCCCGACCCGGAGTGCGACCTGGACTACGTGCCCCTGGAGGCCCGCAAGGCGGAATTTGACGTGGCCCTGTCCTCCTCCCTGGGCTTCGGCGGCCACAACGCCTGTCTGGCATTCAAGAAGATCGGCGGTACCGGCAATGAATAAGAAGATCGTCGTCACCGGCATGGGCGCGGTCACCCCCATCGGCATCGGTGTGGAGAATTATTGGGAGAGCCTGATCGCCGGGAAATGCGGCATCGGGGAGATCACCAAACTGGACACGGAAAAGCTGCCTCTCCACCGCGCCGCCGAGGTCAGGGACTTCAAGCCCAAGGAGCACCTGTCCACCCGGCTGGCCATGGACCTGGAGCCGTTCATGCAGTACGCTTATGTGTCCGCCGAGGAGGCCATCGCCCAGAGCGGCCTGGACACCCGCAGCACGCGGGTGGGCGTGGTCATGGGCACCGCCCTGAGCGGCATCACCCTGATCGGCGACACCCAGGCCCAGTATGTCCACGAGGACAAGCAGGCCGGGCCGAAGTTTCTGACCAAGGCCATGGGCAACATCGCCGCCGCGCAGCTGTCCATCGCCCACGGCATCCAGGGCCCCAGCATGACGGTGGGCACCGCCTGTTCTTCGGGCGGCGACGCCATTACTCTGGCCGCCCTGCTGATCCGTTCGGGCGCGGCGGACGCCATGGTGGTTATGGCCGGCGAGGCCGCCATCTGCCCCTCTCTGATCCAGAGCCTGTGCAAAACGGGCGCTCTGTCCAAAACGGGCGAAAGTCTCCCCTTTGATAAAAACCGCAATGGCTTTGTCATGGGCGAGGGCGGCGGCGCGCTGGTGCTGGAGAGCGAGGAGCACGCCAGGGCCCGGGGCGCGGTGATCCTGGCTGACCTGCTGGGCTGCGCCAACAACACCGACGCTTTCAACCCCGTCTCCCCCCACCCGGAGGGCGAGGGCGCTGCCCGGTGCATGAAGCTGGCCCTGGAGGACGCGGGCCTTTCGCCGGAGCAGGTGGACTATATCAACGCCCACGGCACCGCCACCCACATGGGCGACGTGGCCGAGACCAACGCCATCCACACGGTGTTCGGTTCCCACCCGGTCCGGGTCAGCTCCACCAAGGGGTCCACCGGCCACATGATGGGCGCGGGCGGCATCACCGAGGTCATCGCCTGCGTCAAGGCCGTGGAGACGGGCGTTCTGCCGCCCAACGTGGGCCTGACGGAGCGGGACGAGGAGTGTGACCTGAACCTGGTCACCGCGGACAACAACCAGGGGCAGATCAGGGTGGCCCTGTCCGATGCCATGGGCTTCGGCGGGCAGAACTCCTGCGTCATCGTCGGCAAGCACGAATAAAAAGAAATGAGGCTGCGGTTCGGCATGAACCGCAGCCTCATTTTGACTTTTCAACGTTATTCGGCGGAAATCATATAGTAGTAGACCGGCTGTTTTCCGGCCAGAAGGGTGATCTCAGCGCCGGGGCAGGCATTCTGGAAGATCTCCAGGGCGGCCTGAGCCTGTTCCTCGTCCACATCCTCACCGTAGAAAATGGTGATGAACTCGGCGTTCTGCTGGGGCTCGTCGTGGGCCAGGCGGTCCAGCAGGGCGCTCAGGTCGGTGTCGGTGCCGAACAGCTGGTGCTCACACAGGGCCATATAGTCACCCTGCTTGATGGCAAAGCCGTCGAAGTCGGAGTCCCGGGCGGCATAGGTGACCTCACTGGTATGCACATTGCCGATGGCCTCGGTCATGGCGGCGGTGTTGTCCTCTTCCGCGGCCTCGGGGTCGGCGCAGAGCAGGGCGGAGATGCCCTGGGGCACCGTCTTGGTGGGCAGGACGATCACCTGCTTGCCCTCCACCAGACCGACGCACTGTTCGGCGGCCATGATGATGTTCTTGTTGTTGGGCAGCACATAGACGATCTCGGCGGGAGTGCGGTTGACCTCCTTCAGAATGTCCTCGGTGGAGGGGTTCATGGTCTGACCGCCGGAGATGATGCCGTCGCAGCCCAGGTCGCGGAACACGCTGGCCAGACCCTCGCCGGCGCACACCGCCACAAAGCCGTACTTCTTCTCCGGAGCGGCCACTGCGGGTTCTTCCTCGGCGGAGGCGTGCAGTGCGGCCTCCTCCATGTCCAGGTCGTCGGTGCTCTGGGGTTTCCGCCCCGCGGCCATATCCTCGTACTGGGTGCGCATATTCTCGATCTTGGCCAGCTCCAGGGTGCCGTACTTCTGGGCCTCGGTCAGGGCGGCGCCGGGAATGTCGGTATGGACGTGGACCTTGAACGCCTCGTCGTCCTCACCGATCACCAGACTGTCGCCGATGCTGTTCAGATAGCTGCGGAAGGGCTCCAGAGATTTGTTGACGGTCTTGCGCACGATGAACACGGTATCAAAGGTAAAGGTGATCTCCTCGTCGGTCAAAGCGGCGAAATCAGCCTTATCCTGAACGGCGGAGGACTCGTCCGCTTCGGGCATCGGCTCGCCCCGCAGCTCGTCCAGCATGCCCTGAAGGATGATCAGAAAGCCCTTGCCGCCGGCGTCCACCACGCCGGCCTTTTTCAGCACCGGGTTCTGGTTGACGGTGTCGGCCAGGGCCAAATGGCCCTCCTCAATGGCGGCCTGGAGCACATGCTCCACGCAGTTTTGCTCCATGGCGGCCTCCACCGCCCGGCGGGCGGCCAGGCGGGAGACGGTCAGAATAGTGCCCTCGGCGGGCTTCATGACCGCCTTGTAGGCTGTGCCCACGCCCTCAGTCAGGGCGGCGGCCACAGCCACGCCGTCGGCGGTGTCCCTGTCCTTCAGAGACTTGGCAAAACCCCGGAACAGCAAAGAGAGAATGACGCCGGAGTTGCCCCGGGCGCCCCGCAGCAGAGCGGATGCGTTGGTGGCGGCGGCGGCGCCGATGGTGGCGGGGACCTTTTTCTTCAGCTCCGCGGCGGCGGTGCCGATGGTCAGGCTCATATTGGTGCCGGTGTCACCGTCGGGAACGGGAAACACATTCAGCTCGTTGATGCTCTGCTTTTCAAGGTTGATGGCAGCAGCGGCATGGATGACCATGCGCTGGAACAGACCACCGTCTATAGTCTCGATCATGTTCGAATTTCTCCTTAAGGCTTATTATCCGATCACCATGGAATCAATGCAGACGTTGACGCTCTTGACCTCCACGCCGGTGATCCGGCTGACGTTGTAGCGCACCTCGCTCATGATGGAGCGGCTGACAGCCATCAGATTGACGCCGTTGTCCACGATGATATGCAGCTCAATGGACACGGAGCCGTCTTCGTTATAAATGACCTTGACGCCCTTGGCCATGGACTCCCGGCGCAGCAGGTGCACCAGGCCGTCGGTCTTGGAGCGCACAGCCATGCCCTTGACGCCGTAGCAGTTGGTGGCGGCGGCGCCGGTGATGGTCGTAAACACGTCGCTGTTGATGATCAGATCACCCTTTTCGGTGTGCAGCTTCATAGAAACCTCCTTGCGCCGCACGGCGCTGAAAGTAGAAATGGAAAGCCTCCGGGGAGGCATTTCCGTACATTCTCGGGGAATTACCTGATAGGTCAGTTTATTTTATTCTATTTTCAATGAAATTACAAGGGAAAAAGTAAAAGCAGTGATTGTAATTTGCGATGAAATCGTGTACACTATGGATATCTTTTAGAAAACAGGAGGAGATCAGCATGAAAGTAGCCCGCTTTGTACTCAAAATCGTTGCCGCGGCTTTGGCAGTGGCGGCGGCGGTTTGCTGCGTGATTGCGTTTTGGGATAAGATCGAGGCCGCCTGCGGCTGCGTCAAGGAAAAGCTCTGCAAGCCCGGCTGCTGCCGCGGCAGCGAATACGACGACTACGTCGACTGGGACGCTGAGTAAGGACAAATACGAAGCAGTGAGCGCCCGCTCCGGGAGACCGGAGCGGGCGTTTTTCTTTTTCCGGAAAACACGCACCTTGCAGGGCACCCCCCTCATAGAATACAGGGAAAGGGGGGAGCGTAATGGAGGAGTCGCAGCTGGAACAGAGGGATGAACTGGCGACCCTGGACTGGACGATTTTATTTTTGCTGCTGCTGATCGTGGGAGTTCTGCTCTCCTTTTCCGCCACGGTGGAGCAGCGCGACGGGCTGGCACGGCTGGTGTGCTGCGGACAGGAGAACACGACGGATGTGTTTTCCACGCGGTGGCTGGCAAGCATCCTGGTCACCGGGGCCACGGGCTTTTTTGCCTGGGCGGCCTGCCGCTCCGCGAAAAAAACACAGCGCCAGGGAGACTGCGCCGAAAAGCGATCCGCGCAGGCCAATCTGCTGGCGTCCATTCTTGTTTTTGTGGCGGCTCTGATCCGGCTGAACGACCTGGAACTCATTGGCCGCGACAGGCAGAGCGCGGTGCTGGAAGAGACCCTGGAGTCCGGATGAGAAGCATGTTCACGGACGGGAAATGCCGCCCCGACGGCATTTCCCGTTTGGGCAACCACTGATTCAGTGCGTCTGCGGCATCTTGCGAAAATTTTGCGCCATAAATGCGTTGCAGTTTTTTGAAATACATCCAGTATTCCTGCAAAACTGCGCCTTTTTCTGGCACAAAATTTCTCGCAATCTGCTCTTGCCGATTGAACCAGTGGTTGCCCTTGAATACGGGCTCTGCGAAAGGAGGTATCAAATTGGCATATTCAGACCTGGAGCTCCTGGCGCGGCTCGTCCAGTGCGAGGCGGGGGGCGAGGGAGACAACGGCATGCGGGCGGTGGCCTGCGTGGTCATGAACCGGGTGCGTGTGGATTACGGCGAGTACGGCAGGCTCATGACGGTGCAGCAGGTGGTGTTCCAGCCCCGGCAGTTCGTCTGCGCCATGGAGACTGTGGGCGGGAGCTACAACATGCAGAACATTTACAATATGAGGCCCGAGGCGGAGCACTACGCCATCGCCGAGTGGGCCATGGCGGGGCAGCGCCTGCAGGGGCTGGGGTTCGCCCTCTGGTTCTTCAACCCCTATTCACCCCAGTGCCGGACCAATTTCCCCTCCCGCGTGGGGGAGTTCGCCCTTCGGATCGGGGATCACTGCTTTTACAACCCGACAGACTACTACGCGGAGACATAGGAACGGGATTGAATCACCGTGTCATCCACTTATCAAACCGTACATATTCAGGAAGGAGATCATTCATGCCGCAATTTTATCCGGACGGCCCGGCAGCCGTCAGTCTAAACGCCATCCAGGAAACCGGGGGGATCAACACGCCGCCTCCGGAGGACTTCAACACGCCGGCGCTCCAGGGAAGCATGCAGCAGCTTTTGTCGGAAAACCTGGGCAAGTTCGTCATCGCGGATTTTCTGATCGGAGTCTCCACCATCGTGCGCCGGGTGGGCATCATCTATTCCGTGGGCAGCGGTGTCGTGGTGCTCTATCTGGAGGAGTACAAAGCCTTTGAGGTGTGCGATATTTTCTCGCTGAAGTTCGTCACCTTCTTCCCGCCCGGAAGCGAGCCGCCCCTGGAGCAGCTGCTCAACAGCAGCATCACCAGCGGCATCCTCAGCCCCGGCGGGGTCAGCGGAATTCTGCGCAGCGGCGCCTCCTCCGGCAGCAGCTCCTCCATGGGCAGCGGAAGTTCCATGGGGAACAGCTCCATGAACGGAAACAATTACGGCGGCGGGTCCTACTCGTCCCGGAACTCCACCCCCGGCTGCCGCACCCTGGGGCAGCGGTAACCGGAACAGAATCGAATGCCCCCGGAATCCAATTGGGTGTGACAGAACACGCGAAAGGGCAGCTTCCCCCGGGAAGCTGCTCTTTTCATATGGACCGGTGTGCGGTATAATAAAATAAAACTGAAAAAATGAGAAATCGGTAAAACCAAATCAACTGAAATTACGGGATATAGAGTAAAGGTACCTGCAGCAGCATATGGGAAGGAGGTTTGCCCATGAAGGACGAGCAGATCGTAGCTCTGTACTGGGACAGAAACGAAGACGCGATCCGGGAGACGGCGCAGAAATACGGCGCCTACCTGTCAAAGATCGCATACAACATCCTCTCTGACTTTGAGGACAGCAAGGAATGCGTCAATGATACATATCTGAAAGCGTGGAACTCGATGCCGACACAAAGGCCCAGCGTCCTGTCCAGCTATCTGGGGAAGATCGCCCGCCAGCTGTCCATTGATGTGTTCCGGAAAAAGCACGCGATGAAGCGGTATGCTTCGGAGTACACCCTCTCTCTTTCCGAATTGGGGGACAGCTTCTCCGATGACAGCGACCCGGAGCAGGAAGTGGATGCGGTCCTGCTCGACGAAGCCATCGACACCTTCCTGCGCACGCTTCCGGAGGAGGCCCGAAACACGTTTATCGGAAGGTACTATTTCTTCGATTCGCTGAAGGATGTAGCGGCCTATTGCGGCATGCCGGAAGCCCGGGTCAAAAGTATGCTGTACCGGACCCGCCAGAGGTTAAAGGCATATCTCGAAGAGGAGGGATTCGAACAATGAAAAAAGACGACCTGATCGATTCCATGGGAAGGATCGACGACGATCTGGTGGAACATGTCGATGCCCTGCGCCGGAAGAAGAAAAAGTCCAGACGGGGCATAGTTGCTGCTGCAGCCGCCGCATGCCTTGTCCTTGCCGTGGCAGCGGCGGTGGTCATCGCAAATCCGTGGCCGCATGAGGGCCAGCCGCAGAGTGCCGACGCTCAGGAAGGACAGGAGAACCAGGAAAATCCATCCGGTTCCGGGCAGCAGCCCGGCACTGATGTGCAGCCCGGCAGCTTCCCGGCGGATTCGACGGCGCGGCTGCAGCTCCTGGATTTCTCCGCGGCGGAGGAGTATACGCCCGTGACGCCGTCGGTGCAGCCCTACTCCGTGTCCGCAGGCTTGACGAACGTGATCAATCTGGATCAGTTCTATGACTACTATTACTTATCGGACGAAAAACTGCAGCTGTTGGAGCAGAATCTGTTCGTGGTGTCCGATTCTTATTACCATGAGTTCTTTCAGGCCTACGAATACAACCGCTACGCACAGATCCCCAATTACGTCACGGTGGACTCCCTGATGCATACGTATCACCTGTATTTCAGCCTGCTGCTCAACCGCACGGAAAAGAATTATTTGGCGGACGAGCTTCTGGCCCTGAGCAAAGCCATGCTGGAGACCAGTATGGGGCAGTATGAGCTGCTGGTTGGAACCCAGTGGGAGGCGGCGGCCCGCCGGAATGTGGCGTATTTTGCCGTTGCGGCCTCGCTGCAGGACCCCGCGCAGGAGGTGCCGTCCTATGCCGCGCAGCTGGTGCGGCAGGAACTGGACCTGGTCTATGCCGCCGGGGGGATCGACATTTCTCCGCTGGCAGAGAACGAAATGGATTACAGCCAGTACAAGCCCCGGGGCTATTACGAGGGCGACGAAATCCTGGAACGGTATTTCCGCGCCATGATGTGGTACGGCCAGGTGAATTTCGCCCAGGACAATGACAGCCTGACCCGCAGTGCGTTGCTCATGACCCTGGCCATGGCGCAGACGGACATGACGGCCTGGGAGAAGATCTATACGGTGACGTCCTTTTTCGCCGGGGTCAGCGACGATCTGGGCTACTATGAGTATGCCCCGGCCATCGCGGAAGCCTATGGCGGGTACCCGACGGTGGAAGCGCTTAAGAGCGATGAAGGTGCTTACGCGCGATTTGTGGAACTGGCGGCGGAAATGGCGCCGCCCGCCATCAATTCCGTGCCGGTGTACGCCGACGAGGAGGGCGACCTGGGGGAGATGAACAAGGGCTTCCGGTTTATGGGGCAGCGGTTCACCATTGACGCGGCCATCATGCAGAAATTGGTCTATCGGGCCGTGGGTGAGAACGGCGACGGTTCGCTCCGGCTCCTACCGGATACCCTGGATGTGCCCGCCGCGCTGGGTTCCGATCTTGCTTTGCAGCTGCTGGAAGAACAGGGCGAAACGGAATACAGCGGCTACAGCGAGAATATGGTCAGACTTCGGGAAATCGTGGAGAATGCACCGGAGAGCGCTTGGACTTCCAGCCTCTATTCCAGCTGGCTCTATACCCTGGAGCCGCTGCTGGAGACGAAGGGGGAGGGCTATCCGTCCTTTATGACCAGCACCGAATGGCAGAAAAAGGATCTGGAGACCTTCGCGGGCAGCTTCACGGAGCTGAAGCATGATACCGTCCTCTATGCCAAGCAGGTCATGGCGGAAATGGGCGGCGGCCCGGAGGAAACAGATGACCGCGGCTACGTGGAGCCGGAACCGGAGGTCTACCGGCGGTTTATGCTGCTGGCGCAGCAGACGGCGGAAGGACTGGAGCGGTTTGGCCTGATCGACAGCGGTGATGTGGAAAACCTCGGCAGGCTGGAAGAACTGGCCCGCCGGCTTATGATCATTTCCAACAAGGAGCTGCAGGACGAGACGCTGACCGACGAGGAATACGACCTGATCCGGGACTACGGCGGTACCCTGGAGCACTTCTGGACCGAGGCGGTCCGGGATCGGACGGACGCGGAGTATCTGGCTCCCCAGGAGATCCCAGCGTCTCTGGTGACGGACATCGCCACGGACCCCAACGGACGGGTCCTGCAGGTGGCCACGGGTAAGCCTGCGGAAATCCTGGTCATTGTTCCGGTGGACGGCAAGCTCCGCATCGCTGCCGGCACGGTATATAGTTTCTATCAATTTGAACAGCCCATCGGCGAACGGCTGACGGACACCGAGTGGCGTCAGATGATCGGCGAATGGATCGGCGAAGATGGGATGTACGACTTCGGAAACCGGATCGAAAAGCCTTGGTGGACGCAGAGCTATTGGAGCCGGGAATGAAGCGCAGAGTTTGGCTGGCCCTCGCCGCCGGGGTCTGTCTCCTTGCGGCTGCGGTGGTTCTCCTCTTGCGGGGCGGTCCCATCCCGCCGGCCTGGATCACCTGGGAAAATGCAGAGATCCCATGCATGCCGGAAGCCGGTGAGCCGGAAGAGATCGTCCTGAAGCGCCGGACGGTGACCGTTTTCGACCAGGGGGAAGCGGTGTGGCAGTCGGACCGGGAGATCCGGGTGCAGGATGTACTTTGGGGCGATATCGATCACGACGGGGCAAAGGAACTGATGCTCCTCTGCTGGAAGCAGGGCCGGTATGGGAACAGCCGCCCCTTCTGGGTCACAGAGGACGAAACGGCCTGGTCGCAGCACATTTATCTATATGACTGGACGGACGGGGAGATCCGGCCCATCTGGATGGCCTCGGAGATCGGGATGGATGTGGCGCAATGGTCTTTTGATGAGACCGACCGCCTGGTCATCACCGAGCGAAACGGAGAACAAAGCGCCTGGGACTGGATCTCCTGGGGCCTGAGCAGGCTGGCAGAGCCGTGATGAATCCAATAATACGAAAAATACCCCCGGCGTCCAGCGGACGCCGGGGGTATTTCGTGATATCTTTTAGGCTTCCTCGTAGAACTTGACCAGCTTGGTCAGGTGCTCGTAGCGCTTTTTCGCCGCCTCTTCGTTCTTGGCGAAGAGCTCCTCGGCGCGCTCGGGGAAGGAGCGGGTCAGGGCGGAGTAGCGGGCCTCGTTCATCAGGAACTCCTGATAGCCGCCTGCGGGGG
Organism: Oscillospiraceae bacterium; assembly: GCA_051867655.1. Lineage (GTDB taxonomy): Bacteria > Bacillota > Clostridia > Oscillospirales > Oscillospiraceae > JAJPXI01. The sequence goes on from JBJDYV010000099.1 coordinate 79,123, forward strand.
CCTTGGAGTCCAGGGTGAAGGGGTTCTTGCCCTCGGCCTTCAGGGCGGGATTGTAGCGGAACAGGTTCCAGTAGCCGCAGTCCACGGCCTTCTTCATCTCGGCCTGGCTGTTGGCCATGCCGCCCTTGATGGAGTGCATCTCGCAGGGAGAGTAGGCGATGATCAGGGAGGGACCGTGATAGGCCTCCGCCTCGGAAATGGCCTTCAGGGTCTGGTTCATGTTGGCGCCCATGGCGATCTGGGCCACGTAGACGTAGCCGTACTGCATGGCGATCTCGGACAGGGACTTCTTGGCAATGGCCTTGCCGGCGGCGGCAAACTGAGCCACCTGGCCGATGTTGGAGGCCTTGGAGGCCTGGCCGCCGGTGTTGGAGTAGACCTCGGTGTCGAAAACGAAGATGTTGATGTCCTCGCCGGAGGCCAGCACATGGTCCACGCCGCCGAAGCCGATATCGTAGGCCCAGCCGTCGCCACCGAAGATCCACACGGACTTCTTGGACAGATATTCCTTCTGAGCCAGAATTTCAGCGGCCAGAGAGCAGGCTTCGCAGTCGCAGTGGGTCTTGCCTTCGGCCTTCAGCGCCTGCATATGGGCCAGCATCTCAGCCTGACGGTCCCCGAAGATCTCCTTGGCCTTGTCCGTGCTCAGGAAGGCGATGCCCTCGTCCACACCCAGCACGCTCTGCTCCAGAGCGGCGATGTAGGCCTTGGCGGCCTCGCCGTTGGCAGAGCCGTCCTCCATGGTGTCCAGCCACTTCTGAGCGGCTTCCTTCAGCTCGGGACGGGCGTGGGGCACGGCGATCAGCTCCTCGGTCTTGGCGGCCAGGGTGCTGCGGATGGCCTTCTGGCCCAGGTACATGCCCAGGCCGTGCTCGGCGTTGTCCTCAAACAGGGAGTTGCACCAGGCGGGACCCTTGCCCTCGGCGTTAACAGTGTAGGGAGAGGTGGCGCCCGGGCCGCCCCAGATGGAGGAGCAGCCGGTGGCGTTGGAGATGTACATGCGTTCGCCGAACAGCTGGGTGATCAGGCGGGCATAGGAGGTCTCGGCGCAGCCGGCGCAGGAACCGGAGAACTCCAGCAGGGGCTTCTTGAACTGGCTGCCCTTGACGGTCAGGTCGGCCACATCGTCCTTGACGGAAACGTTGGCCACCATGTAATTGAACACGTCCTGCTGCGGGGCCTGGCTGGCCTGGGAGACCATGGTCAGAGCGTGGGTGGGACAGATGTTGGCGCACACGGAGCAGCCCATGCAGTCCATGGGGCTGATGGCCATGGAAAACTTGTACACGCCCTTGCCCTTGCCGGCCCTCACGTCCACGATCTTGGACGCGGCGGGGGCGGCGGCGGCCTCCTCCTCAGTCAGGGAGAAGGGGCGGATGGTGGCGTGGGGACAGACGAACGCGCACTGGTTGCACTGGATACACTTGTTTTCATCCCACTCGGGGACGGAGACGGCCACGCCGCGCTTCTCGTAGGCGGAGGCGCCCAGCTGGAAGGTGCCGTCGGCATGGGGGGTGAAGGCGGAGACGGGCAGGCTGTCACCGTCCATACGGTCCACGGGGTCCAGGATGTCCTCCACCATCTTTACCAGCTTGGCAGCGCCGGTGTGGACGGTGGTCTTGGGGGCGTCCACGGCGTCCTTCCAGGAGGCGGGCACATCGATCTTCTTGAAGGCGGTGGCGCCCAGGTCGATGGCCTTGTGGTTCATGTCCACAATGTCCTGGCCCTTCTTCAGGTAGGAGTGGGTGGCGGCGTCCTTCATGTAGCCGATGGCTTCCTCGATGGGCATGACGTTGGCCAGCTTGAAGAAGGCGGACTGCAGGATGGTGTTGGTGCGCTTGCCCATGCCGATCTCAGCGGCCAGGTCGATAGCGTTGATCATGTACAGTTGGATGTTATTCTCCGCGATGTAGCGCTTGGCGCTGGCGGACAGCTGCTTCTCCAGCTCCTCCTCGGACCACTGGCAGTTGACCATGAACACGCCGCCGGGCTTCACGTCGCGGACCATGGGGAAGTCCTTGGTGATGTAAGAGGGGTTGTGGCAGGCCACGAAGTCGGCCTTGTTGATGTAGTAGGGGCTGCGGATGGGCTTGTCGCCGAAGCGCAGGTGGCTGATGGTCACGCCGCCGGTCTTCTTGGAGTCGTACTGGAAGTAAGCCTGCACGTACTTGTCGGTGTGGTCGCCGATGATCTTGATGGAGTTCTTGTTGGCGCCCACGGTGCCGTCGCCGCCCAGGCCCCAGAACTTGCACTCGATGGTGCCCTCTGCGGCGGTGTTGGGGGCGGGCTTCTCCTCCAGGGAGGTGTGGGTGACGTCGTCCACAATGCCGATGGTGAACTGACGCTTGGGCGCGTCCTTGGCCAGCTCCTCATAGACGGCGAACACGCTGCTGGGCGGAGTGTCCTTGGAGCCCAGGCCGTAGCGGCCGCCCACGATGGTGGCTTGGCGTCCGGCGTTGGCGAAGGCGGTGACCACGTCCAGGTACAGGGGATCGCCCTGCGCGCCGGGCTCCTTGGTGCGGTCCAGCACGGCGACCTTTTTGGCGGTCTCCGGAATGACGGACAGCAGCTTGTCAGCCCGGAAGGGACGGTACAGGCGGACCTTCACCAGGCCCACCTTCTCACCGCGGGCGTTCAGGTAGTCGATGACTTCCTCGGCCACGTCGCAGATGGAGCCCATGGCGATGATGACGCGGTCGGCGTCGGGTGCGCCGTAGTAATTGAACAGCTGGTAGTTGGTGCCCAGCTTGGCGTTGATCTTGTTCATGTACTCCTCCACCACGTCGGGCAGGGCGTCGTAGTAGGAGTTGGCGGCCTCCCGGTGCTGGAAGAAGATGTCGCCGTTCTCGTGGCCGCCGCGCATGGTGGGCCGCTCGGGGTTCAGGGCGCGCTTGCGGAAGGCGTCCACGGCGTCCATGTCGCACATCTCGGCCAGATCGTCGTAATCCCACACGGCCACCTTCTGGATCTCGTGGGAGGTGCGGAAGCCGTCGAAGAAGTTGATGAAGGGGACGCGGCCCTTGATGGCAGCCAGATGGGCCACGGGAGCCAGGTCCATGACCTCCTGCACGTTGCCCTCGGCCAGCATGGCGAAGCCGGTCTGGCGGCAGGCCATGACGTCGGAGTGGTCGCCGAAGATGTTCAGGGCGTGGGTGGCCACGGTGCGGGCGGACACGTGGAACACGGCGGGCAGCAGCTCGCCGGCGATCTTATACATGTTGGGGATCATCAGCAGCAGACCCTGGGAAGCGGTGTAAGTGGTGGTCAGGGCGCCCGCGTTCAGGGAGCCGTGCACGGTACCGGCGGCGCCGGCCTCAGACTGCATCTCGATGACCTTGACCTGGTTGCCGAAGATATTCTTCCGGCCGGCGGCGGACCACTGATCCACACTGTCCGCCATGGGGCTGGAAGGGGTGATCGGATAAATACCGGCAACCTCGGTGAACGCATAGGAAACGTGCGCCGCCGCCGTGTTGCCGTCCATGGTTTTGAACTTTCTTGCCATGATCAGAGTTCCTCCTTCAAAGTGTCGGTGTCTTTTGATAACTCTATCTTATCATCGGAACGTATTTTTGTAAATCGCATATTTTCTTCCTCGGGTAAAATTCAGCAATGCATTGAATTAAAGTGTGAAACCAAACGGCGGGGACGGTAAATTTGACGGGGGGATCATTGCAAACTTTGGGAAAATCATGTATGATGTTCGAGAGAACAGAAGACCCGTCGATAGGTGATTCATTTATCTTACCTATTTTACTACAGGAGCGGCGGGAGATCATGTCATAGAACGGGGGATGAGGAAGCACTGTGTTCTGCAAAGTACGCTCTTTGGGCCTGCACGGCGTGACGGGGTATGAGGTCACGGCGGAGTGCGACCTGTCCGGCGGCCTGCCCAATTTCACGGTGGTGGGCCTGCCCGACGCCGCGGTCAGCGAGGCCCGGGACCGGGTGCGCGCGGCGGTGAAAAACTGCGGCTACTCCTTCCCTGTCTCCCGCATTACTGTGAATCTTGCCCCCGCCGACCGGCGGAAGGCGGGCACGGTGTATGACCTGCCCATCCTTGTGGGTATCCTGGCCGCCGGGGGGCAGCTCAAGGCTCCCGGAGACGACGCCGCTTTTGTGGGCGAGCTGTCCCTGTCGGGGCGGCTGCGGCCCATCGCGGGGATGCTGCCCATGGCGCTGGCGGCCCGGCGCGCCGGGATCAAAGAGTTATACGTCCCCGCCGATTCGGCGTCCGAGGCCACTCTGGCCGGGGAGTTGACCGTCTATCCGGTGGAGAGCGTGCCCCAGCTCTGCGCCCATCTGCGGGGGGAGGAGCCCATCGCGCCCGCCCCGCCCTGGCAGGGCGGAGACATAGAAGAGCCGATGCCCGACTTTGCCGATGTCAAGGGGCAGGAGGCGGTCAAGCGCGCCCTGGAGATCGCCGCCGCCGGCGGGCACAATATTTTAATGTGCGGGCCGCCGGGGTCGGGCAAGTCCATGCTGGCCAAGCGGCTGCCCTCCATCCTGCCCGACATGACCCGGCGGGAGGCCCTGGAGGTCACGGAGATCCACTCGGTGCTGGGGATGACCAGCCGGGAGCGGCCCCTTCTCACACGGCGGCCTTTCCGTGCTCCCCACCACACCGTCTCCGTCATGGGCCTGGCGGGCGGCGGTTCGCCGCCCCGGCCGGGGGAGATCTCCCTGGCCCACAACGGTGTGCTCTTTCTGGACGAGCTGCCCGAGTTCGGCAAGGAGACCCTGGAGGTGCTCCGCCAGCCCCTGGAGGACGGCCAGGTGCAGATCTCCCGTGTTTCCGGGACGGAGGTGTTCCCCAGCCGGTTCATGCTGGTGTGCGCCATGAACCCCTGCAAGTGCGGCTGGTACGGCCACCCCTCGGGGCGCTGCCGGTGCCGGGAGAGCGATGTGCAGCGGTATCTGGGGCGGCTGTCCGGTCCCCTGCTGGACCGCATCGACCTGTATGTGGAAGTCCCGCCGCTGGAATTCGAGGAGCTGTCCCGGAAGCCCCAGGCCGAGCCATCGGCGGTCATCAAGGCCCGGGTAAACGCTGCCCGAGCCTTGCAGACCGGGCGCTATGGGCCGGACGGTCCCGACTGCAACGCCCGCATGGGGCAGAAGGAGCTGCAGGCTTTCTGCGCCCTGGACGAGGGCGGGCAGGCTTTGATGAAAGGGGCCTTTGAGCGCATGGGCCTGACCGCCCGCAGCTATGACCGCATCCTCCGGGTGGCCCGCACCATCGCGGACCTGGACAGCAGCGAGACGATTCAGGTTCAGCATCTGGCCGAGGCGATTCAGTACCGCGCGACCACTTTAAAAGAATAAAGAACGAGGAGCCGGCGACGGCTCCTCGTTTTTACACCCGAAACCCCTTCGGCGCGGGGGCGGTAAAGGTCATCTCTTTTTGGGTAAAGGGGTTGACCACGCTGAGCACGTGGGCGTGAAGGCCCAGACGGCCCAGAGGGTTGGCGCTGGCGCCGTACTTTTTGTCCCCCGTGACCGGGATGCCCAGATCCTTCATGTGGACACGAATTTGATTTTTGCGGCCCGTGTCCAGATCGACCTCCAGCAGGGAAAACGCGCCCTTCTGGGCCAGAAGGTGGTAGTGGGTAATGGCCTCTTTGGCGTTCCCAACCGGACGGTCCACGGAATAGACCAGGTGGGTCTCGGTCTCCTTGAGGTACGAGCGGATGGTGCCCTCGGCACTCCGGGGTGAGCCCTCCACCAGGGCCAGGTAGCCGCGCCTGCGCACCAGAGAGTCCCAGTTGTCCTGATAGGCCCGCTTGACCTTCTCACTCTTGGCGAACAGGAGTACGCCGGAGGTGTCCTTGTCCAGACGGTGGACCACAAAGACCCGGCCGCCCTTGCCCTTCATGTAGTCGGACACGGCGCGATAGGCGGTGCGGTCTTTCTCCTTGTTGCTGGCCACGCTCAAAAGCCCGGCCGGCTTGTCGATGACCAGCAGGTCGTCGTCCTCATAGAGGATGGGAAAGGGCGGGGCCTTGGTCCCGGCGGCCAGCAGCTCGACCTTCGTGCCGGGCTTCAGAACGTGGTCGTGCCGGGTGACCGGCTGCCCGTCCACCAGTACCTGGCGGCGGGGAAGCAGATTTTTCACGCTGTTGCGGGAAAGGCCCGTCATGTGTTCCAGCAGGAAAGGCAGCAAGGTGGTCTCGGCCTCAACAATAAAAATACGCTCTTGTTTCATAAAAAATCATCCTTTTTAAAAGGTGACATTCATTATATCGGTTTCAGGGATGAAAATCAATGGGCGGCGGCCCTTGCGTCTTTCCGGTTTCTGCGATAAAATAACATATTAACAAATTGGGGAAGGATAAGAACCGATGAACGAGATTATTTTGCTGAAGCTGGGCGAACTGGTGCTGAAGGGCGGCAACCGCCACAGCTTTGAGGAAAAACTCATGAGCAATGCCAAGCGGCGGCTGAAGCCTTTTGGGAAATTCAAGGTCTACACCCGCCAGTCCACCACATATATTGAACCCCAGGAGGACACCTGCGACATGGATGGGGCCTACGAGGCCATGAAGATGCTCTTCGGCGCGGTGGGCGTCACCCGGGCCCACGCGTGTGAGAAGGACAAGGACGCCATGCTGGCCGCCGCCAAGCTCTACCTGGACGAGCAGCTGCGCGGGGCGAAATCCTTCAAGGTGGAGTCCAAGCGGGCGGACAAGTCCTTCCCCATGACCTCCATCCAGCTGTCCCAGTACGTGGGCGGCGAGCTGCACGACGCCTATCCCCATCTGGAGGCCGACATGCACTCCCCGGAGCTGACCGTCAACCTGGAGGTGCGGGACTACGCCGCCTACGTCCACGCCGACCCCGAGCCGGGCGCCGGCGGCCTGCCCGTGGGCATGGGCGGCCGGGCGGTCAGCCTGCTCTCCGGCGGTATCGACTCCCCCGTGGCCTCCTGGATGATGGCCAAGCGGGGGCTGTCCCTGGAGATGGTCCACTTCTTCAGCTACCCCTACACCTCCCCCGAGGCCAAGGAAAAGGTGCTGGACCTGGCCCGCATCCTGG
>JBJDYV010000100.1:0-28012 GCA_051867655.1 Oscillospiraceae bacterium
AGGACAACTGTATGAAGATGCTGCGCGCCAAGCTGGTGGAGCTGCAGATGCAGGAGAAGGCCGAAAAGATCTCCGACCTGAAGGGCGTCCAGCTGAAGATCGAGTGGGGCAGCCAAATCCGCTCCTATGTATTCATGCCCTACCAGCTGGTGAAGGACACCCGCACCGCCTTTGAGACCAGCAACATCAACGGTGTCATGGACGGCGACCTGGACGGCTTCATCAACGCCTACCTGACCGCCGACGCCACGGGAAACTGGGCCACGAAATAAAAGAACAACAAGACACCCTGCGTGAATCACGCAGGGTGTCTTGTTGTTCAAGAAAAACCTATCCCACAATGGAGAGGATCAATCCCATTCTTCCAGCAACTGCTCCTGAAGTTCCGTGTTGAAGATCGCGTATGCGCTTTGGATCACGTCCACAAAGCAGACCAGCGCAAAAATCGCCATACAAACGCACTCGATCCAGATAAACGGATAGGTAGCAAACTTCAGCGTATCGGAGACAAAGCCGCGTTCCATACAGTAGAGCGCTTGCTGGGCAGCCGCATAGGCCACGAACGCCATAACCGCAGTAGTCAAAAGGCTGGTGATCGTGTAGATCACAAAGACCGCCCGCTTGGGAAGGTGCCGCAGGATCATCGTCACCTGGATATGACCGCGCAGGGTCTGACAGTACGCAAAGGAGGCGAATACCGACACCAGAAGCAGATACTGAATGATCTCATAACCGCCTACAATGGGTTTATTGATCGTTTTGCGCAGGACTACGTCAACTACGGTCAGCAGGATGATCAGCGCGTAACCGATGTAGGACACATATCCGGTATAACGGCTAATGACGGATACATATTTTTTGATCTTTTCAAGAGCTTTCATATACACATCCCCCTTTCGCCGTCTCACTTCATGATACTCGGAAGCCAGGTGGCGATCTCCGGGAAGATCGTACACAAAACGATAGCCGCGAGAATTGCCAGAATAAAAGGCGCTGTTCCTTTGAAAATCGTACCCAAGCTGACATCCTTCAAAATTCCATTGACTACATAGCAGTTCATGCCAACGGGCGGGGTGACAAAGCCCAGATTGACGACCAGAACCATGAACACGCCGAACCAAATGCCGTCAAAGCCCAGGCTCTCAACAACAGGGTAGAAGATGGGCAGCGTGATCAGCATCATGGGCACCGCATCCATCAGGCAGCCCAGGAATGCATAGATCACGAAAATCGCGGCCAGGATCAAATAGCGGGAGACGTTCAGATCGCTGACAAATGCGGCAAACGTAGAGGGCAGGCGGGAGATGATCAGGAAATTTCCAAATACGGTCGCGCCGATCAGCAGCAGGAAGATCATGGCGGAGGTCTTCAGGGTATTCTTAAAGACCATCATGAGATTCTTCCAGGTAAACTTCTTATTGACAGCCATGGCGACCAGGCCCAGGAACGCGCCGATCGCGGCGGCCTCGTTGACCGTCACCCAGCCGGTAAACATACCGCCCAGGACGATCAGGAAAATCACCAAAACCCCCAGGACACCCTTGATGGACTTAAACCGTTCACTCCAGGAGCACTTATCACCTTTGGGGGCAATGGTGGGATCAATGCGCATCCATACCCAAACGGTAACCATAAACAGGATTGCCAGCAGAATTCCGGGAAGCACGCCGGCCATAAACAATTTCTGAACGGAAAGTTCCGTGCTGGTCCCGTACACGATCATGGTAGTGCTGGGAGGGATCAGGATCCCCAGGCCGCCGGAAGCGGCGATAACGCCGGCAGACATTTTATCCTTGTAGCCGTACTTGCGCAGTTCAGGCACCGCGATCGTTCCCATGGTGGACGCAGTGGCTGTGGAAGAACCGCAGATAGCGCCGAACATGGCGCTGGCACCGATGGTCGCACAGGCCACGGAACCGGGCACGCGGGACAGCCACTTGCGGCAGAAATCATACAGGCCCTGACTCAGCCCCGCGGCAAAGCAGGCATTGCCCATCAGGGTAAACAGCGGAATCACGGAGAACGAGTACTTCATGGCCTGCGCCATGGGCGCGGTTCTGAGAATACCGATGGCGGCGTCGAAATTGACGATCAGGGCATAGCCGACAAAGCCGACAAAAAACATGACCGCGCCTACATTCATTCCCGCAAACATCAGCACAAGCAATACAATAATTCCGATAATGACAACTACTGTTGGATCCATAGGTCTCTCCTTCCCATCTTAGGACGGGAACACGGGATCTCCCGCGTCCCCGTCCTAAAATCATTCACCCATAGGCAATCACGTTTACTCCGCGTGATCAGCGGCGCACTCCAAAATCAGATCGTAGTAAGCCTGCGCGTCAAAATCGGCCGTGGTGTGGCTGTCGATCCAGGACTGATTGTACTCCATAGCAGCCTCATAGAACTTCTGCTGCTCCTCCTCGGCAACCGAGATCCACTCACCGTCAAAGTTGGCAATGGCATCCTCATAACCGGAGTCGTTTTCATCCTGCAGATAAGTAGCCAGCTTCAGGGAGCCCTCGCGGCCGCCGGAGGCCATGATGGCATCCTGAAGTTCAGTGGGCAGGCTCTCATAAACATCTTTGTTCATCAGGGTCATCCACACGCCGACAAACAGGGGCATGTCCATGAAGTAAGTCTCGACCTCGGCCAGATTCCAGGAGGCCATCTGGGAACCGTTGCAGACGTTGCCGTCAACCAGGCCCTTTTCCAGCGCCTCGTACAGCTCATTGGTGGTAATGTTCATGGGAGCGGCGCCGCAGTAGGTCAAGAAGTCGGTCATAGACCCGCCGCCGCTGCGCATCTTCAGGCCGGAAAGGCCGGCAAAGGTATTAACGGGTTCCTTCACGAAGTGGAAATAAGAGGGGCCATTGGAATAAATGTGAATGGGAACATAGTTGTCATACTCCGCCTTCATTTCGGGGCTCTTCTCATACAGATCCCACATCACCTCGGTGGCTTCCTGCGCACTGCCAATGCCCAGCATAGGAAGTGCAACGCCGTTGGTCAGGGAGAACAGAGCGTCGTACTTGGTGGCGTAGACCATGGCGATATCGCAGGCGCCGGTCTCCATTGCCTCCACCACAGTCTCGGCAGAGGCCAGAGCACCGCCGGCAATGACGGTGATGTCCAACGCGCCGTTGGTCGCTTCACGCAGGTTGTCGGCCCATTCCTGCATGTACCGGCCTTTCAGCGTCTGGGAACCGTCGTGCATGGAGACGGTCAGTTTATATACCTTGTCAGGGGCTGCACTGCTGCTTTCAGAGGTTTTCGGAGCATCGTTTCCACCGGAACTGCCGGAATTGGCGGAGCTGTCGGAGCCTCCGCCGCTGCATGCAGTCAGGCTGAATGCCATGGCAAGGACGAGAATGAACGCACAGAACTTCTTGGACTTCATTTCAATTCCTCCATTTATTTTATATTGATCGCTTTTACATGCGCTGGGTCAACTATGCTTTATGGATCTTCTGCGGAGCAATCAGGCATTTGCAGCAAAAAACCATTCGCTGCTCGCGTCATACAGGCGCTGGATCGTTTCCGGCTTGTCGGGACCTGCCCACTGTTCGGCATTGGCCAGACCGCCGCCGAAGGGATCGGCCCCGTACAGAGCCAGGCGGGCGCACTGATTCCAGTTGCAAGGCCGGAATTTCTGCAGTTCCGTCCGGGGAATAAAAAACTTGCTGTCCCCAAACACCGGGTCAAGGCGGTCTCTTTCGTAAATACCCTCAAAGTAGACCAAGCCCCATTTTCCATCCCGCTTTTCCGCACGGAAATGCAGGCGGCTGTGTACGCTCAGATCCACCAGTTCTCCGTCCAGCTCCACCCGGAATGTGATCATGCAAATGCACTCAGCGATCGCCCGATTTCCGTTGAGCCACACCATGGTATTGAAGATCTTATGGGCAGAGGGGGATTTATCCTTACGGCTGGATTTGGCCAGGAACTCGTCGATCGGCCCCTTGAACCAGCTGGCGTATACCTCGCCGTCATCAAACCAACAGGCACGTTCCTGCTCGAAATGACCATAGTCCCGGCAATAGCGGTCCGTTTCGACCAGTTCCCGCACGCAGGCCTTGTCCAGCATCTCCTCGCTGCTGAAATTTCCTGCAGGGATCTCGTAAAACATCTTCATCTGCAACCCTCCAAAGCAAAGTTCTCCACACGTAATAGGGATCTTGAATCCAACCTATAAATTTTCTAAAAATATGATACAATCTCTCTTGACTTTTGTGAAATTGTTCGTATAAATATGTTTATAGGCTGAAACTATAAATGCATGGAGGCTGCCATGGAACTGCATCATCTTTATTACATTCTCATGCTTGCGCAGGAGAAAAACTTTTCCCGCGCGGCAGAGAAGCTGTTCATTACGCAGCCCACCCTATCCCAACAGGTAAAAAAACTGGAACACGAACTTGGTTTCCCCATTTTCCAGCGCAGCACCAAAAATGTTACGCTTACATCCTATGGCGAACTGTTTGTCGCACGTGCGCAGAAAGTCATTACCGAGTTCGAGGACTTTCAGCAGTGGACAGTACAAATTCGGAAGCAAAAAAGCACCAAGCTCTCTTTTGGCACAAGTGCCCTCACCGCTCCCCACGCTTCAGCCTGCATTCCTGATTTCATCAACCAGTTTCCGGAGGTTCAATTCATCCACACGGAACAGTGGGACCCTACGCTGATGAACATGGTCAAAGACGGGGAACTGGATATTGCGTTGGTCGGGCTGCCCAGAAATGATGTTGACCGGGCGGGGCTGCATATCTTCCCCATCCTGGAGGAGCATGTCTGTGTGGTCATGAGCCGGGCACATCCTCTCCACGACAGGGAAAGCGTGACTCTGCAAGACTTGGCCAATGAGCAGATCCTTGTCACCTCCTCCGAATCCGGTCTGACCCGGCTTATGAAAAGCGAGTTTGCGCTGCGCGGATTAAACCCCAACTTCATGCTCAATCTTATCAGCATTGAAGCCAGACTTTCCATGGTAATAAAAGGTGCCGTCACCTTTGTCATGAACAGGCAGTTTGAGTGGTACAACCAGAAAGATCTGGCGGTCATTCCCATTGAACCTAAGATCCACCGTACTTTGGCGCTGATCGCCGCCGCAAACCGGGAGATCTCAGTTGTGGAAAAGACCTTTATTCAGATCATCAAGGAAGGCGTCGCCAAACGTCTGGAAGCCAGCTGAATGCAAAACAACGATAAGAGCGGCTGCTGTGCAGCCGCTCTTATCGTCGCAGAGAATGATTTGTGGCATCGCCGTGCTTCCCGGGCTTATGCAAACAAGCCGGTACTGTTTACGTAACCGGAGAACAAATGAATAAAAAGCATCGAGGAAATTGCCACGCTGACCCAGGTACAGCCGCCCAGCAGGAGGGGCTTGACGCCTTTGGTCAAAAGATCCGAAAATTTCATTTTAAACCCTACACCGACCAGCGCACAGGTAATAAGAAATTTCGAGCCGGTCTTGAAAAAGGCGGTCAGCAGATCCGTGGAGAACAGGCCGAGAGTGTTCAGCAGCGCCATAGCGATAAACCCGAGAATGAACCAGGGAAAAGCGTGCCGGATGGAACCCGCGATGGACTGGCTGCCCGCGTCTTCGGACGCGGATTTCGCCTGCGTACGCAGCGTAATGAGGGTAACAACCAGTACCACGACGATCAGCATGGTGGTGCGTACCAGTTTGATCGATACCGCGCCGGCGGCATAGGCCTCGTCCCCTGCCAGGGAGGCGAACTGCTGGGCCGAAGCGGTGACGGACGAGGTATCGTTGATGGCGGTGCCCGCCAGGAAGGAGAACTGTTCCGGGGTCAGCCCCATCGCCAGGGCCAGGTAGGGGTAAAGAAGGCAGGAAAAAATATCAAACAGGAAAATGGCGGTCATGGCGTACCCGATCTCATCCGCCGCCGCTTTCAGCACGGAGCCCAAAGCGGCAATGGCAGTGCCGCCGCAAATGCAGGTTCCGCCGCCCACCATCGTGCAGATGTTGGCAGACTGGCCCAGAAACCGCCGACCGACCAGGAATGCCACAAAGAAGGACAGGCAGATGTTGAACAGGATCAGGGGCAGAGCACGGACCGAAGCCATCAGCTGGGTAAAGCTCAGAGTGGCGCCGACCAGTATGATGCCCAGAGAAAGCAGTTTCTTGGCGGCAAAGGTCGTTCCCTCTTTGAAGTCAGGCCCGAAGCGGGGGACGATATTGTAAATCGCCATACCGAAGAACAGGCCCAGGACAGGCGCGCCGATATAGTGCTGCAGGCTGGCCAGCACCGTGGCAAGGGTGGCCGTGGCGAACACCACTGTCAGGGAGACATATTTTTTCCGGTTTGGCTTCACGCCGTGATACAGATCGGTCAAAATGGAATAGGCGTATGCCAACAGGCAGCAGAGCAAAAGGATCATCCAGGTTTTACTTGTCATGATATGCGATCGACCTCTTTTCAGGCATCAGGAAGCGGGGCGGATAGCCCGCCCCGCTTCCTGTTTTTTCTTTTCAGCGCCGGGGTGCGGATTCAATCTGGCGGGTCAGTTCCCGGATCTTGTCCAGATTCTCCAGGCTATCCACCAGCTTCACAAGCTCGGGTGCCCAGGCGGGGTCCAGTAAACGGGATACGCAGTCCGAAGCTTTCTCCTCCTGCTCCTGGACCGTCAGCGGGTTTTCCGGTTCCCCCTTGGCGTGGAGCACGGTTTCAGAGTACACTGCTCCGTCCCTGCAGCGCAGCTCCACCGTGGTCTTTCCATGCTGGTCGAAGTAAACGCCGCTGTCGTCCACCACCACCCGCACCTTTTCCATGGCTTCCTTCAGGGTGGGATCCGTGATTGCCGTCCCCTCGAAGTCCCCCATGGTGACTGCCCGGCGGACCATAGCCAGCGCCAGGCAGTAGTGCATACTAAATCGCCCCTGGGTGGGATCGTCCACCACGTCATAGCGGACGATATCCTTGATATAGGGCAGAACTGTACACACTACCTCTTCGATGTTCTCCGGCTTCAGATCATGGGTCCTTATCAGCCGGAGCATGGCGTCGATCCCGTTGTGGGTGGCCCGGCAGGAGGGCCAGGGCTTTATGGTCAGGCCGATGTTCAGGAATTCCGAGTTGCGCTCCCGAATGGCCTGGCGCACATTTTCCCAGTGAACCGTACTGCCCGCTGTCACATCGGCAAAGCCGCCCTTGGTCTCCAGCACTTCCGGATTGGCATCAAAACCCAGTCCGGCCAGTCGGGCGCACAGGATTCCCTTGGCGGCGGCCCGCCCGGCATGGAGCGGTTTGGTCATGGTACCGCTGTTTCCCTTGAGTCCGGAGGACTCACTGGCCGCCATAGCCAAGGCCCAAGTGAAGTGCTTGTCATCCAGCTTCAGCAGCTTGGCCGCCGCGCCCACGGCGCCGAAAATGCCCAGGGAGCCGGTGGAATTCCACCCCTGCTTATTGTGCTCCGGGGATACCGCCCGGCCCATGAGGGAATATACCTCGATTCCGGTAATATAGGCCAGAAGTACTTCCGCGCCGCTGGCATCCAGCTCCTCCCCCAGGGCCAGGGCCGCCGGGAGCACCGGGCCGCTGGGGTGGCCGATGGTGGTGTTGTTGATGTCATCGTACTCGTGGTAGGTCAGGGCCACGCCGTTGACCATGGCGGCGCTGCAGGCGTCGGTTTGGATCCCGCCCGAACCGAGCAGGGTCGATGTGCCGGGCGCGCCCCATTTCTCGGCATACCGGCGGGCAATGAGGGTGGCCGGCTCGTTGGCCCCCGCCAGAAGGCAGGCGCAGGCGTCGGCGAAAAAGGTCTTGGCGAGCGGGATTACCTTGGGGGAAAGATTCTCCAGGGTCAGTGTGTTCGCAAAGGAGGCGATCTCCTCCAACAGAGCGGCAGGTCTGTCCATGGTGTACCTCCTCCCTGCGCTCAGATACGCAGAGCGGCGTTGTAGCCGTCATGGGTCGCCTTGACCAGCATACCCACCTTTTCGCAGTCACCGGCGGCAATCACATCAAAAGCCAGGCCGTTGAAGGAGTCCCGCTCGGCCGCTTTGGGTCTGAGTCCGGAGCAGAGCACCACTGTGTCTGCCTGGATCAGCCGCTCGCTGCCGTCCCTGGCCCGAACCATGATCCCCTCCTCGGTGATGCAGGTGCAGGCAGTCTCCAGATGATACTGCAGGTCGGGGTGTTCATCCATGAAGTGGATGGTGTGCATACGCTCGGTAAACAAGCCGTCCGGGGCCAGCATGTCCCGCATCTCCACCAGCTCTACCTGATGGCCCTGGCGAGCCAGATGGAGGGCAGTCTCGCAGCCCACCATGCCGCCGCCGATAATGGCTACCCGTTTCCCTACCTGCTCCTCATTGGGATACATCTCCAGGGCGGTCATCACGTTGGAGCACTCCACGCCGGGGATGGGGGGAACGATGGCTTCCCCGCCCACCGCCACAATGATGGCGTCGGGGTACTTCTCTGCGACCAGCTCGGGGGTGGCCTTGGTGTTCAGTTTGACTTCGATATTGCTTTTCATCACCTGGCGGATCATGTAATCCTTGTAACGTGTCATATCCTTCTTGAAGGACATGTTTTTGAACAGCTTGAGCTGTCCGCCCAAGGAATCGCTCTGCTCAAACAGGGTAACCTCATGCCCCCTCTGGGCGGACAGCAGGGCCGCCTGCATACCGGCGGGGCCGCCGCCCACGATGACCACGTTCTTTTTCCGCTCGGGGGGGCGGTACCGGAAGAGCATATCCTCCCGGCCGTACTCCGGGTTGACCGAGCACTCATCCCGGTAGGAGGAATTCTGGAAGTCATGGCCTACGAACTTGGTGTTGGTATTGGTGCGTCCGGCATGCACATCCAGGCAGCGCAGGCACTTGATGCAGGGGCGGATGTCCTCGGCCTTGCCGTGCCGCGCTTTTTCCGCCCAGTCGTTGTCGGCGATCCAGTTGCGGGCCATGGCCACAAAGTCCGCCTTGCCCTCAGCCAGAATGCGCTCGGCCAATTCGGGAGTGTCGATGGCGCCTATGGCAGTAACAGGAATCTTGACGCCCGCCTTTTTCATCGCCTCGGCCAAATAGACATTGTGACCGGACTCGCAGAAATGAGTGGGATGCATCAGAGCACGGCTCAGGGCGCTGCGCCGGGCACCGGCGGAGCACTGGACGATGTCGATTTTGTCCTCGATCATCTTGATGAACTCGGTGGTCTCCTCCAGCTCCAGGCCGCCCTGCATGTACTCGGTGCCGCTGATCCGGTATTCCAGAATGAAGTCGTCCCCCACCGCCTTGCGGATACGGTCGAGCACCATCATGGGAAACCGCGCCCGGTTTTCCAGGCTTCCGCCGTATTTATCAGTGCGGTGGTTTTCCGCGGGAGAGAGGAACTGGGCCAGCAGCCAGCCGTGCGCCCCGTGGATCAAGGCCATGTCGCAGCCCGCCCGCTTGGCCATGTTGGTGCCCTTGGCGAAGCAGTCAGCCACCCGGTCCATCTCTTCCTCGTCCATCTCGGTGACCTCCACCCCCGTGGGCAGGATCTTGGCCGAGGGGCCGATGGGGTTGCGCCCCCCGTTGTAGACAGGCAGGGCCCACTGGCCGCCGTGGGTGATCTCCAGGCAGAATTTGGCGCCGAAAGAGTGGACATACTCGCTGAACCGGTTGAGGGTGCGCAGGGAGGCCATGTCCTCCAGCAGGTTGATCTGATAGCTGTGTCCACGGCCGTGAAGGGGATCGATGGCCGTCTCGTTCAGGTTGACCACCGCTGCGCCGCCCCGCGCCCGGTTTCCGTAAAGCTGGATGCCGACTTCGTTCAGGAAACCCTCCTTGGTCGTGCACATGGTAGTGGCTGTCGGGGCAGCATAAATCCGATTTTTGAAGGTGGTCTTCTTGACCGTAATCGGGCTGAACAGGTGCGGGTACAGTTCTTCATAAATTTGCATATGCGATCAATCTCCTAAAATCACTTACCGCCATACATCTCCCAAAGCGGGGGAATCAGGTTGCGCAGATTTGTATTCTCTTGGGCACTGTGTGCGGCCATACACGCGGGGAACTCCGGCGGAATATTTTTTTCTACCAGTACGATTTGATCGTTCTCCACTTGATAGCCGATCCAGAAACGGCTGCGCAGTTCGATTCCATCGGGGATCTCGCGCACAAAATGGGCCAGCACAACACCAAAAGGTTCCTCATCGTAGTCCGCACCTACCTTACGGTGGATCCCCGCTGTGGAGAACACTCCCAGGTTGGGCCGTCTCTGTAAGTCTTCTTCCTTCAGTCCAAGCTGGCTGGGGGTCATTCTGGCGTATTGGTAAATGTCCATCGGCCCCATTCCCAGATCTTCCAAGATCCAGCGTTTGCGTTGGCTGAACCGGAAATGCATTCCGGGATACCACAGCTTGTATTGAAAATCCTCGTTCCCTTGGCGCCGCCATTGACGCCACCAGACGTACTGTTCGTGGCTGATACCGTGCAGCTTCACGTTAACCGCGGCATATCCACCGCCCCCCGGCAGCAGGCAATGTCCGGTCTCCACGGCAAGATATCCAGGCTTCAGCATATCGTCCAAATGATCGGGAAGCGTTGCAAATTGGGGGTCCATCGGTTTTTCGGGGTCGATTCCGGCAGCCACGTCCGGGTCCAGCGGAGGGAGCTCCCGGAAAAACAATTCATACCCCAATTCATCTTTATCCTGTGGAAGGGGTTTCAGATAGCGATCATCCAATTTCATATTTGTTATCCTTTCTGCCTGTGTAGGGCATCAGAACAGGCCGATCAATTTCCAATACGGAACGCCGATGATCATGATGTAGGCAAAACCGATCAGCGACTTCCAGGCCATGACTTTGGCAAAATCCTTGAGAGACATGACGTCATATCCATAGCATACCAGGAAGAAGGATCGCTCATAGGGCATAATCAGATTGTCCAGGCCCTGGAAGAAGGAGTAGAGTACCGGAAGTGGGCTGACTCCCAGGGAAGCGGCGATCTCAGATACCGGCGCGCTGAAAGCGGACATAGCCGCCAGGGGAGTGAGCAGGAAGTTGATGATAAAGCCGAAGATCCAGATGGCGCCGATCAGTGTCCAGGGGCTCAGATTGGACACGAGAGGGAAAATCGCATTGGAAATCAAGGTTGCCAGACCGGAGGCCCGGGCGGCGGTACCGATCGACAGGCAGCCTGCAATAAACAGGATCGTACTAAAGTTGACCTTCTTGATGTCTTCCGCCTTGCCAACGTTGATCCCAGGCAGATACATCAGCATGGGAACAATGAGCAGAACAGCCATCTGGG
The DNA here is from genome assembly GCA_051867655.1 of Oscillospiraceae bacterium. Taxonomy (GTDB): domain Bacteria; phylum Bacillota; class Clostridia; order Oscillospirales; family Oscillospiraceae; genus JAJPXI01. Next base: position 11,270 of record JBJDYV010000100.1, read on the forward strand.
AAACATGATGGAGCGGTTCGGTAATCAGCGCAAGGACCAGGACGATGAGCAAAACCGAGAGTTTGATTTCTTCCTTGGTCATTTTCCCCAGCGCTTCGCGCTGCTGCTGAAAATATTCCTTCCCGTTGATCTCCTTTTCGGGCTTCATCACCTTCGTGATCATAAACCCGAGAATAAACAGCAGCGGAATAAAAATTGCGTTTTGTAAAAAGAACTGAATATAGCCGGGCTTTGCCACATTTTCTCCCGCACCGCTTAAGAGGACGCCGATGCTGGCAGGAGTGTAAATAAAGTGTCCGACCGTGATCATCCCGATCATACCGGCCAGCATAATGCCGCAGGAGGCTTTGGATTTCCCCAGGCCGAAGCTTTTGCACAGGCTGTAGGAAAATGCCATGGTTGCAAACACAAGACCCGTACTGCCAGCGGTAATGATATTGATGATGAAGCCCGCTATGATCAGGCCATAGACGATTCCCTTATAGGAGGCGCCTGTCCAAAGGATGCAGCGATACGAAATTCTCTTCATCAGTCCGGTGCGTTCCATTGCGTTTGAGATAATGAAGCAGCCCAGTGCGCTCCACACCACATTTCCGGTCCAGCTGTTGTAGGCTTGTGCAATCTCCAACACGCCGAACGTCACATACAGAATCGGAAGCAAAATTGCGATAACAGCATTATTCAGCAGAGAAAAGACCATGCAGAGAATTGCGGGGACCGTGATTGCCAGGAACGTCCTGCCTACCACTGTAAAAGTTTCTGTTGTTGGGATCAATAAAATGATAATGATTGAGGCGACTACAATTGCCCATTGAATTTTCGCTTTGTTTGTCAATCCGTCCATTTTGGTTTCCCCCTTTCGGAATGGAAAAACAGGAGAACGCCGGCTGCCCTCTTACTTTTCCTTAGTGAAATCATACTATAAATACCTTTGTTTGAAAAATACATCTTGGCAATACAGGAAATGCAGGTTATAGGCATTTCCAGGGGTCCCTTCTAATGCCATAGGTTTTTCTTATGGCATTGTAAAAAACAAGGACGACGCTTCGCGAACAGCGCCGTCCTTGTTTAAGATTCGTCTGAAACAGACCGATATGTGTCACAAATAACATCTTTGACCTTTTGGACCGCTTGGTCAAGTTTCTCACTCTCCCGCCAAGCCAAATAATGAGTAATGGGCAGGCAGATCCCCTCCACCTCCAGGAACCGGATCTGCTCCCGGAGCGCATCGTCCTGACAGTAACAGGTGATGCGCATGGGAAATACCGCTACAGCCTGATTGTTGGCCACCATACGGACCATCTTCTCACTGCTGTTCACATAAAGTGTATCCGCCGGGTTGAAATACTTTGCATAGTACGGCGTACCGATGGCGTCCTGTCCGGAGTAAAGCACCAAAGACACACGCTTCAGATCTTCCGGGGAGACCTGCTTCTGCCGGGCCAGAGGATTTTTGCTGGAAATGGCGATCTGGAAGGTGTCCTCCAGCAAAGGGATCACCCGCACTCCCTGCTCCCGTGCAGATGCCATGAAATCTTCTCTCTCATGGCTGACGACATTGGCAATGCCCAAATCAGCCTTATGCTGAGAAAGATATGACAGAATTTCAAATCGCCGGGCCTCCATTACCAGGCAGCGGATTTTTGGATAAGCGCTCTCAATAACCGGCACGCTGTGCTCCGCCACCATGGGATAGGCGGTCGGGACGGTCACCACCCGAACCGTACCCTCCACTGTCTGGCTGAGCCGGTACTCTGCCTTCCAGGCGTCCACCATCCGGGCCGATTCTTCCACAATTTTTCGGGCATCCCGGTAGACCCGCTTCCCCATCTCGGTGGGCCGGACGCCCTGACTGGTACGGACCAGCAGCGGAAACCCCAGTTCTTCCTCCAGGTTCTGAATGGTCTGACTCAGTGAAGGCTGGGAGATATAAAGCTTTCGCGCCGCTTGGCTCATGGATCGGCATTGGATGATCTCTACAAAATATGCCAGCTGCCTTAACTGCATCGTCCTGTCTCCTTCCCAAGCGGTATTGTACTCGTTTCCACCTGTAACGGGGGATTTTATAATTTTATCACAAAAAATGGACGATGCAAAGTGGGTTTCATCAGGAAATCGACGTTTTCAAAAGTCGTGCCGGGTGGTGGCCAGGCCGGCCGTGTGGACGAGATCGACGATTCGATCCAGGCAGCAGAAATCGTCCAGGCTCTCGTCGTTCAGCGTGTCCACGATCTGCCGCAGGACCCAGGCGCATTCCCGCTCCACCAGATTTTCTTCGTTGTAGGGCTTTTCCCCGAGATAATTCAGAATGTATTCTCCCAGACCCTTGGCCAGAATGGCACGGGAAAGTTCTGTCATACAATTCCTCCTTTGGTCATATTTTGACCAAATTATAGCATGTGCTCCCCGTATAATCAAGCAAAAAGGTCGAAAAATGACCAGAGGTGAACACATGAATCATTTACGGGCAGAAGACGGAAGTAAAAACCTGGTGGGTCCGCGTATCAGGGCACTGCGCAGAGAGAGAAACTTGTCTCAGGAAAAGCTGACGGCGCAGCTTCAGCTTTTGGGCATGGATTCCGAACGCGGTGTCATCAAACGGATCGAAAACGGGACGCGCGCAGTCAGCGATCTGGAACTGCGCTTATTTGCGCGTTATTTTGAAGTGAGCTACGAATATCTCATCGACGGCACGCAAGAGGAAGACCGCTCTTGATCCACGCGCCGCCGCGCTGCAAAGCACAGGGTGGGGTCCGCCGAGGACCCCACCCTGAAATTTTTCTGAAAAAATATGCCGAATTTACATACCCCCTCTTGCAGCCTGCATCCTGCTTCGATAAGATAGAAGTTGCCCCGACAACATAAACAGAACGGAAAGGAGAACGCGGTATGAAACACAAAAAACTACTGTCCCTGCTGCTCGCGCTGGTTCTGGCTTTCTCCATGGTCATTCCCGCAATGGCCGCCGAAGGCGGCGAAATCGTGATCTTGTACACCAACGATATCCATACTTACATCGACGAGGATCTGACCTATTCCAAGGTAGCCGCCCTGAAGGATTCCATCCCGAACGCGCTTCTGGTTGACGCCGGCGACCACATTCAGGGCACCGCCTACGGCTCCATGGACAAGGGCGCCACCATCCTCAAGCTGATGAACGCCGCCGACTATGACGTCGCCACCCTGGGCAACCATGAGTTCGACTATACTATGGCAGGCTGCATGAACGCCATCGCGTGGGCCGATTTCCCCTATGTCTCCTGCAACTTCTATCACGAGACCAACGGCGTGCCCGGCGAGAGTGTTCTGGACAGCTACAAGGTCTTTGAGGTGAACGGCACCAAGATTGCCTTCATCGGCATCACCACCCCCGAGTCCTTCACCAAGTCCACCCCCGCTTACTTCCAGGATGACGCGGGCAACTACATCTACGGCATCGCCGGCGGCGAGGACGGCTCCGCGCTGTACGCCGCTGTCCAGACCGCCATCGACGCCGCCAGCAAGGAAGCCGACATTGTGATCGCCCTGGGCCACCTGGGCGACGACCCCGCGTCCGATCCCTGGAACTCCGAAGATGTAATTGCCAACACCACCGGCCTGGACGCCTTCATCGACGGCCACTCCCACTCCACCGTGGAGTGTAAGGAAGTTGCCGATCAGAACGGCGACGCCGTGGTTCTGACCCAGACCGGCTCCTATCTGGCCGCCGTGGGTAAGATGACCATTTCCGCCGATGGCACCATCACCACCGAACTGCTGACCGCCGAGGATCTGGCCGACGTCACTCCCGATGCCGAGGTGAAGGCCATTGAGGACGCCTGGATCGCCGAGATCGACACCGCGCTGGGCGAGGTCATCGGCTCCGTTGACGACACTCTGGACAACTACGACGCCGAGGGCAACCGTCTCGTCCGCAAGCAGGAGACCAACACCGGCGATTTTGCCGCCGACGCCCTGTACTACCTGTTCGACAATATGGATCTGGATGTGGACTTTGCCATCATGAACGGCGGCGGCGTGCGCAACAAGGCCATCACCGGCGACATCTCCTATCTGACCTGCAAAGAGATCCACACCTTCGGCAACGTGGCCTGCCTGCAGACCATCACCGGCCAGCAGATGCTGGACGCCCTGGAGTGGGGTTCCCGTGACGTGGGCACCGCCGAGTGCGGCGGCTTCCTGCAGGTCTCCGGCCTGAAGTATACCATCAACACCGCCATCCCCTCCACGGTCCAGAAGGATGAGAAGGGCGTCTGGACCGGCGGCCCCACCGGCGCGTACCGCGTGCAGGACGTCCAGGTTCTGAACAAGGAGACCGGCAAGTATGAGGCTCTGGATCTGAACGCCAAGTACAACCTGGCCGGCTACAATTACACCCTGCGCGACCTGGGCGACGGCTACGCCATGTTCGCCGGCGCCGTCAACGTGCTGGACTATGTCATGGAGGATTACATGGTCCTGGCCAACTACGTCAAGTCCTTCGAGGGCGGCAAGGTCACCGGTTACGCCGAGCCTCAGGGCCGCATCACCGTCGTGAACGAGCCCGCCGCAGAGCCCGAGGTTCCCACCGAGCCTGTTGCTCCCGTTGAGCCTGTCACGCCCACCGAGCCCGCCGCCGAGACCTATGTGGTCGTGGCTGGCGACTGCCTCTGGAGCATCGCCGCCAAAACTCTGGGCAGCGGTACCAAGTGGACCGCCATCTATGAGGCCAATAAGGACGTCATCAAGGACGCCAACCTGATCTACGTCGGTCAGGTCCTGGTCCTGCCCCAGAAGTAAAAATTCAAACCATTCCCGCCGCAAGGCCGGAGCTGGCTTTCCAGCTCCGGCCTTGCTATTCCCGTGAAAATTGCGTATAATATTTTTACTTTTATGAGGAGAGATGACGATGGAACTGCATCTGCTTGCCGTGGGCGACGTGGTGTCCGAGGCGGGACTGGATTTCCTGACCCGGCGGCTGCGCCCCCTGAAAAAGAAATACGACGTCCATTTCACCGTGGTCAACGGAGAAAACGCCTCCGGTGTGGGGCTGACCCCCGCCCAGGCCCAGGCCATTCTGGACGCGGGCGCCGACGTGGTCACCCTGGGCAACCACACCTGGAACCGGATGCAGATCGTCCGCGCCCTGGACGAGAACCCCTACCTGCTGCGCCCCGCCAACTTTACCAGCCGGGCGCCCGGCCGGGGGCTGGGGATCTACGACGGCCCCCGGGGCCTGCGCATCGCGGTGCTCAACCTGATTGGCCGGTGTGAGCTGGATTTCAACGCGGACAACCCCTTCACCACGGCGGACAGGCTGCTGAAGGGCCTGGACGCCGACCTGACTGTGGTGGACTTCCACGCCGAGGCCACCAGTGAAAAGGGGGCCATGGCGTGGCATCTGGACGGGCGGGCCCAGGCCCTCTGGGGCACCCACACCCATGTGCCCACCGCCGACTGCCAGGTGCTCCCCAAGGGATTGGGCTTTGTCACCGACCTGGGCTTTACCGGCCCCGCCCAGTCCGTTCTGGGTGTTCGGTCCCAGCAGGCGTTGGCCCGCTTTCTGGGCGCGCCCCCCAGCCGCTTCGAGCCCGCCGAGGGCCCCTGCAAGCTGGACGCCGTGCTCTTTACCATTGACACCGACACCAAACGCTGTACTTCCGTCATCCGTGTGGACGAGCAAGAGTGAGGAGATATAACATTGCGTATTATTCATGCCGCCGATTTCCATTTGGATTCCCCTTTTGACGGTCTCAGCCCCGAACAGGCAGTAGAGCGCCGCGCGGAGCAGCGGCAGCTTTTGGAGCGTCTGGCCGAGCTGGCCCGCTCCACCCGCGCCGAGGCGGTCCTGCTCGCCGGCGACCTGCTGGACGGCGACCGGGTCTACTACGAGACCGTGGAGGCCCTCTCCCGCGCCCTGGGCCGGATCGATGCGCCGGTGTTCATCGCCCCCGGCAACCACGATTACTATACAGGCCGCTCACCCTATGCGGTGAACGCCTGGCCGGACAACGTACATATTTTCCGCTCCGGACAGATCGAAAGCGTGGAGCTGCCCGGCCTGAACGCCGTGGTGTACGGCGCGGCCTTTACCGCCGACGGCCGGGGTGAAAGTCTGCTCAGCGGCTTTTCCGCACCCCAGGACGGGAAGCTGCACCTGATGGTACTCCATGCCGACGTGGACGCCCGGCAGGGCAGCCGCTACTGCCCGGTCTCCTCGGCGGACATCGCCGCCTCCGGGCTGGACTATCTGGCCCTAGGCCACATCCACACCTGCACCGGAGTCCAGATGGCCGGTCAGGTACCCTGGGCCTACTCCGGCTGCCCGGAGGGGCGGGGCTTCGACGAGACCGGCGTAAAGGGCGTGCTCTGCGGCGAGGTGGAGCGCGGCGGCAAGGCCGATCTGCGGTTTGTCCCCCTCTGTTCCCGGCAGTATCAGGTGCTGGAGCTGCCGGTGACGGAACAGGATGACACCGACAGCATCGTCACCCAAGTCCTGGCCCACGCCGCGCCCCGGGACCTGGTGCGCTTCGTGCTCACCGGCCAGTCCGGCGGCGCGGGCATTGACCTGGCCGCGCTGCAGGAGCGGTGTGAAGACTCCTTTTACAGCGTCTCCTTCCGGGACCGCACCCAGGTGTGCCGGGACCTCTGGGCGCGCATGGAGGAGGAAAACCTGACCGGACTGTTTCTGCGCTGTATGCGCGGCAGGCTGAACGCGGCCAAAGACGAGGACGAGGCGGCCCTGATCCAGAAGGCCACCCGTTTCGGCCTTGCGGCCTTGGAGAACAGGGAGGATTGCGCGCCGTGAAGATCCATCAACTGACCGCCACCTTCGGCAAGCTGCGGCAGCAGACCTTGTCTCTGGAGGATGGCCTGAACATCATGGAAGCGCCCAACGAGGCGGGCAAGTCCACCTGGGCGGGCTTTCTGCGCGCTATGCTCTACGGCATCGACACCAAGGAGCGGGACAAGAAGGGCGTCATTGCCGAAAAGAACCGCTATCTGCCCTGGGACGGGGGCGCCATGGAGGGCTCCATCCAGCTGAACTGGGCGGGCAAAGAGATCACTCTGCGCCGCACCAGCAAGGGCAATTCCCCCCTGAGCCAGTTTCAGGCGGTCTATACGGGTACTGAGGAACCGGTGCCCGGCCTAAATGCGGACAACGTGGGCGAGACGCTGACCGGCGTGGGCCGGGAGGTATTTGAGCGCTCCGCCTTCGTGGGCCAGAGCTCCCTGGCCGTGACCGGCTCCGCCGAGCTGGAGCGGCGCATCTGCGCCATCGTCTCCTCCGGCCAGGAGGACGTGTCCTATTCCGAGACCGAGCAGCGGCTGCGGGACTGGAAAAACCGCCGTCAATCCAACCAGAAAAACGGCCTGATCCCCCGTCTGGAGGAGGAGAAGGCCAGCGTGGCCGCCACATTGGAGCGTCTGGAAAGCGCCAACCGCCAGGCCGCCGCCGCCCGGGCCCGCATCCGGGAATTGGATGCGGAGCGCGCTGAGCTGGAACAGCAGGCGCAGGCCCACCGCGCCCTGGCCAATGTCCGGATCCGGGAGCGCTATGACGCGGCGAAGGCCGATCTGGACGCGGCCCAGACCGCCTGGAACGCGGTGCACCAAGAGCGCCTGCGCCGGGGCACACCCCCGGACGGGGAGACCCTGCGCAATATGCAGGGAGAGCTGTCCTATCTGAATACTCTGGACGCCAACATCAAGCAGGCCCGCCGGGAGTGCGAGGAGATAAAAGTGCCCTCCCTGGAGATTAAGCATCCGGTGTTTGCCGGGATGGACCCCGCCGCCGTGCGGGAACGGGCCACGGCGGACGCCCAGGAGGTCAGGCAATTTCAGGAGGACACCCGCGGCGCGGTACCCTGGTCCGTGCGCTTCATCATCATCGGCGTTCTTCTCGCCGCCGCGGCAGGCGTGCTCCTGATCGACCGCTTTGCCCATGCCAACCCTTTGTATATCGGAATTCTGGCCGCCGTGTGCGCCGTGGCCGTCTGCGCCCTGGTGGTCTGGGGCGTGGTCAAACACTGGAAAGGAAACACGCGGGTTCACCGCATTCTGGACAGCTACGGTGTTCAGGACGCCGCCGGCATCATCGAACAGGCCAAACAGTACATTGCGGACTACGAGGCCGTCAGCCAGGCGCGCACGGACGCCGCCGTGCGCGCTGTCTCCCTGGAGCGGCTGGAGGCCGAGCGGGAGGAGCTGGCGGAGCGTCTGCTGGAGGCCGCCCACACCTTCGCCCCCGAGGTCACCGACCTGTACGGCGTGTCCGCGGCGGTCTCCCTGGCCCTGAACCTGGGCGAGAAGGAAAAGGCCGCCGCCCTGCGTCTGGAAAGCGCGGAGAAGGTGCTGCAGGCCGTGACCGCCCAGGGGGTCCCCGCCCAGGCGCAGGTCCCCGACCAAGTGCCCGAGCGCAGCGAACAGGAGGTCGCCGCGCGCCTGAACGCGGTGCGTCTGGAGCTGTCCCGGCTGAACGAGACCCTGGCCATGGCCCAGGGGGAGATGAACACCCTGGGCGACCCGGCGGCTCTGCAGGCCCGGCTGGGCGAGCTGGAGGACCAGCTGAGCCGCCGCCGGGAGGAATACAGCGCCCTTGCCGCCGCCATGGACGGTCTGACCGAGGCCAACGCCCTGCTTCAGGCCCGGATGTCCCCCGCCCTGAACGCCCGCGCCGGGGAGCTGCTCAGCCGTCTGACCGGCGGAAAGTACGATCAGGTGTCCCTGACCCGGGAATTTGAGGCTCTGGCCAGCCAGCGGGGCGATGTGACCCCCCGCAGGCTTCTGACCCTGTCCAAGGGGACGGCGGACCAGCTCTATCTGGCAGTACGTCTGGCGGTGTGCGACCTGGTGCTCCCGGGGGACGATGCGGCCCCCCTGGTGCTGGACGACGCCCTGGTGAATTTTGACGACGAGCGCCTGGGACTGGCGCTGGAGCTGCTCCGGGATCTGGCCCAAAAGCGTCAGATCCTGCTGTTCACCTGCCAGAGCCGGGAACGGCTCCGCCTGACCGGCGCGCCGGATGTCCGGATCACCCGCTTGCAATCCTGAGTCCGCGGGTGTATGATGAAGTAGATTTCCCTGAAACGGAGGACCGTTCCCATGGCAGAAAAAAATAACCCGGAGCAGCCCAAGCTGACCCGCGCGGAGGAATTCAAGCAGGACCTGTATTTCTGGCTTCAGGCGCTGGTCATGGCCCTGGTGGCATTGATCCTGCTGTTCACCTTTGTGGGCCGCATCATCGCCGTGGACGGGCCGTCCATGCTGCCCACGCTCCACGACGGGGATATGCTGCTACTGCGAAGCATCGGCTACACGCCGGAGCAGGGCGATATCGTGGTCCTGACCAAGGACTTTTCCCACTACACGGACCAGCCCATCGTCAAGCGGGTCATCGCGGTGGGCGGACAGACCGTACGCATCGATTACGAGGAGAGCAAGGTCTATGTGGACGGCGTGGCCCTGGACGAGCCGTACATCAATGAGAGCATCATGATCCGGCCGGGGCCGGGATCGGCGCTGAGCATTGAGGAGCTGACCGTGCCCGAAGGCTCGGTGTTCGTGCTGGGCGATAACCGCAACGACTCCAGCGACAGCCGCCACGTGGAATTGGGCGCCATCGACGAGCGCTACATTCTGGGCAAGGCGGTCATGATCCTGCTGCCCTTCCGTGACCTGGGCCTTCTGAACTGAAAAAGGAGTGGTGTCATGAACCAGATCTTATTTGTCAACGCCTGCGTCCGGCCCGATTCCCGCACATGGGAGCTGGCGCGGCACGTCCTGGACCAACTGGACGGCCCGGTGACGGAAGTGCGTCTGTTTGACGAGCAGATCCCCCCGCTGGACTGGGAGGGAGTTCAGGCGCGGGACGCCAGTGTGCGCTCCGGCGACCTTTCCGCCCCCATCCTCCGCTACGCGCGGCAGTTCGCCCAGGCCGACGTGGTCGTGATTGCCGCGCCCTATTGGGACCTTCTGTTTCCCACCGTGGTGCGCGCCTATTTCGAGGCGGTGACCGTCACAGGCGTCACGTTCCGCTATACCCCCGAGGGCATCCCGGAAGGCCTTTGCCGCGCCAAAAAGCTCATCTATGTGACCACCGCAGGCGGCCCCATCGGGGCGTACAATCTGGGATTTGAGTACATCAAAGCCCTCGGCCAGCTCTATTACGGTATTCCCGCGTTCCAATGCTTCACCGCCGAGGGTCTGGATATCGTCGGCGCGGATACAGCGGCGATCATGGCCGCGGCCAAGCAGACAATTGAAGAACAAATGCGCTGACGTGCGCAGAGAGAGGAAGGATCATCATGAAAGTCGTCGCATTCAACGGAAGCCCCCACAAAGAGGGCAATACATATCACGCCCTGAAGGCGGTCTGCGCCCAACTGGAAGCGGCGGGCATCGAGACGGAGATCGTCTGGACCGGTGCCCATGACATCAAGGCCTGCAAGGGGTGCAACATGTGCGCCCGCAACCGGGACGAAAAGTGCGTTCTCCAGGGCGATCCGGTCAACGAGTGGATTCAGAAGATGAAGGAGGCCGACGGTATCCTGCTGGGCGCCCCCGTCCATTACGCCGGTATGGCCGCCGGGTTCAAGGCATTCCTGGACCGCGCCTTCTACGTCTGCGGCAACAACGGCAGCCTCCTGCGCCACAAGGTGGGCGCGGCGGTCACCGCCGTGCGCCGCTCGGGCGGCGTGGACACCCTGGACGGGCTGTACCACTACCTGACCTATTCCGAGATGCTGCTTCCTACCTCCAACTACTGGAACGTCATCCACGGCCTGAAGCCCGGCCAGGCGGAGGAGGACGGCGAGGGAATGCAGATCATGGAGGTTCTGGGCCAGAACATGGCCTGGCTCATGAAGCTGAAGGAGTACGGTCAGGACGCCGTCCCCGCTCCCGCGCCTGTCAAGAAGACCTTTACCAATTTTATTCGCTGAAAAAATCACGCAGCCGACGGCTGCGTGATTTTTTATTGATTTTATAGCTCTTTATACATCGCCGGGGCGTCGGCCTTCCCGACGTGTTCCGAGACCGTCAGGACCTCCACCTTGACGGTCTTCTCCCCGAAGCGCAGCTCCAGCACGTCCCCTTCCTTCACCTCATAGGAGGCCCGGACGGGACGGCCGTTGACGCTGACCCGCTGGTTGTCGCAGGCCTCGTTGGCCACGGTGCGGCGCTTGATCAGCCGGGAGACCTTCAGCCATTTGTCCAAACGCATGTCAAAATCCTCCGAAAAAGCGGCCCCCGGATGTGCTTCCGGAGGCCGCTTTCCTATAGCAATCCTTACTTCGCGACAGCGTCCTTCAGAGCCTTGCCGGCCTTGAAGACAGGAACCTTGGAGGCGGGGATGCTGATCTCCTCCTTGGTCTTGGGGTTGCGGCCAATGCGCTCAGCGCGGGCCTTGACCTCAAACGCACCAAAGCCAACGAGCTGGATCTTCTCACCCTCAGCCAGAGCATCGGTGATGACGCTGATAACAGCGGCGACGGCAGCTTCGGTGTCCTTCTTGGACAGGCCCGCCTTCTCCGCGGCGGCATTGATCAGTTCAGCTTTGTTCATGTTATACTTCCTCCTAATTTTATTGCGGCGACAGCCGTGATTAACTTTATTACTTAAAGCGTTTCCGCTTTTAAGTCGTCTAATACTGATTTCAAATGAAATACTTTCATTTAAAATCCCGCGCGCTCCGCGCTATAAAAAGCTTAAAAGCTTTTTAACAAGTTTTTGTATTATGCTTCGCTTCTTCCCAAAGCTTGTCCAGTTCTTCCAGCGTCATACTCTCCATGGCGCGGCCCTGCTGATTTGCAAGCTCCTCCACCTGGGCAAAGCGGCGGATAAATTTGTCGGTGGCGGCGGTCAGCGCGCTTTCGCAGTCCACCTTGACGAACCGGGACAGGTTCACAGCGGCGAAGAGCAGGTCCCCCAGCTCCTCCTCGATGTTGCTCTGCTCGGCCACGGCGGTCTTCAGCTCGTCCAGCTCCTCCGACAGCTTGTCCAGGGGACCGGACACCTCGTCCCAGTCGAAACCGGCCTTGCGGGCCTTGGCCTGGACCTTCTCGGCCCGCCACAGGGCGGGCAGACTGCGGGCCACGGAATTGAGCGCGTCGGTATGGGAGGCCTGTCCCTTTTCCTTGCGTTTGAGCTTGTCCCAGTTCTCCAGGACCTGGCCGCTGCCAGAGACCTCCACCTCACCGAACACATGGGGGTGGCGGTAGATAAGCTTCTTGCACACGCCGTCGGCGACGTCGTCCAGATCAAAACGGCCGGTTTCCCGCTCCATTTGGGTATGAAAAACGACCTGGAGCAGTACATCACCCAACTCTTCCTTCAGATGGTCGGAGTCCCTCTCATCGATGGCCTCGGCCACCTCGTAGGCTTCCTCCAGAAAGTCGCGGCGACTGCTCTCATGGGTCTGCTCGGCGTCCCAGGGGCACCCCCCCGGCGCGCGGAGTAAAGCCACGATCTCCTCCAGGTCTTTCACACCGTAAAAATCCTTCTTCTCAAAATCTATCATATTTCTCTACCTTCTGCAAGCGGTTTTGCATATTTTCATCATTTAATATGGAGAAATTTCGCAATTTTATCACCTTTCGGCATAAGAGCCAGGTCCTCCGCGGAAATAACGCGCAGCGCGAGTACCAAAACAACGTACACCACCACGGCGACCAAAATCGCGCCAATGGTAGCCAGACGGTTGCCCAGTCCCAGGAAATTGACCAGCAGTCCGTGGCTGGCCCAGGCGGCGGCTCCCATCAGGGCAGCGGCGATCAGAGGCTTGACAAAAACCTTGGTATAGCGGGGCGGCAGGGGGATCACGCGCTTGATGATGATCAGGTCCAAAACTGCGACGGCGGCAAAGCAGCAGAGGGTTCCCACGGGAGCGCCCTTGATGTTGATGTCATAGTTGCCCACCAGGATGTAATTGACCACGATTTTTATGATACCACCAATAATCACGGTGATCACGGGCAGATTGACCAGGCCATGGGCCTGGAGGATGGAGTTGCAGATCAGCATGATGCAGACGAAAATGGTGGCGATTCCCAACGTGGCCATGATGGGTGCGGCGATGTCCAGATTCATTTTGCCGGGGAAGAGCAGCTCCACAATGGGGCCGGCCAGAGCATAGAGACCGATTCCCATGGGGAAGGCCAGGATCACGCCGATGTGCAGGGCGGATTCCGAGGTGCGGCTGGCGGCCAGCTTGTCGCGCTTGGCCAGGCAGGCGGACACGGCGGGGATCACGCTGGCCGTGATGGCCACCATCAGCTGGGAGGGCAGGTTGTAGATGGCCATGCACTTGTCATAGATACCCTTCAGGCCCTGGGCCATGAACAGCTCGGCGGCCACGCCGCCCGGCTCGTTCACCTGGGCAAGGGCCTCCGCGCTGATGAGTTCGGGCAGGTTCTCGTACATCTTCCGCAGCAGGGAGAGCACAACCTTGGTATCGATGATGGTGACGATGGAGATGGCGGCGGAGCCTAGCGTAATGGGAACCGCCAGCTTCAGCAGGCGGGTGAAGATATCACCGGCGGCGTCCGGCTTGTCATGGCTGGGCTGAGCGGATTCACGGCGGCGGGAGCGCACATAGCGGGTCACCATGTAAATCAGGGCGATGATGCTGCCCACGGAGACGCCGAAGATCGCGCCCGCAGCGGCCATGCGCTGCTTATAGGCGTCACCGCCGGTGAAGGTGCGCAGAACCAGGAACGCAAGGGCCAGACCGATGACCAGCTTGCAGGTGGCCTCGATGATCTGAGAGACCGCGGTGGGCACCATGTTGGAGTGGCCCTGGTAGTAGCCCCGGAAGGCCGACATGATACACACGCAGAGCACCGAGGGCGACAGCGCCCGGATGCAGTAGACGGCGGAGTCATCCCCCATCAGGACCGCGAGAGGGGCGCCGAAGAAGCTCATGGCGATAAAGCTCAGCAGGCCCAGGACCGCGAATGTGGTCAGCGCCACACGGAAAACGCGCTGGATCTGATTGCGCCGTCCCAGGGTGTCCGCCTCGCTGATGGTCTTGGACAGGGCCACGGGAAGACCCGCCGTGGAGATGGTCAAAAACAGGTTGTACACATTGTAGGCGGTGTTGAAGTTGGTGTACGCCTCATTGCTCAGGATGTTGCCGAGGGGGATCTTATACAGAGCGCCGATCAGCTTCACGATGATGGAGCCGATGGCCAGGATGGCCGCACCGCCATAAAAGGTATTCTTCTTTTCTGAACTGGACAAGGGTCACACGCCTTTCTTCTAAACGGAACGGGCTTTTTTACTTTCCGAAGATCAGGGGAAGCGCGTATTCGGTGACTTCGTGCTTCACGCGCTCCAGGTCGATGGTCTTGTACTCCCCATCTTTGTATATGACCTTGCCCCGGGCCATATTCATGGTCACGTCGCAGCCGTGGCTGGCATAGACCAGGTTTTCGATCACATCGTGGCAGGGAAAGTTGTTGGGCGTGTCGAAATTGACCAGGATCAGATCGGCGTCGTAGCCGGTCTCGATCTTTCCGGTTTTGCGCCCCAGGGCCTTGCCGCCGTTGACCGTGGCCATCTTCAGAGCCTCGTAGGGATCGACCGCCTGGGGATCGCAGTTTGCGCCGTTGTGCAGAATGGCAGCCAGCTTCACATCGGCGAACAGGTCAGCGCTGTTGTGGGAGCTCATTCCGTCCGTGCCCAGGGTCACATTGACCCCCGCCCCGCGCATGGCGGGGATGGGAGCGATGCCCGAGCCCAGCTTCAGGTTGGAGTACGGGTTGTGGGCGCAGGAGATTCCCTTTTCCTTCATGATGGCCCAGTCCTCCGGGGTGGTGTAGACGCAGTGAGCGGCGACGCCGCCGTTTTCCCACACGCCGTACTGGTTCAACGTCTGGATGGGCGTTTTCCCGTTTCTCTTGATGCTGTCAGCGTGCTCGGACCGGGTCTCGGACACATGGACGTGCATCCGCAGACCGTGGGAGCGTGCATAATCGGCCATCCACTGCCACAGGGGGGCGTTGGAGGTGTACTCGGCGTGGATGGAGGCGTCCACCCGGATCTGTCCGTCTCCGGCGCCGTGCCACTCCTCGGTCAGGGCGCGCTGGGCCTTACAGTCGTTGCAGGTGTCCGGGCTGAAATCCTCCGCCGCGCCGAAATACACGCCGCCGCAGGACAGGTTGGCGCTGATGCCGGCCTCCATCACCCGCCGGGCGATGGTGCCCGTGTGGGCGTACATATCGGTGATGCAGGTCACGCCGCTGGCGATCATCTCCGCCAGCCCCAGGTCGGTGCCCGCGGCCACGGCGCGGTCGTCCAGCCGGGCCTCGGCGGGGAAAATATAGTCGTTGAGCCAAGTCTGTAGGTCACACCCGCCGCCGTAGCCCCGCAGCAGGGTCATGGGGATGTGGGTGTGGCAGTTCACAAAGCCGGGCATGAGCACCTGGCCCTTGCCGTGGATGACCTCCCGGAAGGTGCCGGCGGGGCGCTTGTCGCCCACATAGGTGATCTTGCCGTCCTCCACCGCCACATAGGCGTTGCTCAGCACGGTTTTTTCCTCGTCCATCAGGACGGCGGTGACCTCTTGAATGAGCGTCTTCATCGCAGACACCTCACAGCCGCTCCAGGCAGGTCAGAACCAGCTTGGAGAATTTTTCTTTGGCGGCGGCGGCCGCATCCAGCACCTCCTGCTCGCTGAGAGGCTGATCCAGAATCCCGGCGGCCATGTTGCTCAGCAGGGTGAAGCCCAGCACCTGCATGCCGCAGTGGGCGGCGGTGATGACCTCCGGCACGGTGGACATGCCCACGGCGTCCGCCCCGGCGATGCGGGCGAAGCGAACCTCGGCGGGGGTCTCGTACTGGGGGCCGGGGAAGTACATATATACGCCCTCCCGCAGGGAGATCCCCAGGTCGGCTGCCGTGTCCCGGGCCAGCTCCTGCAGGGCCGGGGTATACAGGTGGGAGGCGTCGGGAAAGCGGGGGCCGAACTCGGGGATATTTTCCCCGCGCAGGGGGGATTCCATAAAAATTTTGATCTGGTCGGTGATGAGCATCAGCTCACCGGCGTTCCATGCGGTGTTGACGCAGCCGGCGGCGTTGGTGACGATCAGCGTGGTGCAGCCCAGCAGCCGCAGCACCCGCACGGCGTAGGAGACCTCCTCGTAGGAGTAGCCCTCATAGTGGTGCATCCGGCCCTGCATGACGGCCACGTTCTTGCCGTTCAGCTGTCCGAAAACCAACTGGCCCTTGTGGCCGGGGGCGGTGGAGACCTTAAAGTGCGGGATCTCGCCATAGGGCACGGCGACGGCGTGTTCCACCAGGTCGCCCAGATAGCCCAGGCCGGAGCCCAGGACCATGGCAACATCGGGCCGAAAATCGCCGATCTTGCCGCGAATAGCGGCGGCGCTCTCCTGGTATTGGGCAAAGGTGTAGTTCATAGCAGACCCTCCTGTTGTCATTGTTGGAAAGAAGCAGAGATATTTTACAACATATATCAGGAAAAAGCAAATAAAACAGGCGCCCGCTCTCATTTGAGAGCGGGCGCCCAAATTCAAAATTCAAAAATTCAAAATTCAAAAATTCAAAATTCAAAAATTCAAAATTCAAAAATTCAAAATTCAAAAAAGTCAGTCGTCCGTGCGGTACTTCTTCTGGGGGACATAGGTGCAGTGGAGCACCTCATGGGCCTTGTGGCCGCCGGGCTCGCCCAGGAACTCCTCGTAGACCGTCTTGACCACGGGGTTCTCGTGGCTCTTGCGGTACTTCTGGCCCGCGTCCTGGTCG
>JBJDYV010000101.1:0-5736 GCA_051867655.1 Oscillospiraceae bacterium
AAAAGGACAGCTCGTCCGGCGAGAGCCGGAAGCGGAATGGGGTGAGATGCCCCGCGAGTGGGTCACTGTGATACCTTTTTGAAAAGGTTAAGTCAGATACGCCAGAGCTGATGCCTGTATCCTGCCTACACTGGGGTCGAATGCATATATATTTATCTGTATATGTCTACTTTATCCGCACGGTCTTTGCAGGCTGTGCGGATTTTTTTGTGGGTACTCCGGCGGAAGCCTGCCTTCGGCCGGGTGACAATATTTTTGAAAGTGAGGAAAGCGCATGAACAGTGAAGAAAGCGGGAAGAGGATCTTAAACCCGGTATCCTTTGACGAATTTGAGCCGCCCAGTTACGAGGAGTGGAAAGAGGCGGCCGTTACGGCCCTGAAGGGCGCGCCCTTTGATAAGAAAATGTATACCAAGACCTATGAGGGGATCACGCTGGAGCCCATCTATACGCTGAACGACGCGAAGCTGGATGGACCGCAGACACAGCCCCCGGGCTGTGCTCCCTATGTCCGCGGGATCGACGCGGCGGGCTACATGGCGCAGCCGTGGAAAATTTCCCAGTATGTGAACGCTGTGCTCCCCGAGGATGCCAACCGGATCCTGAAGGAGGAGCTTGACCGCGGCAACGAGACGGTCCATCTCAGCCTGAACCCTTCGACCCTGGGCTGCCGGAACGAGTTGGACCCCGCGGATCGGATGGGCGTGCATCTTGCCACGCTGCGTGATCTGAACACCGCCCTGGACGGGGTCGATCTGCGCGAGCACCCGGTCCAGCTGTATTGCGGGCCGAGCGCGGTTCCGATGCTGGGCATGCTCCTGGCCCGCGCCAGGGAAAAGGGGGAGGCGGAACAGCTTTCGCGCTATTCCGGCTACATCGGAGCCGATCCCCTGGGATTCCTGGCCCAGAACGGCTCTCTGCCCTGCCCGCTGGATTTCCTCTATGATGAAATGGCGCTTGTAATCCAGTGGAGCAAGGAAAACCTGCCTGACTGCAAAACGATCCTGATCCGCAGCGACTGCTACCACAACGGCGGCGCAAATGACGTGCAGGAGGTGGCGTACTGCATTTCCACCGCCATCCAGTACATCAACGCCATGCAGCTGCGGGGACTGGAGATCGGGGAGATCGCGCAGCAGATCGCGTTTTCGTTCTCCCTCGGCGCCAACTTCTTCATGGAGATCGCAAAGCTGCGCGCTGTCCGCAAGATCTGGGCGGAGGTCATCGCCTCCTACGGCGGCGATGAAGAGGCGCAGAAGATCTGCGTTCTGGCCCGCACCTCGGCGTTCACCACGACCGCTCTGGACCCCTATGTCAACGTGCTGCGCGCCAGCACGCAGACGTTCTCCGGTGTTGTGGGCGGAATTCAGGGCCTGTCCGTGACCCCCTTCGACGAGGCCGTGCGGGAGAGCAACGTGCAGTCCCGCCGGATCGCCCGCAACATTCAGCTGATGTTCCAGAACGAATTCAATATGCTGCAGCCCGTGGACCCCGCGGGCGGTTCCTGGTATGTGGAAAGCCTGACCGAGCAGCTGGGGCAGGCGATCTGGGCGCAGGTGCAGCAGACCGAGGGAGATGGCGGCATCCTGGAGCAGCTGAAGAGCGGCGCCGTGCAGGAGTCAGTGGAGAAGATCCTGCGCGAGCGCTATCAAAAGCTGGCTACACGCGCGGACCGGGCCGTGGGCTGCAACATGTACGCCAATATGCTGGAGACTCCGCTGGAAAAGAATGAGCGCAGCCCGGAGGAACTGGTGGAGCTGCGGGCGCAGGCCTTGGACGAATACTTTGCCGATACGGATACCTTGCCCTGCCTGACCTGGCTTCAGAAGATCCCCGCCTGCATCAGCGGCGAGCCGGACGACTTCATGTCCGCCGTGACGGAGGCGTTCCTGGGCGGCGCCACGCTCCAGCAGGTGCGGGAAGCGCTCAACGACGGCTTTGACGGAGAGGATACGGTCACGCCGATCAAGCAGGCGCGCTGGACTGAGCCCTTTGAGACCCTGCGCCGCAAGACGGAGCAGTATGAGCAGGAGACCGGAAAGACGGTCAACATTTTCCTGGCGAACATGGGCCCCGTCACCCAGCACAAGGCCCGCGCCGACTTTATCACCGGCTTTATGGAGGTCGGGCACTTCAAGGTGTTGGGCAACAACGGCTTCCCCACCGTGGAAGAGGCGGCTCAGGCCGCGATCGACGCCCCGGCGCAGGTCATCGTGATCTGCTCCAGCGACCCGACCTATCCCGAGCTGGTCCCGCCGCTGGCCCACCTGATCAAGCAGGGAAAGCCGCAGGCGACGGTCTATCTGGCCGGCGCTCCCGCGCCGGAGTACAAGGACGCCTATCTGGAGGCCGGCGTGGATGACTTTATCCATGTGAAGTCGAACTGCCTTGCGATGTTGACGGCGATCCAGCAGAAGGAGGGGATCAACTGATGTATACCAAGCCGAATTTCAGTCAGATGACACTGAAGCAGGACTTCTTTCAAAACGAGAGCATGGAGGCCTGGCAGAAGAAGATCGAGAAGGAGACCGGAAAGCCTCTGGAGGAGCTGCTGTACCACACCATGGAGCAGATCGACGTCAAGCCCCTCTACACCGGGGAGGATTACAAAGACGCGACTCATCTGCCCTATATGGCCGGCATTCCTCCGTTCCTGCGCGGGCCCTATCCCACGATGTATGTGACCCGCCCCTGGACCGTGCGCCAGTACGCCGGTTTCTCCACGGCGGAGGAAAGTAATGCGTTCTACCGGCGCAACCTGGCCGCCGGACAGAAGGGCCTTTCCATCGCCTTCGACCTGGCGACCCACCGCGGCTATGACTCCGACCACCCCCGCGTGGTCGGCGACGTGGGCAAGGCCGGCGTGGCGGTGGACTCCATCCTGGACATGGAGATCCTGTTCTCCGGGATCCCGCTGGACCAGATGTCCGTGTCCATGACCATGAACGGCGCGGTGCTTCCCGTCATGGCGTTCTATATCCTGGCGGCGGAGGAACAGGGCGTGGATAAGTCCGTCCTGTCCGGCACGATCCAGAACGATATTCTGAAGGAATTCATGGTGCGCAATACCTACATCTATCCGCCCGCCGCGTCCATGCGGATCATCGGCGATATCTTCGCCTATACGGCAAAGTACATGCCCAAGTTCAACAGCATCAGTATTTCGGGCTACCACATGCAGGAGGCGGGCGCTACCGCGGACATCGAGCTGGGTTACACCCTGGCCGACGGCCTGGAGTACATCCGCACCGGTCTGAAGGCCGGCCTGACCATCGACGACTTCGCGCCCCGTCTGTCCTTCTTCTGGGCCATCGGCAAGAACTATTTCATGGAGATCGCCAAGATGCGCGCGGCCCGGATGCTCTGGGCCAAGATCGTTAAGCAGTTCAACCCGAAGAAGGAGAAATCCATGGCCCTGCGGACCCACTCCCAGACCTCCGGCTGGAGCCTGACGGCCCAGGACCCCTTCAACAACCTGTCCCGCACCTGCGTGGAAGCCATGGCGGCCGCGCTGGGCCACACCCAGTCGCTGCACACCAACGCGCTGGACGAGGCCATCGCTCTGCCCACCGATTTCTCCGCCCGAATCGCGCGTAATACCCAGCTGTACATCCAGGATGAGACCAGCGTTTGCAAGGTCATCGACCCCTGGGGCGGTTCCTATTATGTGGAGGCCCTGACCGATCAGCTGATCCGCAGCGCCTGGGCCCACATCCAGGAGGTGGAGGAGCTGGGCGGCATGTCCAAGGCCATCGAGACCGGCCTTCCGAAGATGCGCATCGAAGAAGCCGCCGCCCGCCGTCAGGCACACATCGACTCCGGCGAGGAAAAGATCCTGGGCCTGAACTCCTACCAGCTGGAGCAGGAAGACCCGCTGGACATTCTGGAGGTGGACAATACCGCCGTGCGTCAGGCACAGATCGCCCGTCTGGAAAAGCTGCGCGCCAACCGTGACCCCGAGGCGGTGGAGCTGCGGCTGAACGCCCTGACGCGGTCCATGGAGACTGGGGAGGGGAACCTGCTGGAGCTGGCCGTGGAGGCCGCGCGCGCCCGGGCGAGCCTGGGCGAGATCTCGTACGCCATCGAAAAGGTGTGCGGGCGGCACAAGGCGGTGATCCGCTCCATTTCCGGCGTGTACAGCAGCGAGTTCTCGGATGACGAGGTCATCAACGAGGTGCGGAAGATGACCGACGAGTTCGAGCAGCGGGAGGGCCGCCGGCCCCGTATCCTGATCGCCAAGATGGGCCAGGACGGACACGACCGGGGCGCCAAGGTGGTCGGCACGGCCTATGCCGACATGGGCTTCGACGTGGATGTTGGCCCGCTGTTCCAGACCCCGGAGGAGGTCGCGCAGGACGCAGTGGACAACGACGTGCACATTGTAGGCATGAGTTCGCTGGCAGCCGGACACAAGACCCTGCTTCCCCAGTTGGTGGAGGAGCTGGAAAAGCGTGGCCGCGGCGATATTATGGTCGTTGCGGGAGGCGTCATCCCCGCCCAGGACTACGAATTCCTCTATGAGCACGGCGCTTCCTGCATCTTCGGGCCCGGCTCTGTCATCCCGGCGTGCGCAAAAGAGATGCTGGTGAAGCTGAACGAGCGGCTGGGCGCGGCGGAGAATTGAGATGGCGGACGTATATCGGCCGGAGTGGGTTCCGGAGAACGCAGGAGAAGGCTTCGCCACGCAGGTGATGCGGGGAATCCACGAAGATGAGATTACTGCGGCCAAAGCGCCCAAACCGGTCTGCCGGGCCAGGGAATTGACCGCGCGGGACTATGTGGACGGGATCCTGCGCGGCGACCGCATGATCCTGGCGCGGGCCATTACCATCATCGAGAGCAACGCGGCAAAGCACGCGCCGCTTGCCCATGAGATCGTGCAGGAGATCCTTCCGTTCACGGGAAGATCCTCACGGGTCGGGATCACCGGCGTGCCGGGCGCGGGAAAGAGCACCTTTATCGAGGCGCTGGGCTGTATGCTCTGTGACCGGGGAAAAAAGGTGGCGGTGCTCGCGGTCGATCCCAGCAGCCCCATCTCCCGGGGCAGCGTGCTCGGGGATAAAACCAGAATGGAGCACCTGTCGCGCCATCCCAATGCCTTTATCCGCCCCTCGCCATCGGCCGGAAGGCTGGGCGGTGTGGCCCGGAAAAGCCGAGAGACCATCCTGCTGTGCGAGGCCGCCGGTTATGACACGATCCTGGTGGAGACCGTCGGCGTCGGACAGGGGGAGACCACAGTGCGCTCCATGGTGGACTTCTTCATGGTTTTGGTCATTACCGGCGCCGGGGATGAATTGCAGGGCATTAAAAAAGGCATCATTGAGCTGGCCGACGCGATCCTGGTCAACAAGGCGGACGGCAATAATCTGCAGAACGCCCTGAATGCGCGGGCGGAATACAATCAGGTCCTGCATTATTTGCGCCCGGTCACGGAAGGGTGGCAGCCGAAAGCCTATACCTGTTCTGCGCTGACCGGACAGGGGGTCGGGGACTTCTGGGACGTGGTCACATCGTTTGTGGAGAAGATGAACGAGACCGGACAGCTTCAGAAGCGCAGGCGTGAACAGGAGTGGGAGTGGGTGCAGGAGCTGGTCTGGCAGCATTTGCAGGACAAGATGAAAAGCAACCCGCGGATCGATGCGTGCCTGCGGGACACGCATGTCAAAATGGACGCCAACGAAATGTCTGCGACCGTGGCGGCGCAAACCCTGATCGACGCCATGGAAACCGAACTGCA
>JBJDYV010000102.1:0-27564 GCA_051867655.1 Oscillospiraceae bacterium
AAGTCAAAGAGGGCCGCTGTTCAGCGGCCCTCTTTGGGGTCAGCACATAGGTTTCAGCGCTTCTCATACTAACCTCTGATAAAAATACAACTTTTTATCAGAGCGGCACCGCATAAATGCGTTGCCCTTTTGCAAGCATACATGCTTGCAAAAGCCGTCTCATAAATTTCATACGCGCTTTGCGCTATAAAAAGTATACATTTTTTAAATGTACACTTTTTAAATGAAATTAGTATCAGTCGCCGTACGCGGCGTTCAGCCACTCAATACCGTCGATCTGCAGAGCGAAGTAGGGGGCGGACTGAGCCTCGGACTCGTGATACGCGCCGTCGTGCACGGCCTCCACGGAGTCGGGCACAAAGTCGCCGTCGGTGTCCAGAGCGAAGGAGGTGGTCACTTCCTGGCCGCCCACGGTGAAGGTGGAGGTATCGAAGACCTGCAGCTCGCCGGACTTGATGGCCTCTTCCACCTCGGCCAGCTTCTCAGCGGTGCCCGCGGCGGCGATCTTCTCGTTCAGGCCGGTCATCACAACGGCGCCCTCATTCATGCCGGCGCACCAGTCCTGCTCCAGCTCACCGCCGTTGGCGATGGTCTCGATGGCATGGACAAAGTAAATTTCCCAGTCGATGCGGGTGCTGATCAGGGAAGCCTCGGGGGCGATGCTGCTCATATCGTTGTTATAGCCGGTGTGGAACACGCCGGCGCTCTGGGCGGCGGTGGCGGGGGTGGAGTTGTCGGAGTGCTGGGAGATCATGACGCAGCCCAGATCGCACAGGGCGGAGGCGGCGTTGGCCTCCAGAGTGGCGTCACCCCAAGAGCCCACGAACTGCACCTTCATGGTGGCGGAGGGGCAGACGGACCTGGCGCCCAGATAGTAGGAGGTAAAGCCGGAAATGACCTCGGCGAAGGAGAAGGCACCCACATAGCCGATGACGGCCTCGTCAGCGGTGATCTCGCCGTTGTCGATCATCTCCTGCATCTTCATGCCGGCGACCACGCCCGCCAGATAGCGGCCCTCGTAGATGTCGGCGAAGGCGTTGTGGGTGTTGTCCAGGTCATCGGTCGCGGAAGCCTGGTTGGTGCAGGCGATGAAGGTGGTTTCGGGATAATCGGGAGCGACCTTCAGCATGAAGGGCTCAAAGCCGTAGGAGTTGTTGATGATAATGTCGCAGCCCTCTTCGGCCAGCTCGATGTTGGCGTCCTCGCAGGTGGAGTTCTCGCCAATGTTCCACTTCACGACCCATTCAACATCGATTCCCTTGGCCTTCAGGGTCTCGGTGGCGGCCTCCTTGCCGCGGATGAAGTTGTAGGTATAGCCTTGGTCGTTCTCGTCGCCGATGCAGATCAGGCCGACCTTGATGGTCTTGCCGTCCCCGGCTTTGTTGTCACCGGAGCTGGAACAGGCAGCCAGGCCGAGCATCATGACACCGGCCAGCAGCAGGGCTAACACGCGTTTTTTCATTTGTTTTGTTCCTCCCATTTCAATCCATACTTTTTGTATTTTTACACGGCTTGATTGCCAAATGTAAATCAGAATACGGCCCGGGCGCTGTTCCGCTCACGCCTCGCCCACTCGCGACGGCTCAGACGCTGTTCCGCTCACGCCCCGCCTGCTCGCGACGGCTCAGACGCTGTTCAGCAGAACTCGACACCGTTCTCCTCGCTGAGGGACTTGATCCGGGCCAGGGATTCTACCCGCACGCCCATGGAGCGGATCAGCTCGCCGCCGGGCTGGAAGGCCTTTTCGATGCAGATGCCGGCGCCCACCAGGGTGGCGCCCGCGTCGTTGACCAGCTTGATCAGGCCCTGCAGGGCGCTGCCGTTGGCCAGGAAGTCATCGATGAGCAGCACCCGGTCTTCGGGATTCAGGAATTCCTTGGCCACAATGATGTCATAGACCTTGCCATGGGTGAAGGACTCCACTTTGGAGGTATACACATCCCCGGCAATGTTTTTGGTCTTATTCTTTTTGGCAAAAATAACAGGTACGCCGAAGGGTCGGGCAACGGCACAGGCGATCCCGATCCCGGACGCCTCGATGGTCAGGATCTTGGTCACATTGCAGTCTCCGAACAGGCGGTAAAACTCCTTGCCGATCTCGTCAAACAGGGCAACATCCATCTGATGATTCAGGAAGCTGTCCACCTTCAGCACGTCGGTGCCGCGGATCTTTCCGTCCTTACGGATGCGGTCTTCCAAAAGCTTCATATCCGGCCCTCCAAACGAAATATCCGCCCGGAAAAATCCCCGCGCGGACTTCTTTGTCGATTATGTGTGCTATTCTACAGGAAAACCGCGCCGTCTTCAAGTCCTAAAATACAAAAAAATACCCTAAAATTTTTACAAACGGCCCGTCGTTTTGGACGGTTGTTTTTTCTCCGGCTATCCGCTATAATCACACCAGGAAGGGAAGGGCCGAGCCGGTCCCTCTGATCAAAACGCCGCAGGCGCATGGAGGTTTCAAAATTGAGTAATATTTGGCATGATATTTCCCCCAAGCGGATTTCCCCCGAAGACTTTATCGCGGTCATTGAGATCCCGAAAGGCAGCAAGAAGAAATATGAGCTGGATAAGGAGACCGGCCTGATCATTCTGGACCGCGTCCTTTACACCTCCACCCACTATCCGGCCAACTACGGCTTCATTCCCCGCACCTACGGCGATGACAACGACCCCCTGGACGTGCTGGTGCTCTGCTCCGAGGCCCTGGACCCCCTGACCATGGTGCGCTGCTATCCCATCGGCTATATCTCCATGCTGGACGGCGGCAAGCACGACGAAAAGATCATCGCGATTCCCTTCTCCGACCCCACCTACAACGGGTATCAGGACCTGATGGACCTGCCGGCGCACATTTTTGACGAGATGGCCCACTTTTTCTCGGTCTACAAGGCCCTGGAGGGCAAGGACGCCGTGGCCGGCGATGTCAACGACCGCGCCGCCGCCGTCAAGGTCATCGAAGCGGCCATGGAGCACTATGTGGAGTGCTTCTGCAAGTAAAACGCCTTCCGCGCAATTTTAAGAAAAAATTAATAGAATAGTCCTGTTTCCCCCCAAAAACCATGCTAAAATTTTCTTATCCTCAAAAATCAGAAAGGGCGTGAACCATGCCTCAATTTGACTGTCTGGTTATCGGCGCGGGCTTTGCCGGCGCGGTGGCCGCCCGGGAGCTGGCCGAGCGCGGCGGCAGGCGGGTGCTTTTGTGTGAGCGGCGTGCTCACGTGGGCGGCAACGCCTATGACTGTCCGGACAGCGCAGGAGTGCTGATCCACCAATACGGCCCCCATATCTTCCACACCAACAACCGCCGGGTGTTCGACTACCTGTCCCGGTTCACCGCCTGGCGGGACTATCAGCACCGGGTCATCGCCGACATCCCGGTGGAAAACGGTGCCCGGATGACCTACCCCGTGCCCTTCAACCTGACCTCGCTGGAGACCGCGTTCGGCGCGGAAAAGGCCGCCGGGCTGGAACAAAAGCTGTTGGACGCCTACGGCGCCGAAAAGAAGGTCACCATCCTGGAGCTGCGCCGGAACCCGGACTCCGAGATCGCCGCTCTGGCCGACTATGTCTACGAACATGTCTTTGTCCACTATACCATGAAGCAGTGGGGCCAGTCTCCCGAGGAGATCGACCCCAACACCACCGCCCGGGTGCCCGTGTTTCTCTCCCGGGACGACCGCTATTTCCAGGACGCCTGGCAGGGCCTGCCTCTGGAGGGCTATACGTCTCTCTTTAAAAAGCTGCTGGACCACCCCAATATCACCGTGCGTCTGAACACCGACGCGGCCCAGGTGCTGGAGCTGGGCGAGGACGGCGGCGTAAAGGTGAACGGAGAAGCCTTCGGCGGCCCCGTCATCTACACCGGAGCGGTGGATGAACTGTTTGGCTGCCGGTTCGGCCGACTTCCTTACCGCACTCTGGATTTCGTCTTTGAGACTTACCCCGTGGATCACTGGCAGACCCACGGCACGGTGAACTACACCGTGGACGAAGACTATACCCGCATCACCGAGTTCAAGCACCTGACCGGCCAGGAGCTGCCCGGCGTGACCACCATCATGAAGGAGTACTCCAAGGCTTACACCGGCGCCGAGGGGGAAATCCCCTACTATGCCATCATCAATCCGGACAACAACGCGCTGTACGGGCAGTACAGGGCCCTGGCCCAGCGCTGCCCCAATCTGTACCTGCTGGGCCGCCTCGCAGAGTACCAGTATTACAACATGGACGCCATCGTCGCCCGGGCGCTGGAGCTGTGCGATGAACTGACGATGCGCTGCTTCTTCGATCAAAAACATGTATTTTTGATCGAAGAATAGTGTGAAAGGATGAAACCGTTGGATAAACTCATTACCTTTGCCGTTCCCTGCTATAACTCCGCCGCCTACATGGACCACTGCGTGGAGACCCTCCTCCAGGGCGGTGACGACATCGAGATCATCCTGGTGGACGACGGCTCCACCAAGGACGACACCCCCGCTATCTGCGACCGCTACGCTGAGCAGTATCCCGACATCATTCGGGTCATCCACCAGGAAAACGGCGGCCATGGCGAGGGCGTCAATCAGGGCATCCGCAATGCCCGGGGTGTCTACTACAAGGTGGTGGACTCGGACGACTGGGTGGACGTTCCCGCTCTCCACAAGGCCCTGGACCGGCTGCGCCAGTTCATCCGGGACAACAATCCGGTGGACCTGCTCATCTGCAACTATGTGTATGAGCACGCGGAGGACAACACGCAAAAGTCCATGGGCTACCGCAATGTATTCCCCGAGGGGACGGTATTCACCTGGGAGCAGATGGGCCGCTTCGGCCCCTCCCAGTACCTGCTGATGCACTCGGTCATCTACCGGACCGAGCTTCTGCGAGAGTGCGGCCTGGAGCTGCCCAAGCACACCTTTTACGTGGACAACATCTTTGTCTACCAGCCCCTGCCCTTTGTAAAGACCATCTATTATCTGGACGTGGACCTGTACCGCTACTTCATCGGCCGCGCCGACCAGTCGGTCAACGAAAAGGTCATGGTGGGGCGGGTGGACCAGCAGGTGCGGGTGACCAAGCTGATGATCGACGCCCACGACCTGCGCAGGATCAAAGCCGAGCAGCCCAAGCTGGCCCGGTATATGACCAACTACCTGTCCATGATGCTGACCATCTCCTCGCTGTTCCTGTACATCGCGGACACGCCGGAGGCGCTGGGCGCGAAGACCGAACTGTGGGAATACTTGCGCACCGTGGACTCGGGCCTGTACCACAAGATGAAGTACCGCTCTCTGTCCGCCGTAGCCACCCTCCCCGGCTACCAGGGCCGCAAGCTGTCCGTCAAACTCTACCGGCTGGCCCGGCGGATCTACAAGTTTAACTAAGAAAAAACGCTGTTGACGCGTACATGCGCCAACAGCGTTTTTTATTCCTCAAACGCCTGCCAGGGCAGTGCGTCCGACAGGAGGGTCATCAGCGGAGGAAAATCCTCCTCCGGGCCGGAGCGGGGCGTATGCAGCATCCCCTTGCCCGGTTTTTTCAGGGGCAGCGAGGCCGTAACCAACAACCCCTGGCCCTCCCGGCTTTCCAGCAGGATGGCTCCGCCGTGGGCGGCGGCGGCGTAGCGGGCGATGGGCAGTCCCAGCCGCAGGCCGGTGCCCGGCTTGGGCAGGCTGTCCGGCGAGGAACCGTCCAGCATGGCCGTCAGGTCGGCCTGGCTCATACCCGGGCCATTGTCCCACACGGTGATCTGGGCCCGGCTTCCGTTGGTAGCCAGACGGATCCCGGCCTCGCCGCCCTTCCCGGCGGCCTTGACCGCATTGGAGATCAGTTCCAGCAGCATGATCTCCAGCAGCTCCCGGTCCCCCACGCTGGGCATCAGGCCTCCGGGTACATCCTCCCGGAACGTGACGCCCGCCTGTTCCGCCAACCGGGCCGCACCGTAGGACACCTCCCGGCAGAGGTCCGCCAGGTCGATGGTCTGGGCCGCGACCGCCGAAAAGTCCTCCGTCCCGGCCCGCTCGGCCAGCTCCAAATGGCGGGCCAGCCGCAGCAGGCGGTAAAAGCTCTGGTTCAGCACCGCCAGATTGCGCCGCGCGCGCTCGTCTCCGCTCTCCTCCGCCAGCGGGGCGAGCAGCCGGGCGGCCGCCTGGATGTTGTTGATCAGCTCCCGCAGCTGGATGGGCAGCGCGGTGAGTACGGAAGCAGGGGGGATCCTGACCGGACGACGCAGCACCAGCAGCACGCCGTCCTCCGCGCGGGTGGCCGCCGCCTGGAATTCCTGGTTCCCCAGCACGCAGGAGAACACACCTTCCTCGTCCGGTTCCAGAGCCAGGGCGGCTGGAGCGGCGGTTCCTTTCTTCCATTCCGGCTCCAGAGTCAGGGCTGCCCCGTTGCTGTATTGAATCTGTCCCGCTTGTATATAAAAAACCGGCTCAGGGAAATGATCAAACAGAGACATTTCCATCTCCCACGCCTCCTTCCCATGTTATAGGGTGCCATTTCGGGCCATAATCTTGCGCAAAGACAGTATACAAAATTTGGTGCCGTTCGGCAAGAAAAATGTCGAAACAAGTCGAAGCTGTTTTTGATTTCGCAAAATAAATGTGAAAAAAACTCTTCCATATCGGCGGCTTTTCCGCTATAATTGGGGCGTATTCCTTCCAATATTAAAAAATAAGGAGTGTTCGCAATGAGCATCAAAGTTGGTATCAATGGATTTGGCCGGATCGGCCGTCTGGTTTTCCGCGCTGGCATTGGCCGCGATGACATCGAGTTTGTGGGAATCAATGATCCCTTTATGACTCCTGACTATATGGCCTATATGCTGCGCTATGACACCATGCACGGCCAGTTCCAGGGCACCATCGAGTACACCGACGACGCCATCATCGTCAACGGCAAAACCGTCAAGTTCTTCGCCTGCATGGATCCCAAGGACATCCCCTGGGGCGAGGTCGGCGCAGAGTATGTGGTGGAATCCACCGGTCTGTTCCTGACCAAGGAGAAGGCCCAGGCTCACATCGACGCCGGTGCCAAGAAGGTCATCATGTCCGCCCCCTCCAAGGATGACACTCCCATGTTCGTCATGGGCGTCAACAACACATCTTATGACCCCAGCATGACCTTTGTTTCCAACGCCTCCTGCACCACCAACTGCCTGGCCCCCATCGCCAAGGTGCTGCACGAGAACTGGGGCATCACCGACGGTCTGATGACCACTGTCCACTCCACCACCGCCACCCAGAAGACCGTGGACGGCCCCTCCAAGAAGGACTGGCGCGGCGGCCGCGCCGCCTCCGGCAACATCATCCCCTCCTCCACCGGCGCCGCCAAGGCCGTGGGCAAGGTCATCCCCTCTCTGAACGGCAAGCTGACCGGCATGTCCATGCGCGTGCCCACTCTGGATGTGTCCGTGGTCGATCTGACCGTCAACCTGGCCAAGCCCGCCAAGTACGATGAGATCTGCGCCGCCATGAAGGCCGCCTCCGAGGGCGAGCTGAAGGGCATCCTGGGCTACACCGAGGATGCCGTGGTCTCCAGCGACTTCCTGGGCGACACCCGCACCTCCATCTTCGACGCCACCGCCGGCATCGCCCTGACCGACACCTTTGTGAAGGTGGTCTCCTGGTACGACAACGAGATCGGCTACTCCAACAAGGTGCTGGATCTGATCGCTTACATGTTCAGCGTGGACCACAAGTAATTTGTTCTCTTCCAACTGTTTTTAAAAGGAAGAAGGCCTCCCGCCCCGGCGATTGCCAGGGCGGGAGGCCTTCTCTACTTTTTCTTGCTATTCGGACTTGTCAGCAGTCTCCGCCCATCGGGGAGAAAGCTTTACTGCATGTTGTTCTCGTAGGCCTCGATCATTTTCTTGACCATCTGGCCGCCGACAGAGCCGGCCTCGCGGGAGGTCAGGTCGCCGTTGTAGCCCTGCTTCAGGTTGACGCCGACTTCCTGAGCGGCCTCCATCTTGAACTTATCCAGGGCCTCGCGGGCGCTGGGGACAACAGGCTGATTAGAGCTCTTGGAACTAGACATACTCGTATCTCCTTCACAAACTTGTTTTCAGGTCTTACTTGACCCGAGCATAGTTTGTTCCGGCGGCATTTTTCTATGCCGCGATTTTGTTTCCTGATTTGCGCAATGTTTCCATTTTGAGCGCCGTTTTATCTATGGAACAAACGAAAGCCGGTCTCTTCCGCAGAGGGAGGGACCGGCTTTATTATTTGCACTTCAAAGGGATATTGGGGCCGCTCGCTTCGATCACGGCGTTAATATACCGCATCACCTCTTCCGAAAGGGCCTGCGGCGTAAAGCGGATGGGATGCAGCATCCAGCTTTTCACAACGGAAATGCAGCCAAAAATCGAGAAAAGGCACACATGCTCGTACTCCTCCGCCGAAACAGGCGGGTCCCTCTGCATCAGCCTGTGGTCGATATAGGGGAGCAAGATGATCTGCATGGTGCGCTTGGGGAGCATGTAGTCCTCCGATTCGCCCACAGAAAACGCCTGGAACGCCTGGATGTGGTCGAGAATGTATTGAAAGTGCTTCTCCAGAAGCTGTTTGGTGTGCGGTTCATCATGGCAGGTCTCTTTCGAGGCCAGTTCCTGTGTCTCCTCGATGATCTCCCGCTCGATTGCATTGAGCAATTCATACTGGCTTCCATAATAGGAGTAAAAGGTGGATCTGCTCACGTTCGCGCGCTCACATATTTCCTTGATGCTGATCTGACGAATATTCTGATGCTCCAACAGCTCGATCAGGCTTTGCTTCAGCAAGGCCTGTGTCATTTTGACCCGGCGGGAACTTTTCATACGGCCTCCTTGCTTTTTCTCCCTTTTGCACAAGCGTTTTTCTTACAAAAAAGCAAAAAATGTTCAAGTCAATGCAAAACAAGGTTTTCTGTTTGTTGTACAGGCGTATCCGCTCTATTATAATGCCTACTGAACCAAGCGGAAGCATCGTTTTTAGTAACAATATTATAAGCGTAACAATATTATAAGCACCGTACAAGAAAGAAGTCAATCCTTACACCAAAAATTCAGGAGGTACTCCCATGAGAGAATGGAAAATGGAAGGAAAACCCGCGCTGGTCCTGCTGCACTATCAGGAGGGCATCATCGGCAAGGGAAGCTGGATCCAGGGCTGGTATGAGCCCGCCAAGCAGGCCTGCATCGCCTCGGGTATGTTTGAAAACACAAAGGCCCTGTTGGACGCCTTCCGGGAGAAGGGCCTGCCCGTCGTCTTCGTAAACGCCATCCCCAACCCCTTCGGCAAGCTTCCCAAATACGGCTACCTGATGGACAAGAACCGCGAGCACTACAACCCCGAAGTCATGTTCGAGAACGAAGAGCTGGTCGAGGGTCTGAAGGTCATGCCCGAGATGGAGCGCCGCCCCGACGAGCCGGTTTTGTACAACTGGCTGCTGGCGGGCTTTACCAACTCCGGCCTGGACGCCGTTCTGCGCGCCCAGGGCGTGGAGACCATCGTGCTCTGTGGCTTCGCCCTGAACTCCGTGGTCTACCACACCGCCGTCCAGGCGGGCGACCTGTGGTACAACTGCATCATCCCCAGTGACACCTCCGCCGTCTACATGCCCCGCAAGCCCGGCGAGAAGCCCGACATCGACGAGATCGTGACCAAAGTAGTTCTGGAGGAAATGGCCCCCTCGCTGTCCCTGGTGACCACCGCCGCAGATGTGATCGCCCACCTGCCCGACAACAGCAAGTAAGAGAGGAGCGAGATCACCATGGCAAATTACCCGCAAAACAATCCCCGTGTCAGCATCTATTCCGGCAGCGAGATCCAGGCCCACGTGTCCGGCTATATCCCCCAGCCCCAGGCCGTGCCCTACGGCACCGACGTCAAGGGCATGTACTTCGACGGCTATCCCCAGATCATCAAGTCCGACCTGGCGGAGCCGGCCTACGGGATCAAGGTGGAAAAGGACGTTATGGTGCCTATGCGCGACGGTGTGCGCATCGCTATTGACGTTTACCACCCCGATGTAGAGGGAGAAAAGTTCCCCGTCATCCTCTGCTGGGGTGAGTGGGGCAAGGACAGCCAGGACATCGTCTCCTGGATGAAGGACACCCCCCAGCTGTATCTGGACTCCCCCTTCTGGAACGGCAGCATCGAAGGGTGCGACTACACCTACACCGTCCCCCGCGGCTACATCCATGTGATCGCGGAGCCCCGCGGCCTGGGCAATTCCGAGGGCGTCAACCTGGGTGACTCCACCCTTCACGACCGCCGGGACATCTACGACACCGTCGAGTGGATCGCGGCGCAGCCCTGGTGCACCGGCAAGGTGGTCATGATGGGCCCGTCCTCCTACTCCCGTGCCCAGCTGCAGGCCGGCCAGGAGCCCGCCCCCCATCTGGTGGCTCTGCGCCCCGACGAGGCCCCCGAGCCCTTTGCCGCCGAAAATTTCACCGGCATCTTTGACCCCCTGCTGTATAACGTTCACGCCGGTATCCACGCCTATGACCAACTGCCCCCGGTGTCCTACACCCAGCCCGAGCAGCGGATGCAGCCCCGGTTTCTCTCTCAGTACACCAAGGAGGAACAGAAGGAAAAGCTCCAGGAGCTGCTGGACGACCCGGATGTCAAATACAACCTGAAGTTCTATCCCGAGGTGCGCTATCCCGCCAGTTCTTCCACACTGGTGGACGACCTGCTCTACTTCAAGCACCCCACCCCGGTGGATAACGGCTTCCAGAATATCAAGGTCCCCCTGTACATCGGTACCGCCTGGAACAACCGCCTGTACGAGTGGGGCACCTTTGAGGCCTTTCGCAAGGCCGATGTGCCGGAGGACCAGAAAAAGCTGATCGTGTACCCGCCCCTGTTCCCCTCCCGCCCCTACGCCTGGTATCACGACGAGGGCGTGCGCTGGTTCGACTACTGGGTCAAGGGCATCGACAACGGCATCATGGACGAGCCCCGGGTCAAGATCTTCGTCATGGGCGTCAACAAGTGGAAGTTTGAAAACGAGTGGCCCCTGGCCCGGACGCAGTACACCAAGTTCTACCTGCATCCCCAGGGCGGCCTGAGCACCGAGCCCGCCGCTGCCGGCAGCGAGCCGGAAACCTTCACCCAGCCCGCCCCCTACATGGACCCCACCGTCTACTGCCTGCGCTACAGCACGGACGCCTTTACCGAGGACACCGAGGTCATCGGCGAGCTGGCCCTTCATCTGGACGCAGCCATCGACATCGACGACACCAACTGGATCGCGGACGTTCTGGACGTGGACCCCGAGGGCAATCGCTTTATGATCAGCTCCGGACACCTGAAGGCGAAGTTCCGCGCTCTGGACGAGGAAAAGTCCCTGCCTCACCGTCCGGTGCACCCGCGCCAGGAGCCCGTGCCCGTCGTTCCCGGCGAGGTGAACCGGTACGACATCGCCCTGGTGCCCACGGCCAACGTGTTCCAGAAGGGGCACCGTATGGAGCTCGTCATCCGCAACCAGGACGACATGCTGGGCAAGCTGGCCAAGAACGGCGTGTACCTGATGCCCTTCATGCGCACTGCTACCCACTCCATCCACTTCGGCGAATCCCATCTGCTGGTGCCCGTCATCCCCAAGTAAGCCGCTTTTTATGACCGCTAAATTGCCCGCTTTTTCGCGCACCAAGTTTTTCAGTTTCAAACAGACATACCTTGTGCCGTAAAAAATTAGGAGGGAATTTATCATGTCACAACCCATTCAGAACAAACCCCGGGCAAAGACCAATTTCAACTACGGCGTTCACGGCTGGCTGCTGATGATCTACGGCCTGGTCGGCTTCATGACCGCCGCTGCCTTCTGGACCTCCACCGCCCAGAACACCGCCGTGGGCATCCTGGCCCAGCAGATCGGCGTGGAGGACTCCACCCTGCTGTACTGGTGCTCCGTGGCCGGCGTGCTGTCCGTCATCGCCATGCTTTTCGTCGGCATGCTCTTTTCCAAGTTCAAAACCCGCAAAATGAATACGATCGTCATGGTGATCACCGGCGCGTTCCTGATCGCCTACGGCCGGATCACCACCCTGTGGGCCTATGTGGTGTGCTACTTCTTCATCTATCTGCTCACCTCCACCACCGCCGCCATCGGTATTCCCCAGATCTACACCAGCTATTTCCCCACCAAGAAGGGTTCCATCATGGGCTGGGCCACCTGCGGCGCTTCCCTGGCCGCGCTGGTCGCCCTGAATGTCCTCAACTGGCTGGTGGGCAAAGGCGGCTGGGCCATGGGCACCCTGGTCTTTGGTATTTTCTCCATCGTCATGGGTCTGATCAACTGGTTCTTCATCCCCGACACCCCCGAGCAGATGGGCGTGCTCCCCGACAACGGCGACTTTGACGAGGAGGAGATGCGCCAGCGCAAGGAGGTCCTGGCCTCCTCCAAGCCGGTCTGGACCGTCCGTGAGGGCATGCGCAACAAGAACTTCTGGCTGCTGCCCATTGCCTACGGCCTGCTGTTCCTGGTCAACGTGGGTATCGTCTCCCAGCTGGTGAAATATGAGATCTCCATGGGCCTGACTCCCGCCCAGGCGGTCAAGTTCATGTCGCTCATGCCCCTGTTCGCCGTGCCCGGCAGCATCTTCTCCGGCTGGCTGGACCAGAAGATCGGCGCCCGCCGCAGCGGCATTGTTCTGGCGATCTTCTTTGCCATCGGCACCTTCTTCGGCGGTTTCGCCCCCTACAACAGCGTGACCAACTGGCTGTTCTTCGGCTTCTCCATTTTCTGGGGCGGCGCCATCTCCAATCTGCCCCAGAGCCACGCCTGCTCCTGCTTCGGCTTCCGCGACTACCCCGCTCTGTGGGCCCGCATGAACCCCATCATGGCCCTGATCCGGGTTCTCAGCTCCTCTGTCCTGGCCTTTGCCCTGGCAAATCTGAACGGCTACCGCTCCGCGTATCAGATCTTCATGGTCTGCGCCATCGCGGCGGGGGTCATGCTCTTCTTCTCGGACAACCAGGTCTTCAAGAAGCCCGGCGAGGCCCCCACCGGCGCGCTCAAGTAATCCTCTCGTTCTTTCATTTGCCCATCAGATCATGCGGCACAAAAACCTCCCGCGCGGCAGAAAGGTGCCGCACGGGAGGTTTTTTACAGCCATTTTTTAAAAAATGAAAACCAGTTTTCCCCGGCGATCCCGGAGCGTTCCTCCGGCGTATAGCCCCGGTGCGCCAGCTCCC
The DNA here is from genome assembly GCA_051867655.1 of Oscillospiraceae bacterium. Taxonomy (GTDB): domain Bacteria; phylum Bacillota; class Clostridia; order Oscillospirales; family Oscillospiraceae; genus JAJPXI01. Next base: position 13,173 of record JBJDYV010000102.1, read on the forward strand.
GCAGGAAATCGGGCACCGCGCTGTGGTCGCTCAGGATATCAAAGGCGGCCATGGTCACGCCCGCGGAGGTAAAGGTGCGGTCCGCGCTGCCGATGCGCTCCATCAGATCCAGCCCCAGGCCCAGGCGGGCGGACCCAATCCGGGAGCGCAGATAGTCCGTATGGTCCGCCAGGGCGGACACGGTGGCCGCCTGGGTGGTGCCCGCCACCAGGCCGCTGTACCCGTTGACGCCGACCATCCCGTCCAAAGCCGCAATGGCCGCGATGGTCCGGTCGCTGAGATTGCGGTCCATGGGCCGCAGGGCCCGGGCGTTGGAGTGGGAGGCGAAGAAGGGCCGTTCGCTGAGCTCGGCCACATCGGCGCAGCCGCCGTCGTTCAGGTGGGACACATCCACCAGCATCCCCAGCCGTCCCGCCCGGCGCACCAGTTCCTTTCCCAGCGGCTTCAGGCCGCAGGCGTCCGTGGGCCCGTTTGGGTCGTAGCCGCCGCCGTAGCCCACCCGGTTCTCCCGGCTCCAGCACAGGCCCAGCAACCGCACGCCTTTGGCGTAGAACTCCTCCATCGTGCCGGGGTCCGCGCCGATGGGCTCCGCCCCCTCCAGGGAGAGCAGCAGCGCCGTCCTGCCCTGCTGCCTGGCCCGCGCCAATTCCGCGCCGGTGGTGCACAGAACTGCCTTGTCTTGCACCTCCTCCAGTTCGCGCTCCAAAGCGTCGAGCTGTGCCAGAGCCTCCCGGTAGTAATCCTCATCGCTATTCATGGTGTCCAGATAGACGGCGGCCACGATCAGCCCCACACCCGCCGCCTGCCAGCGGGGGATATAGTAGTCTCTCAAAACGTGGGCCTGTCCCGCCCGCCGGCAGCGCAGCAGGTCCATGCCCAAATCGAGATGTGCGTCCGAAATCATGGATACTCCCTCTTTTCGATCCAAACGATAAAGCCAGCCCGCACCCCGCTCATGGGGTGCGGGCCGCTTTTAGTATCCTCCGGAAGGGGTTCCTTGTCAAGTGTCGCGCTCCACCGGCTCCAGGGACATGACCGACACCTCAAAGGCCGTGCGGCGCACGCTCTCGCCGTTTTCCTCCTTGGTGTACTCCCGGCTTTGAAGCCGTCCATTCAGCTTCAGCCCGTCGCCCACCTCCAGCTGACCGCACCAGGCGGCCAGGCCGCCCCATGCGATACAAGGTAAGTAATCCGCCCGCCCGTATTTCCGGTTGACCGCCAGCATCATGTCGCAAATCTCCCGGCCCAGGGGCGTGCGGCGCACCACAGTCGGCTTGCACAGCACGCCGGCCAGAGTCAGTTCGTTCTTGTGGGGACCGTCTCCGGGCTCCAGCGTCCGGGCATAGACCGTGATGACCAGCTTGCTGCCCGTTCCGCTGCGGTTGTTGTAGGAGCGCACCTCGCCCTCCACCGCCAGCGTCACCCCCGGCTCCACCGCGGTCTGCCGGAGCAGGGGTTCGGCGGCCACAATGTTCAGCACGTCCTCCACACCGGACAAGCGGCTGACCCGCAGGGGAAATTGAAAATAGGAAACGCCGTGATTCTCATGGGACAGGACTGCGGGGCCGCCTGCCAGCCCCACCAGGGAAATATGGTTTTCATTCCACGCCATCTGCACGTTTGCCACGCATCCTCTCGCTGTCTGCATGTGGCATTCTATGCGAAAAAGCCCGGCGGTATGCCCGCAATGTCAATAAGTTAGGCTGAATCAAGGGCCAGATGCTTCGCATCTGGCCCTTAACACTTTTCTCAAACCCAAGGAGGGCGTTAATTTGTATGCTTTGCTATTGAACTCTGTTCACAAAAGGTTTACATACCACTCATTGACAAAATCCTTTTTTCAGTTATACTATGAGTGGCCTTGGTAGCCCAGATAGTTGAGATTTTTGAATTTATTTGTTTTATCGTTTGTTTTATTTAGCCTGAATTTTTAAAAACGCCGAGTTGCTATCAATGTGAAGTGTGATATGCACCGCGCACGATAAGATGTTTGTCCCGTTGTCGGAGGGGACGCATCTTTCGTGCGCGGTTTTTGTTTTTCCTTTCCAATCACAGGAGCAGACAGGCCTCGGAAGCTGGCTGTCCTGTGCGAGTATCGCTTCCGAATGGAACCAAATGGAGGATAAGTTGATGAATAAATATAAGATTTTGCGTGTTTTTCTGGCTGTTTTCGTGTCCACCCTCGATGTTTTTGAGAAGGCGGTTTGGGTTGACCTTTCCGCTGATCGTGACACTTTGGAAGAAGTTGCCGCTGACAAGGCTGCTGTTTTAACCGAGGCTACTAAGGCTCTTATTTGGGAGGCTATCGGTTGCGCCGCTCCTGATATAAAGGGGGCTTATGTCGAGGTTATGGTTGAGAACCTTGCTTTCGATGGTTACTACAAGGCAGCTGTTCTTCCGCCTGACGTTGCTTTCGATGGTTGGACACCTGAACTCAGCGACATGGTGAATGAAAACAGCGGCCTGATAAAAAAAGACTTGACGGCAATGCTGACCGACATGACAACGGCCTACCTCGGTGGTGATAACGGAAGGAGCGATCCACATTATGAGATACGTCGCCGCGACTAAGGCTGCCCTCGCTGATGCAATCCGCGAGACGGCGGAACAGCATAGCGATGGCAAGCAGTTCAGTCGTCAGCGTAAGCTGACGCTGGACACCATGCTCCGTTTGCTGATCGGCGCGGAGGGCGGCTCTCTGGCTAAAGTTCTTCGTGAGGCGGGGGTCGAGGCGACCCCCGCCGCCCTCTCCCAGCGTCGTTCTCAGATTGACCCCAGCGTATTCCGCGAGGTGTTTACGCGCTTCAATGCAGCCTGTACCGATAACGAAACATTTCATGGCTACCGTGTCCTTGCTGTGGACGGAACCGTGGTTAATATGCCCCGCAACCCAGATGCACCAAGTTTCATACAAAACGACAGTGCGCCTGCTGGCTACAACCAAATGTTTCTGGTTCCGTTGCTAGACCTTAGAAACTACTGTTATGTAGATGCCGAGGTGACTCCTGCCCCTCAGAAAGACGAAATCGGTTCCTTGATAACAATGCTTAACCGCAATGACTTCGACAGAAAAACCCTCATTATTGCTGATCGCGGTTATGAGAGCTACAACCTCATAGCACACCTGCTCAAGAAGCCAAACACGGACTTTCTAATCCGCGTGAAGCAAAATCGCTCTGCAATGCGTGAAGTAGCACGGTTACCCATGCTTGAACTGGACTGCCAGATTTCATTTTCCATCTGTACCACTCAAAAAAATTCCGACAAGCAGAACAAAAACTACGTCTTTTTGCAAGTCCCTAAGAAGAGCAAGCCGGAATCAAAAACGCGCCGTGGGCGCTGGGATCACGATAACTATTTCCCGATGCGGTTTAGAATTTGCCGTTTTCAGCTTGATGCTGGGAACTATGAGACCATTGCGACATCGTTACCCCAATCCTTCACTTTAGAGGATATAAAGGCCCTTTACCACATGCGCTGGGGCATTGAGACCAGCTTCCGCGATCTCAAGTACACCGTTGGACTTGTTCATCTTCATGGAAAAAGCGACCAGTTTGTTGAGCAAGAGATATACGCGGCCTTAACCGCTTTTAACTTCGCCAGCCGGATTGTCCGCGAGGTCGTGATCCAGCAACCGAAAGATGGCGTATATGCTTATCGCGTGAACTTCAAAAACGCTGTGGCGCTTGTGAAAGAGCATATTCGCAACCCGGAATTAGACAACGATACACTTGTCCGGGAGATTGCAAAACACACTATTCCGATTAGACCGGGGCGGCAGGATCGCCGCAATCTCAAAGTCAAAGGCTTTGTGGGCTTTACCTATCGAATTGCAGCCTAACCCGAAAAAAGACAGGGGGCGCTTCCAGACGGAAGTGCCCCCTGTTGGCATTTATTTTTTGAAAACCCTGTTTTTGGCGTTCAAAAGGGGCTATTTTCAAAAAATAAATGTGTGCCCTATCTCAATAGACCAGAAAAGCCACCGAAATAGTGGAACGCCTGTCAGCCGATTTCAACAAGTATTGCAAATCTGGCAGAAAAGAGCCTGTCTCCCTGCAAAACTGAATAGGAATGTCAATCGCAGTTTTTGAGCAAAGAATCAACTAGCCGGACAGATGCAGTAAAAATAGAGGTTGTGAGTTTTTAAGGGGTGGGCATTTTTTGAAAAATCAGCCGCTCCGGTGTCCGTTAACTTAAGGAAATCGTAGAACTATCAACTAGCTGGCAAAAAGTATTAGAAATTAGCGCTGTTTACAAAAAATCGCGATAGCGCACCTCTTTTCAAACTTCGCAATAACTTGCGAAAAAAATAATTTTTTTGAGAAACTATATTGAATTTTGTCGCAGATTGGAATATCATAAAATTGTCCATTTAACTTCCAGTATGAGGTTTATATTATGAAAATCAGCTACAAGAAATTGTGGATCACGCTGATCGAGCGGGATATTAGTCCTGCCACGCTCCGCAAAGACTTGAATATTGCTACCGGAACAATGACAAAGATGCGCCGGAATGAGGAAGTGGCACTGTCTGTCCTGTTGCGGATATGCGAGTATCTGGATTGCAATATTGGCGATATTTGCGATGCTGTAAGAGTAACTGAAGAAATGTAAATAATGTTTGTGGAGGAATAATAAAATGAAGAATATTCTGGAATTATTTGGTTCGGAAAGCAGCAAACCCAGTATTACGAAAAAAACTGGGATTTTAACGAAACCGGGAGATAGATTGGAAGCATATATCACAAAGTCTGGAAGAAATGTGCTAAAAGTACAAAAAGACAACGGAAATTCCAAATATAGTATAACTCAATACCCAACTGGGACTATTGTTGAAACAAAAGTGACAAAAAAGAAATGATTTTGATAAGGCTGTTGCAGGGATTTTCGATTGAAGGAGTGAACTTACTATGGCATTTTGCGTTAACTGCGGGCATGAAGTTCCAGACGGCGCAAAATTCTGTGCAAACTGCGGTGCGGCGGTAAATAGTGCAAATTCCGGTGCGCAAAGAAAAACAGTCTATGAGGGTGAAATGCACAAGTGCCCTAATTGTGGCGAAGTTCTCAATTCTTTTGTATCTGTATGTCCAGCGTGCGGATATGAACTAAGAGGAACAAAAGCATCGAATTCTGTTCATGAGTTTGCGCTAAGATTAGAGAGGGCGCAATCAGAGGAACAAAGAATTACGCTTATTCGCAATTTCCCTATTCCCAATACAAAAGAAGATATATTCGAGTTTATGATTCTTGCATCAACCAATATTTCTGGAGAATATCAAAAGATTGTTTTCGATGCGTGGTTGGCTAAGTTTGAGCAGAGCTATAAAAAAGCAAAGCTGGTTTTTAGCAATGATTCTGATTTTGTCAAGTTTCAAAGCATATACGAACAGACCAACAAACAGATTAGCAAAGAGAAAAACATCCGTACCGCTAAGACCATAGGCAATACTATTTCCAAATCCGCGCCCGCTTTACCTCGAATTGCTGTGTCTATTGGCTGGCTTATAAGTATCTTTGTTTTGATCCCACTATGTGGAAGTAATCTTGATGTTGCTGGAACTAACTCCTATCAATTATTGCTGATAGTCGATTTTATTGCGGGCGCAATCGTATTGCCGTGGATTATTAGAGGAAAATCAAGTATTCCAGCTCTAATTACAGCGGTTGGTTTGATGATAAGCATAGTTGTGTTAATTCCTTTGTGTGGAAAAAACTTGGATGTCGCCGGCACAAATGCTTATCAATTAATTTTGATTATTGATATTGTTGCGAGTGTTGTAATTTTTGTTCGGGCCTTTAAAAAGAGAAAAGGATAAATCTGCATAGGAGGATATTTCATGAGTTTATTTGGTAAAAAAACCGGCGGATTCATGGACGAAATCCGCTGTGACGAACCGAATTATTTGATTTGGAAATGGCATCCTGCCGACTCTCAGAAAGGCACGAACAACCGGGAAAATGCTATCCGGTGGGGATCTTCTCTGCGCGTAAAAGACGGCGAAGTAGCAGTATTTGTCTATAAGCAGAAAGACGGCACTATGCAGGATTTCATTGTTGGCCCATTCGACCAGATCATCGAAACCGCAAACTTCCCTGTATTGGCAAGCATCGTCGGCTTGGCCTATGATGGCGGCACTCCGTTCCAAGCAGAGGTTTACTTCATCAATCTGGCGCGAATTATCCAAGTGAAGTTTGGCGTACCGTTCTTTGATGTTTATGACCCGAGATTTGCCGATTTTGGCGTTCCTGTTGCTGTCAGAGGTACGGTCAGCTTCCAGATTTCCGACTATCGGGAGTTCATCAAGCTACATAGGCTCAACAGCTTCAACTTGGAGGATTTCCAGAAGCAAATCCGCGATGCGGCATGCCGCTATGTCAAAGATGCTGTCGCTAACGCACCTGCCGCCAACAACATCCCCGTTGTCCAGATTGAAAGCAAGACGGCGCAGATCAACGATGCCGTAGAGTACGATATTAGCGAACGTCTGAAAGAGGACTTTGGCGTCACGGTTTCCGGCGTTGATATTGGTGCGATTGAGATTGACAAATCCAGCGATGGATATGCTCAGCTTATGGCGATTACACAGCAAGCCACCGCCGCAACTGTGCAGGCACAGACCGCCGCTAATATTAAGAATATCCATGATAAGCAGCGGATTGAAGCCGAGAACTACGAAGAAACGCTCCGTATTCAGCGTGAAGAAGCGCAGTATGCCCAGCATAAGCAGACGCAGAGCGCCCACTTTACGGCATTCCAAGTGGAAAAACAAGCGGAAGTCGGCGTAGCTGGTGCGGAAGCACTGGGCCAAATGGGCGCAAACGGCGCTGGAACGGTTGATTTCGGCAGTGGTGGAACTGGCTTTAATCCCGCCGCTATGATGGCTGGCATGGCCGTTGGCGGCGCTATAGGTCAGAATATAGCTGGCACGATGAATAACATGATGTCTGGCATGAACCAGCCGACAGGAACTACACCGCCGCCCGTTCCTGTTGTCGCGTACCATATCGCCGTGAACGGTCAGGCAACAGGGCCGTTTGACCTTGCCGTATTGAAGCAGATGGCCGTTTCTGGACAGCTTACGGCCAGCAGCTTGGTCTGGAAAGCTGGAATGAGCGAATGGGCCAAAGCAGAAACGGTTGACGAGTTAAACACTCTGTTTGCAAACGCAATGCCGCCTATTCCCCCTACTGAATGAGGGAATTCTATGAAAGTTAAATCATTGAAATGCCCCGAATGTAGAGCGAACCTTGAAATCGAAGATGATCGCACATCTTGTTATTGTCAGTACTGCGGATGTAAAATCATTCTTGATGATGAAAAACAAGAGTACACCATCAACAAAAACATCAATGTAAACAAGAACATCCACAAGAGATATACTGATGATGCGGATGTAATCCGTGCCAAAAACGAAGCAAGTAAAGACAGCAGAGATTTCAAACAAATGCTCATTCTTTTGGGATTTATGATGCTGATTCCCATCAGCATTTTCCTTGGTTTGCATATCAATAAAACAATTGCACAATATGAAGGAAAAATCAGCGCCGGCTATTACAAGGACTTAGTTGGCAAGGATTATGAAACGGTCGCGGCTCATTTTGAAGCTGCGGGGTTTACTAATATCGAACTGATTGATTTGGATGATTCGGGTCTTGCGTTTTGGAATGAAGGAAAGGTAGATACCATTTCAGTTGGCGGCGATACAGATTTTGAGAGCGTAGACTGGTTTTATCCAGACACAAAAGTAGTTATTTCGTACCATTGAAACTTTCCTTTTCGGAAATTCTCCTGGTTCCGCCAACTGAATAATGAAGAAAAAAGCACCCACCCTGATTTCCAAGAGGAAAAGGGGGTGGGTGCTTTTTGTTAGACGCTCAAATGCTTAAGTTAATGACATTGGGTATGCCCGCCGGGCTTTTCTGAGACTGTTAAAAAAGTCTTTCGGACTTTTCCGACAAAAGAATGCAGCCCGCCGCAGCAATCATCGGGCGTTGCGCTGCTTTTCTTTCATTCTATGTCTGACAGAGCATTTAAAAATATTGAAGCTGGTATAATTCCCGAATTCACACCATCATTTCTCTGTTTCCGCGTCTGAATCAGAATCCCTGCGTGTCTGACTTTCGGCCTGTTTCGCCTGTTTTTCCTTTTGGAATTGTGCAAAAAATTTTTCTCCGATCATGCATGTGAGCCGATCCGCCGTGCAAGCATTGCGGCAGCCGGGGCATTCAAAAAAATCCGGGTCGTACATCATTCATCGTTCCTTCTCTGTTGAAATGCGCTTTCAAGACATCTTCATTTATAAAATATATCAAGAATTGCAATCTATTGCAACTGCTGTTTTTTATTTTGTGAAGTTGTTCTTGATCCGCTTTCCGGAAAAAAATTTTTGACAAGCTGAAGCCCGGCGGTATGCCCGCCGGGCTTTTCTTTACCCCTGATTTTGCCAATCCGCCGGGTAGACGAAATACAGGAACCGCGCCCGCCCGGTAACGGAAAACTGGATGGACGACCCCTTGGGAATATAGATGACCTCCCCCGGTTCGGCGGTGACGCGCTCCCCGCCAATGAGGATGGACAACTCGCCCTCGATGACATAGTCCATCTCATCGTAGTTCAGCTTCCAGGGGAAGGTGGTGTCCTCCATCTCCATCAGCCCCGCGCCCAGGCGGGGTGACTGCTCCAAAGTAAACAGGTCGTGGGTGTACACCCGGTCGTTCGGGTTTCCCGTGTCCATGCGGTCGGCCTCGGTGGCGCGCAGGGCGGGGACGGCCACTTTCCGCACGCCCCGCGCCGCGCTGCACTTACAGCCCAGTTTTTCCAGCAGCACCTGGCGCACCAGGGCCTCCAATTCGGTCTTATCCACGTTCCACGTCCTTTCTGGTAATGAACATGGCCACCGCCACGGCGGTGACGCCGCCCACCAGCTTGCCCACGATCATGGGGAAGATCATGGTGGAGTCGAACCCGGCGGTAAAGCCCAGGTGGTCGCCGAACACGAAGGCGGCAGACACGGCGAAGGCCACGTTGAGGACCTTGCCCCGCTCATCCATCTCATGCATCATGCCGAACATGGGAATGTTGTTGGCCAGAGTGGCTACCATGCCGGCGGCCGCCTTGTCATTCATGCCCAGCAGGTGGCCCAGCTTCATCAGGGGCTTTTGGAACACCTTGGTGATGACATACACCAGCGGGAACGCGCCCGCCAGCACGATGGCGATGCCGCCCACGGTCAGGTAGCCCTCGTCCAGGGAGGCCATGCCGGGAATGACCGTGATGCCGGTCAGGGCCTCGATGATGGAGGCGGCCAGGCCGATGGTGATGATGATCACAATGATCCTGCCGAACACCTGAAAACCCTTGACCATACCGTTGGGAATCAGCCAAAGGCCCAGGGCGATCAGCACCGCGATGATGACGATGGGGATCAGGTTGCGCAGGATCATCAGCACGTTGAAGCCCGCCACCAGGCCGCCCACGAAGGAGCCGATGGGGATGGTGATGATGCCCGCCAGCACACCCCGGGCCAGAGCGCTCCGGTCCTCGGGCCTGATGATGCCCAGAGCCACCGGGATGGTAAACACGATGGTGGGACCCATCATGGCTCCCACGATCAGCCCGCCGAACTTCCCGGCTTCCTCGGTCTGGGCCAGCTCCATGGCCAGGGGTGCGCCGCCCATGTCGTTGGCCAGGATGGTACCCGCAAACACAGCGGGGTCGGCCCCCACCAGGTTAAACAGGGGCACCACCACCGGGCGCAGAAGGTTGGCCAGCACCGGCGCCAGGGTAATGATCCCGATCATGGACAGCGCCAGGCTGCCCATGGCGAGAATGCCCTCTTCAAATTTCTCGCCCAGCCCGAAGTGGTTGCCGATGATGCGGTCAATGGCGCCCAGGGCCATAAAGATCACCATGATATAGATGATGATTTCATTGATGGACATGGAACATGTCCCCTTTCTCAGTTGCCTCGCAGAGTTTCCGCCGAAGGCGGAAAAAATAATCCGTCCGGGCAGGACATGCGCCTGCGCAGGACACCTTAACTTGCGGCCATCGTGGCCGCAACCGCCTTTGCACAGCAAAGGCGAGGGGGGTATCGAAGCCGGGGGCTCCCGGCTTCGTATCTAGGGGGGACAAAGTCCCCCCTAGAGGGAGTCTACGATGCCCACAATGGCGGCGTCCACGGGGATGTCCCGCCCCGCCGCCACCCGGGCCGCGCCGCCGGTGGCCACCAGGACGCGTTCGCCCTCCCCGGCGCCCACGCAGTCGGCGCAGATCAGGGTCTGCTCAGACCCGGCCAGGCGCACGGTCAGGAAGGCCTGTCCCACCAGCCGCGCCGCCTTTTTCGTCGCCCAGAGGTTTCCCTCCACCGTTCCTAACAACAATGACACCCATCTCCCTCAGCTCCCGCTCCAGCACCACGAGCCGCCGGTACATCCCCAGGGGCGCGCTTTTGCGGTATTGTCGGTATTCCAGCCCGTCCCGCAGGGCATACACCCGGACCCCCGCCAGCAGGGCGGCGAGCACCTCGGTCTCCTCCCGCCCCCGGGGGGCGCAGTTCACCAGCCGCCCCATGGCGTCCACCGGCAGCCGTGTGATCCAGAGAGTTCGGCCACGCCATTCGGCTGTCACAGAATGATCATGCTCCGGTCGCCCTTTTTGAAGCCGCAGGCGTTGGCCTCGTCGTAGTCCAGATGGACCATGGTGGCATATTTGGGGGAGACGCGCACCACCACGTCGTCAAAGACCAGGGGGCGGGCGGTGAAGGTCTTTAGCTTCACCGTCTGGTTGTCGGACACGCCCCACCGGGCGGCGTCTTCCGGAGTCATGTGGATGTGCCGCAGGGCCGCGATCAGGCCGTGATCCAGAGTGATCATCCGCTCGCCGTTGCGCACGGTCAGGCCCGGCGTGTTTTTCAGGTCGCCGCTCTGCCGCACCGGCGGCGTGATGCCCAGAGCCACCGCGTCGGTCAGGGAGATCTCCACCTGGCTCTCGCTCCGCTCCGGGCCGAGCACCACCACGTTTTTCAGCTCCCCCTTCGGCCCCACCAGAGTCACCCGCTCCTGGCAGGCGAACTGGCCGGGCTGGGACAGGTCCTTGACCGGGGTCAGGCGGTGGCCCGTGCCGAACAGGGCGTCCACATGGGCGCGGGACAGGTGGATGTGCCGTCCCGAGGCCTCCATTTCAATGGTCAGCAGGCGGACGATCTCTGCCGCCAGAGCGTCAACACTTACGTTCATACTTTCCCGCCTCTAAGCAAACCCGCACAATTGCATCTGCGGCGTCTTGCGGGAATTTGCGCGGCATGAATGCGCAACTTTTTCTCGAAATACACCAAGTATGTCTTCAAAAAAGTTACTTTTCCTGCCGCGAAATTCCTTCGCAATCCGCTCTTGCTGAATCGTGTGGGTTTGCTTTCAATTTGATCATCATGATCCAGCACAGGGAAGACAGCCGGTTCATGGCCTGGATGATGTCGGGCCGCTTCACCGAACCGTCGTAATTCTTAAACGCCTCGTACCCCGCCAGCTCCGCCTGACGCACCACTGTGCGCAGGCGGTTAACGTACAGGATGGCGGGATCGTCGGTGACACTGGCCATGAAGTGGGGCTGCCCGTAATACTTCTCCGGGTAATGGGAGTGCTCCCGCAGCTCGTCGGCGGTGTAGCCGCACAAGTTGATCTCGCCCACCGGTTTCCCCATGACCTCGCAGGGGATCAGCCCCCGCACGAAGTCCAGCATCTCCTGCAGATCCATGGTCAGCTGCACATGGCCGGCCTGCACCGCGTGGTGCTGGCACACCAGGATCTCCGCCTCCAGGCGGTCGATCATCCCCCGGAACCGGATGCGGGGGTGGTCCTTGCGCACCAGGGTCTTGTGGTCCAGATGGGTCATGTGCTCGGGCTTCTGCCGCGCCGCCATAGGTTACAGGTCGCTTCCGGTCTCGCCCTTCCCGTGGGGCAGGATGGCGTCCACCTCGGCGTGGGGGCGGGGGATGACGTGCACGGAGATCAGCTCGCCCACCTTTTCGGCGGCGGCGGCTCCCGCGTCGGTGGCCGCCTGCACGGCGCCCACGTCGCCCCGGACCATGACGGTCACCAGGCCGCCGCCCACCTGCTCCTTGCCCACCAGCTGGACGTTGGCCGCCTTCACCATGGCGTCGGCCGCCTCGATGGCCCCCACCAGTCCTCTTGTTTCCACCATGCCAAGTGCGTTGGTATTTGCCATTGTTTCATTCCTCCTGATCGGTTTTGTGTGTTGTTTCTTGATCGTCGTACCCCCGGACCCGGTTTCGGGCTTGGGTTTTTTCGTCGGTTTTTGCGGGGTATTTTCCCCCAGCAGATCATTTACTGTAATCTCCGGCAGATCTCCTGGACCAGGCTCGAGATCAGTTCGCTGGAGCAGCACAGGTTCGCTGTCCACGCGTCTTCACCCCCTCTCAGATCCTCCAGCTCCCGGACGCCCCAGGCCACCCGCTTGATGTTGATCAGGTCCAGGGGGCCGATGTTGTTGGAGGAGGAGGAGCCGCCCACCGCGCCGCACCCCAGGGTCAAAGCGGGGAACAGGTTGGTGGTGGCGCCGATGCCGCCCAGGGCGGAGGGAGAGTTCACCATGATCCGGCTGGCGGGCACCGCCAGGGCCAGACGGCGCACCAGGTCGGGGTCCTCGGCGTGGATGGAGTAGGTGTGGCCCGCGCCCTCCCAGGCCAGGATCTCGGCGCTGCGGCGAAAGACCGTCGCCTCGTCCTCCTCCACGTAGTATGCCAAAATCAGGCCCAATTTTTCATTGGAGAAGGGATAACCCCGGCCCACGCCGGTCTCCCGGGCCACCAGTACCCGGGCGGTGGGCGGCACCTTGTCCAGCCCGGCCAGTTTGGCTACCGTCTCCACGCTCTTGCCCACGATGGCAGGATTCATGGTGCCGTTGGGCCGCAGGATGAATTTGGAAAGCTTTTCGTGCTCCGCGTCGTCCAGGATATAGGCTCCCTGGCGCTTCAGCTCGGCGGTCACGGTCTCCTCCATGGCCCGCTCCACGATGATGGACTGCTCACTGGCGCAGATGGTGCCGTTGTCAAAGGTCTTGGAGTCCAGGATGCGCTTGACCGCCCGGGGCACGTCGGCGGTTTTGTGGATATAAGCCGGGCCGTTGCCCGCCCCCACGCCGATGGCGGGGGTCCCGCTGGAGTAGGCCGCCTTGACCATGGCCCCGCCGCCGGTGGCCAGGATCATGCGGGTGTCGTCGTGCTTCATCAGGGTATTGGTAGCGTCCAGAGTGGGGTTGGTGATGCAGGAGACCGCCCCTTTGGGCGCGCCCGCGCTCTCCGCCGCCCTGGCCACCACGTCCACCGCCGCGGAGATGCACTTGACCGCGTTGGGGTGGGGGGAGAAGATGATGGGGTTGCCCGCCTTCAGGCAGATCAGGGATTTGTAAAAGATGGTGGAGGTGGGATTGGTGGAGGGCACCAGACCCGCCACGATGCCCACCGGCACACCAATGTCCATGGTCTTGCGCTCTTTGTCCTCGGCCAGCACGCCGACGGTTTTTAAATCCTTGATGGCCTCGTACACCGTGACGGAGGAAAACCGGTTCTTGATCTCCTTGTGCTCCACGATGCCGAAGCCGGTCTCCTCCACGGCCATCTCGGCCAGACGGCGGGCGTTCTCCGCCCCCGCCCGGGAGACCGCCGCCGTGATGCGGTCCAACTGTCCCTGGTCCATGGCGGCCAGGGCGTTCTGGGCCTGCTTGGCCTGCTTGATTAAATCGCGGGTCTCCTGAATTGACTGCAGATCCTTATCCATTCGTCTCACACCTCCCTGGGCCGGGCCGCAACCGCTTTCACCGTCTCCGCGAAGGCCGCGCAGGCGGCGTTGCAGGCGGATTGGGTGCCGGTCAGCAGACCGCCGCCGTAGTTGGTCTCGGTGGGCGGCTCAAAGAGCGCCACAAGCTCCACGTCGGCGGCCTTCAGCGCCTCGTCCAGCCCCACCACGGCCTCCAGGGGCGGGGCCACCAGGTAGGCCAGGGCCTCGCCCTCCCTGACCCCGGCGGTCTTGGACAGGTAGGAGCCGGTGCGGGAGACGGTGTAGGCAAAATAGGCTACGCTGTCGTCCTCGTTGGCGGAGTGGAAGCCCACGCCGGAATCCAGAAAGCTGACCGCCGCCCGCAGGCCGGAGGTGACCTCCGACGGGTTGGGCCCGGCCAGGATGCCAATGACCTCCCCGGCAAACTTGGTGGAAGCGTTGGCCGCCCCGGCGTACAGGCTGCGGCCGTACACCACGGTCACTGCCGCGGCCTTGGTGGCCTCGTCCAAGGCGCAGTAGGTGGGGTCGTCGCTGTCGGCTGTGATGATGCCGATGGAGCGGAAGTCCCGGGGCAGATTCAGCTTCTTCGCCAGGG
>JBJDYV010000103.1:0-5485 GCA_051867655.1 Oscillospiraceae bacterium
TTCCGCCAGCGGACGCAGCGCCATCTTGTGGCCCTGGGGGATGTCCATGTTGGCGACGACGCCTTCAAAGGCGGTACCGGCGGGAATGGGACGCAGCGCCACGGCCACATTGTCGCTGGGATGGATGTGAATAAAATCAGGCATGGATTGCTCTCCTTTGTCGATATTCTATATGACATACGGGCCTGCCGCGTTTACGCAGCAGACCCGTTTTGGGACCTTACAGGCAGGATGCGTAAGCGGCAATGGCGCCTTCTTCGCGGATCTTCTTCAGGTTGGCAACGGTGGCAGCCTCGAAGCCGGGAACCTTGGTCAGGTCCTGGCCCCACATCTGCTCGTTGGTCATGACGGCGTGGACCAGATCTTCCACGGAGTCATTGCGGTGCTCCCAGTAGAACTCCAGAGCCCAGCGGTCGTCGGAGCAGGTGTAGGTGTTGCCCTTGGGACGGCGGCAGACCAGACCGGCGTCGGTCAGCTCCTGCACATCGCTGGAGTAGAAGGCGATGTAGGCGGCGAAGCTCATGGTCAGGCACACGGGCAGCTTGCCGAACTTCTCAATGTACTCCAGGAAGCTGGGCATGTTTCTGGCGCGCCACTTGGAGGTGGAGTTCAGGGAGATGCTCATCAGCTCGTGGTTGACGAAGGGGTTGTTGAAGCGGTCCTGCACGGCGGCGGCGAAGCCCTCGGCGTCGTCCTTGTCCAGAGGCAGGATGGGCACCACTTCTTCGTAGAGCATCTTGTTCATGTAGCCCCGGACAGCGTCGTCGAACATGCAGTCCCGGACGATGTCGTAGCCGCCCAGGTAAGCGCCCAGAACGAAGCCGGTGTGGGCACCGTTCAGGATGCGAACCTTGCGCTTCTTGTAGGGGGTCACGTCGGGAACCACGATGCAGTTGACACCGGCGCGCTTGAAGGGCAGCTTGTCCTCCAGCCAGGCGGGACCTTCGATGTTCCACACGCCGAAGACTTCGCCCACGTCGGTCAGAGGATCGCTGTAGCCGTTCTCGGCATCCAGACGGGCCACCTCGGCGGCGTCGCGGATCCGGCCGGGAACAATGCGGTCCACCAGGGTGGAGCAGAAGGTGCACTGCTCATTGACGTAAGCCTTGAACTCCGCTTCCAGAGCCCACTGGTCGATGTACTGGTTGACGCACTTCAGCAGCTCCTTGCCGTTGTTGTCGATCAGCTCGCAGGACAGGATGACCAGACCGCTCTTGCCGGCCTGCCAGCGCTTGTACAGCACCTGGGTCAGCTTGCCGGGGAAGGAGGAGGCGGGCTCATCATTCAGCTGGCATGCGGGATCGTAGACGATACCGGCCTCGGTGGTATTGGAGACAACGTACTCCAGATCGTCGGAGACGGCCACTTCCATCATGGCGTCGAAGTCGGCCTTCTCATAGGGGTTCAGGCAGCGGGAGACGGAGGAGATGACCCGCTTGCGGTCCACCTTCTGGCCGTTCTCGGTGCCCCGCAGGTACAGGGTGTACAGGCCTTCCTGCTCGTTGATGAGCTTGGCCAGGCCCGGAGCGATGGGCTGCACCAGAACGCACTTGCCGTTCCAGCCGGCCTTTTCGTTGGAGACGTCGAACCAGTAGTTTACGAAAGCCCGCAGGAAATTACCCTCGCCGAACTGCAGAACCTTTTCGGGTGCGTCCTTCAGGATATAGCCCTGGTAGCCGGACTTTTCCAGTGTTGCGTAATTCAGTTTTTCCATAGAAAATAACCTCCAAACAGGCCATCGCCTGTGTATTTATAGGACTATTATAATAGCAACGTTATCCGCTTTAAATAGTGCATTTTGCGGCAAAACATTGCTTATGTTGCGCTTTTTCCGTTGACTGCCAAAGGCCTTTGCGGTATGATAGGAAAGATGAAAGGAAGGTGTCCGCCATGGCTCTTAACCCCATGCAGTTTGATCCCCAGCAGCAGATGCGCTATCAGGATTTTGAACTGCAGTACAAGCTGGATTCCTATCTGATGGATGTGGATCTGCACCATCATGACTTCTATGAGATATACTATCTGGTGTCCGGCGACGTGACCTATACCATCGAAAGCAGGCTGTACAAGGTGCTGCCGGGGGACCTGCTGCTGATCAGCCCCAGGGAGCTGCATCAGGTCCATATCCAGCCGGAGCATGCCGCCTACGAGCGGTATGTGCTGTGGCTCCGTCCCCAGCTGATCGAAACGCTGTCCACGATAGATGCGGACCTGAGCCAGGCTCTGGATCCCACACGTCCGGGCTATGGCAACCAATTGCGGCTGCAGCTGCCGGACCAGCAGAAGGTACGGGGGCTGCTGGAGCAGCTGTACCTGGAGTCCCAGACATCCGTGTTCGGCTCCGGGTTGCTGACCGTAAGCCTTCTGACCCAGCTGCTGGTGACGGTAAACCGGCTGGCCCTGCGGGAGGACTGCCATTTTGAGGACATCTCCCGTTCCAGCAAGACCGTATCCGGGGTGGTGGAGTACATCAACCTGCACTACAGTGAGCCCCTGTCCCTGGACCTGCTGGCGGAGAAATTTTACATCAGCAAATATCACCTAAGCCATGAATTTCAGCGCCAGGTGGGCACCAGTGTGGGACGGTATATCCAGAAAAAGCGGCTTCAGATCGCCCGGCAGCTGCTGTCCCAGGGAAATAAGCCCAACAATGTGTTCGGCCTCTGCGGTTTCGGGGACTATACCGGCTTCTACCGGGCATTCAAGGCAGAGTACGGCACCTCGCCCAGAGAGTTTACCGGCACCCTGGAGAAGATACCATGACCATTTTCCCGCAGGCAGCCATGCGTAGGGGGGCGGCATCCCTGACGCCCCATTTACATGCAGTTCGTTTTCTGAGAATTGGACACCGTACCGTAAGGGGCGTCAAGGATGCCGCCCCCTACGAATAATACTTTCCTTGCGGCGTCACGGTGCGCTTTGTTCGGATTTATGAAATCAGGGCTGCTTGCCGATGTAGGCCAGGATGCCGCCGTCCACGTACAGGATGTGGCCGTTGACAAAGTTGGAGGCGTCGGAGGCCAGGAACACAGCGGGGCCAGCCAGATCTTCCGCCTCGCCCCAGCGGCCTGCGGGGGTCTTGCCGATGATGAACTGGTCAAAGGGATGACGGCTGCCGTCGGGCTGCTTTTCCCGCAGAGGCGCGGTCTGCTGGGTGGCGATGTAGCCGGGGCCGATGCCGTTGCACTGGATGTTGGCGCCGCCGAATTCGGAGCAGATGTTCTTGGTCAGCATCTTCAGGCCGCCCTTGGCTGCTGCGTAACCGGCTACGGTTTCCCGGCCCAGCTCGCTCATCATGGAGCAGACGTTGATGATCTTGCCGTGACCCTTTTCCAGCATGCCGGGCAGAACGGCCTTGGCGCAGATGAAGGGGGCGTTCAGGTCCACATCCACCACTTCCCGGAAGTCCGCGACGCTCATCTCCAGCATGGGGATGCGCTTGATAATGCCCGCGTTGTTGACGAGAATGTCGATGATGCCGTGCTCCTGCCGGATCTTGGCAACCAGCGCGTTCATTTCTTCCTCGCTGGTGACGTTGGCCACATAGCCGTAGGCGGTGATGCCCTCGGCGGCGTAGTTTGCTTCGCCCCGGGCGCGGCTGCCCTCACTGGTGCAGTTAAAGCAGACGGTAGCGCCGGCCTGGGCCAGACCCTTGCCGATGGCAAAGCCGATGGAATGGGCGCCGCCAGTGACCAGGGCGATCTTACCGGTCAGATCAAACATATTCATAATGCACTTTCCTCCTTATTATTGATATTCAATAGAAAACGTTCATTTGGAACAAATGGAAGTTTTCTATATGAAGATCATATGAGACAGTTTTCGTGATTTTCTATTCCGAAAATCACGAAAAAGACAACGCCGTCAGGCGGTGTCTATCTGAGAAAAGCCAAAAGGCTTTTCTCAGATATTCGTTTTAGAAAGCAGTAATTCTGTATAGCACATCAGGAACGGCGCCAGACCCTTGGCGTCGTTTTCCACCACAGGCTCGGAGATATAGTATTCGTAGCTGCCGTCCCGGCGGCGGTTGTTCTCGGGACCCAGGCCGGCCACCAGGCAGATGCCGCCCAGATTCAGCTTGCCGTCGGTCTCCGTCAGGTAGCGGTCGCAGATGCTCTGGAAGATTCCTTCACCCACGGGGGCGTAGGACTTGTCCAGGATCCCCAGCCGGGCGCCCTTCAGGTAGAAGTAGGCGATCATGGCGGAGCCGGAGGTCTCGGGATAGTTGCCCTCCCGGCCTACCTGGTTGGGCACCTGCCAGAGCATGCCGCTTTCCTTGTCGATGTAGGGCAGCAGGTTTTTCGCAAGCTCCTGGGCAATGGAGACCATGTCATTGCGGAAGCCGTCATTCCCGGGCAGGATCTCCGCGGTGACGTCGATCAGGGCCGCGCTGAACCAGCCCAGGCTCCGCAGCCAGGGGTTCTGGGAGCAGCCGTCGGGGCCTGCCCAGAAGGCGGTGCCGCTGGCGTCATAGCCGTGGCGGTACAGTCCCGTGGCGGGATCGTACATATGCTCCCGGACGTTCCGGAACTGCCGGTGAATGTCAGCATATTCCTGGCCGCCGTCCATTTCGGAGGTGTACTTGGTGTAGAACACCTGGGCCATGTACAATCCGTCCAGCCAGACCTGGTTGGGGTAGATGGCCTTGTGCCAGAAGTTGCCCTCGGGGGTCCGGGGCTGGCGCTGGAGCTGGCCGTAGAGGGTCTCGATGGCCTTGCGGTACTTTTCCTTGCCGCTCATGCGGTAGACGTCGAACAGCACCCGGCCCTCGCAGATGTTGTCCAGGTTGTAGTCCTCTTCCTTGAAGCCCCGGAGGCTGCCGTCCTCAAAGACGTAGTAGTCCAGGAAATTCTCCGCGAAGTCGTAATACTTCCTGTCGCCGGTGATCTTGTGCAGGTTCAGCAGGGCGATCATCATGCAGCCGTCGATGTAGTTCCAGCCGTTGATCTTGCCCTGGTGGATCTTCTCGATGTTCCACAGGGGCTTGTCAGGGGTGGATTCCCCCAGGATCCGGTCTACATAGCGTTCAATCGTATTCATTCGTCGGTCACCTCATCCACATTGACGGTAATCAGCCGATCCCCATCCTGGCCGGAGAGGGTTACATTCTTCAGATTAACCTTCCGGACGCAGTTGAAGTACAGTCCCCGTTTACGCTCATCCTCAATGTAGTCCATCATGGCGGGACGGCCGGAGGAAGCGTCCTCCTTAAAGGTGAAGTTCACGTTCTCAATGGTCACGCTGCCGATGGGCTGCTCGGTCAGGCCGTAGAAGTAGCCCGCTGCCCATTCGCAGTCCGTGCAGTCCATGTCCCGGAACAGGAAGGACCCCAGGTAGGGAGTGGTATCGTCCACAGGATGGGGCTCCTTGCTCCATACGATTTCCTCATGTCCGTCGGGATCGCAGAAGTAGTACATGTTCATGACCAGGGGGGCCATGACGTTGTCCATCTTGATGTTGGAGAACTCCACGCCGTCGATGACCG